>NZ_JACAOA010000021.1 GCF_014049385.1 Ruoffia halotolerans | reverse complement strand
CCAAAGTATACGAAGGAGGGTATTCTTATTTAAACTTCTTTTAACAAATCAAGTCGATCAAATTCTATGACTAATTCATAAGCACCGATGTTTGAATGAATTTTCTCTTGGATCATTGAGATTAATTCATCATTTGATTCCTCCACACCATCAGGAATAACAACATCAAAAGTGATATGACTTCGATGATTTTTACTATCTACTTTAAAATCATGAAACTTTAAATCTAATTGAAATGATTTAAGAATATCTTTAACTTGACGGTAAATAGCTGTGTGTTCTTCATTATGTATTGCAATTGGGTCAACGTGACACACTAATTCTACCCCTAATTTCTCTTCAAAGTCTGCTTCAATTTGATCAATTACTTGATGTGAGTAAGTTAAATCCCAACTATCGTCGATTTCTATATGAATCGTCGCAAAGGTTTTGTTTGGTCCATAATTATGCACAAGTAAATCATGGTAGCCTACGATTGAATCATACTCATCCAATAAAGTCTTCATTGCTTGGATTTCATCTTTAGAGGGACTGGTCCCTAATAAATCATTAATCGAGTCATTAATCGCCTGAATACCACTATAAACAATGATCACAGACAACAAGGCACCTGCATAACCATCGATTTGCCAACCAGTCACCGTCTCAACGGTCGCGGACACGAGTACGATCAGAGTTACAAAGACATCATTTATACTATCTTGTGCCGCACTATGTAATGTATTGGAATGAATAGCCTTAGCTGCTGTCTTGTAAAAATTCCCTTGTATAATCTTAACTAGAATTGACACAACTAATAAAATAAAGACTAGTGGTGAGGCATTTAGAGGCGTCGGATTCATGATTTGTTTAATCGAAGACGTGAAAAATTGAAAACCAACATAAATGATAACAACAGAAATCAATAAGCCCGTAATATATTCTGATCGTTCATGTCCGTAAGGATGTTCTTTATCAGCTGGTTTAGAGGCTGCTCTAAAACCGAATAATGTTAATAAAGAAGACGCAGAATCGCCTAAGTTATTCATTCCATCTGTAATAATAGAAATACTGCCTGACATTGTCCCCGCCAGCAATTTAATTCCAAATAATAAAAAGTTAGAGATTAAGCCCACTCGTCCAGCTAAGATTCCTGCTTTCGGTCGAGCTTCCCCATTGGCTTGCTTACTTAAAAAACGATCAATTAATCCTTTAAACATAATGCGCCTCACTTTTCATAACGTTAGTATCCATTATATCAAATCTCGATATCCTTTTAAAAGAATTATAAAATTCCAACCAAAATAAAAAGCATTCATAAAACGAATTCGTTCTAGAAATGCTGTAAGATTCAGATATGACCTTATTCCACTAATTCAAAATGAACGTATTGATTATCCATTGAAATTTGACCCTCTTCAATATTGAATTCCCAGATGCGATCGCCACGATATATAACAATTTGTTGATTATCAAAGACTAAATATTCAGGATGAACAATATCTAAACTAAAACTAGGAATGATTGGCCATCGAAAAAATATATCTCTAGATATTGTTGATTTTGTAAATTATTCTCATCTGACTAAGCCTCCAAATCAACAACAACGTATAAAGCATCTTCTTTCACCATAAGATTCTTATAATCCATGACTTTTTTTACTGTTTAATCTTCTGTTTCACTCTCAACTAAATAGTCACTATCAGTTTCAATTTGAAGCCGGTTTTCGAGGATGTTAATTTCTTTAATCAATGAGTTCTCATTTGTCACTTCGTATCTACCACATAAAATTTTTTGGAAACTAACATCTGTTGAAATGACTACAAAAGTAAATAATACAGAAACGAACCCAATTTTTTCATCTTTGTCACCCATAACGTGAAATTTTTATCAAAAGCCTCGGGAGTTTTCCTGTTTCTAGTCTAATAATAACACATAAATAATCGGGTCTTATAGTGGTTTTCCTAGGTCGGAAAACGCTTTTATGTTATCATTAAATATCTAAAATATAGCGGAGGTGAAAGTTACAGAAAAACTTTTAAATTAACTTATAAAGGAGAACATGATGAAAAAACTCACGAAATTATTTCTAGCAGGAATGCTATTGTTAAACATCACAACGCCCTACTATTCTGCACAAGCAGAATCTGAAGATAGTATTAATAGCGTCGACGAGATCATCGCAAATATGACTCTCGAAGAGAAAGTCGTTCAAACGCTCATGCCAGACTTTAGAAATTGGGAAGTCGATGGTGAAGAAGTAGGCGTGACTGAATTAAACGATGATATTCGTCAAATCTTAGCCAACTATCAATTTGGTGGTGTCATTTTATTTGCTGAAAATGTGGTCGAAACAGAACAAACAGCCCGACTCGTCTATCAACTGCAAGCCTCTCAAGTTGAAAGTGATCACTTACCTCTTCTGATTGGAATTGACCAAGAAGGTGGAATCGTGAATCGTTTAGGTTCGGGAACTCAATTACCCGGTAATATGGCCCTAGGAGCAACAAATGACCCAGAATACTCGAAACTAGCTGGTGACATTATTGGGAGTGAGCTTAAAGCTTTAGGCATCAATGTAAACTTTGCTCCATCGGTTGATATAAATAATAACCCCAAAAACCCAGTCATCGGTTTACGTTCATTCTCCTCTGATCCTGAGATCGTTTCTGAACATGGCTTGGGTTATATCGAAGGGATTAAAGAACATAACGTCTCTGTTGCCGCGAAACATTTCCCAGGACATGGAGATACCGATGTCGATTCTCACTTCGGCTTACCTGTCGTTGATAAAAGTTTCGATGAATTGATGAATAATGAATTACTTCCTTTCAAAGCTGTGATGGATGCTGACACTGATATGATTATGACAGCACATATTCAGTTCCCACAACTAGAATCAGAGATGAAAGTATCGGAAGAGGATGGTTCTGATATCTTATTACCTGCTACACTCTCTCCAGCAATCTTAACAAATCTAGTTCGTGACGAGATGGCTTATGAAGGCATTGTTATCACAGATGCTTTAAACATGGAAGCTATAGCAAATAACTTTGGTGAGGTTGAAACTTCGATCTTATCTAAAAAAGCTGGCGCGGATATATTATTGATGCCTGTCATTATTAGATCCAATGACGATCTTGCTTTGCTAGATAAGGTGATTCAAGGTCTTGTTGACGCAGTTGAAAGTGAAGACATCCCCATGGATAATATCGACAATTCAGTCCGTCGCATTTTAACGCTTAAGGAAGAATTAGGTTTACTTGAGAATGAATTTTTAAGTCAGTCTGAAGATGAAGTTGTTGCGAATGCAACAGGGATAGTTGGCTCTGACATGAATCGTGCCAATGAACGTGAAATCTCCAATCATGCTGTCACTTTAATTGAAAATACACAAGCCGCTTTACCCATTCAACCGGAAGCAGATGATCATGTATTATTTATTACAGCGGATACAAATCAAGTTCCTGGAACTGAGTTCAGTATAGAGCGGATGCGATTAGAAGAATCACTCTCGTCTGACTTTACTTATGAAATATTGACTTATAATGAAGAAAGTCAATTCACTGACTTTGCAGAGGCAATCTCACAAGCCAGTCATGTCGTAGTATACACGAGTATGGTAGATGAATCCTCTCTTGCTGCTGATAACTTTAGAACAGCGATTCCACAAGAAATATTCACTTACGCAAAAGAGCAAGGTATTCAAACGGTGCAAGTAAGTATTAATAAACCGTATGATGCCGTAAACTTTACTGATAATGATGCGATATTAATTTCTTACGGATATAACGGTATGGACCCAACGGAAGGCGGACAAGAGCCCGTCGCATCATTCGGTCCGAACATTCCTGCTGTGGTTGAAGTCATCTTTGGTGTCACTTCTTCTGAAGAAGGACCTACAGGTCAATTACCTGTTGATTTACCAGTCATCAAGGACGGCGTGTTGTCGCCTACTGAAGTGGCATATCCCGTTGGTTATCAATCTGAGGATTGGAATTAATCAAAAGTAACTATACAAAAAATCTCCTACCCACAGTGGTTAGGAGATTTTTCTATTCATATTTACAGGCAACCTAGAGAATGATTTTCTTTATCTCGCTTGAAACGCTGTTTCCCATAAATTAAGTTTTGTTCCGATATCTTTTTCTAAGGCATTTTGATAAACTTTATAACCCCAAGCAATATCATATAAAGGTTGCCCACCTAAAGCAAAAATGACAATATCATCGTCATTCTCACGTGCATGAACGTTACCTTTAATAATATCACCTACGTTCATAATAATGTCACTCGTCATGCGATCCTCATGAATCCAGTCTAAGAATAATCGGCCTAAAACGCCCATCTCAAGCGTGTTATATGGATAGACATCTTCGTACTTCACTTCTTCATACATCTTCCAATTATCGACGACTAATCGAACATTATTAATGACAAAGTCTGGATCAAAGTTCCCTGAAGAAGACCCTATAATTAGAGCACCTGGTTTAATCCATTCACTCTCAATCTTAGGATTTGCTTCTCCAGAAGTTGCTAAGTTTAAGATATCTGTCTCTCTCACAGCATCTTCAATTGAATAGACAATTTGTATCGATACATTTGGAAATTTTTCTTCTAAATCTTCTTTCAGAATCTGTGATTGTGATTCATCCACATCATAGATCTTAAACACTTCGGCGTTTTTCGCTTCTAAAAGTAATGCGATAGCTGTTGAACTTCCAATCGCGCCCGCACCTAAGACTGCGACCACTTTTGAATCTGGCTTAGCAAGGTAGCGCACACCTACGCCCGGAATTGCTCCAGTTCGCCAAGCACTCAATAAATTAGCTGACATAAAGGCTAATGGTGCACCTGTATCGGCATCATTCAGATTCATTGTGAGAATCGAACGCGGCAGATTTTTATCTTTATTATCAAGGTTCGAACCATACCACTTACATCCTGCGATACGATATTCCCCACCTAAATAGGCCGGCATCGCACAAAATCGACGGTCTGGACCATTGACCGGCATACTTTTATGCTCAGGTTCATCTGGGAACGAGACAACCATTCCGTGAGAATTATTCTCTCTACCACCCATCCGATAATCTTCTGTACTTAATATTCCAAAAACATCCTCCATGACGTTTATACATTCTTGCATATTTAAAACACCTGCATCAATCATATCTTGTTCATTTAAATATAAAAAATCAATTCGCCCATCTTGAGTCATTATTAAAATCCCCTTATAAATTTAGTTTAAATATTAGAGTTATATTATAATAACTCCAGGGAAATGTAAAATAATAGCTAATGTAGCTTTCCATCTATCTGAAAGTATCTGTTGTTTCCTCAGTCACTTCTGTTTCTAAATGAGTTACAAACTCAAAGCCATCCACATAAGTATGCATCCGTTCATCAATCATATCCCACCACAGTTGGCCATCGGGAATTTGATGTAAGTTGATATCAGCAAAGGGAACAACTTGATACATCTTCTCTGCTTCCACCCCCAAGTTAAATATAGGCATAAACTTAGGATTCACAACATTCACTTCACCAGACTCATCACGCTGAAACGTTACTTCAGTAATACCGCCTTGCTTATTATCTAAATCTCTTTGCCCAGTTAGAAAACTCGCTTGAGAATAAATAGCAAAGGTCTCCCCATCATTATACCAATCAACTGGTTGTAGGACATGGGGATGCCCGCCTAAGATTAGCTTAGCCCCTGCATCACTTAATGCTTGAAATATATAAAACTGATCTTCATTCGGCAAAGTATCATATTCATTCCCAAGTTGTAAACTTACGACAACTGCATCCACTTGTTGGGACAATGCTTCAACTTCAGCTACCATTAATGGAACGTCAATCAGACTAATTAAATACTCTTCTCCAGCAGGTACGGGAATACCATTGGTTCCATAAGAATAATTTAAGAATCCGATATTGATGCCATTTGCTTCTATTATTCGGTTTGTATTATAATCTTCCCACGATTCATAACTTCCTACATACATCATGTCCTCATCTTGCAAGTTCTGAAGTGAATAGTGCGCCCCTTCACTGAACCAGTCAAGGGTATGATTTGTGGCATTACTTACGATATCAATACCAATTCTTTTCAGCGCAGTAATGATCTCACTTGGTGCATTAAACTGCGGATACCCTGACATTGGTAGCTGCGGTGAAGCAGCAATCACTTCTAAATTAGCCATCGAAATATCAGCATATTCCAAATAAGGTTGAATATGAGCTAACATCGGCATAAAGTCATAGGCTGCACCTTCATCAAAGAGGTCAGGTTCAAAACCTTCTTCAAGCATATTCGCCACAGTATCTTGATAGATTGGTGAATAAGTGTCAGCCAAATAACTGACACGGTCATGAATTAACACATCCCCAACTGATCTTAAGGTTAACTCCCCTTCTTGTGATGGAAGTGTTTCTTTACCTTCTTTCATTGGTAAGTCCTCAAATAAAAACTCCTGTTCAATCGGTTCAACCGGCTCTTCCGCCATCTCTTCTTGAACACTTTCTTTACTAACAGAAGATTGACTAGCTATTTGAGTGGATTCATTAGAAGTAGAGTCTGCTTGTGATGTATTTGAAAAAGTATAAATATATAAGCCAACGATTGTCAGAATAAGTAAGCTTCCAATGATCGCTAACCACGTTCTTGTTTTTTTAGACATTCATTCTCTCCTTATTCGATTTTATTCTAAGTTGCCTGTCGAAATTTCTTCAACGCTTAAATCTTCCGCCACTGTGACTGTAATATGTTTACCCAAGGGATCTTGCCAGATGAATGAGTGGCTATTCTCTTGAAGATTCTGAACATACGTCCAGTTATCACCAACCACATCGATAACATCTTGAATAATTAAATTATCCCTTTGCTTTAATTCATCAATCTCAGCTTGTGTCACTGTTAAGTTGGCACGACCATAATTAGCTTGCCCAACTTCTAATTGAATTAAATCTTTAGAAGCCCAGTCGTAGGTCATACTATATGTCCCAGTAATATAAGACATTTCATCTTGAATAAATTCAAAATAATAATCCTTATAATTTTCATCCACTTCAGAAAAACTTGGTAAAGCATCAGGATGATTGATTACTTCTTGCACTTTTTCTAAATCAGATTCTGAATCTGTTGTTTGTAATCTTTCAAACGTCGGATACAAATTTCCATATAAATAGTCCACTTGATTGTTTTCATTCATTGAAACCGTCAGTTTAAAGGTATCTACGGCTACCCACATATCATATTTGAGTGAATCTTCTTCATAGGTATACTCATCCCCATATAACTCTATGATATCAGCAATACCGATAATGCCATTCATATTATTACCTGATTCGATCACTTCAGTCACTTTGTCCAAGACATCTTTTATTTTGTTATAGATAGTTTCTTTTGTTTCATCACTGAATTTGCCTTCGAGTATTTGTGTCGCCAAATCAGGGGAAACAGATGGACTTTCACTTTGTTCTTCCGCATGAACTGTTTGGACAACAAGTAGATTTAACAATCCAAGGAATAATAAACGCTTCTTCATAACTCATTCTCCTTATCCTTTTGTCTTTCTTGTTGTATTTTATAACTATTAGTTTACACTAACTAACAATACAATACGAATTTAATCCGGTGAAATCATATGAAACAAAAAAAGACCTTAATGAGAATTAAATCTCATTAAGGTCAATGACTCGTTATCTGATTAGTTAAAGTCAGCTAACGGATCTTGTGCTTGTGAACCTGATCCTTGTAATTCAGTAGGTTCCATGGCTGATTTTGGTACTCCGAAGAAGTATGTAACGACAAAGCCACCAATATAAGCTGCAATTAAACCAATGACATATTGTAACCACATGTTATTAGCAATTAGTGGAATCAAAGCAACTCCACTTGGTCCAATCGCTGTTGCTCCAACACTTCCAAAGAAACCAATCACGGCACCACCAATACCTCCACCGATACAGGCTGTAATAAATGTTCTACCTAATGGTAAAGTGACAGCATAGATGAGTGGTTCACCGATTCCTAAGATACCAACAGGTAAAGCACCTTTAATCATATTTGTTAATTGTTTGTTCTCACGTGCTTTCATCCAAACAGCAATAGCTGCTCCTACTTGTCCTGCACCTGCCATCGCAAGAATAGGTAATAGGTTTGTCTGTCCCGTTGAGCTGATCATTTCAATATGAATAGGCGTTAAGACTTGATGTAAACCAAACATAACGAGTGGTAGGAAGAATGCACCTAATATAAAGCCTGAGAAGGCTCCACCAATATCTAGAACCCAATTTATGGATCCAACTAACGAGGATGAAATGACCCCGGCAACTGGCATGATGACAAAGATTGTTAATAAACCAACTACAAGTAATGCAATTGTTGGTGTAAAGATGATATCTAATGCATCCGGAATCACTTTTCTTACTGCTTTTTCAACATAAGATAAGATGAATACCGCAAAAATTACTCCGATTATCCCACCTTGACCTGCTAATAATGGCTCACCTGTAAAGATATTCATTAATGGGTTTTCTGGATTCATTCCTGATAAGTAAATGATTCCGGCAATAACTCCCCCTAAACCTTGAGTTGCGCCAAATACTTTGGCAGCGTTAATACCTACATAAATATTTAAGTAGCCGAATAAACCATTTTTAATAATATTTAGTATATCAACTGCATGACCCCAAGTGGCTGCATCGAGTTGACCAGCGGTAATCATGTTCTGGAAGATGGATGCAATCCCCCCAATAATACCGGCACCAACGAAGGCTGGTATTAACGGAACAAAGATACTAGCTATAGAGCGAGTAATACGTTTAAAGGCATTGTCATTCCCTTTTTTATATTTTTCTTTATTCTTTTTTGTAATTTGTTCTGTACTAGCTCGTCCAGATGTTAATTCTGGGTCAAGGTTTTCATCGACAGCCGCACCTTTCACACTGCCTGACATACTTGCTAATTCAGTTGCTACTTTACTAGCTGTACCCGGACCGACAACTACTTGTAAGTTATTCCCGTCTTGAACAACACCCATGACACCTTCAACTTTTTTCAATTCAACTTCATCGACGACACTTGGATCAACAAAATCAATCCGGACACGTGTCATACAATTATAGATGTCTGTAGTGTTGTCTTTACCACCCATATGTTTGTATATTTCTTTAGCAATCAATTGTTCTTTTGTTGTATTCATCATTGCTCCTCCTCTTCTTTTATAGCTTCTCGGATAAACCCGTTGTTATGACTTAATATGTCTTTTGCACTATTTGGATCATTATTTGTTAATACCATAACAATGGCCACTTTAACGTTGTTATCTGCTTCTTGAAAAGCTTTTTCTGCTACTTCATAATCACATTCTGTCGCTTGCATTATAATTCGTTTGGAACGTTCTTCTAACTTTTCATTGGTTGGTTGTACGTCTACCATTAAATTTTTATACACTTTTCCAATTTGTACCATCGATACTGTTGATAACATATTTAAGATTAACTTTTGAGCTGTTCCTGCTTTTAACCGAGTTGACCCGGTTAATACTTCTGCGCCTGCATCCACTTCAATGGCAACTTGGCTGTATTCACTAATTTCAGCGCCTTTGTTACAAGCAAGTGATACCGTAGATGCGCCAACTTCTTGAGCATAAGCCAAACCACCTTTAACATAAGGCGTTCGACCACTTGCCGCAATTCCCACAACTGTATCTTTATTAGTTAATTTCAATTCTTTTAAGTCATCTCGCCCAAAATCCGCAGAATCTTCTGCACCTTCAACTGCTGATAACATGGCTTTTTCTCCACCAGCAATTAAACCAACGACCATCTCAGGCGGTGTACTAAAGGTTGGTACACATTCCGCTGCATCTAAGACCCCTAAGCGTCCGCTCGTTCCTGCTCCCATGTATATTAAGCGACCGTCTTGTTTAAAAGATTTCACGATTAATTTAATCGCTGCTTCTATTTGTGGTAAAACTTCTTCAATCGCTTCGGGTACACGACGATCTTCTTGATTCATCAGTGCAATAGCTTCTTGAACGCTCATTTGGTCTAATGCCATTGAAGCTTCATTTCTCGTCTCTGTTGTTAGCTTGTCTAATTTCATCTATCTATCCTCTCTTCCATTGAATTTCAAACGGTTGGCCAGGTCTTATCGCCTCAAGTAAAAGATAATCATCCGATTGTATATAACCCATCACATTAACCTTTTCATCCGCTGGTAGATTCGTTTTTGTTATTTGAACTTCTCCTTCGTATCGAAGATAATTAGAGTTATCAATCGTAATTGAACCTACCGTTCGTTCAGTCATTTGTTCCGGTTTAACTACGAAATCTTGTCTCACCCTTGCTTCCTGACTACGAATGACATCGCGAGCCGCGTCCATTCTTTGAGTATGTCGCCCTTCGATATGTTTCAGTTGTTCGATAGTGTTGGAAGTCGCGACTGCTTCGAAATATAAGACTGTTTCGTTTAAATATTTTTCCCACTGAATTTGACTATAAGTACTCAAACCTGGGTCGCCAATATACACTTTATCAACAAAGGTTGTTTGCCTTAATTCAAGCGCACTCCCTAAAGATTGTTTGTAACGGTGGTCTTCTAAAGTTGGTAATCCTTCATATAAAGGTCCTCTCAAATCACCCTCTCCTGGTACAAAAGCCATGACCGTAATCCCTTGCTCTTTCAGCCACTTGTTCATATTAATAAACTCTAATTTATCTAAGCCCGTTTCAGGACGCGGATAATAATTATGCCAAGCCTCAATCGCCGTGAAATCCACTTCTAACTCTTTTAAAATATTCAAATCTTCTACGCTGATTGTACTCGCATTTAAAACTACATCTACTTGCTCACTAATGAGTTTAATCTCTTCGTGACTGACTCCATAGTCGACTCGAATTCCAGTCACACCTAGTTCATTCAATGGAGTTAAATCTTTATAATAAATACCTAAGTTCTTTAAGGCGTCTCCAGAAACATCAACGACTAATTCCATTTCATAATCTTTTGCTACCGAACCTAATTGCCCTAATCGATCTAAATACAATCCAGAATCATCTTCAGGGATATGAATTGACGAGAAAATACCTTTAAAACCAATCTCATGCATGCGTCTTATGTACTGTTTAACTTCTTCTGTCACATCTTCATTTAAATATATTGAAATACCATACATATCCTCACTCCATTGTAATCGTTTTCTAAACAAATTATACAACTTATGAAATGAAATTTCAATACAAATATTTTGTTTTTATCAAGAATGAAATGAAATTACATTTCAATTGCATTAAGTTACTTTAGGTAATTATTAACACGGACTTGAATATGATTTAATTAACCTTAGAATCAAAGTTTAAAACTTTTTTATAAGGAGGATATCACAATTAGTGGGATGGGAATTAACGGATCGGCTGTTCTCACTTCTTATTCAAAAGAATTAAAAGAAAAAATCATGATGTTACTATTGATTGCTACGATACCTCGTTTAGCTTTGGGCGCGGGGTACTTGTTAGAGAGGATTCAGATTTAGCACTAGTAAATACCAGAACAACTGATATTACTTATGATTACGAATAACCAGGTGAGTATGAAGTTAGGCTAAAAGAAGAAGCAAAAATTGAAGGCGATATTCCCGAATTTATGATGCGTGCCTTGTTTGGTGAGTATTTAAATGATCGAACAATGAAGCAAATTGAATTATTGAATGCAACTGTACACTATGAAACCATCGTAGATATGCGATAGTTAAGTGAAACAAAACAGTTGGAATTAGTCACTGAGTCAAATGAGGTACATCAATATGATCGTGTCCATCTGTGTTCTGGTTCTCTACCAGTATTAGACCCTTACCCTCTAAATGAACTCACACATGACTATTCTGAAGATGACCGTATCGTTGCCATTCGAACAGGTCTAACTGCGATCGACGTTCTCAAATATCTATTACAAGAACGTGAAAATGAATCCGTGTATACTTTCTCACGTCATAACTTTTTCAATACAGTAGGAACAGCAGATTACAGTAGTTTAAAAATGACGCATATTACGATGGATAACGTCAAAGCGACAATGGATTCAAATGAGAAAATTCTCTATTTCGATGCATTAGATAAACTTATTCAAAAAGGGTTTAATCATTTAAATATTCATTTTGAAGATTTCTATAATATTCCTTTGCAAACAGGAACTGCAGGGCTAGGAGAGTCTTAAAATCATTCAAATTTAATGACGAAGACAGAACGTATTGGTGTTTCCACAACTCGAATATTGACTTTCTTATGGCAAAATATGCCTGAATCAGAACGAAAAGCATACTTAAATAAATATCAAGAACCCTTTAACTTAGCTAAAGGAAAACTTCCGATGAAGTCGGCTGAAGCTATTATTGAAGGTGAGGACCGTGGCCAATTAACCATTCTCAAAGATGATGAAACTGTTGATTATGATGATAACTCACGAGAATACATTATGGAGAATGAGAATAATGAAGAGATTTTACGTGCGGAATAGGTTATTAACGTAACGGGTGTAAACCTTCGTTTAGAAGGCGATTTAAATATTCATCCATTAATTCATTCACTATTAAATAAACGCTACATTATGCCTGACACTCCAGGTGGATTGAGTCTCAATGTCTCAACGCAATTGTGATTTCACCTAGTTGGTGCGAAATTCCTACATTTCATGCCCATGGAATGTTAGTGAGTGCAGCTGTTTTTCAAAATAATTCAAATTATAAAACTCAATCCGTTAGCTATCAACTCATCAAAGATATCATTGCTAACTATTAAACAAATAAATACGGATTGAAATTCATTGAGAACTTCAAACCGTATTTTTTATTTATAATAAGTTTCGACGATTCTTTGAGTCGCTTCAACTGTATCTTCATATGTTCCAAAGGCAGTCAGTCGCATAAAGCCTTCACCATTAGCCCCATAGCCAGAACCTGGTGTGATGACAACTTGACTTTCCTGTAGTAATTCATCGAAATATTCCCAAGAAGATAAGTCTCTTGGTGTTTTCAACCAAATATATGGTGCATTTACCCCACCGTAGTGTTCAATCCTCGCATCATTGAAAGCATCAACCATATGCTGAGCATTACGTTGATAATATACAATATTATCCTTCAACTCTTTTTTAACTTCCGGTTCGAAAGTCGCTAATGCCGCGCGTTGAATGATATATGAAGTACCGTTAAATTTCGTTGGTTGGCGACGCGTCCACATGGCATTCAATGATTGACCTTCAATCACAAGTTCTTTAGGTAAGACAGTATAACCTATACGCATACCCGTGAAGCCCGCTGTCTTAGAAAAGCTACGCATTTCAATCGCACATTGCTTAGCCCCTTCACATTCATAGATGGAATGCGGGATATGATCATCTTGTATAAAGGATTCATAAGCCCCATCAAAAATTATGACACTTTCATGCTCAATCGCATAGTCAACCCATTCTTGCAGTTGATCCTTCGTCATAGCGACACCCGTGGGATTATTCGGTGAACAAATATATATCACATCTGGCTGCTCGCCTTCATCAAAATCTGGCACCGCTTGAAAGTGATTATCGACCGTCATCGGAATCGTTATTAATTCAGACCAACTTTGACTCATATCATCATAATGTCCTAAGCGTCCCGCCATAACATTACTATCAATATAAGTCGGATACGCCGGATCACCAATCGCAATCTTAGCTTCCAGACTAAATAACTCTTGAATGGCTCCTGCATCTGTCTTTGAACCATCTGATATAAATAAGTCATCTTCTGATAAATCAATATTCAATGTTTGATAACTATGCACTATAATCGCTTGCTTAAGAAATGGATAGCCAGTACTTGGCCCATAGCCTTTGAAAGTTTCAGAATTCAATTGTTCTTGACCTGCTTGAGTCATTGCTTCAACCACTCCCCTTGGTAAAGGTTGAGTGACATCACCAATAGACAATTTGATAACTTCTGAGTCAGGATTGCCTTCTTTGAATGCTGAAACTTTCTCAGCAATATGATTAAATAAGTAATTCCCAGGTAAGCGATTAAAATTCGGATTTATTTTCATAAAACTGCTCCTTTATCCTATCTCTTACGACTTTCTTTTACTCATCCATTCTTGTTGATGACCTCTGGAAATGCGCATAATGTTCTCATATAAATCGGCTAACTCACCTTTTAAAGAATCATCTTCTAAGTAACTTTGTACTTTCTCGATAACGACCGCTTCACGGCCACTATCTAAGATTTCCATATTGTTCTCTAATTTAATCTCAGCTACTTCCTCAACCGTTTTCGTTCGTTCTTCAAATAACTTTACCAATTCGCGATCAATTCGGTCGATGGTTGCTCTTTGTTTTTCTAACATATTATTCCTCCTATGATAATTGACTTAAAAATACGCTTCCTAATGTATATCCTACCAATACCGCACTTGCGGCACTCCATAATAATAAGTAAAAACCATATAATAAAGCATCTTTAGCTGTGGTCCAACCAGATCCAATTGAGATTGCAATATAAGGCATTGCAGGTGGTGTCATGTATGCAAGTGACGCCATGAATCCAATTAAACTCGCAACGACTGCCACGTTTATTGGTAAATCCACCTGTGAACCCGCAATTGTAATAACTATGGTTGTAACAACTGACACAGTTACTAAGTTTGATGAGAAATTTGTTTGCAAGGCTGCCCAAAGAATGAAAACTAATACCATTAATAATGGTGACAAGCCAACTAACAATGGTGTTAAGAATGATTCGATTAATGTAATCACACCCATATCAGGATTTGATAAGAAACTACCTAGAGTGAGTGTCGCGGCTACGATGAGTAAACTCGGCCAGAACACACCTTTAGAAATTCCCTCTTGTAACTTAACTAAGGGCTTCCCATCTACGTGAACTACTGCTAAAACTAAAGAACCGATCATTGGTGGAAAGGCAATTCCTGCTGATTTTAGAAAGGCTGCCACTCCAGGTAAGATAAAGCCTAATACTTCTGGTAATAACCATAAAGCAACTACTCCACTAAAGATCGAAACGACTGCTTTTTCCTTTTTATCCGCTTTTGGTAAATCTGATAATGAAGCAATCTCACCCAGTTTTACGTTAGATAAATCCATTCGCCAAATCCACTTTAGAGAGACTAAAAGAATTAAGAAAATTGTTAAGCCTGCTGGCACTGCGAAACTCATATATTGACCATTCGTAATCGCCGTTCCGTAGGCCGTTTCATATAGCCCCATCGCAGTAATTGCGAACACGTGGTTAATAGGCGTCATCGCTGTTCCAATAGCTATTGAAGCATATAAGGCGACTAATAATTTCGAAGCTTGCTTATCCCCTTTTTCTAATCCGAATTGGGTCATAACCTCTTCATAGATTGGAAAGGCAATCATAAATAAGATCGTTGGTGAAACGAAAGTACTGATTAATAACATCACCGATAGAAAAGCAAAAACAAATCTCCAAGGACTTACTTGAGCCCAAGCACTATTAATTGCCCAGGCTGAAACTCGCTTTAAAAATGATGTTTGTTCTAAGGCATGTGTCACTAAGAACGTAAAGAATAAAAAGACAAACGTTGTATTACCAAATGACTGCTGGAAAATTTGTCCATAAGTGACTTCAGGTAGAAAACCTAAACAAATTAAACATAAAATACTTGGCCAATCAATGGCAACAAACAGCCACAATACCAAGCTACTAGCAAAAATAGCTAGAACTGAAAAAGTAACGGTTGGAATATTGAATAAACCAATTTGCATCGCTGAATTCAATACAGCTAGAGCTAATATAAGTAAACTAATGACGATTGAGATAATCTCACTAGTTTTAAATCCTTTTGATATAGAATTTGACATTGTTTACACTCCCCTTTTTTATAACTTTTCAACAAAAAAACTGCTTAGAATAAACTAAGCAGTTCTCGAAACTGGCCATTTTAGGATGTCCGCTTAATTTATACTCTAAGCGGCCAAGACACAACAATATCAAGCCACCATAGATATGAACTTTCGTTATACGTTCATACTAGGTGGTATGAACGCTATCTAAAGTAGCTAAAATACATTGATTTTAATGTATGGGATGATTGTTGCATGGTCCTAACCTCATTTCTGTTTCAAACAGTATACCTGACTACTCACACGAAATCAACATCAAATTCTAATAATATTTTAATTTATATTATATTCATTATTTATTCTATGAAGCTACTCCCACTGGAACTTCATCAGGCACTTCAATACTTTCATTAAAGTTTTTGTCAGTGACATTATAATTAAATTCTACTTGCAATGACTCTGGCATGTCCGGATCAGGTTCAGATGCTGAAGCTTCTTCGAGTGTTTGAACATCCGAATCAACCATCACTTGAATCGCTGTAATAAAATAATCTTCATCCATTTCAACTGTAATTGTGTAATTTAAGCCATCGGCCAAAGCGATCGCTTGGTCTTCATAATTTTCAATTTGGTTACTAATCTCAACACCAGAATCCACTGTTTCTTGAGTCACAGTCATCCCTAACTCTTCTAACGCTTCAAAGAATTCAACCCATTCTTCTTCTGTTTCGAAAGAGTTAATTGTGACAGTGTAGCCATTATCATTCTCTTCTACCGTCGTTTTCTCACTTAATAACTGATGCACCCTAGACGGAATATAATAACTACGAATTGATCCTTCGATGACTGATACAAGCATTTGATATTGAGTCGTAATTTGTTCCGCTGGCATACCGAGTACCGTAGTAAGGCCAGCAGTGACCCATTCACTTTCACCCTCTTTAGTAGAATCTTCTTCAAATGTGTACATTGTTTCATCGATGATATAATTTAGTAAGTGATAAGTTTCATCCATTGTCGACCCATCGTTATGTTCAGCGTTCATCGTTGCGTCTAAATCAAAACCTACTTCAAGTTCGGGCGCTATCTTGACTTGAAGTCTTCCATCAACAGTGTAGTCCATCGTTCCTTCAGGATAAATTCAATCCATATTCCCTTCAAAGTCACCTTTAAAGGATTCAATTTCTTTCAATCCATTAATCACATTTAACAAGACATCATCTGGAGCAAGTTCTTGTGCTTTTGCCGGTAAGGGCCCCATAGTTAAGACAACTAATAAAGTAACAAGTATGACGTTTATTATTTTCTTCATTTGTAAACGCTCCTATCTTGTTTGATACTTATATTATAAGCTTTATATAAACTAAAGTTCAAATATATCGAAGTTTTTGCATATAAAAAAGACATGAACAACGATTTGTTCATGTCTTTTGCTTATTCATTATTGACTTTAATCATCAAATTCCTCAAACGGTGAACCACCTGAAGCGAATTGACTATTGTAAAGATTTGCATATTTGCCACCTCTAGCAATTAATTCGTCATGGTTCCCTTGTTCAACAATGTCTCCGTTTTCCATGTATAGAATTAAATCAGAGTTTTTAATCGTTGAAAGACGGTGAGCAATAACGAAACTTGTACGACCTTCTACAATACGGTCCATCGCTTGTTGGATGAGAATTTCAGTACGTGTATCAACTGAACTTGTCGCCTCATCAAGAATAAGAACTGGTCTATCTGATAATAAAGCTCTAGCAATCGTCACAAGTTGTTTTTGACCTTGAGAGATGTTTGAAGCTTCTTCGTTAATTTCAAAGTTATAGCCACCAGGCAAGTTCTTAACGAAATTATGGACATGAACAGCTTTTGCTGCTTCAATCACTTCTTCATCCGTTGCATCTAATCGACCGTAACGAATGTTTTCCATAATTGTTCCGTTAAATAACCAAGTATCCTGCAATACCATCGAAATTGAACGTTGGTAATTAGCACGACTATACGTTTTAACGTCAACACCATCTAAGTTTATTGATCCTTTATCAACATCATAGAAGCGCATTAACAGCTTAACCATTGTTGATTTACCAGCACCTGTCGGTCCAACTAAGGCAACCTTTTGTCCGGCTTTTATATCGGCATTAAAGTCTGTAATGATGACTTGATCAGGATTATATCCAAATTGAACATGATTAAATGATACATCACCGTGCACATTTTCAATATCTAAAGTATTACCTGTTGTTTGATCTTGTTCTTCTTCATCTAAGAATTCAAACACACGCTCAGCCGCTGCTACCATTGTTTGTAATAAAGTAACAATTTGTGCTAACTGAGTGATAGGTTGTGTAAATCGGTTAACGTATTGAGTGAAGGCTTGAATAACCCCTACTTGAATCGTTCCGATAATCACTAGATAAGCACCAACCATTACTACTGCCGCATAACCGAAGTTTTGTAAGAAACGCATAAATGGGAACATAACTCCAGAGTAGAACTGTGATTTCCAAGCAGATTCTTCTAGTTTAGCATTATCTTTATAAAAGGCATCAATAGCATTATCTTCTTGGTTAAATGCTCTAACTATATTTTGTCCTGAGAAGTTTTCTTCAATTTGTCCGTTAATTACACCAAGGGATACTTGTTGTTGACGGAAGTATTTTTGAGATACATTAATTAGTATACGAATTGTAATTAAACTGATTGGCACGACCATTAATACAACTAAAGCGAGTATCCAATTAATTGTAAACATAATAACCGCAATACCAAGCATTGTCATGATAGAGTTTAATAATTGAGCAAAACTCTGTGATAATGAAGCTCCAAGTGTATCGATGTCGTTACTAATTCTTGATAAGACCTCACCATGTGAATGAGATTCAAAGTATTTCATTGGCATATTATCAATCTTATCTAACATCTTTTTACGTAAACCGTAAGTGACATTCTCCGTAACACCTGTCATTACGAAACCTTGAACCCAGTTGAAAATTGAACTCACTACGTATAAGGCTAATACTGTTAATAAGATTCTACCGATAACATTAAATTCAATCGAACCTGTTCCTTGAATTTCAGCTAACACACCTTCGAATAATATTGAAGTGGCTTTACCTAATTCACGAGGACCAATAATATTAAATAATACAGAGAGAATAGTCGTAAAAAAGACAAGTAATATTGCCCATTTAAAATTCAATACTTCTTTAAAGATTCGAAGTAAGCTATCTTTAAAGTTTTTTGGTTTTTCTGCGGCGCCTTGACCACGGGGTCCAGCAACTTTTGGTTGATTTTGTACTTTTTCTTCTTGTTGAGTATCTTTATCTGCCATTATTCTCCCTCCCTCTCTTGTTTAAATTGTTCTTCATAATTATCTAATTCGGCTTGAGATAATTGAGATGTTGCGATTTCGCGGTAAACTTCGCTTGTTTCCATTAATTCTAAGTGATTACCTAGTCCAACAACTTTACCTTCATCTAGAACAAGAATTTGCTCAGCATCAAGGATCGTACTAATACGTTGAGCAACAATTATCATTGTAGCATCCGAAACTTTTTCACTTAAAGCTTGACGTAAAGATGCATCGGTCTTGTAGTCTAAAGCAGAGAAACTGTCATCAAAGATAAACACTTTAGGTTGTTTTGCAATGGCACGAGCAATTGATAGACGTTGTTTTTGCCCACCAGACACATTACCTCCACCTTGTGAGATACGTTCTTTAAAGCCACGTTCTTTATCTTCGATAAATTCCGTTGCATGAGCAATATCAGCCGATTCATGCATCACTTCATCGGAAAGTGAATCAACACCGTAGCCTATATTACTTTCAATGGTACCTGAAAATAGTACGGCTTTTTGCGGTACGTATCCGATAATATCACGGAGTTGTTTTTGACTAATATCTCTGATATCGACGCCATCAATCTTAATTGATCCTTCTGAAACATCATAGAATCTCATTAATAAATTTAAAATCGTTGATTTACCACTACCGGTACCTCCGATAATTGCTGTTGTCTTACCTGGTTCTGCAGTAAAGCTAATGTTATTAATTACATTATTATCTGCACCAGTAAATTTGTAACTGACGTTATCAAATTCTACGACACCTTTTGGTGATTCAATTACTTTTACGTCTTCTTTATCATTAATAGATAACGGTGTATCAAGTATTTCTTGGATACGTTCCCCAGA
Organism: Ruoffia halotolerans; assembly: GCF_014049385.1. GTDB lineage: Bacteria > Bacillota > Bacilli > Lactobacillales > Aerococcaceae > Ruoffia > Ruoffia halotolerans. The sequence continues at coordinate 18,615 of NZ_JACAOA010000021.1, read as the reverse complement.
AACGATCGCACGCGGAATCATAATTGACATCATCGTTAACATAAAGAATGAGAAGATGACTTGCATTGTATAAGTGATAAATGCCATCATCTCACCTACTTGCATTAAGCCGTCACCAATACGGTGGCTACCTACCCAAATAATTAAGACTGAAATACCATTTGCAATCAGTAATAGGATTGGGTTCATTAATGCCATTGTACGACCAACAAAGATATAACTATTACGTAAATCTTGGTTCGCGCCATCGAAGCGCTCAGATTCTAAATCTTGTCGACCAAATGCACGAATAACTTGTAGCCCAGTTAAGATCTCTCTGGCAAATAAGTTCACTTTGTCAATTTGTTTTTGTAACACTTTAAATCTTGGTATAACAACACTCATAAGAATTCCCATAAGAACTCCGACTAGTGATAGGGCTAAAATCGTAATCCAAGACATTGAAATTTGTGATTGGAATACATAAATTAATGCCCCAATCGCTAACATTGGTGAGAATAACACAATTCTAAAGAATACTGTTACCACCATTTGTACTTGTTGCACGTCGTTTGTCCCACGTGTAATCAGTGAAGCCGTTGAGAATTTCTCCATCTCTTCATTAGAGAACTGAAGAACTTTTTCGTAAGATTTTGTCCTCAAAGTACTTCCGACTTTCGCACCAACGACTGCTGCTACATAAGCTGCAAGTGCTCCGCCACCGAATGCAACTAAGGCAATCAGTAACATTTGTCCACCTTGCGTTAAGACGTAGTTAATTTGAGTACTACTTAAGTCTCCTCCAGCTTCTTCAGTTGCTTCTAAAACTGATTGAATCGCTGTTGAATGCACCATCGCAGGTCCGAGTGTATTCATTTGTTCAACGTACTCATCACGCATACCAGATAAGTCCATCACTTCTGAACTGTCACTTTCTTGAGCTGTCGCTGCTAATTCTTCTTCAGACATCCCTGAGATTGTTTGATACATAGCTAAAGGAACCTCAAAAGATTCACTTAAAGCTGTCATCATTTCTTCGTTTTCTTCAACGGAACTTTTAATTGTATAATTGCCGTTTCCATCTTGTGTATAATGCTCTTCAATTAATTCCTGTTCTTCAGGTAATAATAACATCTCGAATTCCGCCATTGAATCGGCTGTCATTTTTAATGGTACTGCTAATTCCACACCACTGTTTTGAATCCCAACGTCAACTAAGTTAGACGTATAAGTTGGTAACAAAAGCGTTGTGAATGCTTGTATAAAATGCGCAACAAGGGCAATAATAACCCATTTCCAATGAGGTTTTAAATGATTAATTAAATTTTTCATATAATATTACTATTCCTCACTTTCCTCTTTTATTTTATTTAAGACTTTTGTCAGTCGAGCTCCTGTATCAAGAAAGACACGGATCTCTTCTTCAGTAAACTCATCGAAAATAATTTTCATTGAGTTTTCCATATGTTGAATGGCTCGCTCATAATTTTCTTTTCCCTCATCTGATAATTTAAGAAAGATATTACGGCGATCATCTGGGTCATCTTCTTGAATCAGCCATTCTTTTTGAACCAAGCCTTTGACCGTTCTAGATATTGCTGGTGAAGATACGTTCATTAAAGTAGCTAATTCACGAGAGGTCAACATTTTATCTTCTTCTCGATGAGTTTTCCATACATGAAACAGTATCTTGAACTCACTTTTTGACATCACTGACCGACCTTGAACTTCTGCAGCTCTAGAAAACATTTGCGACAAGTTGTACATCTGATGCACTAAATGACGCTTTTTCACTATAACACCTCCTTAAATAACTTAACTTCGTTAATAGTTAACTTTGTTAATTATAAGCGAGTTATTATATAAATTCAAGTAAATCATTCAAATAAATCTATGAATACGATTTCTTATCTAAAAATAAAAGAACCAGCTATAAATCGCTGGTTCTCGTGTTTATTTCTCAGTATCATACAATTGATATTTCTTATATTCTTGTATAATATGTTCAGCCATTTCTTCGATCGATTGATTTTCTACGCTGACAATATGAGCATCAACTTTATCGAATAAATCGTTTGCAAACATTAATTCAGTTTTCACACGTTCAAGACTTGAATAGGTCGCATTCTCATCAAGTCCAAGAAACTTTACTCTTCCTTTACGAATATCACTAATGTATTTAGGCGATGCTGATAAGCCAAATATTTTTTCTTTTGGAATTTCAAAAATTTCTCGTGGGATATTTGCTTCAGGAAAAATGGGTAGATTCGCAACTTTGTAGCCTTTATTAGCTAAATACATACTTAAAGGCGTTTTAGATGAACGAGAAACTCCTAAGATAACGATGTCAGCTAATTTAAAACCGCGTCGGTTCTTTCCGTCATCATATTTAACTGCAAATTCAATAGCTTGAATTCGCTTGAAGTATTGATCATCTAAATTATGTAAACTTCCACTCTGTTCACTCGGTTCTTTGTTAGTGATTATTGAGATATGCTGTATTAAATCATGAATCGGATTAAAGTAGAACAAGTCATTCTTTTGGGTAAATTCTTTTGTAAAATAATGTAAGTCTTCATTAACTAAGGTTGCAACGACTGTGGCATGATGCTTTAGTGCATCTTCTAAAATCTCAGTTAATTCTTCTAACGTATTAATAAATGGAAATCGTTTAACACTTGAATCAGTGAAAGTCGGAAACTGTGCAAGTGCGGCATTTGTTACCCTAATCGCTGTCTCTCCAACTGAATCTGATATAACATAAAATGTTTGGTGATATTTTTCTTGCACTAAGCATCCTCCTCTGAACTTAACTCAACGAGTAAATCAATTATATTCGTCTTAGACATCTTGCCAATAACCTGATCGTCTGAACTAATTACCGGTAAAGAATCAATCTGATGTTTGGAAATTAATTCCGCTGCTTTCAGCACCGTCATTTCTGGTGTAACCGCAATGATGTTAGGCATTCTGGTCATGACAATTGCGACTGCAGTCTTCTCTGCTTGGCCTGCAAGCAAACTTCTTAGTAAGTCTTTTCTTGATACAACTCCGATGAGACTTTTCGACGATGAATCCACTACATAAAGTGAGCCAACATCATACATGAATAATGAGGTAATTGCATCATTTACCTTTGTGTCCGGGTAAACAATAACGGGTTGAATCATCACATCCGCCACTTTATACTGATTAAATTGCTCAAACAAAAGTGACTGAGGTTCAAGTCCTGAGTAGATATAACCGACTTTCGGTCTAGCATCCAGAACCCCGGTCATCGTTAATACAGCCAAGTCACTTCTCAACGTCGACTTCGCTAAATCAAGCTCTTTAGCAATAACATCACCACTTACCGGTTCTTTGCTTTTAACAATTTCAACAATTTGTTTCTGCCGTTGTGTGAAATTCATATTATTCCCTCACTTTACCATCTAAATATACCTGATTATTGATTTAATTTGATTGCACTTTGAGCTGCTGCCATTCGAGCGATCGGAATTCGGTAAGGTGAACAAGACACGTAAGAAAATCCTAATGAAGCAAATAATTCTACTGATTTTGGGTTTCCTCCGTGCTCACCACAAATACCAAGTTTCATTGTTGAATTTACTTTCTTAATATTTTCAATCGCTATCTTCAGTAAAGCACCGACACCTTCTTCATCCACACGTTGGAATGGATCATAGGCAAGTACACCTTCATTCACATATTGGTTTAAGAATTTCCCAGCATCGTCTCGTGAATAACCAAAGGCCATTTGTGTTAAATCATTTGTACCAAAACTACAGAAGTCACTGTGTTGCGCAATTTTGTCCGCAATTAAACTTGCTCTAGGTGTTTCAATCATCGCTCCAATTGTATAAGCTACTTGAACTTGATGTTCTTCTAATAGAGTTTCAATTCGCTCTTGAATAATTTCTCTTAGGTAAGCCGTTTCACGCTCTGTACTTACTAATGGTATCATAATTTCAGGCTTAACGGCTATACCTTTATTATTTAACTCAATAGCTGCTAACATGATTGCTTCTGCCTGCATCAAATATAATCCTGGGTAAGTCGTTGCTAAGCGACAACCACGGTGTCCGAGCATTGGATTTAATTCTTTCAAACCTGTCAGCCTTTGAGAAATATCCTCAACAGCGACGTTTTGTTGGCTTGCAACAAGTTCAATATCTTGTTTAGAATTGGGTAGAAATTCATGTAAAGGCATATCCAGTAGACGTATTACCGTTGGTTTATCTTGAATCAATTCAAAAATCTCTCTAAAGTCACTTTGTTGATGGATTAAAATCGAGCCTATGGCATCTTTTCTTTCTTTATCACTGTTAGAAAGGATAAAGCGACGTAATTCTCTCAAAGGTTCTGGTTTAAAGAACATGTGCTCTGTTCTAACAAGTCCAATTCCTGTTGCCCCAAAGTCTAAGCCCGCTTGAATATCTAAAGGCGTTTCGGCATTCATACGCACTTTTACTATCGCAATGTCATTTGCCCAAGACATCACAGTATGGTAATTCTCATCTAAATCTGAATTTCGCGTTTGAATTGCTCCGACATAGAGTGAACCTGTGTCCCCATCGACTGAGATGATATCCCCTTCAACTAAACTACCACCAGGATAACGCAGGGACTTCTGCTCTTCATTAATCTCAAGTACATCACAACCTGCTACGCAACATTTTCCCATGCCTCGGGCAACAACGGCTGCATGAGAAGTCATCCCACCATGGTTTGTTACGATTGCCTCACTGACACTCATTCCTTCAATATCTTCAGGAGAAGTTTCGTGACGCACTAAGATGACAGGTTTACCTAGTGCCGACCATTCTTTAGCTGTTCCAGCGTCAAATACTACATGCCCCATCGCTGCGCCTGGACTCGCTGGCAGGCCATTGTCTGTCACTAATTCAGCTTGAGCTAAGTCTTTCTCATCAAAAGTCGGGTGTAATAATTGATTAATCGATTCTGGATCAATCGTTAATAATGCTTCCTCTTTAGTTAAGATGCCTTCATTAACAAAATCGACGGCGATTTTGAATGCTGACTTTGCTCCTCTTTTTCCATTACGAGTTTGCAGTAGATGTAGCTTTCTGTCTTCGATTGTAAATTCCACATCTTGCATGTCTTTGTAGTGTTGTTCTAATTTATTAGTCATGTCTAGTAATTCAGTATAGATTTCTGGCATACTTTCATTTAAACGGTTAATAGAGATGGGTGTGCGAATTCCAGCCACTACATCTTCGCCTTGTGCATTCAATAGGAATTCGCCATATAATTGGTCTTCTCCTGTTGATGGGTTTCTTGTGAAAAGAACACCCGTACCACTTTCTTTGTTCTTGTTACCGAATACCATCTCTTGAATTGTTACTGCTGTTCCAATTGAATCTGGAATATTATTTAATTTTCGGTAAATTTTGGCTCGATCATTATTCCATGATTTAAACACCGCTTCAACCGCACCCATAATTTGTGCTTTGACATCTTGGGGGAATGCTTTACCCGCAAGATTTATATAGATTTCTTTATACTGCGTAATCAAATCTTTTAAATCATCAGCTGTTAATTGGAAATCTTGGCTATAACGTTTATTTCTTTTAACTTGATTTAAAATATTATCAAAGTGTTTCATATCAATACCATAAACAACATTCCCATACATTTGCAGAAGTCGACGATAACAATCATAAGCAAAGCGTTCATCTTGTGTGATTTGTGCAAAGCAAGCAACATTCGCATCATTCAAGCCTACATTCAATATTGTATCCATCATTCCTGGCATTGAAACCGTCGCACCACTTCTAACTGAAACTAAGAGTAAATTTTCTGTGTCCGAAAATCCTTTCTCTGAACTTTCCTCCAAGCGAATTAATGCAGCATTTATCTCTGATTGTGTCATTGAATCCAATTCCTCACCTTGTTCCAAATAATCGATACATGTTGCCGTCGTTATGACAAAGCCTTTAGGTACTGGTAAACCTAAGCGCGTCATCTCAGCTAAGTTACTCCCTTTACCACCTAATAACTCTTTCATCTCTAGGCTTCCTTCACTAAAATCGTATACATGTTGCATGATATATGCCTCCTAAATTATTTAATGCGTCATAAATACAATTATATAATACGTATTATACAAAAGACATATGATGATTGTTTGCAACATATATATTGTTTCGAATAAAGAAACAGCCTCTGCTCAAAGCATAGGCTGTTAAACAATTAATCATTGTAATCTTTAATCGCTTTACGTGAAAGCAAAATTCGATCAATCGCATCTTCATAATGTTTTGATGCATAAGTGTGAAATAAAATATCCACGGCATAAAACTGTACATGCAGAGAAGCAGTCGCCGCGCTACGATATAATTGTTCATTCGCTCTAACATGGCGTATCGTTACGTCGGCTTCTTCAGATAAACTATTCTTTCCAAACTGTGTAATCGCCATCGTCTGACATCCTGCTTTATTTGCAAGTTGTATTAACTTTATCACTTCTTTTGTTTCACCCGAGTTAGATATACCCACGAACAGGGCCTTTTGTTGGTTCCCTGTTATGAGAGTAATCATCACATGTGCATCTTTTTCGACAATCGCTATCTTGCCAATACGGCGCCACTTTTGGGCAAAGTTTTCTGCCACGAGGTGAGAGGATCCCACTCCATATACATAAATAACATCTGCCTCTTCAATTTGCTGAATGGAAGCATTGACTTCTTCTTCTTTAATTAATGATGTTGTATCAACTAAAGATTGATGCGCATTTCCCAATAATTTTTCTTTAATTTCGTAAAAATTCTCATCCTCACTTATATCAGAGTAACCTGAATCGGTTAATTTTGATAATTCGCTGGAAATCATGAGTTTCAACTGGGTAAAACCATCAATATCTAAGCGTCTACAAAAACGAACCACGGTTGGAGCACTGGCACCCGCTTTTTCTCCCAACTGCTTAGCTGAAAGATAGATTGTATCTTCAGGTGCATCTATAATTGCTTGAGCAATCTTCTTTTCAGCCTTAGGTAAACTCTCTTTGATTGATTTTATCAAGCCAATAATATTTGTCTCAGCCAAACAATCCTCACCACTTTTCTATAATATTAACGATTTACTTGAAGTTTAAATTTTTGCCAAGGTTTTATATCATCTAAGATAAATATTTCCTCTTCTCTTACTCTTCCTACAACATTACTCTTACCGCTGTTTTTCATATCCTTGAGAGCAATTTGTAATTCTCCAGCATAATGTCCGTATTCACTACTTTCAATAATGACATCACCTCGTCGGATGACTTCTACTGGATTGATAACATCAAACTGGTGTCCTTTGTATTTTACTCGGCTTTGGGTAGAGCGAATAATATTTTCGCTGATATCGCCTCGGTTAAAGTGCAATGTATCGAATAAAATATCTGTCTCAATTTCTGGTAAATTCTCAATTGGATCAACGTTAAATACCGGCATTGTTAGATCTAATTCTTTTACTCTTTGTAATTCGTCCTGTGTTGGGAAGCAGTTAGATATAATTATATCATCGATGAGGTTTAATGTAATATAATGTTTTAATTGAACATCTAAAGGTAATTCCCGATGAATCTCTAATGTTGGCAGACCATCCGTGACTGGCCAAGGGCCATATGTATCTTTATTCTGACTTGTAATAAAGGCTGCCGTTCTTAACCCATATTGGCTGAATCGCTTTGTACATGCTTTGAAGAAATCGATTCCTAAACCACTATAACGGTGTGGATAAAAGTTATGACAAGCAATTAAATTATATTGGTTAGGTTGATAGTCCATGATGGTATCAATCGTATGAACATTATTACTCATATTAATCTCAATCAGCAAATCTTGCTTATTAAAAGTCATTAATGCTTCTTCACTTCCGGTGAAGCCCATGTCTAAACGCAAGCCATCGGCTCCAATGTCTTTAAAGAAAGATAAATCATCATAACTTATCTCTAACTTTTCAAAGATACGAGGGGCCACATCAACAATAATTTCAAAACCGAGGTCTTTAGCATATTGATTCACTTCTATAAATTCAGAAATAATTTGGTCTTTGTCACTATCAGCTGATAGAAGACATGAAAAGATTCGACTGAAGCCACTTTCTGAAGCGGCTTTAATATATTCTTTGATACGTTGACTGTCATCTTTTTCTGGATAAATTGATATACCTAGTTTTCTCATAATTACCTACCTTTTTACTTAATAAACGTCCTAGATTAGTAGGACGTTTGAATGTGTGTTGATATTTTATTCTGCGCTTGTATCTTGTTGTTCTTCGGCTAATAATTGGTTGTCATAAGTACGGACAAATGGATAATAAATTAAGACAGCGATGAGTGTTAAGACAATATTTAGTACTGCTGCTCGCCAGTCATTCCCCATAGAAAGGAAGGCTCCTATTGGGCCAGGTAACGTCCACGGTGCACTTGCGACTGTTCGACTGACAAATCCCCATTCTGTTGCGTACCAGGCAATTACAGCATTCACCATTGGAGCAACTGTGAATGGAATCATTAATGTTGGGTTCAAGACAACTGGTGCCCCGAAGATTAATGGCTCGTTAATATTAAAGATTGCTGGAACTAACGCTGTTTTACCTAAGGTTTTCCCATAAGTAGATTTAGTTGCGAACGCAAGTAATAATGCAAGACCAATCGTTGCTCCTGCACCACCGATATAGATAAACCATTGATAAAATGGCTCTGGAGCTGTATTCTGAATGGCTTCACCCGCAGCTAATGCGGTTGTATTTTGCTCTAAAAGGACTAACCATAAAGGTCGAGCTAAAGATCCAACAATGGATGCACCGTGAATACCAAAGATCCAGAAGAAATTCGTTAAGAACGTTAATAGTAATACCGAACCTAATGAGTCAGAAGCTGAAATAAGTGGTTCCATAATTGTGGCAATAATTCCGTGAACATCAATTTCCATCCACATTGTAATTGCTGATACGACAATTAGAATAATAGCGGTTGGCGTTAGGGCTTCAAATGAACGCGCCACTGAAGCAGGAACTTGTTCTGGCATAGAAATCTTGAAACCACTCCGTTGAGTAAATCGATACACTTCGACGGCAAAGAAGGCACTCAGTATCCCGATAAACATCCCAGCGGATCCAAGGTTTGCCATTGGAATATTAAAGCCAGCTGGAATTTGTTCTAAATAAGTTGCCAATTCAGGATTCTGTGTAGCTAATTCAGTCACGCCATCAGTGACTGCAGGAATCATCACCGGGATGACAGTTAATAGATAAGCTAATTCTGCTAAAATCCCGCCTGATAAACCATCTAAATCGTAAGATTTTGCTAAAGAATACCCAATTCCAAAGACAGCATATAAGGTCATAATGTACATTGACATTCTATAAGGTAATAGAATCTTGAATTGATTCTCCATAATCCAATTTGAAATACCCCATGATTCAGGTAATGAGTTTGGTAAAAAGGCAATAACCATAAACATAGAAGCAACAATAATGATCGGTAATGTCGCAACAATACCATCACGAATGGCTCTTAAGTGACGTTGCTCACCTAATTTTGCCATCGGTGTCGAAAGATGTGAATCAATCCAATTCGCTATGTTTTCAAACATTTTTTATCCTCCTTAGTTGAATAAATCACTGGCTTCTTTTTTAATTTGCTCTAATAAAAATTTCCCACCGATGGGTGAATAACCTTTAGGTGCAATTAATAAGATTGGCACATTGGCTTTGTCAGCGTCTGCTTTAAACGTATCAAATCTGTGACGCACTTGCGGTGCTACTAATGCTAAATCATACTCTCTTCCTACTTCATCAGAAAAGGCAGAAGTACTTATTTCATTAACTTCAAAATCCAAACCATCTTTTTGAGCTGCTTCTTTCAACGACTTCGCAGCAATGGCACTCGACATTCCACCGGCACAAACTAATAATATTTTCATTCTAATTCCTCCTTAAAATAAGACAGCAGCATAATAAATTCCAAATAACATGACAAAAGCTAAGACTGAAAACATGCCCCCTAACCAAAGAAAAGCTTTACCTAATTTCTTTTTGTTTTGAATTTTTTCTTGGATAAAACCTATACCATAACCAATGACTAGACTTAATAGTGTAATTACTACTAAAAGCATATTTCTTGGAATGTTTTCAATAATAGTCATTCCAATGGTAAATGTTATAAATATATACAACATCAGTAAAAAGGCATTTTTGAAACTGAGTGTTGGAACTTGCGTTCTTGCTTTTGTTTCTGCTTTGTTTTTAGCCATCATCATCACCTTTCACCTTTTATGCTTAACTTAATTTCTTCTCCAACTCATTCAATCGTTTATTCTGTCTAATGAGTATATTCGCTAAATCCCTTACTTCCATCGCAGTCATCAAGTGATCTTGGGCATGGACGAATAAAACTGAAACCGTAATATGGTTTCCATTCACTTCATCTGTAATAATGCTTGTTTGTACTTTATGCGCTTTTTTCAAAAACTCATTTGCTTCTACTAGTAATTCTTCAGCTTTTTCGTAATCCCCTTTTTCTGACGCTTCGATTGCTTCATAGGCTAATGACTTCGCATTGCCTCCATTAGAAATAATCTCGAAAATAATTTCTTCCATTCTATCGCTCCTGTCTCATTTTTAATGAATGCGTTTTCACACATTTATAATAACATATATTTATTTGAATTGAAATATCATTTCTTGTATTTTAAAAAATAAATGAAATTTTCTTCAATAATCAGCAAAAAAACTCAACAAGATTTTGAGCTTGTTGAGCTATTATAATATTTAAGGTGCGTATTGAATTTTACCTAAGATGGCTGGTTTTGAAGCGCCAGTGGCACTTGGGACATTTGACGGTTGTTTATGAAAAGTTTCGTTGGCTAATATAATAAACGCAATCGCTTCTTTCGCATCTGAATTGAACCCAATATCCTCCTGAACTAAAATAGACACTTCTGGCATTAATTCTGACAAGTACTTTCTTATGGCTTTATTATGACTTCCCCCACCAGAAATGATTAATTCATCGAGAGTATGTATTTTCTCTACGTATTCGTAGTAGTGATAACTGATGCAATACGCTGTGAACCAAGTTAGTGTCGCCACGACATCCTCTGCTTTACTTGATTTATATCTTTCTAATATAGACGCCACATAATCATCGCCAAACATTTCTCGACCTGTTGATTTTGGAATGGGTAACTTTAAATATGGATGACCTTTCAATTCAGCTTGGAGTTGAGGAATGAATTCACCACTCAAGGCTGATTCTCCCCCTTTATCATAGTTTTTCTGAAAATAATATTTCATTGCCGAGTCAATCATCATATTTGCTGGTCCTGTATCAAATGCTACAATATCATTGGAATCCATTGTATTTGGAACGATCGTAATATTTCCTATGCCACCAAGATTTTGTAAACCTCTGGATTTATTCTTATCTGCGTACAATACGTACTCAGAATATGGAACTAAAGGTGCTCCTTGCCCCCCTAATGCAACATCGATCACGCGAAAATCACTAATCACTGTACAGCCACAACGTGCTGCGATGACGCCACTTTCACCCAATTGCATTGTATTTGCAACGTATTCATTATTAGGAAAAGGATGGTGGTAAATTGTTTGACCGTGACTGGCAACAAAGTCCAACTCAGTTGTTTCGATCCCAGCTTTTTGACAAATTTGTTTAACTCCATCAGCAAACAATTCACCTAATTCAAAGTTTAGCGATGACAAATCGGCTGGTCGAATGAACTCATTTGCAGCACATTGACGAACTTTTTCTTGAATTGCTTGAGGTAAATCATACGTATCAAATTCAATTAAACGCACACTCGTATCCGTTCCGGAGCCTAATATTTCACATAAGGCGACATCAATTCCGTCTAAAGATGTCCCCGACATAATTCCAACTGAAAGCATAAACGACCTCCTCTTTATTTATTGCGCAGGTTCAAAGACTTGATTATCCACTTGCGAAACAAGCATTAAATATATGAATCCTGAAAAACTATAGGCCATTAAATCTTCAAAAGTAGCTGTTGAGTCACCCACAACTTGTCCATCTTGAATAATCAATAAACCTCCTTCACCAATATTGGCTGACTCTTTTGGATAGCCTACTCCATACGCATACTCACCGTCTACTTTGATTTGTCCAAAGCCATTTAATTCAAAATTTTCAACCTCAGCCAGTTCTTCTACACTGGCATTGTCAGATACTAAAGCTGAATGGTCTGTAGTTGAGACTAATCCGTCTGCCATGAAGGCAAGTGATAAAGTAGTAATCCCAGTATAGATTAAATTCTCATTCACAAAATAAAAATCAACTTGAGCCCAGTCTTCAATACCGGTGGTCGGATTTAAATCCCCTTCTTCAGCCCGATAAATAAAACTAATCGTTGCAGTTCCATCTTCTGCCGATTCCTCAGCAACTTCAATATTCTCATCTGGATTATATGTTTCAAGAACTTGAGTGTAAGATGTTCCTGGCTCCATTGTTTCTAAATCTGCTAATTGATAGTCTTCGATAGCGGTTTGATAATCTTCCCAAGCACGATCTAACATCTTATTCTCTTGCGCTTTGTCTTCAAATAGTGTGATTACCCACTCTGGTAGCATCTCTGCATCTGTACTGCTTGTTTCTGATGTTGCATGAACATGATTCTTTAAGGGAACGAACATCGTGAATAGAAGTAACGTAACTAAACCTTTTTTCATATTTTTCATTTTTAATTCAACCCTTTCAAATAAAACAGCAACGTATCTTGCTTTATTATAATGAAATCCTTTTCACAATGGTAGTAATATGGGTTATTTTGAAAACGAGTGAGTGGTCGCTTTATTATCTCTATGATACAATTGATATAATATAAATTAATAGGAGGATCTAATGTCAAACCAAATCAACAATAAATATGCCCCACTTTTCGAACCCTTGCGTTTACCTAATGGAATTGAGATTGCTAACCGCTTTTCGTTAAATCCATTAACAACGAACGCATCATCACGTGAAGGATATGTCACTGAGGAAGAAACTCTTTATGCCGAAAGACGCAGCAAATCTGCGCCTCTTCAAATAACAACTGCTGCATATATCGAAGATTATGCACAATTGTTCGAGTTTGGACCGAGTGTTCGTAACGACAGTTATATCTATGGGTTATCTAAATGGGCCGAAGCTATGAAAAAAGATGGTGCGAAAGCCATACTACAATTAACTCATGCCGGTCGTTTTGCGAAAGTAGCTTTGCGTGATTACGGCGTAGTATATGGTCCAAGCCATATGAGTTTAAAAACTCCGGTTGAACACGAAGTTTTACCTATGTCTAAAAGAAAAATTAACCACGTGATTCAACAATATGCTGACGCGACACGCCGTGCCATTGAAGCTGGATTTGACGGAGTTGAAATTTCGAATGCTCAAAGCCTATTACCACAACAGTTCTTCTCACCTTTCTCAAATGAACGTGATGACGAATACGGTTCTCAAACTTTGGAAAATCGTGCCCGTTTCGGTGTTGAAGTGATGAAAGCTGTTCAAGGTGCTATTGATGAGTCTGGGGTTGAAAACTTTATTCTTGGCTTTAGAGGAACACCTGAGGAAACGCGTGGATCTGAAGTTGGTTATACTGTTGATGAGTTTAATCAATATTTTGACTGGTTATTAGAAGTGTCGGATATTCAATACTATGCGATTGCTAGCTGGGGGCGTGACATTTATAAAGCAACTGCCCGCGCTGGAAAACACGAAGGTGAGTTAGTTAACAAAGCAGTTTATGATCATATTAATGGACGTGTTCCAGTAATCGCAACAGGTGGGATTAATGACCCCGATAAAGCACTAGAAGCTTTAGAAAATGCTGACATGATCGGAATGTCATCTGTGTTTGTTACTGAACCAGATTATGTTCAAAAATTGGAAATTGGTAAAGAAGATGACATCGGACTTGGCTTTGAATTAGATGAGCTGGCTGATTTAGCGATTCCGAGACGCGCTTTCAAAGATTTAATCGAATTTATGGACTTCGGTGGATCGTTACCTCAAGAAACGCGCGATGAATTCCGTAAACTGACTCAACAAGATGAAACGAGTTACTTCAAAGAATTCAAATAAAAAAACGACTCAATCCCCTGTGATTGAGTCGTTTTTGTGTTTAGGTAAGAAATTTAATATGATTCCTACTTAATTTATTGATTTTTTGGGTGGAAGTGACACTTTGAGTTTCCATAGTATCGCTCACCAAAAATAAATCGATTAATCAGCTCGTAAAGCAATCGCCGCGTCTTTATTGGCTGCCATTTTAGCAGGAATGTGTCCACCTAATACAGTTAGAATCGTACTGATGATTACTAATACAATTGCATGCACTGGATCTAGTTGGGCAACATTAGATAATTCTGTCAATGATTCTATCATTGAATTTATTGGGGAAGTCAGTAAGTAAGCGACGACGATTCCTATGACACCTGAGAAGACTCCAAGAATTAATGTTTCAGCGTCAAATACACGTGTAATATCTTTTTTACGGGCACCTAAGGCTTTCAGTACACCAATTTCTTTTGTTCTTTCAAGTACAGACGTGTAAGTAATAATACTAATCATAATCATACTTGTAATTAATGAAATCGCTGCAAAAGCGATTAAAACATAAGTGATCGCATCCATTAAGCCACCAGTTAATTCTGTCATCGTACCAGCTAAGTCAGAGTAAATAATTTTATCTTCATTAGCCTTACCTTCATTAAATTCATCAAGGTAAGCCAACACTTCATCTTTAGCTTCGAAATTGTTTGGATAAATCATAATTGTATTTGGAATTTCATTGGCACCCAAGAATGTCATTACTTGATCTTTAGACTCACCTTCTATAGGTTCGTTCGTCATCACATTAACATCGGAATCTTCTTGTGCTTGAACAACGTCAGATTTTTGATTTTCATTCACAACTTTTTGAGCGAGTAAATCACTATACGCAATACCTGGAGCTAATAAGTCCATTGGTGAGTCTTCTTTAATTCTAAGAACTCCTGACACTGTGATTATTTCATTTGAATCATTATTGTAAACCTCTTCTAAATCTTGGTTTGGTACATAATTACCTGTAAGTAACTCTTCATAGTAAGCATTGTTATAAACTAATGCAATTTTAGTTCCAACAATATCTTCAAATGGAATCGCGTCACCTTCTTCTACTTCAAATCCTAAATTATTCAAGCCATGTAAGTTCGCTTCGTTATTCTCATCGACAATTAAGACGACTTCATTTTCATTGGCTGGATAATTTCCAGAAAGTACATCATAGTTATCTTGTAAGAATGTATTGTTGCCAGAATCTAAGTTATGCGGGAATGTTGAGACACCAACACCCGTCATGCTTGAGACCATATTCATCATATCACCGGTGGTTTGATTTTCACTATCTACATTTGAAAATTGAACCATTTGTGGCTCGCCATCAATTTCACGCATTAAATTCAACTGCGTGCTACGCGCATAGTTAATATGTTGACTTAACGCCGGATCAATATTTTCTACATAATCAATAAATTCTTCATCAATTGGATTAATATGTTGAAAGTTCTCTCTTGGATCTACATTGGCGACTACTTCTGATGTTTTAGGAAATGGTTCGTCGCTATCTTCAATATTCGTCAGATTCTCAGCAGATGTATCTTGGGCAATTTGAGAAATTGTTATAGGAAACTGAGCTAAAGTTTCTGCTTGTGTTTGGTCAATTTGCTTTTGGAATCCATTTGATAGAGATAGGACGACCGCTATACCGATAATTCCGATACTGGACGCGAATGCAGTTAAGAACGTCCGACCTTTTTTAGTCCAAATATTTTTGAATGATAAGCTAAGTGCTGTAAAATAGCTCATCTTAGTGCGTTTTAAATTTAATTTATCAGCTTCAACCGTATTGTCATATGGATTTGAGTCCCCCACCATTTGTCCATCGCTAAATTCAATAATGCGATTGGCATAATTTTCTGCTAATTCAGGATTATGTGTGACCATAATCACTAATTTCTCAAGTGATAATTCTTGAATTAACTCCATAATTTGAATACCAGTATCTGAATCTAATGCTCCTGTTGGTTCATCACATAATAAAATATCTGGATCGTTTGCTAAGGCACGTGCAATGGCTACACGCTGCATTTGGCCTCCGGATAATTGATTTGGTTTTTTATTTAAGTGATCTCCCAAACCTACGCGTCTTAAGGCATCTTCCGCTTTTTGACGTTTTTCTTCTTTCGAAACACCACTTAATGTCATACCTAATTCCACATTATCAGTAATGCCCAGGTGACTAATTAAGTTGTAACTTTGGAAAACAAAACCAATAGAATTATTTCGGTAAGCATCCCAATCTGTATCTTTAAAAGATTTAGTTGATTGCCCATTAATAATCATATCTCCACTATCGTAACGATCAAGACCACCGACAACGTTTAAAAATGTTGTCTTTCCAGAACCACTAGGTCCAAGTATCGCTACAAATTCCTTTTGACGAAATGCAACAGATACATCATCTAATGCTTTCGTAACCGTATTTCCTACTTTATATACTTTTTTGAGATTTTGTAACTCGAGCATACTCCACTTCCTTTATCTATATTTTAAGATTGATTTTATTTCCACCAACTACTCTACCACTTATTTGTAAACTCTACATTAATTTAGTCCATTTTCAGAAAGTATTTGTAATATTTCGTGTATTGTGTTACATTTTGAATAATAAAATGATAGGTGGTGTACAAATGATTATTATCTAAAAAAGCAGCTTTAGGAAAATAGACACCCATAGTTTATTTTCTGCGGTCTTTTTTAGATGATAATTGTGCATCCTGTAGGTTTTTTGGTATACCTTACTCCTTACTACTATGCCCTTTCCTAAAAACGGCCGTGCTGCAATCACATTGTAGTCGGCCGTTTTTTTGAATATGAGGTGAATATTTATGTTACAAATTAAAAACTTAACTATACGACATCGATATGATTTATCGATTTTAATGGAAAATGTTAACTTCGTGGTGAATTCGGGTGATAAACTCGCGATTTTTGGCCAAGAAGGTAATGGTAAATCAACATTGCTGCATTATATCTTACAACTAAGCCA
Organism: Ruoffia halotolerans; assembly: GCF_014049385.1. GTDB lineage: Bacteria > Bacillota > Bacilli > Lactobacillales > Aerococcaceae > Ruoffia > Ruoffia halotolerans. Next base: position 1,513 of record NZ_JACAOA010000021.1, on the reverse strand, counting down.
CATCCAAAGTTATTTAGAAATTACTGGAGAACTGGTCAATCAGTTTAGTAAAGTAGGCTACCTACCACAAGCTCTTCCGGAAGAATTATTAGAAGAAGAGATTGAATCATTTTTCTTCGCGGATAGTGATGTCGCAACAATCGATTACACTGAGCTTTATAAATACGGGAGTCAACTTGCCTTTGAAATCGACAGACTATACTCTCAGCAAACACTTAAATCACTCTCTGGTGGAGAACGTATTAAAGTTCAACTACTTAAATTACTTATGCTTGGCTGTGATTTATTATTATTAGATGAGCCATCCAATGACTTAGATATTGATACTTTGAATTGGTTAACGTTTTTTATAAAACATACAACTCAAACAGTGATCTTTATCTCCCATGATGAATCGTTACTAGAAGAAACTGCTACAAGTGTCTTGCATCTTGAACGATTGCAACATAAAGAACGCCCTGTAGCAACCTTCGCCAACTTACCCTATAGTGACTATATTAGCCAAAAAGAATCCAAGTATAATCAACAAATGAAAGTTTCATTGAAGCAACGCGAAGAACACGATAAAAAGATGGCACGTCACCATCGCATCGAACAAAGTGTGACACAACAGTTAAGAGCTGCGCATGATGCAACCGCTGGTAGATTGCTTGCCAAGAAAATGAAAGCAGTCAAATCTATGGGGAATCGCTATGACCGCGAAACTGAAAATTTTGACGAAGTCCCAATAAAAGAAGATCCTATTGATATTCGTTTTTCGAATACCCAGCCTGTTCCTCAAGGTAAACAAATTCTTAATCTACATAATGAAACGATAGATATTGATGACAAAGTTTTAGCCAAAAACCTTAAACTAACTGTGAATGGGTCTGACAAAATCGGTATTATTGGACAAAATGGTATCGGTAAAAGTACCTTCTTAAAGAAAATTGAGCAAAAATTGGCGAATACTGAAGCAGTAAAAGTTGGTTATATGCCACAAAATTATGAAGACATCCTTTCACCCGAAGATACTCCCATTAGTTTCTTAAGTGAAACTGGTTCGGCTGAAGAAACAACACAAATTATGACTTACTTAGGCAGCATGAAGTTTTTGCCTGATGAAATGTCGCATTCTTTCAACGCCCTTTCTGGTGGCCAAAAAGCAAAACTATTCTTACTAAAATTTGACTTACAAAGACAAAATGTTTTGTTATTAGATGAACCGACAAGAAACTTTTCACCCACATCGCAGGGTGAACTAAGACAAAATTTTAAAGACTTTCCTGGTGTAATCATCACGGTATCGCATGACCTCCGCTTTTTACAAGTTGTATGTAATCGTATTGTTGAATTAACACCAGATGGCTTTGTTGATCAAAGTGATATGTTGAAGGAGTAGACAACTTTGATTAGTCTTCATAAGCTTTTGGGTTCTATATATGAGTCTGCTTAAATTTTTTCAGAAATGAAATGAGCCCATTAATGAAATGGACATGTCTCTGGTTGTCCACGTTCATAGGACCAGTATAAA
>NZ_JACAOA010000020.1 GCF_014049385.1 Ruoffia halotolerans | reverse complement strand
ATCGGTGCTTAACTCGATTTGATAAAGGATTCCAATTCTTTTCATTATTTCAAACCATGTCATATTATGTGACATGTCACGTATATTAAAACAGAAGAAAAACAGTTGAATCTTGTGATAAATTAAAAATAACATTAAATAAAAGTAAAAATAATACTAGTTTTATTAAATTATTTATGATAATCTTCTAATTAAGCTTTAATAGCTTTGAGAAAGGATGTGAAAAAATGATACATATGAAAGACGTCAATAAGTATTTCGGAGATAATCACGTACTTAAAAATATCAATCTGGATATTGAAGAGGGTGAAAAAGTAGTAATTATTGGACCTTCTGGATCTGGAAAGAGTACATTAATACGTTGTATGAATCGTTTAGAAGAGGTTACTGATGGCGTCGCTGAAGTTTACAATGTTGATTTAACAAAGAAAAATGCACCAATTCAGAAAGTACGACAAAAAGTTGCGATGGTGTTTCAAAACTTTAATTTATATTCTCATAAAACAATATTAGAGAATATAACTTTAGCACCCATCAAAGTTCAAAAGGTGGATAAAAAGCAAGCGGAAGAATCTGGAATGAAGTATTTAAAACGGGTGGGCCTAGAAGATAAAGCACATGCTTATCCTGCGCAACTTTCTGGAGGTCAACAGCAACGTGTTGCGATAGCTAGAGCATTAAATATGCATCCAGAGGTTATTTTATTTGACGAACCAACTTCAGCATTAGACCCAGAAATGATTCAAGAAGTTTTAGATGTAATGATCGATTTATCTCAATTAAATATTACCATGGTGGTTGTGACACATGAGATGGGCTTTGCTAGATCAGTTGCTGATCGTATTATTTTTATGGATAAAGGTTCAATTGTTGAAACGGGTACACCCGATGAATTCTTTTCTCAAACACAAAATCACCGTGCACAGGAATTTTTAAGTAAAATTATCAAACATGCTTAATCAAAAAGGAGAGTAAACAATGAAAAACTGGAAAAATAAATTAGTTACATTATCACTATTAGGAACAACCATACTTGGAGGATTCGTCCCTAATACAGCTTTTGCTCAAGAAGAACTGCCAGCTCAAGTTCAAGCAATTAAAGATGCAGGTGTGTTTAGAGTGGGAATTAAAGAAGATGTACCTCATTTCGGATTTTTAAATCCTGATACTACGGAACATGAAGGATTTGAAATTGATTTAGCAAAACTTATCGCAGAAGAGATTACAGGCAGTGCAGATAATATTGAGTTCACTGGAGTAACACCTAAAACACGTGGACCTTTATTAGATAACGGCGAAGTAGATGCAGTGATTGCGACATTTACAATTACACCTGAGCGTAAGGAAACTTATAACTTCACCGAACCATATTTTGTTGATGAAGTTGGCTTTTTAGTTCGTACTGAGGATGGCATTACTGATTTTGCTGGTTTAGAAGGAAAAACAATTGGTGTTCCTCAAAGTGCAACAACAAAAGATTTAGTTCAAGCGGAAGCAGATGCTCAAGGTGTCACAGTTAAATTTAGTGAATTAGCTACTTACCCTGAATTAAAAACAGCCCTAACTTCTAAACGTATTGATGCAATGTCCGTTGATAAATCAATTCTAGCTGGGTATGTTGATGACAATAACCAAATTTTAGATATTGGTTTTTCTCCACAAGAATACGGAATCGCAACGAAATTAAGTAATGATGAATTACATAATTACTTAAATGAATTAATTAATGGTTGGTTAGAAGATGGTACTTTAGCTGAGTTACTTGAAACGAATGGCGTTCAAGCATCTAGTTCTGAAGGCGAATAATATATTTCAAAATCATAACCTTAAGTGTGTGACGTATTTCAATGCATACGTCACACATCTTTACGGTTAATTAGAGGAGGGAAAGCATGTCAGTGTTATCAAGTATCTCATGGTTACAAGAAGGACCCTTTGCGTTGTATCGTTGGGGCGATCTATTTAAAGACATTCCCCTTTTCATGGAAGCCTTTATTTATACTATTGGGATTTCGATTTGTGCTTTAATATTCGCATTTCTATTAGGAACGGTTTTAGGAATTAGTTCTTCATCAAGAAGTAAAGTACTTTCAATATTCACACGTATTTATGTAGAGTTATTTCAAAATACACCTTTATTAATTCAAATATTCTTTGTATATTATGGCTTGCCAATGGTAGGGATTGTTTTAGACACGTATATTATTGGTATTATTTGTGTAGGTCTTTATCATGCAGCATATATTGCGGAAGTTATAAGATCAGGTATTGGTTCGGTGGCAAAAGGACAAATGGAAGCAGCATTATCACAAGGCTTTTCTTTTTGGGAAAGTATGTGGTTAATAGTTTTACCACAGGCTTTCAGAATTATGTTACCCGCACTAACAAATCAAGTTGTAAACTTAATCAAAAACACTTCAGCTATCGCTATTATTTCTGGAGCAGATATTATGTTTACTGCCAATAGTTGGTCGTCGATGAATTTACACTACGTACCAGCCTTTGCATTTGCTGCCTTTTTATACTTCCTACTATGTTTCCCACTTACGCAATTATCTATTCGCTTAGAAGAGAAGAATAAGAAAGCTTATACTAGGTAGAGGAGGATCAGAATGAGTTTCATGGAACAAATACAAGAATTATTTACAGTGAACAATATGGTTTTCCTTTTGGAGGGTTTATATCTTACGCTTTATATTTCTGTTATCGCTATATTTTTAAGTTCAATATTTGGTACGATACTCGCCATAATGCGTAATCAGGAAAGAGGAATATTAAAATGGATCGCAACGATTTATATTGAAATTGTTCGTAATGTACCGAATATCTTATGGATATTTGTAATATTTTTAATTTTCCGACTAAAATCTGTAGATGCAGGTGTAGCAAGCTTTACTATCTTTACGACAGCTGCCTTAGCTGAAATTATTCGAGGTGGCTTAAATAGTGTCGCTAAAGGTGAGATTGAAGCAGCTGAATCACAAGGATTAACAAATTCGCAAATCATGTGGCATATTATACTTCCACAAGCGATTCGAAATATGTTACCCGCGATTATGTCACAATTCGTAACAGTGATAAAAGATACGAGTTTCCTATGGTCCGTACTCGCTTTACAAGAATTATTAGGTAAAGCCAATATACTGATGGGAAGATATACCGCAACTTCGCAAGTGTTTGTACTATATGGCTTGTTAGCTTTAATTTACTTTGTAGTAAATTTTACGATTTCACAAATTGCACAAAAATTAGCAAAGAATACTAGGAGCAGATGAATTTTAAGAGAAATACATATAATCAGATGCGATTAGTCTCAGATACTAATCGTTTTTTTGTTTTAAAAATTTTATGAAAAAGTATAAAAAATATGACTAGTATAATTTACTTAAATAAATTGATATTTAGTGATAAAATTAAAGTATTATCTATAAGAAGTTAAGAGGGAAAATATGAATTCAAACACATTATCAAAAAGACTCGATCGAGTCGCTCAATTCGTTGAAAAGCATGGAGACAATCCAATTCGTTTAGCAGATATTGGAAGTGATCATGCTTATTTACCGTGTAATCTCGTATTAAACAATGCGATTGAATACGCCATCGCTGGAGAAGTTGTCCAAGGCCCCTATCAGTCCGCTCAAAAAGAAGTTCGCTTACAAGGATTAAACGATTCCATTGATGTACGTTTTGGAGACGGCTTCGATGTCGTTAATTTAAATGATTTAATTAACTTAGCGACGATTTGTGGTATGGGAGGCATTTTGATTCGCAATATTCTTGAAGCAGGTGTGAATAAACTTGTTTCTGGACATACATTAATTCTACAACCGAATGTTGCAGAACCGCAACTTCGTTCGTGGTTAATTCAGAATAAATATCATATTATCGATGAGGATATAATCCAGGAACAAAAACATAATTATGAAATAATTGTTGCTAGACATTTACCTGATGAAGAAAAGCAAGTATTAAATGACGAGGAATTGTTATTTGGACCCATTAATTATCAAAAGCAGTCCAAAGAATTCTTTTCTAAATGGAAAAGTGAATTGGAAAGTACCGAATATATTATTAATTCCATTAAACTTGCTACAAACGACAAGAATGATAAACTTGAAGAGTTGGAACAAAAATATCAACGCATTAAGGAAGTGTTAGAAAAATGAATAGGCAGTCGGTACGATTAAATGAAATAATGGATAACTTGAATAAATTATATCCAAGCGAATTGGCTGAAGAATGGGATCAAGTAGGACTTCATTTTGGATATAAAGATGCCAATGTTAGCAAAGTAATGACAACCTTAGATGTTAGACCTGAAGTCGTGGAAGAAGCTTTGGCACTTGGTGTGGATACGATGATTGTTCACCATCCGATACTTTTTAACCCCATCAAACGTTTCGATAATTCAACAGCTGATTTAAGAATGTATACTGAACTTATTAAAAATGACATCAATGTCTTTGTCTTACATACTAATTTAGATAAAGCATTGAATGGGATGAATGATTGGTTAGCTAATGCTTTAAAACTTAACGACATCAAAGAACTTGAGCCATCTGAAGACGGTTTAAGTGGCTTAGGGCGAGTGGGAAATTTGCCAGTTACCTTTGTTCGTCAAGACTTAATTTCTTATATCAAAGATAAATTGAATGCGAACAACCTTACTTTAATAGAAAGAACACCAAAAGAGGCATACAATCGCGTCGCCATTGTTGGTGGGTCTTCCTTTGATTCACTATCAGCTGCTCTGGACGAGGAAGCGGATGTATTTATTACAGGCGACATTACATTTCATAAAGGACAAGACGCCTATGAATTTGATATACTTACTATTGATAGTGGTCATTACATTGAACACATATTCAAAGAGAAAATGGCTACAGTTATTAAAAACTTAGCTCAAGAGAATCATTGGGATATTGAAGTCATTGAGAGCACTACAAACACAAATCCATTTATGTACGAATAGAAAGGTGATATTATGAGTATTTTTGAAAAAACAAAAGAGAGATTAATTAGATATGCCAAGATAGATACACGTTCAGATGCATTTAGCGATACAATTCCTTCAACAGAGAAACAATTTGATTTATTAAATTTATTAGTTGAAGAATTAAAAGAGATAGGCTTAGATGAGGTAGAACTTAATCCAAATAATGCCTTTGTCACAGCAACATTACCAGCGAACACATCAAAAGAGGTCCCTTCAATTGGTTTTATTGCTCACGTTGATACGGCAGATTTTAATTCTGTAAACGTACAACCAAATGTGATTGAAAATTATGATGGACTCGCAATCACTTTAAACACCGATGAAGATATCGTCATGGATCCGGTTGATTTTCCAAACTTAAATAATTACATTGGAGAAACACTAATTACAACAGATGGAACGACTTTACTTGGTGCGGATGATAAAGCAGGGATCGCTGAAATAATTACAGCTGTAGAATATCTAGTGAACCATCCAGAAATTGAACATGGTAAAGTGCGTGTTGCATTTGGACCAGATGAAGAGATTGGTCGTGGGGCTGATCACTTTGATGCTGAAGGTTTTGATGTTGATTTTGCCTATACAATGGATGGTGGTCCTGAAGGTGAATTAGAATATGAAAGTTTTAATGCTGCGGGCGCAACCGTTACAATTACTGGGAAAAACATCCACCCGGGTACAGCCAAAGGTAAGATGCTGAATGCAGTTACAGTTATGAAAGAATTTATAAATGAATTCCCAGAACTTGAAGTGCCAGAACACACAGAGGACCGAGAAGGGTTCTACCATATTTCTGACGTTGAGGGGTCTGTGGATAAAGCCGTTTTAAGAATGATCATTCGCGACCATGATCGTAAATTATTTGAAGATCGTAAAGCATTCGTTCAATCCGCTGTGAACAAAATTAATGATAACTATATATCTAAACCCTTAGAACTTGAGTTGGAAGATCAATATTACAATATGGGTGAAATTATTGAGAAAGATATGACCCCCGTTGAATTAGCCCAAAATGCCATGGAAACATTAGATATCCAACCAAGAATCTATCCAATTCGTGGAGGAACTGATGGGTCTAAAATTAGTTTCATGGGAATACCTACACCTAATATCTTCGCCGGTGGAGAAAATATGCATGGTCGATTCGAGTTTGTTTCAGTAGAAACAATGGAAAAAGCCACAAATGTCATTATTAAAATTGTTGAACTAAACGCAAAAAAATTTTAAGGGTTAATTAGATAATGAAGACATTGACCAAAGAATTCACAGTACAAGCTGATGTTACAGCAGCCTCTGTTGGATCAGGTGGCTTAGAAGTTTTATCATCACCGAGTATAATGGCCTGGATGGAAAATGTTTCTTATGAATTGTGTCAAAATTACACTGACAATGACGAAACAACAGTTGGAATTGAGTTTTCTATCAAACACATAGCGCCAACAGCCGTTGGAAAATTGGTTTGCATTACAGCTAAAATAATAGAACAAAATAAATCTATATTGACACTTTCACTTGAAGCTATAGTCGATGGGCAATTAATTGCCTCGGCTGATCATAAAAGAGCGAAAGTAAACAAAGAAAGATTTTTAGGAAAATTATAATAATTATTTAAGAAACGGAAATTATACCAGGTATTTTGGTTATATTTCCGTCTTTTCTTAGATTTAATGAGATTAAAGCGACAGAATAGTTTATTGAAAGGAGTAAAGAATGGGGTTACAAATTATAACTGGAGATCTTTCAGTAAATAAAAAACGGGTTATTATTGAAAAATTATTACATATTCTTGAAACGAATCCGAATGCAACGATTTATTATATTGTTCCTGACCATTTAAAGTTTGATATGGAGACATTTGTCCTAAATACCATCGAAGAAGTTAAAGGACAGGAAGAAGCAGCGATGATGTCATTACAAGTGGTTAGTTTCACGCGACTCGCTTGGTTTATGATTCGCCCCCAAAGCCCTAACAAACAGTCAATATCTGATGTTGGTTTAACGATGATCATTAGACAATTGCTTAGTGAATTAAAAGATGACCTCATTGTATTAAGAGGACAAATTAATCATCAAGGTTTCATTGATAAGCTATTATCATTATTTACTGAGCTTATCGAAGGTAATATAACGCCCGAAGATTTATCACGCATAACGACGGATACACATATTGATGTTTCAGATATGAGTGAAGACATACCTAATTTAGAACAACAAAAAATTGTCGAAATTCAACTAATTTATACGAAATTTATTGAGAGAATTGAACTTTTAGAAGTATCACAATATAGCACTTTAGAACAATTAGAAGCCTATATTAAAAGTGAGGGGCAATTAACGGACCTTTACGCGATTATTGATCATTATTATTATTTTAATGCACAGCAGATGAGCCTTTTAATGCAATTATCAGCCACTTTCAGTGATGTATGGCTCACATTACCTATTACTCATTCACTAGCCAATAGCCAAACGTTTCAGCCAATATTGGATACAATTCGCTATACTTACCATCAAGTAAAGGCGTTAGCACAATTTAATCAAATAAAAGTGTTACCGGATTGGGACATTAAGCGACCATTTCATACAATCGGGACTGATTTACTAACGACTGCGAAATTATTTAAAGATATTCAAGAAATAGGCATGAGTATAGAAGATGAGAAAACGAAGTATTTGAGCCCACCAATTGAAATTTGGCAGGCGGATACAATTCAAACGGAGTTACGTCATGTTAGTAACCAAATTCACTATTTAGTTGCTACTGAGGGTTACCGATATCAAGACATCGTTGTTATGACACGCGACTTTGATAGATATCAAGTGATAGCAAAACCGTATTTTGATGCGAATGATATACCTATTTTTGTAGATAATGTTGCCAAGATGAATCAACATCCTTTTGTTCTTTTACTTGAAAGCCTATTGAATTTAAAACTTTATAATTGGAAATACGATGACGTCATGGGTTTCTTGAAGTCTGGTTTAATTATTCCAGAGTTTTTAAAAGACACACCCCTAGACCAACAAGAGCAAATTAAAGACCGAGAAGTGAATTACTTTGAGAACATTATTTTAGCTAATGGATATTTTGGTTACCGTTTAATTAAACCAAATTTCATATGGCGTTTCGAAGACGAAGCCAAACTTGTTCAGAATGGAGATTGGACGCAACATTCTACGTTGAAAGAACTTTCTGAAAAATGGAGACAATGGCTAATTTCAGATGTCAGTCAAGTCTTTAAAGTATGGGAGAGTCCAATGACGGGTCAAAAGGCTGGAGCTTGGCTCTATCAATTAATGCTTGATCTAGGCGTTCGTGATCAATTTGTTAAACAACGCGACACTTCCATTGATACAGGTGAAGTAGAATCTTCTCGCCGAGACGAGCAAGTGTGGCAAGTATTTGTTGATTTACTTGATGAGTTTAATGAAATTTATCAAGATCAAACTATTTCATATTCTTTATTTGTCGAGTTATTGATTGCTGGTTTAAGTGAATCAAGTTACCATATAATCCCTGCAACACTCGATCAAGTGACGTTAACAAGTGTTGAAAGTCCACAAGTACAACCATTTAAGATTGCTTTCTATATTGGTATGGATGACAAAACCTTGCCGCTTAATCGACCAACATCTTCTTTATTAGATGAAGCATCAAGGGAGTTACTTCAAAAAGATTTACTTCCACATCAATATTTAATGAAGCTTAATGAACAACAATATAGTCAAGAATTATTATTGGCGTATCAATTATTACTGAATGCGTCCGAACGAATATACTTTAGTTATGCTACGAGTGTAAATAATCAAAGTATGCAATTAAGTCCATATATTTCTCAAATAGTGCAATACTTGAAACTTCCAACTTATATATTTACGCATGACCTAGTATCTGAATTGGAACATCTACACTCGAGTACTTTTGGTAAATATAGTATGGAACAAAATTTATTACTACAATTATCACATTATCTCACTCAAGATGAAGGTTTACTAAATGATCTGCATAAACAAGTATTTTTAGTAATGAATGACTATGATGGTGTAGAGAAACAAACGCGTCAATCCATCGAAGCCATAGTAGAAGCAGTGGCGAAATTCAATGAGTTACCTTCGAATATCGATCCAAAAATTGCTATACAATTATTTGGTAAAGATATCCATGCATCTGTTTCGAAAATTGAACAATATTTCCAAGATCCTTTTAGCCATTTCTTATTACATGGTTTAAAGATAAAAGAGAGAAAATTATTTGAACTAGATTATGCGCGGTCGGGAGATTATTTCCATGACTTCTTAGATTCATTTACACGACTGTTAATTGATAAGAAATTAGATTTAAGACAAATTGATATGAGCAACTTAAATCAATTATTTAACCAAGTAAAAGGAAAGCTAGAACAAGATGAACGATTCAATATTATGTTTAGTCATGCGAAGTTTAATGCGATTAAAACACAAATGGACGAGCAATTATTCCGATTTATAAAATTTAGCCAGGCCCAACAGAAACGAACGAAGATGACTTCAATTCAATCTGAGGCAGTCTTTGGAATCTCACCATCCCCAGATCAATTAAAAGGATTTATCTACCCATTAAATAGTGGTGGACAACTAAGTATTAGCGGGAAGATTGACCGGGTGGATATTGCTAAAACATCCAACGATACTTTCTTACAAATTGTTGATTATAAGTCAGGTAAGAAGGAATTTAATGTTGTCGATACGTATTATGGGCTTGATTTACAAGTATTAACTTATTTAAGTGTTGCTTTAAGCAATTATCCGGATACAAAGGCTTTCGGCGCATTTTACCAACCCTTAATCCACTCCTACACTGCTTTTAAAGAGGCTTCAATGCCGGATACTTTTGAAGCTATGGAAGAGTTACAACTATCTGAGAATATTTTCAACGGTTTTGTTAGTGTTGATGAGGAACAATTAACCTATATTGATTCAAGTATAGAAGTGACCAATAATAGTCTTGTATATCCTGTGAAGTTTAAAAAAGGTGGACTATACAATACCTTTAGCCGGGTATTTACAGAAGAAGAGTTAGATATACTCTTAAAATTCGTTCACATGAAATTTAAACAAGCAGCGAATCAAATTCAAAGCGGTGTGATTGAATTAAAACCCTTCAGAGAGAATCAATATACAACATCCTTACAACCGGAATACCGGGTAATTAGTGGGTTCGATTCAACTGAGAATTATCAGGCATACCGGGAAAAGACAATTAATAAAAAGAATATCATACAAGAAATGTTATTAGAATTGGACGAAAGTGGGGAAGATGAAGAAAATGATGAATAATATAGAACCTAAACCGCTCAATTCGAATTTTAACGATGAACAATGGGAAGCAATCCAACATAAAGGGAGTAATATCCTTGTTTCTGCTTCCGCAGGTTCGGGAAAAACGACAGTTTTAATTGAACGGATTTTTAATCATATCTTACAAGGATTTGCCAATGTTGATGAGTTATTAGTTGTAACATTTACTGAAGCTGCAGCGAATGAAATGAAAGAAAGAATGGAGAGCAGATTAAAAGACGCAGTGAATGAAACACTGAATCCAGAGGAACAAAGAAGATTAACACACCAGTTATCTCTTTTACCTAAGGCAAATATTCAAACACTGCATTCTTTCTGTCTAGAAATCATCCAAAATTTCTTTTATTTAATTGATTTTAATCCTAATTTTTCATTAGTAACAGATCAGACTCAAGTACAATTAATTTATCATGATGTCTGGGATGACATGATTGCTTCAATTCATGATGCGTCTTCTGAAATTGAAGCTATTACGCCAGAAATTTATCAATCACTTCTAGCGCGATATGGGAGTGTGCGTTCTGATGACGCATTATTCGATACGATCATTGATATTTATAAATTTGCCCGCTCACAAACGAATCCAACTTTGTGGTTGGAAGAAGCAAACACCGCAAGTGCTAATTTTGTAACATTTAAAGATAGTTTATTATATAAACAAACAATTAAATTTGTGCTTGAAACTAATAGCCTGCAAGCCATTAAATTACTTGAAACAGCCACAAGTTTACTGCATTCTCTCTCCGATGAGGGCGTTTCTAAGTATGAACCAATCATTCAAGCTGATTTACAACAAGCAAATCTTTTATTTGGTTTGTCAAGAGAAGATAAACTTGAGGATCTGTTCTCACAAGCGAGTTCAATTCAATTTGGCAAATGGAAAGCAAATAAGAAAACTTCCGAAGATTATGAAATAGTTGCTGAACTCAAAGAATTACGAGATGAAGCAAAAGATATCATCACTAAAAACATAGTGCCAATCTTTACTTATGAATACGAGTTAACTGAAAAAGTGGAAAAAGAACAAGGACATATTATTTCTTCCTTATCTCAATTAACTAAATTATTTATGGACCGTTTAGCTGAACATAAAACATCGATAAATATAATTGATTATAATGATTTAGAACATCTTGCCTTGGAAATTTTAGCTCCTTTGAAGAAAGACAGTGAACAAAGACAAGTCAGTTCAGCTGCGCTTTTTTATCATAAAAAATTTAAAGAAATAATGATTGATGAGTATCAAGATATAAATGACATTCAGAATGAAATTTTATACTTTTTATCACATGAGACTCGAGATGAATTAAACGATAATTTATTTATGGTTGGGGACGTAAAGCAATCGATCTATGGTTTTAGAATGGCAGAACCAAGTTTATTTTTAAATCGGTATTTAAACTATGCAAACTCTAGTGAAGATAAACTCATTATCTTAGATAAAAACTACCGTTCGAGAGACGAGATACTGCAATTTACAAACTTCGTATTTGAACGGGTAATGGATTCAGAATTTGGTGAGATGAATTATGGAAAAGCAGAATCTTTAACTACTGGGAATAAATCTTTTGAACCGGAAGCGCCTCATGAAGAGTTTAATATCCAACTACTTTTATATGAGAAAGAAAATCAAGAGAGTGAAGAAGTCGATGAGGCAGTCAGGGATGACATTGCTTTAGCAGATACTTCATTAGAAGCTGAGAGCCATATTATCGCTCAAGATATTCGAAATAAATTAGCGGAAGGGTACTTAATCTATGATAAGAAGTTAAAAAAACGAAGACCTGTAACATTCTCGGATTTTGTTATTCTTACGCCAACTCGAAAGCCTTTTTTAATCGCACAACTAATCTTAGAAAGTTATGATGTACCGATTTATGCTCAAAAAGTTGAAAATTATTTCCAAAGACAAGAAGTTCAATTAATGCTAGCGTTATTGAAGCTCATCGATAATCCTTTACAAGATATTCCATTAGTTGCGATACTGCGGTCCTATTTTGTTCAATTAGATGATGAAGCCTTAAGTAAGATTCGGATTCATTCACCCAATGGTTTATTCTATGAAGCAGTCCTCGCTTACTTAAATGACCCAGAAACCCAAGAGAGTGATAAAGATATCCATCAGAAATTGAGTAACTTCTTCAAGCAATTGACTCATTGGAACGCCTTATCGAAGCGTATTTCCTTAGTGGATTTAATATGGACGATTTATCAAGAAACTTCTTTTTTAGATTATGTAGCAGGTCTAAATAATGGTGTCCAACGTGAGGCTAATTTACATGCCTTGTACGAGAAAGCATTGGAATTCGAGCAAAGCCAATACAAAGGTGTTTTTGGCTTTATTCGCTACATAGAGAAAGTAATGCAACAACAAAATGACTTAGCCGAGCCAGTTTTACTCGACGGAGAACAAAATTTTGTGAGATTGATGACAGTACATGCTAGTAAAGGTTTAGAGTTTCCGATTGTCTACTTAATGGATACTGCAAAGAAATTCAATTTACAAGACGCGAGATCAAAATCATATATCGCTTCAAAACATTTTGGGATTAGTTCAGATTATTATGATTTTGAAAACCGAATTAAATTTGCCTCCTTTACAAAACAAGCATTTAAAATCGAAAAGGAAAATATGTTAAAAGCAGAAGAAATGCGTAAACTATACGTAGCCTTAACGAGATGTGAGCAAAAGCTCATGATTGTTGGAACGATTAAAAACGAAGAAGAGTGGCATACTAAACAAGAAGCGACGCAAGATAAAAGTAATCATGAAACCTTAATGGTTCCTCTACAGGAGCGCCAAAGTGCATCAAGTTGGTTAGATTGGATTAGACAAGCCATCGCGAAAGGTCAAACTGATTCTGGTTTAGCTGAATTTAATCTATCACAACTAAATATTGAGTTTATCGATTTACAAAGCATTGTAGATTTACAAATTCAGTATCAAATACCACTAAATTACTCTAAAAAACCCAATTTAGCTAAGCAAATTGGACGCCTTGACGTCAATGATTTAAGTGATCAAAGCGTCTATAATCATATGAAGCAATTATTCAATTATAACTACACATATGAGCTAGCCACGAATACCTCAAGTTATCAGTCTGTATCTGAATTAAAACGATTATACGAAGAACCGCGGATCGAAAAAATTGCTTATTTCTCAGACCGTAGTGGTAACTCGCTTGAAAGCCAAGAAATTGACGATCAAGAGAACTCTTCGACGATTCAAGGAATTCGATATACTGAAGATACGTTTGAACCACCTAAATTCATTGATAACTTAGAGACAAAACCAAATTATGCTGAAATAGGGAGCGCAACACACTTTTTATTACAACAGTTAGACTTTTCGATTTTGGCAGAGAAAAATCAAACACAATTGAATGAAATTTTAATTGAAACTAGCCAATCTCTCGTTGAAACGAAACACATAAGTAAAGAATTGGCCGAATTAATCAATTATGACAGTGTCATCACTTTTATCCAAAGTGAATTAGGTCAGTTAACGATTGAACATGCAGGTCGAGTTAAAAAGGAACATGCTTTTTCATACTTAACTCCAGCATTGAAACTGTTTGAGAATAATATTGCAGCAGAGAATATGAAAGAATTATCAGAAGATCAGTTGCTAATTCATGGGGTTATCGATAACTTCATTGAATTTGACGAAGATATCGTTATTTATGATTATAAAACAGATCGATATAAACCATACGCAAATATGACAAAAGAAGAACAAATTGAACAAATTGTAAACAAATATCGATTTCAAATTAGTTTGTATTCAAAAGCACTGACGATTGCTTACAACAAACCAATTAGGCAAGCATATATAGTTCTATTAGATTTTGGTGTATCCATTCCAATTGATACAATGTACCAACTTTAAGAACATAAAAAGAGCTCAACTAGCAAAACTAGTTGAGCTCTTTTATCTTTATTCAGTTACTTGTGCCGTCGCTACATCAGGAGCATAATCAACGCCGGTTGTGTATTCACCCGTGGCATTCCAAAGTAAATACTCATGAATGCCATTTTCAGCTAAAGCATTAATTTGTCCTTGAACCTCAGTTGGTCCATATTCCATAAACATCGTAAAGTCTTGTAACCAAGGTCTTGAAACAACATCATTTTGAACGGGACCTAACACATATAATTCTTCTTGAATGTAAGTATTAGTAAATTCATATGGATAATAATCTGGAACATCAAAACCAAAGAAACCTGAAGTCCAGTGAGAAGGGTAAATCATAGAAGATACCACATCTACACGTTCAGCCATTTGAGCAAAGTTTTGACCAATACCACGAACATCTGGAGCATCTCCAGCAATTGCTGTATATCCGAAGATATCTGCACTGACTTCAACACCATATGGTGTAAGTCGGTTATCAGCATAAGTTAAAAAGTCATTAATAGCAGCAACACGCTCATAACCTTGTTCTTCAGGATTATCAGATTCGAATACCGAATATTCTCCCACTTCATATTCTAATTGAGTATGGAAAGTTTCGAAACCTTCTGGGAAACGAATATAGTCAAATTGAATATCTTTGAAGCCCATTTTAGCAGCTTCTCCAGCAATTGTAAGAACATAATCCCAAGCTTCTTGACTGAATGGGTTAATAAACTTAGAACCATTCCCATCTGACCAAGTTTCACCTGTGGCAGAATCTTTAAATGATAAGTCTGGACGCGCCTCGGCTAATAGATTATCTTTAAAAGTTGTGATACGAGCAATTGGATAAATTTCATTCTCTTCTAGGACACGTAAGACTTCAGCGTAGTCTACAGATCCTATTACGTTTTGTTGAACATACTCATTGTCAGTTTCAATAGGTGGAATGACGTTACCCCAATCATCTTTGAAGTCAATCACTACTGCATTTAATTCTGTTTCATTGATGTAATCAATAATGTAGTTAAAGTATTCTTCATCGGCAACATTTTCAGCCGTTAGATATACACCTTTAACCCCGTCTTCAGGATAAGGAATAGAGATTCCACTATCATAGAAAAGAGCAGATGGTAATTGATCAGGTTGAGATAATAATGGCTCATCCGGTATTACTAAACCTTCATAGCGGTTCGTATCATTTGTAGCCACTCGGTTATTAAAATCAGTAAGTGTTTCACTGTCATACTTTGGTGTTACTTCAGGCAATGTATAGTACTGCGGCTCTTCTTGTTCAGCAGTATTTGACTGCTGACAACTGGCCAAAACAAATACCGAAAGTAAAAGCAATGCAAATACTTTAGTAAACGAGTTGACTTTTTTGTTTTTTAAGTTGGACATATTAAAAACTCCTCTTGTCTTTATTACAAATTCCTAATTTGATTCTTGTAAATTAGCTAAATATACTTTAAAATTAATTAATTGCGCATTGATAGGTTCAAAGTAACCTAAGATACGCTCTAAATTAATTTGATTGGTTGTATGTAACTTTGACACACTATCAAATACAGCAAAGAAAGATGAGTAATCTGTTTCTGGATTTGCTATCGATTTGTAAACAATTGATTCGGTTTCAATGTTTTTACGATAATCAGATATGTAAGTAACGACTTCTTGAGATAATTCTTGTAACTGAGTAATTTGATTAGTCACTTGTTCAGTTGGAAGCGGACTATTATTAACTTGATTAGAAAATTCCTCAATCATTTTATCCAATTCACCACGAATTTCTTCTAATTTAGTTAAGTGCTCTTTACGGCGTTGAATATTTTGTTGGATGGGTGAATCATCACTTGCAAAATAAGTAAGATTATCTCCAGCGTTAGCAATGGTACTTTCAAATTCTGCTTGTAAGTTTCCTTCAGCAAGTTGTATTTCTGTCAACTCATTAACAATACTTGTAACGTTCTCCTGAACGAGACTGACTGTTTTATCAGCTCTTTCTACCGAGTTATCACAACCAGCAATAAATAGTGCTGTTATTAAGAGTATTACAATTTTATTCAAATGTTTCATAGACTCTCCTTAAAAATGATTTAAATTGTTTAAAAAATAATAAATTTAATTTTTACTTAGATTAGTATATAATAACACTATTAGCAATTCAAATATTATTAAATATTTAGAACTTAAAGGCAAGGAGTATCTATGTTTTTATCTTTTTTCGTTGCAATATTATTAATTGTTTTTGACCAAATTGTCAAGTTTTTGACAGTAACAAATTTACAAGTAGGGGAATCAGCTAGAGGAATTGCGAATGTTTTCGATTTTTTTTACTTACGTAACGATGGTGCTGGATGGGGCTTGTTCTCGGGTCGAGTGAATTTCTTTTTATTTATTACCGTGTTGGCTGCTACTTATATTATTTATTTGATCTTCAAGAATCGTGACCATCATTTTATAACTCGTTTAAGTTACGGTTTAATTCTTGGTGGAGCCATTGGT
Organism: Ruoffia halotolerans; assembly: GCF_014049385.1. Classification (GTDB taxonomy): domain Bacteria; phylum Bacillota; class Bacilli; order Lactobacillales; family Aerococcaceae; genus Ruoffia; species Ruoffia halotolerans. Next base: position 25,387 of record NZ_JACAOA010000020.1, on the reverse strand, counting down.
AATTTTATCGACCGAATTCGTTTAGGTTACGTAATCGATATGTTTAGATTCAAGTTTATAGATTTTCCGATTTTCAATGTAGCGGATGCTGCACTGACAATCGGAGTCGTATTACTTATTATCGTAATATTATTTTTTGAAAATACAGAGGATGTTTTATAATGACAAAAATTAAAGAAACAAAAAAATTTGAATTAGAAGGCGAAGTAGGTCGTTTAGATAAAGTATTAGTAGACTTATTGTCTGAAGAAACTTACAGCCGTTCTACCATTCAAAAATTATTAAAAAATCAGCATATTACTGTTGATGGCGTGCATCAAAAAGCAAATTACAAATTAAATGGGAGTGAAGTAATTAACGTTGAAATTCCCGAAGAAGAGCAAATAAATATCTTACCTGAGGATATCCTATTAGATATAGTTTATGAAGATGATGATGTCTTGGTTATTAATAAACCGATTGATATGGTTGTTCATCCGTCAAAAGGACATCCAAGAGGAACTTTAGTGAATGCTTTAGTGTATTATTTAGATGATAATTTATCCAATAATGAAGATACTGTCCGTCCAGGGATCGTACATAGAATTGATAAAGACACATCTGGGCTCATCGTTGTAGCTAAAAATAATCATGCACATCAAAAACTTAGTGAGCAATTAGAAGACCACTCAATGGGCCGTACGTATGTTGCATTAGTCAATGAAGTGATTGAAACACCTACAGGTATCATAGAAGCGCCGATTAATCGTGATCCGAGTAATCGTATTAAATATACGACCAATCATGCAGGTAGATACGCGCTCACTCATTTTGAAGTACTAGAAACTTTTGCACATAATACGCTCGTTAAAGTTGAGTTAAAAACTGGACGTACACATCAAATTCGTGTCCATTTAGAGTTTATTGGGCACCCAATCGTCGGTGATCCCTTGTATCGTCAAGGTGTAGGCCAAATGAAAGGGCAATTAGCGAGACTTGATGATGGCCAGTTCTTACATGCTCAGTCGCTTCATTTTGTACATCCAACATCTGGGGAAGCAATGAATTTCGAAACAGATTTACCAGAACGATTTGAAGAAGTTTTAAGAACGTTACGTTAAATTAGGCATTGTATTTATATTTTGTCTCAATATATGATAAAATTAGTTATATTGCCATAACAAGGGGGTATTAATGTGTCAATCAATGATAAAATTCTCGATAAAATACGTAATTTGTTATCACTAGCCGAAGACGGTGGTAATGACGAGGAGAGTCAAACAGCCTTATTAATGGCCCAAAAATTAATGCTTAAATATAAAATTTCTCAAGATGAGTTAAATGAAGGTGGAAAGCAAGAGATTATCATCAAATCCCTTTCTGTATATAAGCGATTATATTGGTGGGAGAAAGTGTTAGTTAAGATCATTTCTGAAAACTTCAGAGTGATGTTTTATGTGCAGAGTAACCGTCTACCACATCAGAAGAGCGTGCAAAGAAAGCTTGTTCTAATGGGTTACCCTGAAGATGTTGAGTTGGCTTATGAAGTGTTTTACTTGGCTGCTGAATCAATGAAGCATTATGCAGGAATTCATATTAAAGATAATAATGAAGATTCTACACTCGCTCAAGCTCAAATTCGAAAAGCTTATTATCAAGGGTTTATGGATGGTTTAGACCATAAATTTGCAAAGCAAAGAGAAGAAATGGCAGATGATAATGAGAAATTTGCTTTAATTATTAAAACTCCTCAAGATGTCGTTGATAAGTTTAATCAAGAAATTAACGGTTCATTAGCTTTTAAACAACCCGATTTAAGTCGTAATAGTCACGCTTATCATGATGGTTATGATCGTGGACAAAATGTTTCTTTAACGAATAAATACTTAGATTAATAAATAATAGACTAGATGTTTAAAGCACTGCAATTTTTGCAGTGCTTTTTCGTATTTTTATGAATTGTAACACCTTTAAAAATGTACGCCCTAATTATAAAGGATAACGTTTTCAAATCTCGATGGATATTGTTATAATGACTTTAAAAATAATATTTTATGGGGTGAACAAATGAAATACTCAAGTATCGAAGAACAAAATCAAATTTATGATGATTTAACCGAATTATACCAACAAGTAAAAGCTGAATCTAAAACTGAATATAAAGCCATTGATAAATATATCGAACGTAATGACTTTCGTGAAAGTGCTAGAAATTTGTTTGCATATCTTGCTTTAAGAAGACGAGATATCCGATCTTTACAGGCGGATTTATCTTCGTGGGGTCTTTCAAGTTTAGGTAGATTAGAGTCTAAAACGTTGTTTACCTTAGAGTCTGTCATTCGACGCTTAGGAAATACTATTGGCAAAGATATGGACATAGAAGAACCTGAATCAAAACAATCAACAGCGGGAAGAGATAGACTTGCTCAGAATACACAATTGTTTTTTGGAGACGCGCCCAAAGAAAGAAATACACGAATTATGGTGACAATGCCTACTGAAGCTTCTGAAGACAAGGCGCTTTTGAGAGAGTTAATTGAAAGTGGAATGAATGTTGCTAGAATTAATGCAGCACATGATAATGAAGAGACTTGGAAAGCAATGATAGATAATATTCATGAAGTAGCCGAAGAATTAGATAAGAAAGTAAAAATTTTAATCGATATTGCCGGTCCTAAAATTAGAACAGATTGGGTCTTCACCAAATTTAAGAAACCTAAAGTAAAAGCAGGAGATTTAGTCCGTATGACTAAAGATTATACCAATTTACCACCTCTTGATGACGATATTAAAGTGACCGTCGGTTGTAGTATTCCACAAATATTTGAGCAATTATCAATAGATGATCCAATTTTAATTGATGATGGGTCAATTGAGCTTGAAGTGAAGGAAATTGGCGAGTCAGAAGCTTTGTTACTAGTTAAAAGAGTTAGAGGTGGATCTGTAAGGATAAAGGCTGAGAAAGGCCTAAATTTCCCCGAAACAGAGTTTAACATTGACATCTTAACTGATGAAGACCGCGAAGCGATTCACTTTGCCGTTGAACATGCGGATATGATTGGGTGTTCATTCATTCGAACTACGGATGATATTGAAGAAATCCAAGCGGAAATTGAAAAGTCGGACCGACCATTGAACGACGTCCCATTAACGTTAAAAATTGAAACAGTTCAAGCAATGAATAACTTACCCGAAGTTATTCTAAAAGCTGGAAGTCGAAACCCAGTATCTGTCATGATTGCTCGCGGAGATTTAGCGGTGGAAAGTGGTTATGTAAGGCTCGCTGAATTGCAACAAGAAATCTTATGGATTTGTGAAGCGAGTGATACTCCTGTAATATGGGGGACAGAGGTAATGGCTTCAATGTTGGATGAAGGAATTCCTTCTAGAGCAGAGGTGACCGATGCCGCTGAAGGGAGTCGTTCTGAGTGTGTCATGCTTAATAAAGGCTCTTATATGTCAGATACAGTTCAGATGCTTAACGATATCTTAATTAAAATGGAAGAACACCAATATAAGAAAACACCTACATTAAGATCATTGAATGTCGCAAAGATTAAATTACCGTAATATATATACTAAATATTTACGTAAATTTATAATTCATTTAGTATTATATTAGATACTTTTCGTTATAATATGTTTACTAGTCTAATTTTGAGGTGATTTTTATTAAACGCTTTCTACTATTAACATCCCTACTTGCGACTCTCATGCCTTATACGAATGCATTTGTACCAAATACGACGGTCCTTGCTCAAGATACTTCGTCAGTTCAGCAAGGAAACAGAGTAGACGAGTACGAAAGAGAAAAAGATGACGAAGATGACAGCCTGAAACCTGAGGATGTCGAAGGTGCGGTCATTCATGAACCAGTTTTACCGACTGACTACGATGAAGAAGAAAACGAATCCCTGCCAGAAGATGGGACTGAAGCAGGTTATACTGAAGAAAGCCTAAACGTGAATGGTTATGATTTTTCTTTTAAAGACATGCGAGGAAACGTAGGCTTCGGTGATGATTTTGATGAATTAAATGAAGTCTTGAATGAAAACCGAGTGGCTTATGTAGGTCAAAATAATATCAATACATTTTTTGGTCATTACTATGATTTATCGGGTAGAGGCGTTTTTAATCCATTAGCGGATCAAGACCTGCTCGAGGTTGGAACAGAAGTGGTCATTACAGACGAAGAGGGTTTAAGTAAAGGTTATGAAATTACTCAAACGATTGAATTTCTACATGAAAATCAACAAAAGCAATTTTACGGTGATGATTATATGCCTGATTTAGCCTACTACGGTAATGGTCATGATATGGTATATATTCAATATTGTCGTTGGGATATTCAGACTGGCCTATTAATCACAAATATCGGCTACCGCATTTGGTAATATCGTCATAACCAATATCAGAGGAATGAATCATGTTTTTATAACGTGATTGATTTCTTTTTCTCATTCATTATTAATGTGAGACATTGAAATATTTAATTTAAAGTAGGGATATAGATGCATGTACATGTCTTGACAATCACTTTTATCATTAATGATGCTTATTCTTTAAAAGATAAACGCCGCATCGTCAAAAGTATCATTCAAAAGAGTCAAGTTCGATTTAAAGTTTCAGCAGCAGAAGTTGCTTTTCATGATATATTAAATCAAAGTGAACTTGCTCTCGCAATTGTTACAAGCGATGCAAAGTTAGGCAAGAAGCGTTTAGAAGATATATTCGCTTTTATAGAGAGTACTTATCCAATTATGGTTACAGAATATAATATTACAGAAATGTAATTTTTTAGGAGGAAGAATATGGAATACAAAAAATATTTAACTTTATTACAAGATGAGATTGGTGCAGCTGTTTTTTCAACAGTGGACAATGAAGGATTGCCGCAAGCACGTTATATTAATGTAGGCGTAGGGAATGAAAAAGGAATCTTCTTCATGACATCACCTAAAACTGACTTTTACCAGCAATTAGAAGCGAAACCTGAAGTATCAATTACGGGAATGGCTAAATCTGAGAAGGGAATAGAAGTCATTCGTGTGAGTGGCTCTATCCGAAAAGTTGGAAAAGAGCATTTAAAAGAAATTCTAAAAGATAATCCATATGTTAATGATGTGTATCCAGATGAAGCAGACCAACAATCTGTTCAAGCATTCCAATTATTTAAAGGACGAGGTAAATATCAACATTTACAAAATAAAAGTGTTGAACATTTTGAATTTCATGTAAAAGACTAACATTAAAGGCGTCACTTACTAACAAGAGTGACGCATTTATTATTTTAAAATTATGTGGCATAATTAACTTGAATCCATCAATAAAATTCTGTATAGTTTCATAGGTGCGTCTATGACAAGATTGAAACTTAATTTGAAAACACAATATATAGTGGTATAATCTATTAATAGACACAACATCTTGTTGTATGAAATAAAGGAGAGGAGTCGATGGCGATTATAGTTGTTGGTGGAATGATTGGTGCTGGAAAGACAAGTGTAGCAAAATTAATTGGTAATGCACTTGGTTCGGATATTTTTTATGAAAATGTGGATGACAATGAAATACTTCCATTATTTTATACCGCATCAGAGGAAGAACAAAAATTAAAACGATATTCATTTTTATTACAGTTAGAATTTTTAAGTAGCCGTTTTTATAGTATTAAGGAGGCACTTGTTCACCGTAATAACGTATTAGATCGTTCAATCTATGAAGATTGGTACTTCGCGAAAGTAAACAACGACTTAGGTCGTATTTCAAATCTTGAGTTTAATATTTACGAAAAGCTATTGACAAATATGCTTCAAGAATTGGATGAACTACCTAAAAAATCTCCCGATTTAATGATTTATCTAACAGGCTCATTCGAGACAATCTTAAAGAGAATCGGCATTCGTGGTCGTGAGTTTGAACAAGATATCAACTTAGTGAATTATTATAAAACACTTTGGAGTGGCTACGATGATTGGGTAGATAATCACTACCACGCATCACAAGTAATCAAAATTGATATTGATAAATACGATGTCGTTAATAACCCTGCTGATGCAGAAGTAGTTATTGAACTAGTAAAAAATAAACTTGTTGAGATGGGTCAATTAGAACCTGCGACAAAATAAATACATAAAAAATCACCTTAAAGTGTTAATCTTTGAGGTGATTTCTTTGTTTAAGGATGAAGTATTAATCAAAAATTTTACCTGGGTTTAAGCGATTGTCAGGATCAAATGCCATTTTAATTTGTTTTAAGTAATGCAAATATTCGCTACTCATCACTTGTTTAAAGTATGGCTTTTTAACTAAACCTATACCATGTTCTGCAGAAGGTAAACCACCGACTTCAGAGACATAAGCATATAAATTCGTCAGTATTTCATGTTTTTTCTTTTGCCATTCATCTTGAGTTAAGTCGGCTCGTAAGATAGAAGAGTGAATATTACCATCTCCTGCATGGCCAAAACTAATGAAATTTAAACCACTATTCGCTTCAACTTCATGCGTATATTTGAAAAAATTCACAAATTCATTCACGGGCACGGAATAATCTAGAGGCTCTTGTTCAGAAATTGTTAGTATTCCAGCTAATATATTATCGCGTAAATCCCATGCAGTTAAACTATCTTCTTCAGAAAGTACTAAAAACTCAACAGCATAATGATCATGAGTAATTTTTTCTAATCGCTGAGCTTCTTCTTGAATGACCGCTTCATGCATCCCATCAAAGGTCATTAATAAGTAGGCAACACCATTTTCACTAGGAAATGTCTTATTCAAGAGTTGTTCACTATATGCGATGGCACGTCGTTCGAAAAACTCAACAGCTGTGATATCTAAACCATTCCGTAAGATAGAAAGTACTGCTTCCGCCGCATCGTCTAACGAAGGGAAGGCGGCGATATAGGATTGTTTAAACTTAGGTAAGGGAATCACTTTTAAGTAGACTTTAGTAATGATTCCTAAAGTTCCTTCCGAACCAATAAATAGATGATTTAAGTTATAACCTGAACTGTTCTTAATCGCTACGCTACCTGTTTCAATCACGTCACCATTAGCCAAGACGATTTCCATCTTACGTACGTAATCACGCGTTGTACCGTATTTAACCGCACGCATACCGCCGGCATTTGTGGCTACATTACCACCAATTGAACCATGTTTTGCTCCAGGATCAGGTGGGTAGAAATAACCTTTTGACTCTACATATTGTTGAACTTCACCGTTTGTGACACCAGGTTCTACCACTAAAGTTAATGTATCTAAATCGAAGTCAATAATCTGATTCATCTTGCTGAGATCGATGATTAACTCACCGCCGAACGCTGAAGTTGCTTCAGCTAAACCAGTATTAGCGCCATAAGTAATAATGACTAAGTCATTTTGGTTGGCATATTTAACTAAGTCGACGACTTCTTGAGTATTTAATGGATATGCCACCGCATGGAGATTAACTTTTTCACTGTGCTCATTCACCGAATAGGCTTCAGGAATGCGACTTCCTTGTAGAATGCGTGATGGCTCTGATATAATATTATCTAATTTCATAATTGCCTCCTTTGAAAAGCTTTTCAATATAATAAGAATAACAAATTAGTTAAATATTGTCATCAAAAGTACAATGATATACTTTATAGAAAGTTGGAAAAAATTGAAAATTATTGTAAGAAAAAGAATGATTGGAACCATTCCCGTATTTGAAGTTGTTGAAGATACTAACCAAAATAAACCATTACCCATCATCGTATATTATCATGGTTGGCAAATTAATAAGACATTAGTAATTACCCAAGGGCGCAAGTTAGCGGCTAAAGGCTTTCGCGTTGTGTTACCAGATGCGGAGAACCACGGTGAACGCATCCAAACGGTTTCATCGATACCTTCATTGACCTTTTTTAATAGTATTCATACAAATTTATTTGAATTTGGCTATATCATTGATTATTTCAAAAAACGACATTTAACCACTAATTTCATCGGTGTAGGTGGTTTGTCGATGGGTGGAATGACAACCTGCGCCTTAATGACACATAATCCAGAAATTAATGCTGCAGCATGTATCATGGGAACGCCCGCATTAACTGATTATAGAAACATGATTTATCGTAATGCGACCAGTCGAAATATTTATTTGCCTCAGGACTATTTTGATCTAACATCGTGGATTCCTAAGTATGATCTATCCTGTCAACCCGAATTATTAGGCGATAGACCATTCTTTATCTGGCATGGGGATGAAGATGAAAAAGTTCCTTTTAGCCAAACAAAAGCCTTTGTAGAAGAGAATCCAGAGCTGAATATGGAAGTTATCTTCGAACATGCTGGTCACCTTGTACAAACACTGACGATGGATCGAATTGCTGACTTTTTTGAACGTAGCCATAATGAATATTTAGAAGAGTTACACTAATGACGCTTGATGAGTTATTACAAAAAGCACTCAATTTGCCGGTTAAAAAAAGAAAAAGATTGCTACAGAGTAAACAAGTAACGTGTGATGGAAAAATCGTTACAGATAGAATGCTTACGATTGATTCTGGCCTATTTGATATCAGAGTAAAAGGTAAGCGTATAGGTGAAAATCTAGGACATACTTATATCGCTTTGAACAAACCCAAGGGGGTCTTGAGTGCTAAAAAAGATTCGGAATTCACTACCGTTTTAGAATTATTAAAAGAACAAGATTTTGATGAGAGTTTATCAATTGTAGGTAGATTAGACCGCGATTCAACAGGTTTAGTCTTTCTCACAAACAATGGTCAACTCCATTATTTATTTGAACAAGCGCGTTTTGCTAAAGAAAAGCAATATCATGTCACAGTGAATGGCCCGATGGACCAGAAAATGGTGGAGGTATTTGAAAATGGCCTGCTATTAGAAGGCGGAACTCAACTCAAACCAGCTGAATTACGCATCTTAAATCAATCGATGAGTGAAAGTACTGGGCTAGTTACTTTGACTGAGGGGAAAAGACATCAAATTAAACGTATGTTTTTACAATGTGGGGTTAAAGTCATAGGCTTACATCGCATCATGATTGGTCCCATTCATTTGGACAAGACAACGCAAAGTGGTCAATATCGACATTTATATAAAGAAGAGTTACAAGAATTAAAAGAAATGATGCAAGAATTAAAACGATCATAATTTGAATATTTATTTAGTACCTAATAAAAAAATGAAATAAATTTACTGTTATAAAGTTATATTCTTCGCAAATTACTTGTAAAATGGTATGATTAAACCACATAAAATTAGAGGTGAATAGTCATTGCAATTTTTTCAACCAATATTAGATAATTTTTTCAAATTTGATTTTTTAATTGTTATTATAGCGATTGGTGCAGCGTTTCTTTATTATAAATGCTTAGAAAGCTGTAAGCAATTATTTAATATTTTAATCCCACGGGGAAATGTGGCTCTAGGTAAAGAAAATCAAAATAGTATGAACAGACATTACAAGTTATATTTTGATTCAGATGGTGAGCAAGAAATTCTCCAAAAGCGTCAGAAAAGTAATAGTCTCTATGTATTATTTACAAACGTGTGTGCGATATTCCCCTTGATGGGTTTATTAGGAACAGTTATTTCATTAATACCGATGGTTGGTGAATTAGATACAAGTTTATTCTTTATGGCATTGACTTCAACATTTTGGGGGATTGTATTCGCCATTATCTTCAAAGCTTTAAACGGTTATTTACAAGCGAGGGTGGAGGAGAATAATGAATTAGTCCAAACATATTTATTGAGAAAAGATGCGATTGTCGAACGACATGCGCGTCGAAATGACGAGGCCCCTTACGATGAAATTTAAAGAAATGATTGTTGACTTAACTCCTTTGCTTGATGTGATATTAATATTATTATTTATGGTATTAGCGACACAGTCTCAATCAACAGCGGAGACGATTACAGCCTTAGAAGAAGAGGTTACCCAATTAGAACAAACACAAATGCCTCAAACGCATTCAGAACAAACTTGGTATCAAACGTATCAACAATCGATTGGGAAAGTAAATATTGTCTTTCCATCCAGCTTGGATAATGATCCCATGTATTTAGTTTTGGAAGATGGATCGGAAGTTCAAAAACCTGAAACTCAAGACTTATATTCATGGCTTTCCTCTCAAATCGAGACAATTGAACAAGAAGTTATCATCGTTTCGTTTACTTATAATAATGAGGAAATATTTTTAAGAGATTATCGAAATATTCTATCAGCAATAACACAAATAGATCAAAATTCTGATAGTACAGTTGTATATCAGGAAAAGCTAATCGAGCAAAGTAATGAAATTGAATAAGGAGTGGTAATGATGGCTAGAAAAGATAATAAGAAAAAAAGTAAATTCGGTATTTGGGGTTGGCTTGTAGCAGCCTTAGTATTAGTAGGTGGAGGCTTTGGAGTCACGCAAGGTGGCTGGTTAGATGGTGGTTTAGGCGATAGCACCGAAACGACAGAGACTATGACAAATGAAACCAGCAGTGTTAGCGAAGGAAATGAAGAAGCGAAACACGTTAATATAACGATTTCTCAATCCGATATTCTTTGGGATAATGAAGCTGTGACAGAAGATGAAGTTGAATCACGTGTGAGTAATGAGGAAGACTCAACCACTTACACTGTGACAGATGAAAATGCGATTAAAGCTACTTATGATTCAGTCATAGAAACTTTAATTGATTCTCAAGCTGATTTCCAAGAAGCCGAGGAACAATTTTAATATAACTAATATAGAGAGAGCTAGATTCATCAGAATCTTGGCTCTCTATTTGTTTATTCGTTATAATGCAGATATAGAAAACCCTTCATAATTTTAAAAATGAAAGGAATTAAACAATGAAATTACTTAGGTATAGTTATAAAGATTCTAGCCACGTTGGTTTACTTACTTCGAATAGGGTTCTTTCACTTGATATTCTTAGCAAATACTCTGATAAAGAGCTAAAAGGCTCACTCAAATCATTCATTGAGGAAAAACAATATCAGTTAATAAAACAAAGTTTTGAAGAAGATCAATCATCTTTCATTGAATCTGATTATTTAAAATATGAAGATTTACATATTTTACCTCCGATAAGTCGACCTGAAAAAATTATTTGTGTCGGTTTAAACTATTTAGACCATGTCTCAGAAGGTACAGACTTAGATGTATCTGAAGAACCGGTCTTATTTAGTAAATTTAACAACGCTCTCGCAGCGAATGGGGAAGTTATACCTAAACCATTAGATGGCGAACAAATTGATTATGAATGTGAATTAGTTGTGATTATGGGAGAAACTGCCAAAGACGTGTCTCAAGAAGAAGCGCTAGACTATGTCTTTGGTTATACGATTGGAAACGATTTGTCAGTACGAGACTTACAGTTTAAATCTGGCCAATGGATACTCGGGAAGACCCCTGACAAATTTTCACCTATTGGCCCAGTAATTGTGACGTCGGGCAGTATAGATTCTAATCAATTAGATATTTCCACTAAGCGAAATGGTAAAATCGTTCAACAATCGAATACAGATAAAATGATTTATAACTGTGCTAAAATTATTTCTTATATATCAAAATAAATGACGCTTAAACCCGGCGATTTAATATTTACAAGGACACCCGAAGATGTAATCTTTGGCTATGATGCCGAACAAGAGTGGTTAGACACTGGTGACGAGCTTCAAATTGAGATTGAAGGTATTGGAACACTTACGAATCGTATTAGTTAAGGAGTGATTAACGATGTGTGGGCAATATAGTTTTTTAGAGAATAAAAAAGCATTACTGGATCGTTATGAAGGTTCAGAATTAGATGCGAATTTACCTGATGATGAGAGAGAAGTGTACTATCCAAGTCAAAATAACCTGATTTTACTCCCAAATAATAAATTTTATGCGATTAAATGGGGATTTACGCCTAGTTTTGCTAAGAAACCTCTGATTAATGCTCGTTTAGAATCAATATTAGAAAAGCGGACATTTATTGAACCCTTTAAACGTAAACGTTGTTTGATTCCAGCCACTTCGTTTTATGAATTTAAAGAAGTTGATTCAAAAGAGAAGAAAGAGCGGTGGGAAATTGCAGTCGCAGATTCTGATATATTCTCAATTGCAGGAATTTGTGAGCGTTACAACAACGAAGATGGTTCAAGTACGTTGACCTACTCGATGTTAACAAAAGATTCGGTAGGGCAAATGGCTGACATTCATCACAGAGTTCCAGTCATATTAGATAAGAATACAGAGAAGGAGTATTTGAATTTAAAAACTGATCCAAATCAACTCCAAGAAACACTTCTCACATTAACAATAGATTTAACATTTAAACAAGTATCAAATTAAAAGCAAGCTTATGGACTGTTGTTTGAGGTGACCCCCGAAAGTTAGAGTTAAAAATCTAACTTTACGGGGGTCGTTTTTGTGTCACAAAAGTATTCATATGAATTCAAATTAAAGGTTGTCGAAGAGTATCTAAATGGGACATTAGGTTACACCTTACTCGCTAAGAAATATCATATTTCAACGACAAGTTTGATTGAAAAATGGGTTAACCAATTCAAAACCAATGGGAAAGAAGGCCTTAAAACCAAACGACGCAAGGCAACCTATCCTTTAAATTTTAAGTTAAATGTTTTAAGATTTAAGCAAGACACGGGTGCGTCCTATATAAACACAGCGAATGCTTTTGGTATAAGTGAGCCATCCATCATAGCCAACTGGCATCGTCAATACGTTAGGTTTGGCACCCAAGGTCTGAATAAACCGCAAGGGAGACCGCCAAAAATGCCTAAATCGAATCCGAATCAAGATAATAATAAAACGGTTCACGATAACAATCATGATGAAATGAAGCAAGAGAACGAATTGTTAAAGAAAGAAAATGAGTATTTAAGGATTGAATTAGAATACTTAAAAAAGTTAAAAGCGCTGGGCTTAGAAGACCCACGCGCAAACAACAAACAGACATAGTCTATGACTTAACCCAAATAGGCTTTAAACTCAAAGATGTCTTATATGTGACAGAATTACCAGAGTCAACTTACCCTATCATATCGCGAAGAAAACCAAACCTCATAAAGATAAAGAGCTTGAAGACCTTATCCAAGCTATCTTTGAGGAACATAAAGAGCGATATGGCTATCGACGCATTACAATTGAATTAAGAGCCAGAGGCTATAAAGTCAATCATAAACGCGTTCTTCGTATTATGAGACAATTAGGGCTACAGTGTCTAAAGTTTACGAATCGATCTCGTCGATACAATTCTTACAAAGGATCTGTCGGTAAAGTCGCTAAAAACAAAATAAATCGTCGGTTTATGACACCTCATCCATTACAAAAACTTGTTACAGACATTATCGAATTCAAATGTCTGAATGATGAAAAGTTATATTTAAGTCCTATTATGGATTTATATAATCAAGAGATTATAGCTTGGAAGATTTCCAATCGGCCTACATTAGATATAGCGATAGAACCGTTGAAAGCGGCTCTCTCAGTCATTAAAAATAATGCCACTTATCGAACAACTCTACATAGCGATCAAGGTTGGCATTATCAACATCATAAGTGGGTAAAGACTTTGAAACAACACGGTATCTTTCAAAGTATGTCTCGGAAAGGGACTTGCCTTGATAACGCTCCGATGGAGAATTTCTTTGGCATATTGAAACAGGAGATGTATTATGGAGAAAAATTACTCACATATACTGAGCTAAAACAACGAATGGAAGACTACATTTATTACTATAACCATGATCGCATTAAACAAAAATTGAGTGGCTTATCTCCGGTTGAATACCGAAAACAAGACACTCAATTGTCTGCTTAATATTTAATTGAATAAACTCCAACTTTTGGGGTTCACTACAGTTTGACAGTTTATAAGCTTGCTTTTTTAAGGGATTAATTATTTACGTCTTCAATAAAGAATGTTTCAATGGCAGTAACTTTAGAATTGATGTTTCCACGAGTCGCTTTTGAATAAGCGCAATCACCGTGCGCTTGGTCAGCGAGTTCTTGCACTTCTGTTAATGATAAGCCTTCGATACCAACTTCAATATTAGCCACTAGTTTAAAACCGCCGAATTCAGGGTCAGTATTTAGTCCAATTTCAACGCCAACTTTTGACTCACCTTCTGCACCAAACGTCTTCTTATGACGTTCTAAAGCCGAATGGAAGCAAGCACTCCAACCTAAAGCGAATAACTGATCGGGATTGACAGCTTCTCCTGGCCCGCCCATTTCTTTAGGCATTGCAACATCAACTTCAAAACTACCATCTACTAAACGACTAATACCATGACGGCCACCTGTATTCACTGCTTTAGTCGTATAACGTCTTTTTTCTGACATTAATTATCTTCCTCCATAAGTTATATATATATATAGAGATTACCAATAATAATTTGGGATGCAACTTTTCTGTTCTAACATAGTGGGATATTTCAATGTGTATGATTTTACAGTTAGGAAATATATTGTTACTATTAATATATTACAAGAAAGAAAGGGGTTTCACTATGATTAAATTAACTGCCTTTCCGGCGAAAGAGTTAGAGCAGGTTGATAAGTTATTTGTGACAATTGCTATGGAATTGCATGCAACATCTGTCAGCTCCGATCAAGATCGTATTCAATTGAATAATCTTTTAGAAGATGCCAAAAAGAAAATTGAAGCTGAATGCGACAAAAATGTAGCGAACAAGTTTCTAGATCAAATTGAAAGAGCAAAAGTCAATGACATTGAGTTAGTTTCTTATCGAGGCGGACTTGCATTATATATTACAGAGGACGAAGTCTACTATTATCACTTAGGTATTCCAGTAGCTAATTTAGTTAATGTAGGTAAAGCACCAAATTTAACACCGTTAATTGAAAACTATCAATACACGAACCAATATCACGTATTGATTTTAAATCGTGATGATATTCGTTTATTTGAAGGTGACGCTACTTCAGTGAAAGAAATTGACTTCGAAGGTGATGATGCACCAAGAACTTTAAAAGATGCTTTAGGTTCAGAATTAACTGGAGGAAGTGACAATTCAGGTGCCTACGGAGCGACAGGTGGAGGAGAACTAGGTTATCATGGTCATAATGATACAAGTCATGAGAAAGATATAGACCGTGAGAATTACTTCCGAGTGGTTGATGATTATATTCATGAAAACTACTCATCACCACGTGATTTGCCACTAATTCTATATGCTTTATCCGAAAATCAAGCTGTATTCCGTGACTTGTCTAAGAACCCTTATTTAATTGATGACAGAATTGAAGAGTCGGGTGCGAATGTGAATTTCAATACTGTCCAAGAAAAAGCATTGAACAGAAATATTGAAATTGTTAAAAAAGAACAAGAGACCATGTTCAATCGCTTTAGAGAAACAGCACCTAAGTTTAGAGTTGATAATCAATTAGATGATTTATCCATGAGTGCTATAGAAGGGCGAATTGAAGAGTTATTAGTAAATAAAGCTTATAGCCAATCAGGGACAATCACTGATAATGGTAGTTTTGAAGAATCAGACAAAGACTTCTTAAAACAACTCATAACAAAAGTCGCAACTGCTAAAGGAAAAATTTATATTGTTCCAGACGATGATATGCCAGAAGGAATTAATGTCTCTGCAAGATTGCGCTATTAAGCATTAGAATATTAAAAGTAAAAATCACACCCCATTAGGATTATTTCCTAATGGAGTGTGATTCTTTAAGTGATTAATTTTATTCAAATACGCCTTCTAACCAAGAATCCACTGTTTCACGATTCTCATCAATCCAATTCTGTGCGGCTGTACGGTTATCCGTACCATTTTGCATTGCCAATGTCACACTTTCCATGTCATTGATTTCCCAAAAGAAACGATCAACAATTTCGTTAGCTTCAGGATGATCTTCCGCAAAGCCTAAGCGAGTGAAAGTATAAATATCTTCAGCTTCACCATATACGAAATCAGGATCTTCTAACATCTTAATATCATACTCTAAGAACATCCAGTGGGGAGTCCAAGCAACAAAGACAAATTCTTCTTCATTTTGAATTGCTTCATCTAGTGAAGCTAACATTGCTCCAGTAGATGGTGCTTCTAATTCCCAATCACTTATATTGTCATAATGACTCATTGCTTCTTCTGTTTGAATCATAGCACCAGCACCAGGCTCGATACCAATAATGGTTTGTTCTGCTTGTGAATCTAAATCAGTAATCGAATCAACATCCATATAACTTGGAACACCAATTCCTGTAGAAGCACCTTCTAAGTTTGGACCTAAATTCACCATGTTGTCTTCATATTCTTCAATAATGGTCCCATGTGTTGTAGGTAACCAAGCAGCAGTCATAACATCTGATTCTCCAGTAGAGATTGACTCGAACATGATGGCATTATCAACTGATACAAGATTTACATTGTATCCAGCTTCTTCTAATACTAAGCCTAAAACTGTTGAAGACGCAATTTCTGTATCCCAAGGGTTATGAACTATTTGGATTGTTTCTCCCGTTGAACGTGTTGCAAGTTCAGTATTATTAACACTATAAACAATTTCACCTGCGAACAGAACAGCTAGAATGGCACCGATAATTCTATGTATTGTTTTCTTATTCAAAATTATTCTCCTTTCCGTTCTTAGTCTACGCGGCTTTTATTTGAGCTTTGTAAGATACGATCAATAACAATTGCTAGGACAACTAAAGCGAAACCTGAAACGAATCCAGCTCCAACTTGACCACGTTGTAATGCAGTTAATACGTTCGTACCAAGACCTGGTGCACCAATCATTGAAGCAGTTACAACCATTGAAAGTGCAAGAAGAACGGTTTGGTTTGTACCAGCCATAATCGTTGATTTGGCATTTGGTAATTCGACTTTATAAAGTTTTTGCCATCCCGTACTACCAAATGAATCAGCTGCTTCAACTAATTCTTCAGGAACTTGTCTAATTCCTAAGTTAGTGAAACGAACAATAGGTGGTAGGGCGAAGATTACTGAAGCAAACACACCAGGCACCATCCCAATCCCAAAGAAAGAAACAGCTGGAATTAAGTAAACAAAGGCTGGCATTGTTTGCATAAAGTCTAGAATAGGTTGAATGATTTTCTCAGCAAGTGAGCTCTTAGCCATCAGAATACCTAAAGGTATACCAACGATGATTGAGATTAAACTTGCAACAATAATTAATGTTAAGGTGTTCATCATATTACCCCATAGGTTCTGGTTGTGAATATATAATAATCCAATACCAGCAAAAATTGATAGGCCCATTTTTCTATTCGAAACGAAATAGGCAACTAACATCACAATTATGATAAAAGCAAGTGGTGGAATTAACATTAACATACGTGTCATCCATTCCATTGAACTTGTACCAACATTGTTTAATGAATCAAATAACACATTGAAATTGGCAGTTATCCAATCAATAAAGTTAGAAATCCATTCTGAGACACGCAACTGTGGAAACATATCTAATAAACTACTCATGGTCTAATTCCTCCTTAGTAGAATCTTTAATTTCTGTATCATCCTCATTGTTGTTAATAACATCATATTGCGTGTCAGTTGTCATAGCACCAATAACGTTACTACGGACGATAACACCTTCTAATTCACCTTTATTGCTTGTAACAGCAATTGGCGTTTCAGAATCATGAATTACATCGAATAAGTCATCAATTAAAGCACCAGATTCAACTTCTGGAACATCTGATTGAATAGCACTTGATATATCATCATGACCTTGGTGTAGTAATGATTCCACTTCTTCGCGGGTTACATATCCAATTAATTGCTCATCTTTATCTACAACAAGAATGTTACTCATGCCTTCATCTACCATAATACGTAGTGCTTCTGAAGGTGTCTCTAATTGAGTTGTAACAGCTGTTGGTTCTTCCATAATATGTTGCGCTGTATATACTTTAGTACGATCAATATCTTCTACGAAGCGTTTAACATAATCATTCGCAGGTTTTGATAAGATTTCTTCACCCGTACCAACTTGGACAACTTCACCATCTTTCATGATTGCAATACGATTACCAAGTCTTAATGACTCGTTTAAATCATGCGTGATAAAGATAATTGTTTTGTTTAATGTCTTTTGCATTTCAATTAACTCATCTTGCATATCACGACGGATTAGTGGATCTAAAGCAGAAAAGGCTTCATCCATTAATAAAATGTCTGGGTCGTTAGCAAGCGCTCTTGCAAGACCAACACGTTGTTGCATACCACCAGATAACTGATCAGGGAATTGATCCTTATATGGAAGTAAGCCAGCGTTATCTAAAGCTTGTTCCGCTTTTTCTTGACGTTTTGCTTTCGGTACGCCTTGTACTTCTAAACCGTACTCAGTATTCTCTAGAATAGTACGGTGAGGGAAGAGACCAAAATTTTGAAACACCATACTAATTTTTTTACGACGGATATCTCGTAAATCATTTTTATTCATTTGTGATACATTTGCTTCATCAATATATACATTACCGTTTGTCGGTTCAATAAGACGATTTAACATACGAACAAGTGTAGATTTACCACTTCCTGATAAGCCCATAATAACGAAAATTTCTCCAGCTTTTACATCAAAAGTAGCTTGATTCACTCCAAGTGTTGCACCTGTAGCTGCTAATATTTCTTCTTTAGTTTTTCCTTGATTCATTAAGTCTAATGCTTCTTTTTCATTGTCTCCGAAAATCTTTGTTAAGTTTTCGACTCTTAATTTAATCACTAATTTTACCTCTTTTCAATGTAATCTTTTTGTAATAATCACGTTTTTCACAATAACATAGTTAATTATGCATGTAAAATGAGACGAAAAGATGAATCTGCTTACTAAATTAGATTATCGCTTACAATGCAATGAGTAAGCTATTCTAATATTATAATTAAAATCTTCTCATTTTAACTTTTTGTTCATAAATCATATAAAATTTCTTGATTCGTTAATTATATATGTTCATAGAAACAAACTGAGAATCCTTTTATGGTAAATTGTATTTAAAACTAGTTGTAAGTTTAAGTGATAGATTGACGGATATAATGTAATGTAAATTTCGTGCGATTTAGAAAGTGTAGCGTTATAATATACTATAAGTATTAGAATTAATATAATGATAGGAGATACAAGATGGAAATAATAAAAATGCAACTTCAAGAAAATAGTCCTTTTCCCAATAACAAACTGCCTGTCGTCATATATAAAAAGGCATTAGCTGAGATATTTAAACAAAATGACTATTCAGGAGAGGACGTTCTAGGTTTTCTAGAGAAACATCATTATTCAAATGGTTGGATAAATGGAATTTTATCTAAGCATCACTTTCATTCCCTCGCCCATGAGGTGTTAGCATGTATTTCCGGATCTGCGAGGGTACAATTAGGAGGTCCTGAGTCAGAAACTATTACCTTTACTCAAGGGGATGTTATTTTTCTACCAGCCGGAACAGCTCATAAAAAGAAGGATTCAACTGAAGACTTTATAATTGTTGGCGCATATCCGAATGGAGATTCATATGACATGCGTTATGGAGAAATAACTGAGTATAGTGAAGTTAAAGAGAACATTATACAAGTTCCTAAACCGGAACTGGACCCGGTCACGGGGCAGTCGTTTTTAAACGATTGATTCCCTATAAACGAAATTGAGATGAATCCAATGAACAAAGCATGCAAATCAGAAAATATTGAAACTATCATTAAAGAAGTTATGCCAGAATGCCAAATAGATAAAAATTATATTTATGGTTTCACACAACCAGGTTGAATGGCTTCAATAATGTATAATACGTTTCAGTTTTTAGTAGCTTCAGATTATTACATTGTGTATTTTACTTCTGACAATATAATTATTATTATCCCTTACAACTTTAGGAGACCTGAGTGGAGAGTATGCAATGAGTTTAACCGAAGATATTGAATTTTTTTAGAGCGAAAAAAGGATTAATTCTATATAAAATCACAATCAAATTTTATGGTGAACAGAGGAGCATGAGTTTAAAATGCAATAAAGCTTTTCTCAATATGAAACGTCAAAAAGAAAATTTAAATCATTTGCTAGAGACCAGTTGGAATGGCTTTGTAGAATATATCTAAACTATACGCATTAATTAGATAAAATTTTTAATGTGTCTTTTGTTATAAAGCATATTTACGTCTTAAGGCGGATGGTTTTTATACTAAATTTGTTAAAATATTACTATACATAAAAATAAAAAATAAAATCAATCTGTAATAAATGAGAGGATAGATTTAATGAATTTAAATACACAATTTTGGGGTGAAGTATTTTCAACAGGAGTTAAAAATATTTGGCTATTTGCAAAAGCCGAAGTAAAAGTCATTGGTATTGTAATATTACTACTCTTTCTAGGCTTCTGGGGAATTGGCTATGAACCTGGTTATGCTATTGTATTTGCGATTGGAATTAGTTTATTAGATTTAATTCCCGTCGTCGGTGCGGGCATTGCATTCATACCTTGGGTAATTATTGAATGGATATTTGGTGATCCAAGTCAAGGATGGTTATTACTCTTCCTATACATTGGGGTCGAAATTATCGAACAATTAATCGAACCGTTTTTCTTAGGAAAAGATTTAGAACTACCATTCTGGTTACCAGCAGTCATTATGATCTTATGTGCGGTTATATTTAATGTGCTTGGGATTGTAGTTGCATCTGTACTAATACCATTCATTGCAGCATATCGCCAAGTCCGTAATAAATATCGTAGAAAAGGGCAGCTAAACAATTATTATGATTAAATAATAAAGGAGCGCAGAATATCTGTGCTCCTTTTGTGTTTTGAATTTAAAGAATTCTAGTCTAGATATGCATATAATTGCGGGTGATTCTTACAGAGAGGGTTACGTGGTTTACAGATTTCTCTTCCAAAGTTTATCATCGCTTGGTGGGCATGTCCCCATTTCTCAGGGGGCAGGATCTCTGTCACACGCTTTTCTATATCTTGAGCTGTCGCATCATCGTCAACAATGTTGTGGTGCTTACATATTCGCGTAACATGGGTATCAACCGCAAATGCAGCTTCGCCATACGCGACACTCAAGATAATATTGGCAGACTTAGGACCAATACCGGTTAAGGATGTTAATTCTTTACGTGTAGATGGAACCTCTCCTCCAAAGTTATCTAATAACTGCTGGCTACTCATAAAAATATAGCGCGCTTTATTATGATATAAGCCAATCGTATTTATATACGTTTCAATCTCTTCAATACTCGATTCGATGACCGCTTCAGGCGAAGGATATCGTTCAAATAATTTGTCCTGAATTTTTTCAATGGAAGCATCTGTTGCTTGCGCACTCAAAATGACAACCATTAATAATTGAAAGGCATTCTCATATCGCATGGTAGGTCTTGCATCTGGATATAAATTCATAATTTCATTAAGTACGATTTTGGCATCTGTTCTACTTAGCATCTTATCATTCCTACTATAAGTTTTAATTATATTATAGTATATAATTAAATATTTTACAGGAATAACCAGTTTAAAATTTACTTTTTAACTGTTTCTAACATATTTTTAAAGGCTTCGATCATAATTGTAGCATCCATTGAGCAAGTAACAGCATCAAAGCTATAATCTCTATAATTTTTAGTTTGTTCAGTATTTGCTCCAAAAATAAAAGTGAATCTATTGTTATCACGACATGCTTTATAAATATGAGCTAGAGCCTCTTTAAAAATATGGTGATCAAATTGAGCGGGAATACCTAAGGCAATCGTAAAATCAAAAAGACCAACAAAGATACCGTCAACACCATCGATCACACAAATTTCTTCGATATTCTCTAAACATTGAGGTGTTTCACATTATGGGAAGATTAACGTTTCTTGATTACGCTCTTTAAAGTAGGCTGATAAATCGAAAACTTTATCACTAAAACCAAAATCAGTGACACGAGATAGGAAAAATCCACGGTTACCAATGGGTGCGTACTTCCCCCAATCAACCAACCACTTGTTTAACTTCATCAACAGTTCGAATATTTGGAATAATTAACCTTGAACACCAACATCTAATGGACGTAATTCATTCGATCGATTAATATCTTTTAATCTCAATAAAGTAGACATATCACGTAATTCAGCTGCATGAACAATTTCCAACAGTGTTTCCGTGGTAAATGTACTGTGTTCAAAATCAACAATGAAGAATCTAATCCCGCAATACCTAAACATTCTACGATAGAAGTTCCAATCGTTTCAAAGAACGTGCCAACCACTTGTTCGCTTGCCTGCATTTTCTTTAGTATGATTATTTTCTTTCATTATTATTCCACCTAAATTCTATGTTAACTGTATCATAGAGATAATGGGAACGCATTCATCAAAACCATATAGTGCAACAAACTGTATAATAGAGTATAAAGAATTGAAAATAAGACAACCCACTTCAATTGCATATATAAATAAGCAAAGAACTCTCGAATAAAAGCATTCGCATTGAATACCCAGTTCTTACCTGATTCAGCACCATAGCTCACAGATTTTAAACCTAGTTTTTTAGCAATCAATTCAGCTCTAAACAAATGATACATTGTACTGATAATTGCAAATGAAGCATCTTCAGAGGCAAATTGCTGACTTGAGAATAAAATATTTTCATAAGTATTTACAGATTGATCTTCAATAATAATATGATTTTTTGGGACACCTTGACTTATTGCATAATTTGCCATGGCTAATCCCTCTGGAATCATCTCATCATCTCCTTGCCCACCTGACATAATCAATATTAAATCAGGGGCTTCTTTAAATACTTGGATTGCCTTATCAATTCGTTTGGCAAGTAAAGGAGTCACTTTTTCTTTATTCAATCCAGCGCCTAGAACGATGAGATAATCTACGCTTGGTTTCTCTTTACTAAATAAATTCATCAGAGCTGAAAGAAGATAGCTGTCAACGACAAGTATTGCTATACAAATACCACAAACAAAGTAACCAATTCCCCATGTAACTAAAGGGAGTTGAAGTAATTCGATGATATTGATTTCGTTCAGATACAATAGAAGGCAAATGATGATACCGACAAACAAACTAATTATTAAGAATTTGAACAATTTTCTATGTTTGCTTAAGAAACCTATTGTCAGAACCACAGGTATAATTAGGAATAGAATACTTAATATTATACCCATAATTAGCGCCAAATTATTAAAGTTAAAAACCAGAAACATAACAACACTTTGAATTGCGACTAAAATTATGACGAGTCCTAAAAAAATAGTTCTAGGCTCATATTTATAAATAACTAAACAAAGTACGAATAAAAGAATAAAAACTAACAATGACATTGCCATTTGATCCTCCGGGTGCATTTATTATACGAATTCAAGAAATAATGGTAACATAATCATATCAAGTTTAGGAGGAAATATGTATGACACAATTAAAAGAAGTATTTACATTTTCAAACGGTTTAGAAATCCCTGCGATTGGATTGGGAACATGGCAAATGAGCCCAGAAGAAGCAGAACAAATGACAGCTTATGCGTTAAATAATGGCTATATACATATCGATACTGCCCGCACTTATGTAAATGAAGAGGGTGTCGGTAAAGGAATGAAAGCTTCTGGAGTGAACCGAGAAGACTTTTTCCTAACTACTAAAGTAAGTGCTTTTTCAAAAACTTATGATGAAGCTAAAAAAGACATTGAAGACTCATTAACGGCTTTAGATACTGAGTATCTTGATTTAGTGATTATTCATGCCCCTCGTCCTTGGGATAAAATGCATACTGATGGACCCATTGAGAAAATGTATTTCGAAGAGAATCTGCAAGTATGGAGAGCATTGGAAGAAGCATATGAAGCAGGTAAAGTAAAAGCCATTGGTGTTTCAAACTTTGAAATTGATGATTTAGTAAATCTGTTAGAGAATGTAAAAATCAAACCAATGTTAAATCAAATTAAATACCATATTGGTTTCCGCGATGAGCAATTAGTTCAATATTGCCAAGAAAATGACATGATCGTAGAAGCTTACTCACCAATTGGAACAGGAAAATTATTAAATAATCCAGACATTCAAACGATTGCAGATAAATACAATAAATCAACGGCTCAAATTGCGATTCGTTATTGTTACCAAAAAGGTTTAGTTGTATTACCAAAATCAGTCCATGAAGAATATGTGGATAATAACGCGGATCTTGATTTTGAGATTTTAGCAACTGACATGGATTACTTAAATCGTCTAGTTATAAACTAATATATATAGAAACAGACTCCAGCAAAAACTGGAGTCTGTTTTTTGTTATTCACATCCGATGCCGTTGTTATCACGATCTAAATGTGATGCATAGCCAGGTTCACCACGATGAATCGGATCAGCACCAGCATCTCGTACAGCCGTGCAATTTTGATAATAAACATTTTCTTCTGCCGGCGTTTCTATTGCTACTTCAGCAAAACCAGCAGATTCTATCACACCTTGACCTTCAGTCACATCGGAATTGACCGGTAGATTCGAAGAAGAGCTGTTTGCGATCGCATTCCCAGCAAAGTATAAAGTAGTGCCAGGGTGATTATTGTTTGCTGGCGCTGTGGTTGCTGTTTGTTCAATATATTCCCCGTCGTGCAGACCAGTTCCATAATCAAGCTGAACATTTTTCTGTCTGTTTGGAATATAGATGTTAAATTGAAGGGTTTCACCGTTGTCATCAATGGAGAAACCTTCCATAAATGCACCAGAAGCTAGTAAATTCCCATCTTCAAAGTAGGGCGTCACTCGGTAACGAACAGTCAGCAAATCATTTTCAATGGTACTTGCAACAAAGTTCTCAAAAGGTAACATACCTTCCATATTAAACCATCTCGTTCCAGTCATGAGATTTAATTCTGGGTCACCTTCACCAATCAATTGATGCCCAATTAAGTGTGATCGATTATAAAGCCAACCACCACTACCAATTTGCTTGTACTTCCCTTGATGCCAACCAGTAGGGTGGAAGGCCGAGATATCTTTTCTTGACTCTTGTTCAGCAGGTAAGGTATCTACAGAAAGAACTGCGTTAGCAGCACCCACTCGACCTAAGTCATCTAATTGACTAAATTCCACCCACGTTTTTGTTGCCGTAATATCTTTGTTAGTAAAGTAAGGGATATTATTATTAATCTCGACATAAGTTTCTCCTTCAGGCACAATTGGTGCACTTTTCGGTAATTCGGGTGTAATCGAGAAGCCACTGCTATCAATAAATTGTTCGCTAGCATCTACGGACTTATGATCGACAGAAAATACAAGTAGCGTCAATATAAAGAATATTGACAGTTTATGAAATACATTCGTATTTATCTTCAAATTAAATTCTCCTATTCCAAAGTTTATTCCTATTATATTATTAAATAGTTTATTTATTTTCAAGGCTTCTATAATA
>NZ_JACAOA010000019.1 GCF_014049385.1 Ruoffia halotolerans | reverse complement strand
CCCATAAAAAAAACACCCCATAAGGGGTGTTTAAATGTGGTTTGGAATTATTGTTCGATTGAAGTAACAGTTCCGGCACCAACAGTACGTCCACCTTCACGGATAGAGAAACGAGTTCCATCTTCCATAGCGATTGGGTGAATTAATTCTACAGAGATAGTTACGTTGTCACCAGGCATTACCATTTCAGTTCCTTCTGGTAATTCGATGATTCCTGTAACGTCAGTTGTAGTAAAGTAGAATTGTGGGCGGTAGTTATCGAAGAATGGAGTATGACGTCCACCCTCTTCTTTAGATAATACATAAATCTCAGCAGAGAATTTAGTATGTGGTGTAATTGAACCTGGTTGAGCTAAAACTTGTCCACGTTCGATGTCATCACGTGTAACACCACGTAATAATGCACCAATGTTATCTCCCGCTTCAGCGTAATCTAACATTTTACGGAACATCTCAACACCAGTTACAGTAGATTTTTGAGTATCTTTGATACCAATGATTTCAACTTCGTCACCTACTGAAACTTGTCCACGTTCTACACGACCAGTAGCAACTGTACCACGACCAGTGATTGAGAATACATCCTCAACTGGCATCATGAATGGTTTGTCGATTTCACGAGCTGGTTCTGGAATGAAAGTATCTACTGCTTCCATTAATTCTAAGATTTTAGCTTCGTAATCAGCGTCGCCTTCTAAAGCTTTTAATGAAGAACCAACGATTACAGGAACATCGTCTCCTGGGTAATCGTATTCTGATAATAAGTCACGAACTTCTAATTCAACAAGTTCTAATAACTCTTCATCATCAACCATATCAGCTTTGTTTAAGTATACTACGAAGTGTGGCACACCAACTTGACGTGATAATAAGATATGCTCACGAGTTTGTGGCATTGGTCCGTCAGCAGCAGATACTACTAAGATAGCACCGTCCATTTGAGCAGCACCAGTGATCATATTTTTAACGTAGTCCGCGTGTCCTGGCGCATCGATATGTGCGTAGTGACGGTTAGCAGTTTCATACTCAATATGTGAAGTATTGATTGTGATTCCACGTTCTTTTTCTTCAGGTGCGTTATCGATTGAAGCGTAATCTTGTGCTACACCAAAACCATTTTTAGCTAAAACTGTTGCGATTGCAGCAGAAGTAGTTGTTTTACCGTGGTCAACGTGACCTAAAGTCCCAATATTAACATGGGGTTTCGTACGTTCAAATTTTTCTTTTCCCATTATTTAATCCTCCTAAAATATATGTAACCTATTATAGATTATTTCCTAATCTATCAAAATGATTATACCGTGAAAGGAAGGTAAATTCAACCATTTACCTCCACATATTCACGTTTATAGCAAGCTTTCTGCTTAGTTATAAAGCAGATTATCTACCGCTATGTTTCTCGATGATTTCTTCTTGAATTGATTTTGGAACAGCTTCATAGTGGTCGAATTGCATTGTAAATGTACCACGACCTTGAGTAGCTGAACGTAATGTTGTCGCGTAACCGAACATTTCTGCTAAAGGAATGAATCCTCGAACGATTTGTGCGTTACCACGAGCAGTTGTACCTTCGATGCGTCCACGTCTTGAGTTCACGTGTCCCATTACATCACCTAAGTATTCTTCAGGAACTGTAACTTCTACTAACATCATTGGTTCTAAGATTGCTGGATCAGCTTTCTTAGCAGCTTCACGTAATGCTAATGAAGCAGCAACTTTGAAGGCAGTCTCAGAAGAATCGACATCATGGTAAGAACCATCGTAAAGCTTAGCTTTAACGTCGATTAATTCAAATCCTGCTAATACACCGTTTTCCATTGCGTCTTTAAGTCCTGCATCTACTGCTGGGATGTATTCACGAGGAACTACCCCACCAACAATTGCATCCTCAAATTCGTATCCGGCACCTTCTTCGTTAGGTGAGAATTCAATCCAAACGTGTCCGAATTGTCCTTTACCACCTGATTGACGAACGAATTTACCTTCTGCTTTAGTAGCTGTACGGAAAGTTTCACGGTATGAAACTTGTGGTGCACCAACACTTGCAGAAACTTTAAATTCACGTTTTAGACGGTCAACGATGATATCTAAGTGTAACTCACCCATACCAGCGATGATTGTTTGTCCAGTTTCGTGATCAGTTGTCGCACGGAAAGTTGGATCTTCTTCAGCTAACTTAGCAAGAGCTGCAGACATTTTGTCTTGGTCAGCTTTTGAATCAGGTTCAATTGCAACGTTAATAACTGGCTCTGGGAATTCCATTGATTCAAGAATCACTGGCGCATTCTCAGCACATAAAGTATCACCAGTTGTTGTATTTTTAAGTCCTACCGCAGCAGCGATATCTCCTGAGAATACTTCTGGGATTTCTTCACGTGAGTTAGCGTGCATTTGTAAGATACGACCAACACGTTCACGGCTGTCTTTAGTCGCATTTAGAACGTATGAACCGGCAGCTAATGTACCAGAATATACACGGAAGAATGTTAGACGTCCTACGAATGGGTCAGTCATAACTTTGAATGCTAAAGCAGCAAAGTCTTCTGAATCATCAGCATGATGTTCTAAAGTCTCTTCTGTTCCTGGTATAGTACCGATAATTGGTGGTACTTCTAGCGGTGATGGTAAGAAATCAACAACACCGTCTAGTAATAATTGTACCCCTTTGTTCTTGAATGAAGAACCAACATAAACTGGGTAGAACTCAACCGCAACTGTCGCTTTACGGATTGCCGCTTTAAGAGTTGCGACATCGATCTCTTCACCTTCTAGATAAGACATCATAATATCTTCATCTAAATCAGCGATAGCTTCAATTAAGTTTGTACGCCATGTGTCAGCTAATTCTTTCATGTCATCAGGGATTTCAATTTCTTCAACGTTTTCACCTAAATCATCATGATAGTGGTATGCTTTCATGTCAATTAAGTCGATGATTCCGTCAAAGTCTTCTTCTGCACCAATTGGTAGTTGAACAGGGTGAGCATTTGCATCTAAACGTTCGTGAAGAGTTTCAGTCGCGTTTAAGAAATTAGCACCAAGTTTATCCATCTTATTGATATATACAATACGAGGAACACCGTAAGTTGTAGCTTGACGCCAAACTGTTTCAGTTTGAGGTTCTACACCTGATTGAGCATCTAATACAGTTACTGCACCATCAAGTACACGTAATGAACGTTCTACCTCTACGGTAAAGTCCACGTGACCTGGAGTATCAATAATGTTTACGCGGTGGTCATTCCATTGTGCAGTTGTAGCTGCAGATGTAATTGTAATACCACGCTCTTGTTCTTGCTCCATCCAGTCCATTTGTGATCCACCATCATGAGTTTCACCGATTTTGTGAATACGTCCTGTATAGTAAAGGATACGCTCAGTAGTTGTCGTTTTCCCTGCATCAATATGGGCCATGATTCCGATGTTACGCGTTTTATCAAGAGAAAATTCTCTCTTTGCCATACTATTTTACCCCTCTTTCAAATATATAATGAGTAATTGTCAATCGCCTATGCAAATCTTTGCATAAAACAGCCAACCAATTTCTACCAGCGGAAGTGAGCGAAGGCTTTATTGGCTTCAGCCATTTTGTGCATGTCTTCACGTTTCTTAACAGAAGCACCTGTATTATTAGCTGCGTCCATTATTTCACGTGCAAGACGTGTTTCCATTGTTTTCTCCCCACGTAAACGTGAGTATTGAGTTAACCAACGGATAGCTAAAGTATAACGACGTTCTGGACGAACTTCAATAGGAACTTGATAGTTAGAACCTCCGACACGACGAGCTTTAACTTCTAACAATGGCATAATATTTTCGATTGCTTGTTCGAAGACTTCTAATGGCTCTTGACCTGTTTCTTCACGAATAATATCGAAAGCTGAATATAAGATTTTAGAAGCTTTTCCACGTTTACCATCAACCATGATACGGTTAATTGTACGTGTAACTAATTTTGAATTGTAAATTGGATCTGCTAAAACTTCACGTTTTGCTACATTACCTTTACGAGGCATTCAAACTCCTCCTTTCATAAGGAATTAATTTTTCATTTATTTAGGTTTTTTTGTTCCATATTTAGAACGACTTTGACGACGTTCAGTAACACCAGCTGTATCTAACGCTCCACGAACGATGTGGTAACGTACCCCTGGTAAGTCTTTTACACGTCCTCCACGGATTAACACAACACTATGTTCTTGTAAGTTGTGTCCTTCTCCTGGAATGTATGCTGTAACTTCCATTAAGTTTGATAAACGAACACGCGCGTATTTACGTAACGCCGAGTTAGGTTTTTTAGGTGTCATAGTACCAACACGAGTACATACACCACGTTTTTGTGGTGACATAGTAGTTGTTGAAGTACGTTTATAACTGTTATATCCAACGTTTAAAGCTGGAGAGTTCGATTTAGTCGTTTTAGACTTACGTGGTTTATTAACTAATTGATTAATTGTAGGCATGAATTGTCCTCCTCCCGTCTTCTTTTCTTAGTCCACACATCCAAGTGTGTCATTTTATAGTGGAATTCAATAAACAACTTTTCAGTTGCTTAAGATAAGAGTTTTAAAGCAGTCAGCACGACTGATGACCAGGAATCTGTCATTAAAACACCTTAGGTATAGTATCATGAGGATTTACTTTCGTCAATAGTATTGAGCATTATTTTTAAGAAAAATCGGCTATTTGTTAATTTTTAACAAATAGCCGAAAATATGTTATTTATCAGCGTTGATATAGTCATACTTTTCAGGTTCTTCTTTGAATTTTCTCACAACATACGGACAAGTCGCTTTGATTTTCTTACCTTCTTTGCCCGGGTCTTTGACAGTTTCATCTCTCAAAAAGTCTTATTAAGCCTATTGTAAGGCTATTTTTTTGTCAATTTCAACACTTTATTATTGCGTACAATTCGTACAATGTGGTATAATACGTCTAAGGATGGTGATAATATGCGTGTGAAAACTGTAAAATCTACTAAAGGCTCTATTTCTTATTCGATTATTCGAGATATTACGAAGCCGGATGGCAAGCGTTCTACAGAAATTGTTCAAAACTTAGGCAATCATGAAACACTTCAACAGCTATGCCCTGAGATGGCACCCATGGACTACGCCAGAAAAATCGCCCGTGAATTGAGCGAAGCAGAGGCCAAAGGGAAAGTGACTGTGGTGAAAGAATTTGATAGCGAACGCTTAATCGAGCGCGATAACCAAAATGGGTATGATATTGGTTACCTGTTTATCGATAAGTTATTTTATGAGTTGAAGTTGGATCGTGTTTGCACGCAAATCGCTCAACAGTCTCGCATAACATTTGACTTAGGTCAGGTGCTCAAAACCTTAGTATCCACTCGCATTTTATATCCAAGTTCTAAGCGACATTCTTTACAGTTAAGCAAGTCTTACCTCACACCGCCTTCGTTGGAACTCCAACATATTTATCGAGGATTGGACGTCCTCGCAGAGCACAGCGAACGTATTCAAGAAGCAGTCTATAAAAACAGTGCGGCGTTAATCGAACGTGACACACGCGTTTTGTATTATGATTGCACCAATTTCTTCTTCGAAATAGAGGAAGAAGATGACTTGCGTAAATATGGTAAGAGTAAAGAGAATCGCCCCAATCCGATTGTGCAGATGGGTTTATTCATGGATGGTTCTGGCTTACCCCTAGCCTATACGATGTTCGCAGGAAGTAATAATGAACAGCCCTCACTTAAACCACTTGAGAAACGCGTCATCCGCGACTTCAATCTATCTGAACTTGTTGTTTGCACAGATGCGGGGCTTAGTTCCAATGCCAATCGTCGTTTCAATAACACCCACAGTCGTCGGTATGTCACGACTCAGTCACTCAAGAAGTTTCGCAAACCATTGAAAGAATGGGCACTCGATAAAACGGGTTGGCAGTTAGCTCATACACAACCTGGGGACCCCGACCACCGTAAACTATTCAATCTTGATGAAATCGATCTGGATGACCGAACGAAAACCTACTACAAAGAGCGATGGGAGCCCGCTGAACGGACTACGGAAGAAAAGAAACAGGACATTCGTCCGCTAGAAGAGCGGTACATCGTCACTTTTTCGCCTAAGTATAAAGCCTACCAAGCGAACATCCGCGAACGTCAAATCGATCGTGCCCTTAAAAAGCTCGATCAAAAAGAACCCTTGAAAACAAACAATCCGCATTCACCGGATCGTTTTATCAAACGTTCTTCAGCGACAGCGGAAGGAGAATTAGCGAAAGATTATTATGCACTAGATCAATCGGTGATTGACAAAGAAGCGCAATATGATGGTTTTTACTGTGTCGCAACAAATCTGGAGACAGAAGTAGAAGATATTATTGCGGTCAATCAGCGACGTTGGGAAATTGAAGAAAGTTTTAAAATCATGAAGACAGAGTTCAAGAGCCGCCCCATCTATCTAAGCAAAGAAAATCGGATTAAAGCGCATTTCTTGACCTGCTTCTTATCCCTACTGATTTTTAGAATGCTTGAAAAAAGAATGAATAGTCAACATACTATTTGTGAGATTATTCAAGCGCTGCGCGGTATGAAGCTGACCAAACTGACTGAAGATAACTTTCTACCTCACTACACACGCACCCACGTGACAGATAGTATTCATCAAGCAAGTGGTTTTCGCACAGACTACCAGTTATTGACTAAAAAGAAATTAAAAACAATTGAAAAAAATATTCGAGAGAGAAAATAGTACGCAAAAAACAGCATAAACAAAACCTCCTAAACCGTTGAATTGTCAACGATTCGGGAGGTTTTCGCGCTATTAAACTGTCAAAAACAGGGTATAGTATCATGAGGATTTACTTTCGTCAATAGTATTGAGCATTATTTTTAAGAAAAATCGGCTATTTGTTAATTTTTAACAAATAGCCGAAAATATGTTATTTATCAGCGTTGATATAGTCATACTTTTCAGGTTCTTCTTTGAATTTTCTCACAACATACGGACAAGTCGCTTTGATTTTCTTACCTTCTTTGCCCATTTCTGATACTAATTCATCTAAAAGTTTACCTGCAATCCCTTGTCCTCTTAATGAGGGCTCTGTAAAAGTATGATCAGCGACTACTACTTTGTCGTTTGATGAGCTGGGTGGAAACGTAATTTCCGCTAATAGCTTATCTGCTTCATCACGATAT
This sequence comes from Ruoffia halotolerans, assembly GCF_014049385.1. Lineage (GTDB taxonomy): Bacteria > Bacillota > Bacilli > Lactobacillales > Aerococcaceae > Ruoffia > Ruoffia halotolerans. The sequence goes on along the minus strand of NZ_JACAOA010000019.1, from coordinate 35,324 downwards.
ACAATTGCGTTACCTTCTCTTTTAAACTCCATTAAATCGCCTCCTTGACGTCTATATAAATAGTTTACCATGGTTAGATGATTTAATTAAATTTAATGCTTGAAGCGAATAGTCTAGGTGTTATTAGTTGTTACGTAAAGTTGGGAATAATAATACATCACGAATAGATTGCGCGTTTGTTAACAGCATAACTAGACGGTCAATTCCGATTCCTAACCCACCTGTTGGTGGCATACCGTATTCTAATGACTCTAAGAAATCCTCATCCACTGGATGCGCTTCGTCGTTTCCTTGATCTTTCTCTTCCATTTGAGCTTCAAAACGCTCACGTTGATCTACTGGGTCAGTTAACTCAGTAAAGGCATTCCCATATTCATGGCCCGCGATAAATAATTCGAAACGATCTGTAAATCTTGGATCTTCTTGGTTTTTACGCGCCAATGGTGATATCTCTACTGGATGTCCAAATACAAATGTTGGTTGAACAATTGTATCTTCACATTTATCTTCAAAGAAGTTGTTGATAATATGTCCAACAGTTGTATCATGGTCGTTGACAGTTACATGGTGTTCTTTAGCTAAAGCTTTTGCTTCTTCATAAGACATTTCTTGCCAAAAATCAACGCCAGTAATTTCTTTAATAATATCTACCATATGAATACGACGCCATTCTGATTCTAAATCGATCGTTTGATCGTCATATACCAATACACCAGAGCCTAATACTTTATTAGCCACATGCTTAATTAATGATTCTGTTAAATCCATGACATCCGTAAAAATACTATAAGCAGTATATACTTCTAACATAGTAAATTCAGGGTTGTGTGTTGTATCCACACCTTCATTACGGAATACACGACCAATCTCGTATACTTTCTCAAAACCACCAACTACAAGACGTTTTAGATGTAATTCTAAAGCGATTCGTAAATATAATTCCATATCTAAAGCGTTATGGTGTGTAATAAACGGTCTAGCATTTGCTCCACCTGCGATATTATGTAAAACCGGTGTTTCGACTTCCATATAGTCATTGTCATCTAAATAACGACGGATTTCTGAGATGATTTTAGATCGGTTCACAAATCGTTCGCGACTCTCATCATTACTAATTAAGTCTAAGTAACGTTGACGGTAGCGTTGTTCAACATTTGCTAAACCATGATATTTATCTGGTAATGGACGTAATGCTTTTGTTAAAGGAGTGAATGACGTTGCACGAACAGATAATTCGCCCGTATTTGTCTTAAATAAATATCCTTCAACACCAACGATATCCCCCAAGTCAGCTTGTTTGTACCAATCATAGCTTTCTTCACCAATCATATCCTTACGTACATAAAGTTGAATACGGCCTTTCATATCCTGAATATGGGCAAATCCTGCTTTTCCTTTACCACGTTTAGACACTATACGGCCTGCAACTTTAACGTTAATCTTTTCAGCTTCAGATAACTCTTCTTTTGTTAGGTGATCAAATTCACTTACAATATCTACTGAATAGTGCGTTCTTGTAAAACCAGCATCAAATGGGTTGACGCTATCTGATTCTAACATTGAAGTCATTTTTTCACGACGAACTAATAATTGGTCATTTAACTCTTCATGTGTTTGTTCTTGATTATCACTCACGTTATTCACTCCTCATTCACTTATTACTTCTCTTAAAAATTAAAGCACATCTAACCAATAAATACAATGTTTGTCTTAATAATCTAAACTAAGCTTCTTCTACCAAGGCAAGCAATTCTTCTTCGCTAAACTGATAGGCTTCATTGCAGTAATGACAGACTACTTCTGCGCCATGATCTTCGTCAATCATTGCTTGAATATCATCCTTACCTAATAATTTAATTCCATCAGAGAAACGTTCCTTTGAACAATGACAGTTAAAGCGGACATCTAAATAATCTAAAATCTTAGAATTACCTTCGCCAACCAATCTATCTAATAGCTGTTCTACTGTTAAGCCACTATTTAACAAATCAGATACTCTACCTAAGTTATTAATTTTGTCTTCTAAAGCAGAGATGGTTTCTTCTGTTGCCCCTGGCATGACTTGAATCATAAAACCGCCGGCTTGCGCAACAATATCTCCTTTATCAACTAAAACACTTAGTCCGATAGATGAAGGCGTTTGCTCTGACACCGCCATATAATAGGTAAAGTCTTCTGCAAGCTCCCCACTGATTAATGGCACTTGTCCTGTGTAAGGTTCGTAGTTTTCAATTTGTTTACTTACTTTTAAGAATCCTGGTAAGCCTACAGCACCCTTGACATCAATTTTTCCTTCTTCATTTGAATCTAAAGCAACTTGTGGGTTATTTACAAAACCTCTCAAGTTCATTTTTGCATCACTTGTCGCTAGGATTCGACCTAAAGGCCCTTCCCCTGTGATATCTGCAGTTATTTGGTCATTCCCTTTTAAATTCGCAGCGAGCAAGGCCGTTCCAATTAAAGTTCTCCCTAATGCAGCTGTCGCAGTGCGCCAAGTATCGTGACGTTTTCTTGCTTCTTCAACTGTATTTTTCGCATCAATCACATACACTTTAACTTGCCCATCAAAGGCAAGCGCACGTAATAATTTATCAGTCATATGTTCATTCCTCCATGAAAATTCCATGTTGCATTATAATGTATTACCTTTTTATTTTCAACTAACATATAATAACACACATTCTTTAGTGAAATCATCAACAAATGGTCTTTTCTCACTTTCACATATCTTACCACCAAGTCAGTGAAAATACACACAGAATATAAAGAAGCTCTCCAAGATTCCACTTGTAAGAGCTTTGTTTTATTTATTCTTTTATATAGTCTCTTAAACTCCATGATTCACTGTAGTAACTTGTGTCAATCACTTTCAGTTTGTCTGAAATCAGAGGTTCAAACTCCATCCAATCTAAGATATCATTTTCTAAGTCTAATCCTTGAGCAATTTCAGTTAGCACAAGTTTTGAATTTTTATTAATTTCAAATACAGCTCTGTCCGTTACAATGATGATTTCTTTGCCATTAGCAATGGCTTCTTTACTTGAGAATGTAATATGCGACAAGGCAGATTTAAACTTCTTATCGACACCTGCGTGATTAATGACGAGTTGCCCATTCTCTACGCTAGTTTCCCCTTTAACAGTAAAGGTTCCAATAAAGATTATTTTTGAAGCACTTGCTGAAATATCGATCATACCACCTGGACCAATGAGCATATCTCCAATTTGTGTAGTATTCATATTTCCATTAACATCCATCTGACCAAAGCCCAACACAGTTGTATCTATGCCACCCCCGTGATAATAATCAAACATATCTAAGGTATTGATAATCGCATCTGCATTATAGTTCGTACCATAATTATAATCTGAGGCTGTCATTCCACCGATTGCACCTAAGTCTGTGTTCAGAGTGAACTGATCTAATAGATCGGCCTCATTAATTAACCGTGACACTTTATCTGCCATTCCAACGCCAATATTGATAAAACTGTTTGGCTTTAACTCTCGCACCGCCCGTCTTGCGATTACTGTTTTGTTATCGAGGGGTAACTTCCGGCTCTTCACTTTTGGTGTTCTAATTTCATTGGATAAGAGCGGACTATACTGGGTCATAAAGGTTTGTTGATGGTATTCTGGTTTAGCTTTTACAACATAATCCACAAGTACACCTGGTACGTCAACTTCTTTAGCTGGAAGCGTTCCAGTTGCTACGACGTCCTCAACTTGAGCAATGACAATTCCACCTGCGTTCTTCGCTGCCATCGCAAGTGTGAGTGCTTCGAGTTTCAAAGGCTCATGAATAAATGATAAGTTTCCTTTAGGATCTGCATAGGTCGCTTTGATAAAAGACACATTGATGGGTAAAGGTTTAAAATACAACCATTCTTCCCCGTTTACTTGAGTAACTTCTACCAATTCTTCGGCTGCTTTTGCACGGTCATTAATGCGCCCTCCCTCTTGGCGAGGATCTACAAACGTTCCAATACCAACTTTACTCCACACACCCGGTCCTTTCGCTGCTGCATCTCGGTAGAGTTTACCAATGATTCCTTGTGGGAGCATATACAATTCATACTGATTTGCTAGAGCAGCTTTTGCTGATAAAGGCGCCCCACTCATGTGTGTTCCGATAAAACGCTTTAACAAGCCGGGTTCAAGCAAGTAATCCATACCTGTTCCTTCGCCACGACTTATTCCAGCCACAGCCATTAAAGTAACATCTTTTGGATGTTGATGCTCTTCGTAGTAGGCACCCAGTTCTTTTAATAGCTCTTCTGGCATACCTCCTAAACCATATGTCGTCGTGGCAAGCTGAGCTTGATCTGGAACATATTGCATGACATCTTTTACTGATATTTCTTTTGTATCCATCTATACACCTCTTAAGTTGTTGTTAAAAAAGTAGACCCAGTGTTTGCCACTCAGTCTACTCAATGAATTTTTATTTAGTTGACCTTTAATTCGCTTAATTTGAATTTAATTGTGTCATACGTGTGTGAACTTGATTAAAGTCTTCAAGCATTTCAGTGAAGATATCTGATACCGGTTTAATCTCATGGATTCGACCAATACCTTGTCCCATACTTAATTGTGAACCATCGATATCCCCATTTTTCATCGCTTCATAAGAGCGTCTACCTGAAATTAATGGCATCAACTCTTCTAAAGTCGCTCCATTCGCTTCTGCTTTAAGAATATCTTGAGCCATCTTATTATTAGCGACTCGCATCGCATTGCGAAGTGACTTCATTGTTAAGACTGTCCCATACTCTGGAACGGATAATAGGGCTTGGCGATAAGCATCAGAGGCATTCACTTCAGGCGTAGCTAGGAATCGAGTAGACATTAACACACCGTCCACTCCTAATGCCATGGCAGCATACATACTCTTACCATCAACAATCCCTCCAGCTGCAAGAACAGGTACATCCAATTCTTCAGCTGCTTTTGCCCAAAGGATTTGACCACTGACTTGATCTAAGCCTGGATGTCCACCGCCTTCTGCTCCAACCATTGTAATAATATCCGCGCCATCGGATTGAGCCGCTAAAGCGTGCCGAATTGACGTTACTTTATGGATGACAATAATGCCTGCATCTTTCAGTGGTTTAATGAATTTGTCCGGTCTTTGTCCTGAGGTTTCAACAACCGGTACCTTTTCTTCAATTAATACTTGAATATAATCATTAATGACCGCTGGCATCACAACTTCTGGCACTAAAGAAATATTAAAGGCAAAAGGCTTATCAGTTAAACTGCGCACTTTTCGAATTTCTTCTCGCAAAGCATCAACATCTGGAAAAGCCATCGCTGGAACAATTCCTAACCCCCCTGCATTAGATACCGCTGAAGCTAACTCCGCTAGCGACATATATTGCATGGCTCCTTGAATAATTGGGTACTTAATATTTAATAGTTCCGTGACTCTTGTTTGCATCGAATCATCTCTCCTTCATTTTTCGATGATGATAGAGCGATGATTTCAAACAAATAACAACCTATTCCCTGTTAAGTTTTGTTACCCGTTCCTAGCTCATATCTAATCATCTAATAAAAAATCGTATTTTAATGTATCATTTTCAAAATGGAAATTATTATATATAGATTGAAAAACAAAATCTTCCACTTTAGAATAATGCTTCTTCTTCTCTCGCATTAATGTCGGGATATACGGAATTGGATCCTCAAAACGCTTTTCTACTACACCTATTTGGTTTAGTCTTGAAATAAACATACTAAAGTAAACTGTCGGTAAAAGAGCGATTAATTCGTTGTAGATCACTGTTTCTATCATATAATCCCAAGAACTTGAGGTAAATAATTGCTTTGCTGTACTGTTATTTTCTTTTAATTTGTCTTCTACAAAATAATAGACGGCATCTTTTTTGTTATAGGTTGCATAATGATAGCTGTCTAAGTGGTTCCATTTTAATAAACGTTTTGTAACGAGTGGATGATCTGGTCCCATAAAGGCAACTACTTCAGTTCGAACTAAGGGATGTACTTCATATTTTGACGTATCAAAATCTTTCGGCGGTGCTAGAACTGCGATATGAATGACATTATCTTCTAGCATCTGTTGTAATTCATTCGTACCTGCTTCAACAATTTCGATATGTGCATCTGGATTCTCTATCAGAAAGCGAGGTATAAACTTATTAAAGAAAAATCGCAAATACGATGGGTGAATCCCAATTTTTATCGTCCCTTTTTGGAATAAAGATTCTCTTTCAATGACATGTTCAAGTCCATTATATTGATTTAATACTTTTAATGCTGATTGATACACATGCATTCCAGAATCAGAAACATTCACAATTCGCCCATTTTTTCGATTGAATAAAGAAACTCCCTGTTGATGTTCAAAGTTTTTAATAAACTGACTCAACGCTGACTGAGAAACATATAAATTCTCAGCCGCGACAGTCAGGTTACAATCTGATTGAACAATTTCTACAAAATATTGCATTTGACTAATTTCCATCATTCTAAGCACCTCAAATTCTTAATATTTCTGAATAGTATTGTATGCTTACAGTGTATCACAGCAATACTAATTTCCTTTGAATTTTGGTTGCCTTTTACTTAAAAATGCTGCAACTGCTTCAGAATGATCATCACTTAACGAACTAGCCCTCATATACTTCGCTTCTAAAAGGTTCGTATCATCCATTTGAGGATATAGGATACTCGCTAATAAAGCTTTTTGGTATGCTAATGTTTGAGTCGGTCCATGAGCTAGCTTTTGTGCTAATGCTTGGGCTTCATCAAGTAAATCTTCATCTGCAACTTTACTATAAGCGAGTCCATATTCGACTGCCAATTCCGCATCAATCGGTTCATTCAACATAATATGTTTCATCGTTCGGTATGATCCTAAAGCTTGTTGTAAATTGTACATCAACCCAGTATCTCCCGGGAAAGCCATATTAATAAACGCCGTAAGTAAGCGACTCTGAGTCCCCATCACAATGAAATCACATGATAATGCGAGTCCTAAGCCTGCTCCTGCAGCCACACCATTAATGGCTGCAATCACGGGTTTTGAATTTTGTCGGATACTTCGAACCATTTCTCCTGTTTTAAGGACACCGTCTTCTGGTATTCCTTGTCCGGTATCAATGAGGTGTTGGAAGTATTTAACATCTCCTCCTGCACAGAAATACTTGCCTGCTCCTGTTAAGATAACCGCCTTTACTTCTGGATTTTGATCGATATCTACCATTACATCAATAATTTCTTGATACGTCGTTTCTGAAAAAGCATTTCCATACTCTTCTCGATTAATGGTAACGGTCGCGACTTGGTTCTCTATTGTGTATAGAATCGTTTGATACATTACTTATCTCCTTACTTTCATTAATTAAGGTTTAGTACTAATGAATATATTCAAAAATACCTGCAGCACCCATACCGGCTCCGATACACATTGATACCATTCCATATTTCGAATCTTTACGTTTACCCATCTCAGCTAATAAGCGTGATGTCAGCACGGCTCCGGTTGCACCCAGTGGATGTCCTAAAGCAATTGCTCCTCCGTTAACGTTTGTAATATCTGTGTTTATTCCTAATTCCCGAATTGAAGCTAGCGCTTGAGAAGCAAAGGCTTCGTTTAATTCGATTAAGTCCAAATCTTCTAGTTTTAAGCCCGTTAATTCTAAAACTTCTGGAATAGCATAGGCTGGTCCGATCCCCATATATTTCGGATCGACCCCTACAGCTTTATAACCAACAAAGCGGGCGATTGGCTTCACGCCTAATTCTTTTACCTTTTCGCCTGACATGATGACAACAAAACTTGCGCCGTCACTTACTTGCGATGATGTTCCTGCAGTGACAGATCCGTCTGCTTTAAAGATTGTTCTTAGTTTCCCTAAAGTTTCAGTTGTTGATTCTGGACGAATTCCTTCATCTTTGTCGAATTTTACCTCTTTAACTTGAGGTCCATTTTTTGTGTATTCAACTTTATGTGTTGTTACGGGGATGATTTCATCATCAAAGCGTCCTTCTGTTTGTGCAGCATGTGCACGTTGATGACTTTGCACTCCAAATTCATCCTGATCTTCCCGAGTGACATTATATTTAGTTGCGACATTTTCAGCAGTGAGTCCCATTGGATACGAAACACCTGAATCTTCTGCTTGTAGTGTAGGGTTGTTTGTTACTTCATTACCACCCATTGGGACAGAACTCATGAACTCAACTCCACCTGCTACCAATACTTCTGATTGACCAGCCATAATGGCATTTGCAGCAATGGCAATCGTTTGTAATCCTGATGAGCAGTAACGGTTCACTGTCTGTCCTGCAACAGAGTAAGGTAATCCTGCTCTTAAAGCAATCGTACGAGCAAAATTCATACCTTGAATTCCTTCTGGGAAGGCACAACCAACAATTACATCTTCGATAAGCGCTGGATCAAAGTCGCCATCTACACGATCGATGACACCCTTTAATACTTCAGCTGCAATATCATCTGGACGGTCGTTGGCAAGGGCTCCATTCGCTTTTCCTTTTCCAATAGCCGAACGTCCATAAGCAACGATATAAGCATCTTGCATAATTAATTCATTCCTTTCAAGTTTCCGTATTAATTTCTTAACGGTTTACGCGTTTGTAACATATGCGAAATTCGTTCGAATGTCTTTTGATTTTTACTTAATTTTAGGAAATGTTGTTTCTCAAGATGTTGTAACCATTCTTGATTAACATAGGTTCCTTCTGGGAGCTCTCCACCTGTCATTACATCTGCAATCGCAAGTCCTAACTCCATGTCATAATCACTAATAAAGTGTCCTAGGCGCATTGAATCTAATTGCCCTTCGACCACTGCTTTAAAGTTTGTTCCTAAGGCTGGGAAGTTAACTTTTGTTCTTTGAATATAATTTACTTTAGTTAAATAAGTTAATTTCTCAATGGCTACGTCCACAACTTTATCCGCATTCATAATAATGTCATCTGACCCTCTTAAGTAATATTTACGACGGGCTTCATAAGCACTCATTGAAACATCTCCAGATGCAATACGTGTAATGACTGCACCTAAAGTCTTCATCTTACTTGCTTTTTGCTCGTCTCGAGTCATCACGCGTTCTGTTAATTCAGCTAGGCCACCGCCACCAGGAATAAGTCCTACACCGACTTCAACTAAACCGATATAACTTTCTGCCGCTGCTACAACATAAGGAGAGGCTAACATTAGTTCGGCTCCACCACCTAAAGCGCGTCCTCTAACCGCTGTAACAATCGGTTTACTACTGTAGCGAACGCGGTTCACTGCTTCATGTAACTCGCTTATTGTTTTACCTATTAAAGTATCGACTTCCTCGAGTTCAATGGCTTTCTTCATCATATTCAAGTTAGCTCCCGGACTAAAATGTGGTCCATCCGAGTAAATAACCATTCCAGAATAATGACCTGACTCTAACTCGTCTACAGCTTTTATCAGCCCTTTTGTTAGTCCTTCATCAATGGTGTTGTTTGGTGTATGGAATTTGAATAATAATTGATCCGTGTTTATTACACTTAATGTTGTATTGTCATCTTTCCAAATTTCTTTCTCTATACGATCTTCAATCGGTGTAATATTTTCAAGTACATCGCCTTCCTTATAGAAGCTTTCTGTTCTATTTGCTACCCATTCAGGTAATTCGCCCACTTCGGCTTGGATTCTTTCTTTTACACGGTCAAAGCCCATTAAATCCCACAGTTGAAAAGGTCCGACTTTCCAGTTAAAGCCCCAAACCATTGCCCGGTCAATGTCTTTATAATCATTTGCCGCTTTAGGAACATTATTTGCCGCATAGAAAAATGTGCTTCTCAATGTTTCCCATAAGAATTTACCCGCCTTGTCTTCTGCTTTAAAGATAACATCTAAGTTTTCTGTTAAGTCGCGTCCAAAATGAGATAATATTTCTAATTGAGGTTTGCTTGGCTCGACGTACTCCATAGTTTTGGGATCTAATACTAGACGCTTACGTCCTTCTTTTTTGTAGAATCCGTAACCTGCTTTATTTCCCAAAGCTCCTTTTTCTAATAGTTTTGGTAAGGTCGATGAGTTGTGGAAGTAAGGTTGCTCACTAGGATCTTTCATTAATCCACCTACAACAAAGGCAGCAATATCATTTCCAACTAGGTCTGATAATCCATAAGTTCCTGTTCGAGGTCTTCCAATTGCTTTCCCTGTTAAAGCATCTACTTCAACAATTGATAAGCCGTCACGCTCTGCACGGTACATAATGTCTGCCATCGCATGTGTTCCTGTTCTATTAGCGATAAAGGCTGGGACATCATTAGCTATCACAACACCCTTTCCTAAGACATCTTCTGAGAATTGTTTAACTACTTCTACCGTTTCTTCAGATGTATTCTTCGTTGGAATAATTTCTAATAATTTCATATAGCGCGGTGGGTTGAAGAAATGCATCCCTAAGAAACGTTCTTGTTCGCCGCTTTCGAACACTTTAGCAATTGCTTCAATTGGGATTCCAGATGTATTTGTTGCTAGAATCGCTTCTTCTTTAGCGACTTGTCTGATTTTTGTCCAAATATCGTGCTTGATTTTAATATCTTCTTTAACAGCTTCAATAAATATATCTGAATCTGATGGTTCCACTAAATCATCGTCAAAATTTCCATAAGATAAGTTTCCTTCGAAATTCAAATCATATAACATCGATTTCTTTTTGTTTGTAATTCTGTCATAACCCGCTTTAGATAGTTTATTACGATCTTCTTCGTCAATTACAACGTCTAACAATTGCACTTTAATCCCCGCATTCACAAGTAGGGCTGCAATTTGACTTCCCATGACACCTGCACCTAATACGGTTGCTTTTCTAATTGTCATTATTATTTCCCTCCAAAATATATCGTTTTACTTTAAAAGCGACTCAGCCATTTCCAAATTTGTTTGGAAATGACTGTCACTTGATAAATATTAGTTAAATGCTGATTGACCAGTCATTGCTCGTCCAATTACCAAGGCATTAATTTCGTGTGTACCTTCATATGTATAAACAGCTTCTGCATCAGAGAAGAATCTTGCGATATCATAATCGACAACAATTCCGTTCCCCCCACAAATTCCACGCCCCATTGCTACAGTCTCACGTAAACGAAGGGCATTAATCATCTTACCTACTGAAGTAACGATTTCATTGTAGTCACCATTCTCTTGTTGGCGAGCGATTTGTGAACACAGGGCCATGGCAGATGTCACGTTTGCTTGCATCATCGCTAATTTTTCTTGAACTAATTGGTAATTTGAGATGTCTTTTCCAAATTGTTTACGTTCAGTTACATATTTAAGGGTCGCTTGAAGTGCTCCTGCCATAGCTCCTGTCGCCATGAAAGCTACCCCTGCACGAGTTGAGTAAAGTACTTTAGCAATATCTTTAAAACTATTGATGTTTTGTAGACGATCACTTTCATCAACTACGACATCTTTTAAGTGAATATTTGCGTTTGGAACAATACGAAGTGCAATTTTATTTTCAATAACGTCAATATCTAATCCTTCTTGACCTGCTTTGACGATAAAGCATTTTGGTTTGTTTGTTTCTTCGTCTCTTGCATAAACTGGGATTAAGTCAGCGACTGATGCCCCTCCAATCCAACGTTTAGCTCCATTAAGAATCCATTTGTCACCTTCACGACGTGCTGTCGTATCTAAGCCCCAAGCAACGTCAGATCCATGATCAGGTTCTGTTAAAGCGAAGCAAGTACGTAATTCATGACTCGCTAATTTAGGTACATATTTTTGTACTTGTTCTGGACTACCTCCAAATAAGAAAGAATTAAACCCTAATCCTGAGTGAACTCCCATTAAAGTGTTTAATGATACGTCGAATCTCGACATAGCAAAGGCGAAGAAAAATTGGAATAATTGACTCGTTTGTTTCTTACCTTCACGTCCTTCGAATAATAAAGGGTTTGTATAGTATCCTAATTTACCGATATCTTCAAAAAATCCTTCTGGCACTTCAGCATCAACCCAAGCTTGATTAACTACTGGACGATACTTTGTTTCTAGCAGCTCCACTAATTGTCTTAAAAACTCAACTTCTCCATCTGTTAAACCTTCGCTAATGTTTAAAATATCCTCAGGGAATAATTGTTTTAATACTTCTTTTCTGTTCTCCATTTTTTATTGCCTCCTAAAATTTTTCAATACCAAGTATTACTTACACAAAAATGATAACGTTTACAACCCATATAATACTCTCTTAATTGGACGTCGTGAAATAACTAAGCCTTATCATTTACATTAGGACGCTTAATAAAGAGTCGTATTCTCATTTTTGCTCTTTTAAACAGTTGAGTTATTATTGCAACTAATAAGTTTAATAAGAATAACATTGATAAACAGCTATCTTGGGCAAAAGTTTGTCACTGTCTATTATGTAAACTTAATAGATAACACAAAAAATCCCAACTTTTCAGCTGGGACTTAAACATTAATTACTCAATTCGTTTATTATTGTTGATTTCGCATAGTCATTCATCATCTTCTCTAGTTCTAGACGATCTGGTTTTCCAACAGAGTTTAGTGGTATTTCGTCAATCTCTAAGTATAGTTTCGGTACTTTATAGCCTGCAAGGTTTTTCAAGCAGTATTCATCTAAGACTTCTCTATAATTATCTGAACCGAGAGCTTCTTTATTGAGCATAATGGCCGCAGATACAGATTCACCAAATTTAGGATGTTCATATCCTAAGACGATTGCTGATCGAATGAGAGGATGTTGACTAAGAATAGCTTCGACTTCTGATGGTAGCACGTTTTCGCCACCTGTAATAATTAATTCTTTCAGGCGGTTAACAATCGTTATTTCACCAAATTCATTAATAAAGCCCATGTCTCCTGTTCTAAAGAAGCCATTATGAAAGGCTTTTTCATTCTCTTCTGGTAAATTCCAATAGCCTGGGGTAATATTTTTACCTTTAACGATTATTTCACCAATGTCTCCTACTGGAACTTCCTCTAAATCTTCATTGACAATTTTCACATCGACAAACATTAGCGGTTGACCAATAGATTGTGGGTTGTTCACCGCATATTCATATTTATTAAATGTTAATAATGGTGCTTCAGTTAAACCATAGGCGTTTATAATAATTTTACCCATTTGTTGGAATACTTTTTGTACCGCTGGTAATGGCGGTGATCCTCCTGAAACAAGCAACTCAATATTCATAATATTCTCAGGTTTAAATTCCGGATGAGCAATAATTGCATAAAACATCGTTGGAATTAAAACTAAAACCGTCGGTTCATACTTTACAATCCAATCATTAATGGTTTCATGATTGAAGTATCTTTCTAATATAACTGTTCCACCAACCATTAACATTGGAATAACAATATCAATAAAACCTAAGATATGGAACATAGGCGCACTTGCAATTGTTTTCCAATCTTCCCTCATACCCCAAGATAAGTTTTGATTAAAACTATTATTTAAGTAACTTTCATGCGTGTGTATAACACCTTTAGGTCTCCCTGTCGACCCACTTGTATAAATTAACATAGCGATATCTTGTAAGTCTAAATTAACACTTTCAAAAGGTGTATAATTCTCAAGATTCACGATTTCATTATATTCTGGTCCATCAACGTTATATTTAATAAATTCTTGCGGAACTTCAGTCAGACGTTCAAGATGATTAGTTGCGTAAACGATATATTCTAAACCAGCATCTTTAACTACTTTTCCAATTTCGATTGGTTTTAATCTCCAATTCAGTGGAACAAAAACCGCCCCAATTTTAATTGAAGCCAAAAGAAAATCAATAATGGCAATATCATTTGGGACAAAGGTACCTATTCGGTCTCCTCGTTTAATTCCCTCATTCTCCACTAAATGCCGTGCTAGCATTTCAGCACGTTGATTTAGTTGTTTATATGTAAATTCCGTTTGTTTAATAGGATCAATTACGGCCACTTTGTCAGGTGTGGCAATTGCACGTGTTTTTATCCAATCCAAATTCATTGTCTTATTCTCCTTAGACTTTAAATTTGTAATCGCTATCATTTTTTGTTACTTTCATTCTACTAAAGATAATCGATTTGTCTAGTGTTTTATTACTTATTATAAAGTTTTATATATATTAATTCTTAAATTCAGCCTTTTCTTTCGTTAGAAATCCCAACATATCAGCCATTAAGCATATTTATTTCTAATTTGTAAAAACAAAAAAATCGACTATCCAAAATGGATAATCGATTTCTTTCATGACTTATAAATCTCTGTCTTGATTAATGTGAGAATTTCTTTCTTCTGTGTCATCAGATGGTACTTCATCTGGTTCAACATAAGTTGTCTCTTCTTCAGCACGATCATAAACATCTGAATGATTTTCATCATCGTTTGCTTTTTCTTTCGCATCTTTGAAGCTATCAGGTTCATCTGCTAATTCGGGTTTATCCTTTGAATCTGTATCTTCAGGCGCAGGCATTTTGCCTGTTTCGAATAAAGATTTGATCGCTCTTTGATCTAATGTTTCGATTTCTAATAACTTTTTAGCAATAGTATCCAACTGTTCACGATGTTCATTAATAATATTATGTGCATCAGTTAACGCTTTATCTGTAATACGACGAATTTCTGAGTCGATTTCATAAGCAATTTGTTCAGAATATGTCACACTCTGACCATATTGACGGCCAGCAAAAGGTTTTTGATTCCCTTCATATTGGACTGTACCTAATTTTTCCGACATACCATATTCTGTAATCATTGAACGAACAATTTGAGTCGCTTGTTGAAAGTCATTACTTGCCCCAGTTGATTGGTGATTAAACACAATCTCTTCAGCAGCACGTCCTCCAAGTAAACCAACAACTTGTTCGTATAATTCTTTTTCAGTAATGATATATTGATCTTCTTTAGGAAGCATAATTGCATATCCACCTGCACGTCCACGAGGAACGATTGTTACTTTATGGACAACACGTGCATCGCTTAATACCATACCAACAATTGTGTGCCCAGCTTCGTGATAAGCAACGGTTTCGCGTTGTTTCGCTGACATTTCACGGTTTGTTTTAGCTGGTCCCGCAATGACACGGTCATGTGCTTCATCAATATCTTCTGCATGGATAGATGTATGATCAACACGAGCAGCAATTAAAGCCGCTTCATTTAGTAAGTTTTCTAAATCCGCACCAGAGAAACCTGGTGTTTGTTGTGCGATTACTTTTAAATCTACATCATTAGCTAATTGCTTGTTACGTGAGTGAACTAATAAGATTTCTTCACGCCCTTTAACATCAGGATTACCAACTAGAATTTGTCTATCAAAACGACCCGGACGCAGCAAAGCAGGATCTAAAACATCAGAACGGTTAGTTGCAGCCATAACGATAATACCTTCGTTACCTTCGAAGCCATCCATCTCAACAAGTAATTGGTTAAGTGTTTGTTCACGTTCATCGTGCCCTCCGCCCATACCAGCTCCACGTTGACGACCTACGGCATCAATCTCATCAATGAAGATAATCGATGGTGCATTTTTCTTAGCATTTTCGAATAAGTCTCTTACACGACTCGCCCCAACACCGACAAACATCTCAACGAATTCAGAACCTGAGATACTGTAGAATGGAACGCCTGCTTCTCCCGCAACAGCTTTAGCTAATAACGTTTTACCAGTACCTGGAGGCCCTTCTAAAAGAACACCTGCTGGTATACGCGCACCTAACTTTGTAAAGCGATCTGGATCTTTTAAGAATTCAACCACTTCAACTAATTCTTGTTTCTCTTCTTCTGCACCCGCAACATCAGAGAAGCGTACTTTGACTTTTTGTTTTGAAACGTCTTTTGATTTAGACTTTCCAAAGTTCATCACGCCTTTTCCGCCGGCAGAACCTTGTTGAGTCATTGAATAGATTAAGAAGAATGTCGGGATTAATAAGATTAAGAAGGGTAAGAAACTTAACCATAATCCTGCACTTGATTCCGGAATTGTTTGAATTGTAGTATCATTTTCTAAAGCAACATCCGTCACCATGTTCAACGTTGCATCATTACCTAAAATAGTTGTTTCAAATAAACTTACTTCGTTAGATCCTTGAATAACTTGTAAAAAGTTATCTTCTTCTTTCTCTACAGTTTCATTAGTTGTTCGGTATTCCCCACGAACTGAATAAGCCCCTGATCCAATTTGGATTTCGAAAGTTTCAATGTTCCCGCTTTCTAATTCACTCATAAATTTAGACGATGATATCTCTTCAGTTTGCCCAGCATAACCTAAGTTACCTGAGAATACTTGAAACATACCAATAATCGCTAAAAATATTAGGATGTAAGGTAAAGTTCCCCGAAAAAAATTACGATTCGGGTTTGGATTTCGATTATTCATTTATCTATCTCCTCCTTGCATACATATTATTATGTATCTTAGTTATAATAGCATAATTGAGCGGATTTACACTACAATATTGCTTTTCATTGAATTTAAAATTATTGATAAATCTCAGGTTTTAGTACACCGATGTATGGTAAGTTACGATATTTTTGTTCAAAGTCAAGACCGTACCCAACAACGAATTCGTCTGGTACCTCTAAGCCTACGTAATCTGGAATAATATCTTTCATTACGCGGCGCTCTGGTTTATCTAATAACGTACATACTTGCACAGATGCAGCTTTACGATATTTGAATAAATCCACTAAGTACTTCAACGTGCGACCTGTGTCGATAATGTCTTCCACGACTAGAACGTGACGTCCTTCTAGATGTGTGTCTAAATCTTTAATTATTTTTACTTCTCCAGAAGATTCAAATGCATCACCATAACTTGATACATCCATGAAATCAATCTCTAAATAGACATCCATTGCTCGAACAATATCTGCCATAAAAATTGAAGCCCCACGTAGTATTCCAACAACTACAACCTCTTTGTCTTTATATTCTTTCGTTAACTGTTCACCTAAGCGATTCACAGCTTCTTGAATCTCCTCGCGGGTTACTAATACTTCTTTTATGTCTTGTTCTAACATTTAGTTTCTCCTTTGTTTTATATTATCATCTATTCTTAACGCTGATTCTCATCCTTCTACGTATGAATAAAAGCGAAAGCGTCATATTATTGATGTTATGAAGTAAATGTTACCATATAATCAAGAAATATTCTCGCTTTTTTGATATATAAATACATGAGTTTGCTTTTCTTCCAAATTAATATAAGTTTTATCTTTACTAATCGGTGGCAACATTCCTAGTATCGTCCCTTCACTATTTTCAATAACCCAATAATCTTCACGTTTTGATTTTGGAATTTTTTGATCGATCATGATTCGTGATACTTTCTTATGATAACTTGTTCCATCCGGGCGACGCAAAGTTAACGTGTCTCCATTCTTTCGATGGCGTAATGTTATACTTGGTCTTCCTTCAGCTAAAGATAAAGGGATTTCAACATACAGATTTTTCTTTAAATCTGTCGCAATCGCATCAATATCAAACACACCCGCTAATTCCTTCTCACTCAATTCGTACCAATGATTAAACTGTTCAATCTTAATCTCACTTTGCTTAGCTACTTCAACGCCGTAATCTTGAGGTTGTATCCAAATATAATCGTATTCTCTTAATGCCACCCAGTTATTCGCTATATTAATCAACATATTTGGAGCATCTGTTTGTCTAATGAGTTGTTCTAATTGCTTAACAGCTGCTTTATTATAAGTTTGAATTTGGTGAATTAGTCTTTCTTCCAAAAAAATAGCTAAGTATACTTGCATTAAATCCTCAGATAATTCTAGAAACTTAGGGACATATAAAAGCCATCGTCCCTGTGACAATTGCATCAACAGTTCGGGTTCTTTCTGTAAATACTGCGTGAAATGCGCATCATAGCTTGCCTCCAACTGCTCTGATAGAAGAAGTAAATTAGATAAGAACCGCGGATTTTCTTCTTCAAAAAAAGGCAACATCTTATATCTCATACGATTACGCATATAAGTCATATCCGTATTCGTCTGATCTTCATTATAAGGAATATGATGTTCTTTAGCATATTCAATGATTTTTTCCTTTTTAGTTGAACTTAGTGGTCTTAAGACACGAACAGACTTCGAATATTTCGTCGAAGTAGTCAATATACGTTGGTAGTTAGAGCGAATTCCGCGAACACCTCGTAATGAAGTCCCCCGGATTAAACGCATTAATACGGTTTCACCTAAATCATTCAAATGATGTGCTGTCATTAATGTATCGCTATTTGTCTTAACCATGACATCTCCAAAGAATTGATAACGAGCATCTCTCGCATTGGCTTCAACATTCACTGAAACTGGTTTGTCCCAGTGACTAATAAAGTAAGTTAACTTATACTTTTGGGCGTACTCTTTTACCAATTGGGCATCTTGGTCACTTTCTTCTCTTAATCGATGATTAAAGTGGGCAACAATTATTTCTTTTCTTTCTTCTTTTGGTAATTGTTCATTTATTTGAAGCATGATTGTCAATAATACCATTGAATCTATGCCTCCAGAGACGGCAAGTAAGATACGTTTACTTTTAAACCATTCGGGCCATTCATTCAATAATTGTTTGACATTATATAATAAATCATACATGCATCAGCACCTCGCTTTCTCAGTAACGAAGTATATTTTAACACGATTAGAAATAAAGTATAGAATAAATATATTAACTATACATTAAGTGTATTAAACTTTCGTCGTTATTCTTTTGGAACTCTCTATTAACATGCTATCATATACTTACATAAACATAAATCCTGATATTATAAGTTAGATTTACGAAGGATACACTATGAAACAGATTAAAGCTATTGGTTGGGGCTTAGATGATACCCTTTACCAAAAAAACGATTTTTACCATGCTGCATTCGAAACGATGCAGGAACACGTGATTCTAATTCAGCCATCATTTGTTTCTTTCTATCGCGTCTTTGATGTTCAATCCGATATTGAATATGAGGAATTTATTCGTGAGGGAAAAGCTAAAGCGGCGTACCAAACTTGACCGAATCCTTTCCACTTACAAAAAGTTTCATTACGAAATAATTATTGAGCAAGCGACGATATTCCAAGCACTCAATAAATATTACCGTCAACATTTAACTCTTGATTCAGAAATCATTCATGTCTTTGAGTATTTACAAGCCGCTGGATATGACTTTTTCATTCTTACAAATGGCCCTTCCTTCGATCAAAGAAATAAATTAAACACCTTACACACCAACCGCTGGATTCTTGAAAATCATTGGTTTATCTCAGAAGAATTAAATGGTTCAAAACCAGATATTGAAGTATTTAACCAAGTTACAGAAGAGCTAGGCTACCTGAGCTATGAATTTACTTACATAGGAGATAAGTTATACTAACGATTTTCTAGGTGCATCTCAAGCAGGATGGAAAGCCATTCATTACACACACCCTAAACACAGACGTGACAATCCAATGCATCCAACGACGATTAAACATATTTCTGAAATCATCAAACTTTTTTCTTAAGCTCTAGCAATTATCCAGATTGCTTCATAATTAGTTAATACATCCATGCTAGATTAAGCCTAATATATAGGAGGAATTCAAATGACTAAAATTTTAATTATAGAAGATGATTTGGAATTAGCAAATATGTTCCAATCTGTCTTAGAACATGCGGATTATGACGTTAAAACAGTTGGTAACGGTGTCCTTGCTCTAGATTACTTAGATAAAGAATATGTTGATTTAATTATAACTGATATTATGATGCCAGAAATGGATGGCTATGAATTTGCAGAATCCATGCGTCAAATCGGAGACGAAGTCCCTATTCTAGTTATCTCAGCCAAAGATGATTATGAAGATAAGAAACTCGGCTTTAGAATCGGCGTCGATGATTATATGGTTAAACCTATTGATGTTAAAGAAATGGTACTAAGAGTTGAAGCTTTACTTCGCCGTTCTAAGATAGCGAACAGTCGCCATTTAATTATTGGAGACACAACTTTGAATCAAGATAACTTCTCAGTTACTACTGGCGACGATGTTTCATCACTGCCACAAAAAGAGTTTTTACTCTTGCAAAAACTGTTATCCTATCCGGATAAGATTTTTACCCGTCAACAATTAATGGATCAAATTTGGGGATTAGATACTCAAACAGATGAACGTACCATTGATGTACATATCAAACGATTACGTGATCGTTTCTCTGATAATGAAGACTTTAAGATTATGACCATTCGTGGACTAGGCTATAAGGCAGATGTAGCACAATGAAAAAGTGGCTTGAATCACGCTTATGGATCTACTTTTCATTTGTAACTTTAATACTTACGATTGTTTTCGCTGCTGCATTAATTATTATAATCTTTGTTTTGGAAGAGTTTGCCCTATTGCCAAGTTTGGAGGGGTCTCCTAAACTTTCTTGGGTCATCCCTATCATCTTTAGTAGTGTAATTGGTTTAGTGATATCTGGGATTGTTATGATCCAAATTCTAAATCCAATTATCAAACTTAAAAAAGCAATGACCAAAGTGATAGAAAGTGACTTTTCAGTGCAATTGGATGAAAACGAACGGATTGCTGAAGTATCAGAATTGTATCATTCTTTTAATTTAATGGTCAACGAATTAAGTAGTATTCAACGTTTACAAAGTGACTTTACATCCGTAATCTCACATGAGTTCAAAACCCCTTTATCTTCGATACAAGGGTATGCACAGCTTTTACAGTCTCCTGATTTGTCCGCAAGTGAGCGGGAATCTTATCAGCATCGAATTATCGTTGCAACTAAACAACTTTCTGGTTTATCAGATAATATATTAAAGTTATCAAAACTTGATAATCAGTCTATTTCAATTGAAAGAAAACCTTATCGTTTAGACGAACAAATCCGTGAAAGTATTTTAAGTCTCCACAACCAATGGGAGGAGAAAAACTTGACGATGACGATCGACTTAGATTTAACCGTGCTCTATGCCAATGAAGATTTATTGAATCAAGTTTGGATCAATCTATTAGATAATGCAATCAAGTACAGTGAGCAGGATGGACAAATCATCGTGCATTTAAAAGACTCAAAAGATTCGGTTGAAATTATTATCGAAGATACCGGGATTGGTATTCCTTCAGAGAAGTTAAATATTATTTTTGAGCGTTTCTTCCAAGTGGACGGTAGTCGCTTTAGCTCAGGTAATGGGCTTGGTTTAGCGATTGTTAAACGTATTATTGATATCCACGAAGGAACTATCGAATATCAAAGCGAACTTGGTGATGGAACGAAAGTCATCATTATATTACCACATAAGAAAATTGAACATATTAAATAAGTAATTCATGAGTATCCTATTCTTTTCAAATGAAAGGTCATTTGATTCTTCCTCTTAAGGATATCACGCATGAATCTGTTTACAGTAAAAGAGCGGGCACCATATTGCAATGGTGTCCGCTCTTGTTAAATTAAAAAGTGAATTAGTTACGACGGCCTCCACGACCACCGCGTTTACCTTCTGTATTACGACGTAAAGATGATAAGTTATCTTCACTATCTTTTAGGAATTGGTTCATTAATGAATCGAAGTCATTCCCACCACTATTGTTACTGTTGTTGCTTCTACTTTGTTGTGGTCTGCTATTTGAACTGTGGTTTGGTTTGCTATAGCTCCCTTTATTACTGTGACTTTGCCCTTTATGATCATTCGGTTTTTTATCGTGTGAAGGTGCAGGTCTTGTAGCTGCTTGATCTGGTTGTGCTTGCTCATTCGCTTTACGAATTGACAAGTTAATCTTTCCATCTGGGGTGATTTTAAGAACTTTAACTGTGACTTCATCGCCTACTGATAAGATATCATTAATATCTTTGACAAATCCATCTGAAACTTCACTAATATGAACGAGTCCTGATTTATTTTCTGGTAATGAAACAAATGCACCAAAGTTTGTTATACCTGTGACTTTACCTGAAACTTTTTGACCTACTTCAACTGACATTAATTACAATTTCCTCCTTGATTTTCTATCTATTGTAATGAGTAAGGGATTATTCTTGATTATCTTCTAAATCAAAAATAATTTCACCTGGTTTACTATAATAATAGTCACGTCTTGCAACATCTGCGAGGTATTCAGGATCTTGCATATGTTTATACTCTTCTTGAGCCTGAATGTTCTCTTGCATTGCTTCCTTTTCCAGTTCTTTTGCAGTAACTAACTCTTGTGTTAACGCATCTGATTCCAGATATGCTTGCACGAGAGGGACAGCGGCTAGTGTTACTCCGATAATACCTATTGCTAGAACACCTAACGTTTGCACTTTAAACGTTTTTTTAGGTTTATTGTTTACTTCAGCGGGGTCAGTAGAACCATTCCGATGTTGTCCCCGTTGATTCGGAAGATACACAATTTTCTCATTTTTTCTATGATTATTTGTTTTCGATTGTTGCACGCGTTTCACCCCTTATTCATATCCGAGTATAACAGTATTTCTCACAAATATCCAATCTAATTGATAAAATTTTGTGAACTGATTCGATTAAATTTTTACTGCTCTAATCGTTCTTCCGAAATGATTTTGTACATATTTTGAGCATCTTCTTTTTTAGTTGATTCTTGCAATTCATTAACTTCAACGGTCATGAGTCGATTCCCGAAACGAATCGTTAACTCATCTCCGACTGAAACTGCTGAACTTGATTTAGCAATGTTACCATTAATTGTAATCCGTCCTTGGTCTGCTACTTCTTTAGCAACAGTTCGACGTTTAATTAAACGAGAGACTTTCAAAAATTTGTCTAGACGCATCTTTACACCTCCTGTGTTACTTGATTTAAGACATCAGCCGTATCTTTTGTGAAATTAATCAACGCAGATAGCCATTGATCATTATCTTTATTATATACATTTAAGCTGACTTCTAATTTATTTTTATTGATTTGTACTTTAGCTTGCAGCTGGACATTTTGTAAAGCTTGGAATATGTTCGCTCCTTGAAGATGCTTCGTGGCTTCTTCATTAAACGTTGCAATGACTTCTTGACGATTACGTGTAAATGATACAATCCCTGCTTCAATACTGTAGTGTTTAATTAAAGCGATATCTAACAAGTCAGATACCTCATCTGGGAATTCACCAAATCGGTCAATCAACTCATCTTGCAAACTACGATAGTCTTCTTCAGAACTGATGTTTTGAATAGATTTGTAGACACCGATTTTTTGGATATCGTCATCAATATACTCGCCCGGAATATAGGCATCAATATTGACTTGCCATTCGAATGAATTCGTTTCACCAAAGGTTTTCGCACCATGACCTTGTCGAGAATCCACCGCTTCTTTAAGCATTTGCGTATAAAGATCGTATCCAACTGAATCGATGAAGCCGGATTGTTGCTTACCAAGTAAGTCACCTGCTCCACGAATAGACAAATCTCGCATAGCAATCTTAAAGCCGGATCCTAATTCAGTAAATTCACGAATAGCATTTAAACGCTTCTCACTAATCTCATTGAGTTGCTTAAATGGCTCATACATTAAATATGCGTAGGCTAAGCGGTGCGTACGGCCTACACGCCCTCTAAGTTGATATAAAGTCGATAAGCCCATATGGTCCGCATTTTCAACAAATAGGGTATTTGCGTTCGGTATATCTACCCCTGTTTCTATGATGGTTGTTGTTACTAGGACATCATATTCTCCACCAATAAAGTCGACTAAGACACGTTCTAATTCTACTTCTGATAATTGCCCATGAGCGACAGCCACTCTCGCATCTGGTACGAGATTCGAAATTTCTTCAGCCTTTTGATGAATAGTTGCGACACGATTATGCAAGTAAAAGACTTGCCCACCACGAGCTAACTCACGTTCAATCCCTGTTTTTACAACACCTGCATTCAATTCCATTACATAAGTTTGTACAGGAAATCGGTTTTGGGGCGGAGTTTCAATCAGTGATAAGTCGCGCACACCAATCATAGACATATGTAAAGTTCTTGGAATTGGTGTAGCAGTTAATGTTAGTACATCTACATCGGCTTTCAATTGTTTTAGTCTCTCTTTATGCTTCACTCCAAAACGTTGTTCTTCATCGACAATTAATAAGCCTAAGTCATTAAATTCTATATCTTTTGAAAGCAAACGATGCGTCCCAACAATAATAGATAACTCGCCCGATTTGATTTTTTTAATATTCTTAGTTTGTTCTGCCCGTGAGACAAATCGGCTTAACATACCTATCTCAAAGGGCCAATCACTAAAGCGTTCTTGAATCGAGTTAAAATGTTGCTGGGCAAGTATCGTTGTCGGCACTAAAAAGGCTACTTGTTTACCATCCATAACGGCTTTATAAATTGCTCGAATCGCTACCTCGGTCTTCCCATAACCAACGTCTCCTACAAGTAAACGGTCCATTGGTTTATCTTTTTCCATATCCTTTTTAATTTCTTTCGTACTTCTTAATTGGTCAGCTGTTTCGACATACGGAAAGGCATTTTCAAATTCTTTTTGCTCAGGTGTATCTGGAGTAAATGGATAACCTTTTCGTTTTTCACGTTCTGCATATAAGGTAATCAATTCATCAGCGATGTCTTCAACTTTCGCTTGAACTTTTCTAACTGTTTTCTTCCATTCACTTCCGCCTAGTTTGTTTAATCTCGGTTGTTTCGACTCTGAAGCGACGTATTTTTGTAGTTGATTAATATTTTCAACTGGGAGTAAGACCCGAGCATTATCTTCATATTCAATCGCAACTAAATCTTTATGAACGCCACTTATTTCCATCGTTTCTATACCGACATAACGCCCAATTCCGTGACTTAAGTGGACAACGTAATCACCAACGTCTAATTCGTTATAACTCTTAATTCGCTCTGAGTTTGATAAGCCCTGTGATGTTGCTTTCTTACGTCTTAATTGATTGAATAATTCAAGTTCAGTGACTACAACCCAGTTTTCGTTTGGTAATTCAAACCCTTTGGATAATGGTGTCGTAACGATATTGATGGCCCCTGTTTGAGGTTCGTCTCCCTCTTGGATAACTGTTGGGTGAATATTATATTCTTCAAATAAATTCAATGCTTTAACAGCATCTTTATTTGTTGATACGGTCACTTGAACTAATTTCTCTTGCTTTAACCATTGTTCCATCTCTGCTTTAATTAGTGGCATTTGATGGAAGAACTGGTTCATACTTCGATATTGAAAGGCATAGACATCTGAGAAACGAATATTCGCTAAGCCACCTTGCATCAATGAAAAATATTGGACAGCTACTTGACTCCTTGATTGGCGAATTTCTTCATAGGCTTCCAATTGAATTGAAACACCTGGTAAAAGCTGTCCTTTACTGATTTCTTGCTCAATCCAAAATTGGTCTTGTTCAATGGCTTGAAATTCATTTTGTTGAATTCGACCCATCTCCATAACGATGAGCCGTGCATCATTTTGCAAGTAATCAATGAGTGACGTACCTTCTTTATCCCAGAAACCTAAGTAGGCATTAGCATATTTTAAAGGCTCTCCTTGTTCTAATAAAGTAAACTGTTCCTTTTGAACGGATTTTAATTGCAATTTTAATTCTTCATCTTCAATTTTTTTCAGCTGTTTATCCAAATGTTTCTTTAATTTGTCTAAGATGTCTCTTTGATCACGGGGTGTAAAGATGACATCTTTGGCGGGGTAAAATTCAGTCTTTTCAATATTCTCCATCGATTCTTGCGTTTCTGCATTGAATAGTCGGATTGAATCTAATTCCGTATCAAAGAAGTCTAATCGAACTGGCTGATCTGCGTTTAAGGGATAGAAGTCAACGATACTCCCGCGAACACTATATTCACCCGGTGATTGAACCATCCCTTCACGGCGATAACCATATTGATTGAATAACTTTTCTAAGTTCTCTCTTTCAATATCCATCCCAATTTCCATTGTAAATAAAGCATCTTTCCAACGTTCAACTGGTGTGAGCCTCATGCGTAGAGCACCTGAAGATGCAACGATAATGCATGGCTTTCCGCTAGCTAATGCGTTTAATGCTTTAACACGATCAGCAGTATTATCCATCGATGAAATTGAATACATCACGGCTAATGACTCTTCATTAGGGAATAACAATACCGGAACATCCGGCAATAAACTTACTAAATCTTCAAATAATTCATTTTGTTGTTTGTGTCTCGGTTCAATGACTAAATATTGTTGTGGTTGATTCAAATATTGTTGAGCAATAAATATAGAACGCGCACTATCGTCCAGGCCAGTAAGGAGTTTGGCATCCGAATCTTTTGAATTGTTGATTTGATTAATCATTGGACTAAAGGGTTGTGTATACATTGTTGTCATTCTTTATATCTGCTCCTTTCTATTAAAAGAATAAATACGGATTTAGGGGCTCAGTAACTGACCCCCTTTAATCCATATATCTATAGTAATCTTATTCTACCATATCTTACTTATTATATTCACTCATAACGTGTTGGAAATCCTTGCCATCAAGCCAAGCTTCAATGGCATCAACAGTTTGGTCAACTGCTTCATCAACTAAAATCCGATCTTCTGCTGTAAATCGTGCCAATACATGGTCAACGACTTTCCAACCACCTTGAGGACGACCGATACCAATCTTGGCACGCTTAAATTCATTCGTACCTAACATGTCGATAATACTTTTGACCCCATTTTGGCCACCTGAACTGCCTTTTTTACGGAAACGAACGCGTCCAGGATCCAAGTCTAAATCATCGTGAATAACTAAAATGTCATCTATATCAATACCATAATAGCTCATTGTTGGCAGTAAAGCTTCTCCAGAAAGATTCATGAATGTGAAAGGTTTCATTAGTAGAACTCTTTCTCCATTTCGATGCCAAATTGTATAGTCTGATCTGAATTTTTGTTCGGTCATTTCTAATTGATGACGTGTTAAAATTTCATCAATAGCATCAAAGCCAATATTGTGACGGCTGCCGTTATATTTGCTACCAGGATTGCCTAAACCTATTATTAACTTCACTTTTATCACCTATCATTTCTTAATAAAATCTCTTCGGTAGTATATCACAAACCTACTTATAAATCCTGAGTTTGAATTATTTTCAATTTGGAAACGTTTAAATTATAATTAGTATTGAGTCATAGGTTTTAATTGTGATATACTGAGCATGTAATGAAAGGGGATTTTTATTATGACAGAAACATTAGATAAAATTATTTTAATAGGCGACGGCGCGGTCGGTTCAAGTTTTGCATTCTCATTAACTCTTCAAGGTGTTGGACGAGAATTAGGTATTATTGATATCGATACAGATAAAACTGTTGGAGATGCGATGGACTTATCGAGTGCCTTAGCTTACCATTCAACTAAAACAATCTATTCAGCCCAATATTCTGATTGTCACGATGCTGATATTGTTGTCATCACTGCGGGAGCTGCCCAAAAACCGGGTGAAACTCGTTTAGACTTAGTTAATAAGAACTTAAAAATCTTTAAATCTATCGTTGGAGAAGTTGTTGCATCTGGTTTCGATGGTATCTTTCTAGTAGCGACAAACCCGGTAGATATTCTGACTTATGCAACATGGAAATTCAGTGGTTTCCCTAAAGAGCGTGTCATAGGTTCAGGAACGTCTTTAGATACCGCTCGTTTCCGTCAAGAAATTGCTTCATTAGTGGATGTTGATGCTCGTAATGTTCATGGATATATTCTTGGTGAACATGGTGATACGGAATTTCCTGTTTGGTCTCATGCTAATATTGGTGGCTTACAAATTTACGAATGGATTAAAGATCATCCTGGAACAGATGAGGAAGCTTTAGCCAATGTATTCTTTAAAGTTCGTGATGCTGCTTATGAAATCATAAAACGCAAAGGAGCAACATATTATGGAATTGCTGCTTCATTAACTGCCATCTGTCGTGCTATCCTAGATAATACACATTCTATCTACCCTGTTTCTGCATATTTAGATGGTGAATATGGTCAAGAGGACGTTTATATCGGAGTGCCTGCGGTGATAGGTCGAAAAGGTATTATCTCTACTGTTCAAATTCCTTTAAATGAATTAGAACAAGATCGTATGAACCATTCTGCAAATACTTTACGTGATATCATTAACGAAAGTTTTGCTAACTTAGAAGAATAAAAATTCACAAAATAAAAACCAGACCGAAGAAGATAAAACTACTTCAACGGTCTGGCTATTTATTTGCTCATATAACTAAAAAACACCTTAGCTATTCGCACTCAGAACGAATAGCTAAGGTATTTATCAGTATATATAAGGCTACTTGAATTCTAATTCAATTGTATTCGTTAATATATCACGGTAGCTGTAACTAATGCGATCAAAATCATTTTCTTCTTGATTCAAATCTACAATGAAGACTGAACGATATGTTTCTTTTAGGACACCTTTACGTTCTTTTTTCTTTTTACGTCCCATTTGAACAGTCACACTAATCTCTTCACCAACACGATCTTCCAAATAAGTCTTTATCTCTGATAATTCATTTGGCATTCCCAATCACCTCACCGTCCCATTATAGCACGGTGTGATTAAAAAATCAATGATACCACAACTCTAGAATAGTGACAAGCGAATTTTTAATTAAATTTCACTTAATTTATTAAATAATTCTTCGAATTCATATACTGTTAGTGTTTCGGCACGGCGTTTGGGATCGATTTCAGCTTGTTCAAAGCCTTCGGCTAATTTAGTTTGGTCCGCTTCTCCATTTTGATAATAATTTCTGACATTATTCCAAATTGTTTTACGACGTTGTGTAAAGGCCATTTGAATGAACTTCTCAAACTCTCTTGGATTCTCTACTTCCACTAACGCTTTCTCGCGCCGTCTCAACATTAAAACGGCTGAATCAACATTAGGTTTTGGGATGAAGACACTTTTTGGAACAATAAAGGAAATAGTTGCTTCCATTTTATTCTGGATGGCAATCGTCAATGAATTGTATGCTTTTGTTCCTACTTCCGCAGTCATACGTTCTGCCACTTCTTTTTGCATCATCATTGCTAAACGGTTGAAAGGTAAATCTGTGTCCAATAAGTGCATAATAATCGGCGTTGTGATGTAATAAGGTAAATTAGCAACAACGATTAAATCTTCTGCATCTTTTAAATAATCGAATTCTGAATCATTAAAATTCACTTTTAAGATATCCTCATGGACAACTTTTACATTCTCATATTCAGATAGTGTGTTACTTAATATTTTTACAAAACGGGGATCAATTTCAAAGGCAATGACCTCTTTGGCAGATAGGGCTAAGAATTCAGTTAGTGCCCCAATTCCTGGACCAATCTCGATGACCGTTGTATTTTTGGTAATATCAGATGTTTGAATCATTTTGTCTAAGATAGATGGCTCAACTAAGAAGTTTTGTCCTAAACTCTTCTTCATCTTTATATCATATTGATTCATGATTTCGGCAGTTCTTGTGGGTGTGGCAATTAATCGTTTAGATGATTCCATTTTGTTCACCTGCTTTCAATTGATTTGTTAATTCTTCTAAAGTAATCTGATACATTGCTAGCTTTTTCTGTAATTGTTTACCATTAATGTGTCCAAGATGATAATGGTTTGATATATATTCTCGACGGACTTTTGCTTCGGGGTGACCAATAAGTTTGAGTCGAATTAATTCAGCTTTGTGAATAAATACCGGTCCGACAGTATTTGGTGTCATTACAGCTTCAAGTGCTTTTATAATGCTTTCTCTGGTCGCATGTTCAACACCTAGACTCTTTCCTCGCTTCCCTGCATTCGCCTCTTCTGGCTTAATATACGCGTGTTTAACGCTAGGGATCGCTTGTTCTATAATTCGTCGGATACGCTCTCCTTGAAAGTCAGGATCTGTAAAGACAATAGCCCCTAACTTTTCATGAGCTGCTCTAATTTCTTCGAGTGTTGCTTGATTGATAGCTGAGCCATTCGTTTCAATTGTTTGAACAGTTTTACCGAATGCTTCGATTAATCTCTTTGTATCATCTCGCCCTTCAACAATAATGACTTCTTGCGGCGGATTGGCTTGCTTATTATTTTTCATTTTGCTTCGTCTCTGGATACCAATTAAACAATTCAAAGGCATTATTCGTTGTTAAGGTCGCAATTTCATCTAGTGGCATGTCTTTCACTTGCGCGAGAACTTCTGCCACATAGCGAACATAGGCAGGTTCGTTGCGTTTACCTCGTTTCGGTACCGGAGCTAAGTATGGTGCATCTGTCTCAACTAAAAGTCGATCATTCGGAACAACTTTAGCTGCTTCACGTACGTCTTCTGTCTTTTTGAAAGTTAGTACACCACTAAAGCTAATATGCATTCCTAAATCTAGGAATTTATATACTTCTTCCTTGCTTTCACCATATGAATGCATGATACCCCCTGTTTTAGGAATACCTTCTTCTTTTAAAATTTTATAAACATCATCCGTTGCATCTCGGTTATGAATAGTGATTGGTAAATTATGTTCCTTTGCCATCGCAATTAAACGTCTAAATACTCGGTGTTGATCTTCTTTAGTAGAATTTGGCCAATAGTAATCAAGCCCAATTTCACCTAACATGTGAACTTTTGGTGCTGCGAGTTTTTCTTCGAGTTGCTTTTCGATGGTTTGATTGTAACGTGACGCTTCTGTTGGATGCCAACCGATAACACTAATAATGTGTTCATTCTCTTGGCTGAGTAATAAACTCTTCTCAATGGTCTTCTCATCAAAGCCAACAACCGCCATATATTCTACATCATTATCTTTAGCTTGTTGGATAATTTCTGATTCAATGCCTTCAAATTGATTGGCATTCAAATGCGTGTGGGTATCAAATAACTTCAAAATATCTTCCCTTCCTTGTTATAGTCTCTTATAAAGAATAACTGAATAAAACCTTAATCTCAATCAATAAATGAGACTAAGGTTTTATATATATATAAATTATCCGATTAAACTTCCGTTTGCTGCTTCTGGATCAGCAAATAGTAATGTTAACTTGCCATCTGATTCAGATGAAAGAATCATACCTTGACTGATATATCCCATCATCTTACGTGGTTTAAGGTTCGCTACAACTATGACCTTTTTACCAATTAAAGCTTCATGATCTGGATAGTATTTCGCAATTCCCGATAAAATTTGACGATGTCCCTTATCCCCAGCGTCTAAGCGGAATCTAAGTAACTTATTAGACCCATCTACTGGTGCAACATCGATCACTTCAGCCACTTTCATTTCTGTTTTAATGAAGTCCGTAAACTCTACTGATTCAGTTTCATGATAGACTAATTCCACTGATTCCGGATTCCAGTCTTCATCATCAACTTTACCAGTTGATTCATTGTTGCCTTTGCCACTCATTGCTTCTTGGATTAATTTAATTTCTTCTTCAGTATCTAATCTTGGGAAGATTGGCACACCTTTTTTAATCACTGTTGTAACCTCAGGCACTTGTTTTAGTGCAAGGTTTGTCAACAAACGGTCTGTTTCTGAAGGCATACCGAGTTGTTCAAGAATTTGCGCAGGCGAATTTGGCATAATTGGGCGTAATAAATGTGCCACAATACGTAATGAATCTGCTAAATGATACATAACAGATGCTAATTGAGCTCGGCTTTCTTCTTCTTTTGCCAAAGTCCAAGGCATTGTCTCATCAATATATTTATTCGTACGAGATACGATTGCCATCACATTATTTAGAGCCGAGTGAAAATCTAAACGATCCATGGCTGCATGGTAATTTGCGATTTCTTTTTCGATAAATGCTTCAATGGAAGCATCGAATTCAGTATTTTCAAAGGCTGATAAATCAGTTGGGATTTGGCCATCAAAATACTTATTCATCATAGCAATTGTACGATTTAATAAGTTCCCTAAATCATTCGCCAATTCAAAGTTAATATGGTTAACGAAATCTTCTGGTGTAAAGACCGTATCATTTCCTTGCGTCATTTCTCTTAATAAGTAGAAACGCGTAGCATCTAAACCATAACGTTCAATTAGTGTATCAGGGTAAATAACATTTCCTTTAGATTTAGACATTTTTCCGTCTTTCATTAATAGCCAACCGTGAGCAAAAATTTGCTTCGGTAAAGGAATATCTAATGCCATTAATAAAATTGGCCAGTAAATCATGTGGAAACGAGAAATATCTTTACCAATCACGTGCACATCTGCCGGCCAGAAATGTTTGAATAGACTATCGTCATCACTTCCGTAACCTAGGGCAGTAATATAGTTAGATAATGCATCAATCCATACATAAACGACGTGTTTAGGATCTGATTTTACTGGGATTCCCCAAGAAAATGACGTTCTTGATACAGCTAAATCTTCTAAACCTGGTTTAATAAAATTATTAACCATTTCAGTCTTACGGAATGCTGGTTGTAAGAATTCAGGATGGTCATCGTAATATGCTTCTAAACGTTCAGCATATTTACTTAGTTTAAAGAAATAAGATTCTTCTTTAACTAATTCTACTTCGTGTCCAGATGGTGCGACTCCACCAATGACATTCCCGTCTTCATCACGGTAAACTTCTGATAATTGACTTTCAGTAAAGTATTCTTCGTCACTCACTGAGTACCAGCCAGAGTATTCACCTAGATAAATGTCTCCTTGTTCAAGTAAACGTTCAAAGATTGTTTGAATCGCTTGCTTGTGACGTTCTTCAGTTGTACGAATAAAACCGTCATTTGTAATCTCTAATGATTTCCATAATTCTTTAATTGATTCTGCCATTCCATCTACATAGGCTTGCGGTTCAATACCTAATTCTTCTGCTTTAGTTTCGATTTTTTGGCCGTGTTCATCTGTTCCTGTTAAGAAGTAAACATCATAGTCCATTAATCGTTTATAGCGAGCCATAGCGTCGCTGGCTAATGTTGAATAGGCATTACCAATATGTAATTTACCACTTGGGTAATAAATTGGCGTTGTAATATAAAAAGTTGGTTTTGTTTGTTCGGTCACGAATGAGTGCCTCCTACATAATATAATTTTAGTACATTATAGCATACTCACACTTGTTATGCTTTATACATTGAGAATCGATGAAAATTGATAGCGGATTTTATTAGCGAGTGAATGTCTGTCACATTCTAAGACAAATGACATCCCGGTGTGGCGTACTTTCTTATAGCCTAAGCCATATAGCATCACGGTGTGGTGTGAGTTTGCCTAGAAAAATTCTCCCCCAAAAATTTATAAACAAAAAACCAGATCAGACTTTCCTGACCTGGTTGTTAAATTCTACTAATTATTTGTTTACGCGTAATGCGAAACTTGGCATGAAGTAAGAGCTAACTGAGTTATACTCTACTGGTGTTCCTGGTTGTGACGCATGGATGTAGTTACCGTTACCTGTTGCGATTGCAACGTGGTAAGTAGATCCAGGTGTTCCCCAGAAGTATAAATCTCCAGCTTGAGCTTCGCCAACACCGATTTTAGTTCCAGCGTTTTCTTGTGCTCCAGTCCATCCACCTACGTTAACTCCATAAGTTTCTTGGAATACGTATTGTACAAATCCTGAACAGTCAAAGCCTGAAGGTGATTTCCCACCCCATACATATGGTGTTCCTAAGTGTTGCGATGCGTTTGATAATAATGCATCAACACTTCCTTGAGCTGCTTGGGCTTCAGCTTCGGCCTCTGCTGCCGCTTGCGCTGCTGCTTCTGCCTCTGCTTGAGCTTGTGCCGCCGCTTCTTCAGCTGCTGCTTGGGCTTCGGCCTCTGCCGCCGCTTGGGCTGCTGCCTCAGCTTCTGCTTGAGCTTGTGCCGCCGCTTCTTCAGCTGCTGCTTGGGCTGCCGCTTCTGCCTCTGCTTGTGCCGCTGCTTGTGCCGCTGCTTCGGCTTCTGCTTGGGCTGCTGCTTCAGCTGCTGCTTGGTCATCAACTACAGGTGCTTCTTCTACAACTTCCCATGTAGGTGTATCTGCAATAACTTCTTCCTCTACTGGTTGCTCTTCAACAACTGGTGTTTCTTCAACTACCGGTACTTCTTCTACAGGTGTTTCTTCAACGATTGGCGCTTCCTCTACAGGGACTTCCACTACAGGAGTTTCTTCAACAACTGGTGCTTCCTCAGGGACTTCCACTACAGGTGCTGCTTCTACAACTGGTGCTTCCTCTACAGGTGCTGCTTCTACAACTGGTGTTTCTTCCACTACAGGAGTTTGTTCTGCAATTGCTTGAGCTTCTTCTGCTGCTTGAGCTGCCGCTTCAGCGTCTGCTTGCGCTTGGGCTGCTGCTTCAGCTTGAGCTGCTGCATTCGCTTGTGCTTCTGCGATTGCTTGAGCTTCCGCCTCAGCTTGTGCTTGGGCTGCTGCTTCGGCTTCTGCGATTGCTTGCGCTTGAGCTGCTGCCGCTTGTTCAGCCGCGATACGTTGCGCTTCTTCGAATGCTTGACGTTCAGCAACTAATGCTTCACGGTGAGAAGCTGCTAATGAAATATCGTTTGTTAATTGGTTGTAAACTTCTTCAGATGCTGCAGTTTGTGCTGACAACTCTTCTTTTAAAGCTTCAAGTTCAACCATTTTTTCGATTTTTTGATTTTTTGTTGATTCTGTTTCAGATTTTTTGCTTTCAACATCTTCTTTATCTGAAATTTGTACATTTAATAAATCTTTGTTTGCAGATACCATTTTGTTAATAACATCTACACGACCAACAAAATCACTTACTGATTCTGATGATGCTACATAGTTTAAATAGTTTGATGATCCACCACTTACTTGAACAGCACGTGCTTGATCAGCTAATAAGCCTTCACGTTTACCGATAATATCTTCAAGTTGAGTAATTTCTTCTTCCAATTCAGCGATTAACGCATCATCTTCTGCTACTGCTTCAAGGACTGCAGTTGCCTCTGCTTGAATTGTATCAATTTCAGCATATGCTGTAGCTAATTGAGCGTATAAAGCTGTTTGTTGAGCACTTAAACCTTCAATTTGAACGTCTGCTTCATTAATCAGCGCGTCATAGTTTTGAGCTGATGCTAAAACTGGTGCTGCTACCGAACTTAATGCTAATGCAGATGTAAATAAAGTTTTGAATAAGCTCTTAGAAAAAGTTTTCTTCATTGTTTATTGCTCCTTCGTTAATACTAGTTTTTTTATATTCGTCAAATTCATATTATATTCATTAAATCTTCTCTTTTCCGACCTGAGAAGATAATAACACACCTTTGAGTTGAATAGTTGATTTTCTTTGATTCGTATACTGTTTGTAACACTACTGTAAAATTTCAGAGTTTTTGTCATTTAAGTAATTTTTCTTATCCTATAATTTCAGTATACTTTGAGTACTTAGAGTCTTTCTTCAATTTTATTTTTTTTACAGAACGT
>NZ_JACAOA010000018.1 GCF_014049385.1 Ruoffia halotolerans | reverse complement strand
GAAGAGCCATACTTTGTCGCTTTTGTTGTGCTTTTCGGGGTTGGGTCGGGAAGTTGAGGTGATTCACCAGCTCCATTTCGCGAGCTGATGAAGTTCGCTTGGATTCGCTAGCTCAGGTAAGTGAGCTGGTGAAGTTGTCTTGAATTCGCTAGCTCAGGTGCGGGAGCTGGCGAAGTTCGCCTGGATTCGCTAGCTCAGGTAAGTGAGCTGGTGAAGTTGATATTGATTCGCCAGCACAGATGCGCGAGCTGGCGAAGTTGACTTGGATTCGCTAGCTCAGGTGCGGGCGCTG
The DNA here is from genome assembly GCF_014049385.1 of Ruoffia halotolerans. Taxonomy (GTDB): domain Bacteria; phylum Bacillota; class Bacilli; order Lactobacillales; family Aerococcaceae; genus Ruoffia; species Ruoffia halotolerans. The sequence continues at coordinate 46,151 of NZ_JACAOA010000018.1, read as the reverse complement.
GTGTAGTTCCCTCGCATTCACCAGCTCAGCCTCTCGAACTGGCGAATCCCGCACTATCATCACAAAAAATAGCCTAGCACAACCAGAAATACTCCTCCTCGTTATATTAAGCTATTTATTTATAATAATTTTATGCTGTAACCCACTCACCGGACACATTAATTAGGCTCGCCGGTTTAGGAGCATCACATATAAACATATCTATCATTGTTACTGGGCATATCTCAATCAGTTGACGTTGATCAATTTTACTGTGATCCAATAAAGTAATATTTTCCTGACTCATCTGAATGAAAGTTCTTGAAACGAGAGACTCTTCCAAGTCATAATCATAAATTGCGGATTTGCTTATCCCACCGCATGAGATAAAACTTAAATCTAAAGAGAATTGCTTTAAGAAATCAACGGTATAGCTTCCTTTAATTGATGATTGAAATGGATTGGTAGTTCCCGGAAGAACAATGACTTGCCCTTGTACTCGCTCCTCTTCAATTGCCTTGTTGAAGCGAATGGCTGTTGCTAATGAGTTAGTAATTACAGTTAGGTTTTCAATATCTTCTAACATGTCTGGAATGTACATGATTGAGGTTCCGACGTCAGCACCAATGGTCATCCCACTTCTAATTTCCTTTGCGGCACGTCTAGCTACACGTTTCTTTTCTTCACTCATTAGTACCATCTTCTTACGAAATTCTAACTCTATTCCTTCACTTTTAGGAGCCGGCACTGCACCACCATGAATTCGAACAAGTTCGTTCTCTTCTTCAAGTTCAGTCAAATCACGTCGCAGTGTTTCGGGTGTGATATCAAGTTCTTTCGCTAACTCAGTCACATAAATTTTCCCGTCTTCTTTTACTCGATTTAAAATAAACTCGTGTCGCTGATACTTCACGCTAATATTTTGTTTCATATATATCACTACTTTACTCTACATTTTTTACAACAGTTCTAGAATAGCTCAATACTTTGCCAACTAGAACGCATCCAACGAATGAATAACACCACTGCACGCACCCATTCATCAAGAATGAAAATAATCCACACGCCAACTAAACCAAATCCAAAATGAATTCCAACAACATAACTCATTGGAACAGTGAATAAGAACGTCGAAAGAATCGAAATCATGGTTGGAAACTTAACGTCTCCTGCTGTATTCAATGCACCAATTAATATTTCATTACTTAACCGTCCTGGTTCAAGCAATATACTTAACCAAATCAGCTGTATCACACTGCTGCGAATTACTGGATCATCCGTTAACCAATTTACTATCCAATGACTGACGAGTGCTAATGAAGTTGAGAGCACAAATGCAAAAGCCATCGATTTTATTAATAGTTTGACAGTATAGTCACGTGCTTGGTCTTTTTGTTTTAAACCAATAAAACGCCCGATAATAATTTGATTAGCTTGCGAAATCGCAGCCGCAACTGTAAAGACCAAACCCGTTATGTTTTGTGTATAAATTTTACTTGTTACCATCATTGTACCAAAAGAAGCGATGATACCTGTAATAATTGTCTGCGATGTCGTATAAGAGATGTTTTCTAATGCAGATGGAAATCCAAGTTTCATAACGGTTTTTACAGTAACGCTATCCATTCTCAATGTTGAAAAGGCCGCACGATGCTTCGGTAATAAGTAATAAAAAGCGATAATAAGCAATAACATTCCGATAAATCTCGCGAATAAGGTTGAATTAGCTACACCGTGAATCCCTTCGCCAAACAGACCAATGGGTGTAAATAGAACGGTATAATTCCCTAAAATACTTAATAAGTTTGTTAGTATTGAAACAACCATCACAATCCGAACATATGTAAAACTTCTAAAGACAGAGCCAAAACTAGTCATCACTGATTGGAAAATCAGACTTACTGATACAATCGCTAAATAACTATAGGCGCTACCTAGTATCTCCTCAGGCGTTTGAATCCAACGCAATAATTGCTGCCCAAAGATTAAAAACACCGCTGCCATAGCTAGAGATATATGCACATTTAAATAGACGCCATGTCGAATAATTAAATTTACTTCTGAATTTTGTCTTGTTCCGGCCGTCTGCATTAGAAGAATACCACTCCCTAAAGAAGCGATTCCTAAGATCATTAAGCCTACATTTATTAACTGATTGGATAAACCTGTCGCTGCGACAGAAGCATCACTATACTGACTTAACATTAAGACATCGATACTTCCAAGAAGCATTCCGAATAATTGCTCAATTACTAAAGGGAAGAACAGCCGTCTAAACACCGGCACGTTGGTGTCAGGCTGTTTTCCTAAGTTTTCTTCATTCATAACCCACCCGCATTCTACAATTCATTTTAATAATACAACATGTCCTCTTGCTTCATCACATAATTTGTTTGATTTACACGCTCTTTTTCCTTCGTTGGCATAAGAATTGGCTCAACCATGCGACTCAAAATAAACACTGACACACTCACACTTAAAAACGGAATCACACCAGGCAAGTGACGAACAAAGCTACCCCAAACCAACAGCAGCACGATTGTTAAGATACTGCGTCTTAAATGGTTAATCATAAACCGGAAAGGATTCATAATTGTCTTGAATAAGGGCAATTCAAAATGTACAAACAATGCAAATACTAAGAAGCTTGCAAAAATGATGACTAGAGTTGCAAGCAAAAACAACATTGATAACGAAACAACCCAATAATTTTGAGTACTTAAAAGATAACGGTAATCAATCCAACTGACACTCATCAAAAAGACGAAGATATAACCAATCAGATTAGCTTGAACAAAGTCTTTTTTATAATAATGAATAAATTCATGCCTTAACTTAATTTTCTTATGATCTAAACGATACTGTCTAATCACCGCAAATAGTGCACTGGTTGCTGGGAATATTCCTAAAAATCCTAGGCCTAAAAGGGCAAAGCCAATCCATAAAAAATTTAATATGGTTAACCGAAATAACCATTCTCCTATCTGGTTGATGCGAGGTTGAATATTCATTATCTTTCTATCTCCTTTAAAATTCTGCTTGAGTTTTCGTATAAGTTGTCATTTTATTATTTACTAGTTCAACAATTCGCGCTCCACGTGGCAAGTCTCCGTAACATTGATAACCACTCACTTGTCCATAAACAAGACGAATACCGTGATGTAAACCAACGAAGTTATTATCATGATCGTGCCCGCAGAATACACCGCCAACTTGACCATTCATATACAATGAGGCAAATAGCCCTGTATTAATATACGGTGCTGAAATCATGTCATTCGTTTCATTACATTCACCAGATTCAATTTGCTTAGCTGCTTCCCAATATTCTGGTAAAGGAATGTGTTGGAACACTAAATCATTTTTACGTCCTTCATGACTTGGATAATATTTTGAAATACGGTTAAACCATGTCACTTGTTCTGGTTGAACCCAATCATAAATTCCAACAGGAAGCGGTGCATCAGATCCTGTATCAAATAAATACAAGACACTTTGGACGTTTCTACCTTCTGAATCAAAAATTTCAACTGTATAACTTTCACGGTCTCTAACAATCATTGAGTTAGACTTAGGCACGTGATGATGTAAAATTTCTTCCATCTTACGCATATCTGAGCGAACAAACTCATCTTCTGAATCATGATTCCCATAAGTGATGGCAATTGGCACATCATATTGGTTAAAGCGTTCCAATAATTCTCGGTAAACTTCCATCGCATTTGGTACACCGTGACTCCACATTAAATCTCCAGTCAAGACAATCAAGTCTGCATCCAATTTAGTAAATGCTTCGTCAATTAACTTAAACGTTTTGTAATCATCATCGTCATAAGGCTTAGAACCGATGTGCAAATCAGTTAATTGTACAATTTTAAATGTATTATCTTCTCTATATCTTAATCTCATCCTGTACTCCTCTACTCTTTAATTGAACCTACTGTGATTCCTCGCACAAAATATTTTTGAACAAAAGGATACGTCAACAGCATCGGTAACAGCACAACAATAATTGTTGCCATTTGTAATGACTGCCCTGTAATACTTACTTGATCTAGTGCTGAATATGATTGAGCACCTGTTGATCGAAGTAAAATATCTGCCAGTGCATTTTGTTGCGTTAACATCTCTTGAAGTAAAGTGGCAAGTGGTTTCAAGTTTGCATCACGAACATAAAACGTTCCAGCAAACCAATCATTCCAATGCCCTACCGCCGTAAATAACGTAACAGTTGCCAGAACCGGTGTACTCATCGGAAGAATTAACTTTCTAAAAATATAAAACTCACTACTGCCATCAATACGTGCAGATTCAATAACACTATAAGGCAGTTGTTGAAATTGCGTCCGTAATAGCAAAATATTCATCGTTCCATATAAACCAGGTATAATATAAACCCAAACAGACCCTGTTAAACCTAACTCACTTAATACTAAGTAATAAGGAACTTGTCCCCCACCAAACAACATCGTGAAAAAGATAAAGAAAGTGAAGAAACTACGACCTGGAAGTGTTTTTACTGTCAAAGCATACGCCGCCATTGACATTAACCCAACACCAAATACTGTACCCACGACTGTTCTAAATATTGAAATTAATAGACCATTTAATAAATTATCTTGCTTAAATACTTCCAAGTAATTATCAAGGGTCCACATTCTTGGCCAAAAGCCAATTCCACCGCGTTGGGCATCCGTTCCCTCATTAAAAGAAACTGCTAATACATGTAAGAAAGGAATAAGAATCATCACAGCAAATATAATAAGAAGTGTGATATTCAATACTCTTGCCCATTTTGGACCTTGTAAACTTTTACTTTCCAATCGAATACCTCCTTTAAAGTAAAGCGGGAAAGACGGTGATCTTTCCCACTTAAATTTTATAATTTATTAGAATCGAACAACGTCACCGTCAGCACGTTTTTGTTCAACAAAGTCAATGAATTCATTTAAGCCAGCTGCTTCTAAGTTAGACAAAGTTTCATCTAAAATTTGTTGTGCGCCTTCTGTGCTACCTGCGTAATACATACGTAAGACGTCTTCTTGGTAACGTGCTAATGCTGTTGCTAATGTTCCTTCGTCACCTTCAAATTCGAATAAATATGACTGAACAGAAAGTCCATCTTCAACACGTGCATTTTCAAATTGCTCATCATAATTTACTAACTCTTCAATTTGTTTACCAGCAATATCTGTTTCATCTTCTGCTCGAACATTATCTCCCCAGTTAGCTTCACCAAAGTCAGCCATGTTATCCATATCTGTATAACCTAAGTGCTCACCCCAGAATGAACGTACTCCACGGAAACCACGTAATTTAGCTAATTCTGGATTTGTATCAAATTCTTCAACCACTTCTGGAAACACTTGTGGGTTACCATTTTCATCTAATTCGTAGTCGCGACCTTCAATTCCGTAAAAGTATAATAATTTTCCTTCTCGACTTGCCATCCAATCAGCAAATTGCATCACTTCTTCAGGGTTTTCAGTTGTACTTGGAATTGACCATCCAGCGTAACCTGATTTGTAGCTAACAACCATATCATCTGTTCCATCAGCACGTTGTAAGTCACCTAATGGAATATATGATAAATCTGAAATTTCAGGACGGTATGAGTGAATATCTGTCACAATACCGAATGATCCATTAATCACACCTTCTTGTGCCCGTGTTTCATTCATTGTGTAATATTCTTGTGTCATTAAACCTTCAGCCATATATTTATGTACTTGGTTCACACGTTCCATTAAAACTGGTGATTGTGCTTCATGTAAGATGTTTCCTTCTTCATCTTCCATGAATGGCTCGCCTGTTGAACCAGTCCACATTAAATCTTGATATAACCAAGGGCGTTCTGAACCACCCCAAACAGTTGGACCAAATGGTGTTACTGGCACGCCGTTGTCGTCCGTATATCCAGCGGCTTGAATTTCTTGACCTAAAGCATGTAATTCTTCTGATGTATTGATTTCGTCATACTCTACACCTAAATCTTCAGCAATATCTGAACGAATATATAGACCTCCGATTTGTGGGTTTACTGGTTTTTGTGCTCCCTCACGTTGGATAGCCATGTGCATTAAGTAAGATGCTCCACCCCATTCGTTACGGAACATAATATTTTCTTGTGTATCTACTGGTAAGTAACCTTCTTCAAGATATTTGTTATAAACTTCTAACCCTTCTTGTTGCATTAAAGGTGTTAAATCATGGAATTGCCCTTCATTCGCTGCCTTTAATAAAAATTGCATTTCTGGACGACCTGAATCGTTTAAGTAATAGGCAATAAAATCAGGTAAGTCACCTGCAGCTAATCCAGCGGCTAAAGCTGTAATTGAGTCATCACTTGTCACAGTTTGTAACTCAAAAGTTACACCTGTTTGACGTTTAATTTCATCTAAGATTTCTTGTGGAATCTCAACAGATGCATCCCCTGCTGATTGGAAAATTAACCCAGTAATCGTACGATCAGCAATAAAGTTTTCTGATTCCGTTTCTTGCGCTAATACCGCTGGCGCTTGAGTTAAAAGTGGCGAAACTAATGTCATTGAAGCAGTTAATGTGACTAAAGCTTTCTTTAAAATGTTTTTCATATGTATTTTCCTCCTAAAATTGTATATAAATTTACCAAACTGCACTATCAAATTTCTTATCTGCAATATGATTTACAATTACTGTTAAAACTAAGCCGACTAAACCTTGCATCAAACTAATTGCCGTAGAGTAACCAAATTGGCCTCCTTGTAAACCTGTTCGAACAACATAAGTATCAATAATTTCTGACACGTCCGCATTTCCTGGATTTTGCATCAAGAATACTTGATCGAAACCTGCTGATAAAATGCTCCCTAGCGACATAATGAATAATAAGATAATCGTTCCACGAATCCCTGGAATCGTAACATGCCACATTTGACGAAGTTTACCTGCACCATCAATCGCAGCTGCTTCAAATAATGACGGTGAAATAGCAACAATTGCTGAGAAGTAAATAATTGAATCCCAACCAACTTCCTTCCATAAATAACTCAAGAAAGTTAACGGATAGAATAATGTTCGATCCATCATCCAAAACTTACTGCCATCACCACCTAAGTTCGCAATCACTTGATTGAGTAAACCAGTATTTGGAGCAAGTAAAGCGTTCATCAAACCAATCACAACAACCCATGATATAAAGTAAGGTAAGTATGTGACTGTTTGAAGCGTATCTCTTAACCTTGGTTGCTTCACTTCGTTAAACATCAAAGCCAACATAATTGGAAACGGTAAGTATAGGAATAATTTCATTGAACTAATCACTAATGTATTACGAACATACAACATACTTCTTGGGTCATTGAAAAACTGCTCAAAATATTTAAATCCAACCCAGTCGCCACCAAACATTCCAGTATTAAAACCAAACTCTTTAAATGCTAAGATATTTCCAGCCATTGGCCAATACGAGAAAACTGTATAATGAATCAAACAAGGCAAAATCATTAAATAAAAAATTTTATGTTGTAAGATTCGTTTCCAAAATGACTTTTTAACTGGTTTATAATAAGCATCAAGCTCTTCTTGAGAACGAAGTTCACCGTTGTAAACGACGCGCTTCTCTACCATCCTATCTCCACCCCTCGATCACTCATTCTTTCTATACTATGCATTAAATAACAACCTCTTCTCGCTCGCCTACTGGGATACGTAATTCAGTTTCTTTATCAAAGAAATGTAATTTTTCATAAGGGACACCAAAACGAATCGTATCGCCTTCAAAGAAATCTTCCATTGATTGCACCTTTGAGATTAGTGTATGCCCGTCTATATCAATATAGATGAGTGTTTCTGATCCCATTAATTCAGCGTTAACAATTTCTTGTTCGAATACAAAGTAATTACTTGTATCCATACCTTCTTCTAAGACTTCCATAGTTTCAGGTCGAATTCCTAGAATTACGTCTCGTCTAGATCCGTACTCTTCAATATCTAAATCATGCTTTAATTCTTGGGGTAAGTTCAATGAATTCTCACCTAAGTTAAAATTCTGTCCATCATAACCTAATGGAACAAAGTTCATCGCTGGTGAACCAATAAATTGGCCAACGAAAATATTATTTGGTTTCATATAAATCTCTTTAGGTGTCCCAATTTGTTGAATTAGTCCACGGTTCATAACGACAATACGCGTTGCCATTGACATCGCTTCTGTTTGATCATGGGTAACATAGATCGTTGTAACGCCTAAACGACGGTGTAATTTTGTAATCTCAGCACGTGTATGAAATCTTAATTTAGCGTCTAAGTTTGATAACGGCTCATCCATTAAGAATACTTTTGGTTCACGTACAATCGCTCGCCCCAATGCCACACGCTGGCGTTGCCCTCCTGATAATTCCGCTGGCTTACGATCTAAGTATTCATGAATATCTAGAATCTCTGCAGCTTCTTCAACGCGGTGCTGAATATCTTGTTTGCTTTCGTTACGCATTTTTAATCCAAATGCTAAATTATCAAAGACAGTCATATGTGGATATAAAGCGTAATTTTGGAATACCATTGCGATGTCGCGTTCTTTAGGATGTAATTCATTCTGTTTACGCCCATCAATTAGAACCTCTCCAGAAGAAATATCTTCAAGTCCCGCAATCATTCTAAGTGTTGTTGATTTCCCACATCCTGATGGTCCCACCAGAACAATAAATTCCTCATCATCAATTTCTAAATGAAAGTCAGTTACTGCACGAACATCATCACTATAGTCTTTATAAATATGACTCAAATTAATTTTAGCCACGCTTCACTACTCCTTTACAGTTTCAAACAAAACAAATCAAAACAGACATATCTATGTTTGTTTTACTTTTGTTTCTGAAATAGATAATACTAGACGAATGTAAATTTTAAGTAAATTTAATGAAAATTTTGTGTAAATAAAAAAATAATTGTAAATTTAACGTAAATCCGAAAAAAATACGTCGCTTAAATACTTAGTAACGCTACAAAACGCCATATACTACTTGTCTTATATAGCTCACAATTTAACGTATAGTTTTTTTTAAATTATTTTTTGAAGTAAGAAAAAAAGAAAACAAACGGACATAGGTTATATGGTTTCCTAGAGAAATCGGACATGTTTGTAGAGATAAATTGTAAATGTGGAGATGTGAAGTGGGATTCGCCAGCTCAAGTGAGCGAGCTAGTGAAGTTGACTTGGATTCGCTAGCTCAGGTAAGTGAGCTGGTGAAGTTGTCTTGAATTCGCCAGCTCAGATGCGCGAGCTGGTGAAGTTGATATGGATTCACTAGCTCAGGTAAGTGAGCTGGTGAAGTTGATATGGATTCGCTAGCTCAAGTGAGCGAGCTGGCGAAGTTGACTTTGATTCGCTAGCTCAGGTAAGTGAGCTGGCGTATCCTATGTTTCTACATTTATAAAGTTTTTGCATTTTTATAAATATTATTTATAATTTACTTGTTATTTAAACTTGAATATGCTAATTTTAAAGTATCAGGAAACGTTTACAAAACCGGTTAAAATTACTAGGAGGAATAGAAAATGAGTCAATCTTTTACTGTCGAATGGGATTGGGTAACGAAGTTTGTTAAAGATGTCTTTATGGCTTATGGGATTCCAGAAGAAGATGCGGATATTTGTACCGATGTATTGCTTGCGTCTGATCGCAAAGGGATTGAATCACATGGGGTAAACCGCTTTAAACCAATTTATCTTGATCGAATTAAGGCAGGTATTCAACATCCGGAGACGAATTTTGAAGTTGTTCGTGAAACACCGACAACAGCAGTTGTTGATGGACATGATGGTATGGGACAAGTGATTGGTTATAAAGCCATGCAGATGGCGATCGATAAAGCGAAAGAGTTCGGAATGGGTATGGTTGCGGTTCGAAACTCAACTCACTACGGAATTGCGGGTTATTATACAGATATGGCCGCAAAAGCAGGTTGTATCGGCATGACTGGGACGAATGCGCGCCCTTCAATTGCGCCTACTTTTGGGGTTGAGAATATTTTAGGTACAAACCCACTCACACTCGGTTTCCCAACCGATGAGGATTTTCCATTTTCATTAGATTGTGCGACTTCAATTAGTCAACGTGGAAAAATTGAATATTACGCGCGCATTGGTCAAGATACTCCAGCCGGAATGGTGATTGGTCGCGACGGAAAAGCAATGACGGACTCGCCTGAAATCCTTGAAGCACTAGTCAATGGTCAAGCGGCTCTGGCGCCACTTGGTGGTATCGGTGAAGAACTTGCCGGTTATAAAGGATATGGTTATGCAACCTTTGTAGAAGTACTATCAGCTGCCCTTCAACAAGGAAATTTCTTGCATATGTTATCAGGTATTGGTGAAAATGGCGAGAAACAAAAATTCCATCTAGGACATTTCTTTATTGCTATTGATACAGAAGCCTTTGTTGGTTTAGATAGCTTCAAAAAAACTGCTGGGGATATCTTAAGAGCCTTAAGAAATTCAGAAGTAGCACCAGGTGAAGAACGCATTTATACTGCCGGTGAAAAAGAACATCTCGTGTGGTTAGAACGCAAAGATACCGGTCTGCCTCTAAATGAAGGGGTTCAACAAGAAATGATTGCTATTCGTGATGAACTAGGCTGGTCAGATTACAAATTACCGTTTGAATAAAAACACGAGGGACAGTGTTGACGCACTGCCCCTCTTTTAATTAATCAATCTCTCTAGAAATTCAACCACTCACTTTATCTTCGATTATTTTGTCGCATTGTGAACACTGTCCGCAACGACTTCTGCTACTTTGGGGTTAAAGACATCTGGAATAATATTATCCACACTTAACTCTGATTCTGGAATCACACTCGCAATTCCTTGAGCTGCCGCAATTTGCATTTCATCTGTAATATCACTTGCGCGTGCATCTAAAGCTCCACGAAAAATACCAGGGAAAGCTAGAACGTTATTAATTTGGTTAGGGAAATCGCTACGCCCCGTTGCGACGATAAATGCGCCACCTTCCTTCGCTTCATCCGGCATGATTTCTGGTGTTGGGTTCGCCATTGCGAAGATAATCGGCTTTTCATTCATCGTTGCAATCCATTCTTTCTTCAACACGCCTGGCGCTGACACACCAATGAAAACATCCGCATCTTTCACAGCTTCTTGTAAATCCCCTTTCAAGTTATCAGGGTTTGTTAAACTAGCTAAGTCTTTGTGACGCTCATCTAAAGCAGGATCATCTTCAGCAATCATACCATCGATATCACAGACGATAACATTTTTAGCACCTGCGGCTAACATTTTCTTAGCAATTGCCGTTCCGGCAGATCCACCACCATTGATAACGATTTTTGCTGACTCTATTTTCTTATCAGCAACTTTCAATGCATTGTATAAAGCACCTAATACGACAATCGCTGTCCCATGTTGGTCATCGTGGAATACTGGGATATCCAATTCTTCTTTCAAACGTCTTTCAATTTCAAAACAACGCGGTGCAGAAATATCTTCTAAGTTAATTCCACCAAAAGAAGGAGCAATTGCTTTAACATGTGAGATAATCTCTTCAACATCTTGTGTATCTAATGAAATGGGAACAGCGTCCACATCTGCGAACGCTTTGAATAAAGCAGCTTTCCCTTCCATCACTGGAATCGCAGCTTCAGGTCCGATATTTCCTAGTCCTAATACAGCTGATCCATCAGTGACAACTGCGACTAAATTACGTTTCGTTGTATATTTATAGACATCTTCTTTATTCTCCGCAATCGCTGAACTAACTGCCGCCACACCTGGTGTGTATGCTACGGATAATTCTTCCATATTTGTAATGGATACTTTAGGATTAACTTCAATCTTCCCGCCTAGTTCCTCGCTTAATCTAAGTGCTTCTTTCCTTACGTCCATGTTATCTTGCTTCCTTTCTATGATTGAACTCTACTAATTACCACTCTGTCCAAGGATAAGGTACTACTAAAATCTCCTCGTCCGTTTCAGGATGCGTGACTGTTATCACAGTTGTTTTTAAATTATTTTGATGCCTAAAACCCTTCACATGAACATATCCATTACTATCATCTGCGTTACTTTCTAAGTAATTATCAATATATTCTGCCATACTAAGTCCATGCGCATGGGATTGATCTCCAGCTATTCCGTAATCATAACCCTTATAAGATTTCACTGTCCCTGTTGCTAGGGTCTCTGCTTCTTGTTTACTCATATATGCCTCAACTTACTCATATGTATAATTCTATGTACCCCCCTTATAAAGTCTAATAGCTTCTTCTCGCTACTCTTCAAGTGACTGATCAGGCCCAACTTCTCCCGTAAAAATGAAAAAATAAATACCAATATCAATTTCATCAATCTCTTAATCAATGCTACTGTCCATTATGTGTTTTGGTATAAATATATTATATAGTTTTATTATAGCATGTTAGGAAGCGCTTTAATAAATTAAATGCAAAAAAGAACACAGAAACTAATTTAACTTAGCTTGCCGTGTTCTTATGAAACCACTCTTTTATTTAATTACATTACCAGTCTCTTTATCAAAAAAGTGTGCTTTGTTCATATTAAATGATACTTCTAAAGTACTACCTGCTTCGTGGTAATCACGCGAATCAACGACTGCTATATACTCTGTTCCAAAAACATCTAGATATAATATAGATTCTGCTCCAGTTAATTCAGAAACTAATACTTTAGGTTTAAGAATAGATTCAGATGCATCTAAGGCAACTTGTTCTGTTTGAATATCTTCAGGTCGTATACCAAATAAGATTTCTTTACCATCATAGCCTTGTTTATCTAATAAGTCTCTCATAGGTTTATTCACCTGTAACACTAAACCATTATGATCTATGACTTTCCCGTTTTGGTAAGTTAGTTCAACAATATTCATCGCTGGTGAACCCATAAAGCTAGCTACAAAAGCATTATTTGGTGAATTGTACACTTCAAACGGTGTTCCAATTTGTTGGATGACACCCGCATTCATAATGACAATTCGGTCCGCTAAAGTCATTGCTTCAGTTTGATCATGCGTCACGTAAATCATTGTTGCGTTTAATTCATTATGTAATTTCGCAATTTCTTTTCTCATATGAACACGAAGCTTAGCGTCTAAGTTTGATAGTGGTTCATCCATTAAAAATACTTTTGGATCTCTCACTACAGAACGACCTAAAGCAACACGTTGTCGCTGCCCACCTGAAAGAGCTGCAGGCTTTCTATCAAGTAAATCAGTGATTTGTAGTAGTTCCGCCGCATGCTCCACTCGTTCTTTAATTTCATTCTTTGGTGTCTTTTTAAGCTTCAATCCAAAAGCCATGTTATCAAATACAGACATATGTGGATATAGTGCATAGTTTTGAAATACCATTGCTATGTCTCGATCTTTAGGTGGAGTATCATTAACCATATTGCCATCAATGTACAATTCACCATCAGTAATTTCTTCTAAACCTGCAATCATTCGTAAGGTTGTTGATTTCCCACATCCTGATGGACCGACAAACACAATGAATTCATTATCCAAAATATCTAAGTTAAAATCAGTTACAGAATAGTTTTCAGCATTATCATATTTCTTATAAATGCTCGATAAATTAATTTCTACCACTTTAAGGACTCCTTTGCAATTTATATAATTGTTAAGCTACAAGCAATTAGTTGATTTTACTTAAAGTTACTTGTTTAATTTCATTCGTTTGGCTGTTAATCTCTATCGTATTAATCACATCATTAAAGTAAACCGTATTACTCATAGTCTTCCCATTAGCAAAGATTTCAATTGATGAAGAATCAACTAGTATTTCTAAAACTTTTAGATTACTGATCACCATTTTTCGGCTATGATTATAACCTTCTTCACCTTCTATTTCTGGGTTAACATTCTCTCTTGATATTGATAATAGTTCTTCCTTAAGGCTAATTGAGAAGTATTCGCCACTTTCATTACCAACAGTTACTGATAACTCTTCTAAATCTTTTTCTGTTTCGATTTTAATGTAATCAAAGTCACTTTGTTTAATCTTGAGTTTGTTGCTTATATCATGTTCTTCATACACTGGAGTTAATCGTTCATAAAATTCAGATGGAATAGTTTGGATTAATTTTCCATTTTGAATTGATAAAACTCTTGGTAAAGTCATTAGCCCAGACCAACCGTGATTTTTCTGGTCTCGTATATCCGTTCTTCCCCACATTTGCTGCCACGCAACAATAATTCGTCGTCCTTGATCATCTAGACAAGTTTGTGGAGCATAGTAATCTAAACCTTGATCAATTTCTTGATATTCAGCTGCTTCAAAAGATAAATTATCCCAATCCATTTTACCTAATATCGCTATAGAAGAGTTTATGTTTTGGTATTGTGTACCTTCTTGAGGCATATTCATTGGACTTAAAATCAAGACATCAGTTCCATCCAATTCAATTAAATCTGGACACTCCCAAATATTACCCAATTTGTCACTTCCTTCAAGAAGAACAGAAGCTTCAGACCAATGCACTAGGTCATTGGACGTGAATACAAAGATTTGTCCTTGTGTCTTCTCTTTACCCAATGTTTTTGAAGCGACAACTGAATAAAAAGTATCACCTCGTTTAAATACTTTAGGGTCTCTAAAGTCAACGGTTGTACCTAATTCTCCAAGATTTGCTTGATCAATAACTGGATTATTAATATGTTTCTCAAACGTAATCCCATCTTTTGATGTTGCGATACATTGAACTTGACTGACTGTCCCATTGTCCTCAGTAACACCTGTGTACATGAGGACTAATTCATCTTCAATAACAATGGCTGACCCGGAGAAACAACCGTTCTTATCGTACGGTTGGTCCGGTGCTAAGGCAACAGGAAGATGTTCCCATTCTATTAAGTCTTTTGATTTCGCATGTCCCCAGTGCATCGTATCCCATTTACTGTCATACGGGTTTGATTGATAGAATAAATGATATTCGCCTTTGAAATATACAAAACCATTTGGATCATTCATCCACCCATACTCTGGTGCTAAATGAAATTCTGGTCTAAATTGTTCTACAATTTTGTGTTTATTTTCTGAGATAAACACATTCGCTTTCTCTAATAAATTCATTATTAGTCCTCCGTGTTGCTCATGTATTGTTCGTAATTTCTTTCATAAATTTCCATTAATTCTGGTAGATTTAATCTTTCTAATTCTTCTAAATATGTATTCCATTCTTCATCTGATATACCACCAATAATCCATTCAGCTCGCATTTGCTCGACATACGGATTTAAATCTGCCAATATTTGATCAGCTCTAGCTGAATCTTCATTGTTCATAAATATTTGAGGGTAGTTATAATCATTCTCAATATAATCTAAGTAATGCTCGTGCATTAAATCTAATCTCCACTGAGCATCATCAGGTGATGTTGTATATACGTCGTAATATTCATCAAGTACAGCTAATGGACCACCCGCTTCAGTTCTTTGTCTTAATTCCCCAGGTGCAGTACCTTCTAGATCTTTATGCTGTAACATTGGGTCGCCATTTTCGTTAGTACCTAATTCAAAGATATTTTGTTGCTCTTCATCACCATAAGTTCCCCAGTTATTTTGAATTGATTGCAGTGGTTCGTACATCTTATCAACCCATTTTGCTGTCAATTCTAAATTCTGGTTCGCACTAGTGACAACGAAACGACCTCTTTGGAAACCAAAATTATTTGTTCTTGTGATTTTTTTATCTCCATTTGGTCCTTCTAAAACAGGTAATACATCATAACTATCATTAAAGCCAGTTACGTTTGCTTTATCCCATGTAAAGTACACACCATATCTGTGATCGTTTCCTTTAGATACATATGCATTCCAATCATGTTCGAAAGCTTCTTGGTCAATTAAGCCTTTTTGATATAGTTCACTAAAGTATTCAATTCCTTCTCGGTATGCTTCATCATCAGCAGTAAAGTTTAAGGTTTGATCATTATTCACAACTAAATGATTATCATTATCTCCATCACCTCCAAATGCGGCCATCAAGATTTTAAAGTCTTCATTTCCTGGTGAATCGATGAAACTTAATGGAATTTCATCTGCTTCACCATTTCCGTTTGGATCTTCGTTTTTAAACGCTTCCAACACTGTCATTAATTCATCTGTTGTTTGCGGCATTTCAAGCCCTAAATTATCTAACCATTCAACATTAATCCAGGCCATTCCATTAACCGTATGGATTGACTCTTTTCCTTCTCCAAGTTCCTCAATCCAAGGGAATGAGTACATATTACCGTCTGGAGCAGTTGCCAAAGCTTTGTATTCTGGGTACTCTTCATAGATAGCTTTTAGATTTGGCATATATTCATCGACTAAATCATTGACTGGAATGATGACACCATCCTCTGCCCATGATAATAACTCTTGATCACTTGCTGCAGAGTTGAACATTCCGTCTGGTAAATCCCCAGCAGCAATCGCTAAGTTACGTTGTTCAGCATAATCATCAACAATATTATTCCACTCAATATGTACTCCCGTTTCTTCTTCTAAACGTTGGAAAATTAATTTTTCGTTTGGATCAGATGGCGCTAGTGGCGATGAGTTTGTCATTAAGTGTAAAGTGACATCTTCTTGTACTGGAAATTCAACGTTTGCTAATTCATAATCTTCAGACGATGTTTCTGATGCACCACCGTTACCACAGCCTGCTAATACCAATGTGGCTGCCATTAATGTAGCTCCTAAAGTAAAGTGTTTTTTCTTCATAATTTTTTCCTTTCATATATCGTATAAGATATAATGTATTTTTAGTTTTAACCTTTAATAGATCCTTGTATAACGCCTTCTTCAAAGTATTTTTGGAAGAATGGAAACATAATTAACAATGGCGCACTTGAAACAACGATGGTTGCATATTTAATAAGTTCTGCAATTTTTTGCATCTCTGCCATTGCTGTTTGCGCTCCAATCATATTAGATTGGGGTTGATTTTGTACGAGAATTCTTCGCAATACCAGTTGTAACGGTTCTAATTCCGGACTACTTATGTAAATCATAGCATCAAAGTAACTATTCCACATTCCTACAAATGAGTATAGAAATATTACGAACATAATCGGTTTACTTAATGGTAATATCATTTTTATAAAAATCTGTATGTCATTTGCACCATCGATTTTTGCGGATTCCATCATTTCATCAGGTAAGCCTCTAACAAAAACAGTGGCAAGCAATAAATGTGATACCGACAAGCTTCCTGGTAATATCAATGCCCATGGTGTATCTAACATACCGAGATTTCTAATAAGTAGATATGTTGGAACAAGTCCCCCACCAAAAAACATAGTAATAACAAAAAAAGCGATAAGTGGTTTTTTAAATAATAAATCTTTACGGCTCATTGGATAGGCTGCTGACATCGTCACTAATACATTCATCAGACCAAAGCCAAGTGAGTATAAAAATGAATTAATAAAACCTCGGATGATTGAAGAATCAGCTAATACTCTTAAGTATCCTTCAACTGTCCAATCATTAGCATCAAAACTAATCCCTTCATTTATTAACACTGTCGGATTCATGAAACTTGCTGCTATAATGTAAACGACAGGTAAAACGATTGATATCACAACTAACAACAATAGGATTGTGTTGATAATTTTAAAAAAACTATCTTTTCCTTCATATGTAAAGGTTTTCATTATTTAATCTCCTTTCTTCTATTGATACTATTCACAATTAATGTTGTTGTTATTAATAGTATTAAATTGATCACTGTATTAAATAATCCCACTGCGGTTGAGTATGAATAATCTCCCGATTGTAAACCAACTTTATACACATAAGTATCAATGATTTCTGATGCTGGAAGGTTTAAGCTGGTTTGCATTAGATATGCTTTCTCATAACCAATATTCATAATACCTCCCACTGATAAAATCAGATTAATGATGATTAATGGCCTCATTGTAGGTAATTCAATATATAATATTTTTTGCCAAATGGTTGCGCCATCAATATCAGCTGCTTCGTATAGCTCTGGTGGGATTCCAGATAACACGGCTGTATAAAGCAGTGACGCCCATCCCATTCCTTGCCAAATTCCTGAAATAATATATAACGACCGGAATGAACCTGGATTAGTTAAAAAGTTTGGAACATTTATTCCAATTGATTCTAAAATTGAAACGATCGGTCCTGACGATGAAAAGAGTAAGAATATAATCCCGACGATGATAACCGTCGAAATAAAATTGGGCATATACAGTATCGTTTGTAATGTACTTTTTATTTTTTCTGACATGATTTGATTTAGCATTAGAGCAATTATTATTGGTGGGAAAAATCCCCATAGAAGACCATAAATTGAAAGTTTTAACGAATTTTCTAGTAATCTCATGAAATTAGGCGATGTTAAAAAATCTCTAAAATGTTCAAGGCCGACCCACTGACTACCTGCAATTCCTAAAATAGGATTGTAGTCTTTAAAAGCTAAAGTGATTCCATACATTGGAAAATATTTAAACACTAATGTAATCAAAACAGATGGTATGAGTAACATTAGTAAATATTTTTGATTTTTTAACTTCGTCATAAATCTCTGTTTATTATTTACTTGTTTTACTTGCGTCACTATTTTCACTCCTTAATTTGAAACGTTTCATTTTTGCTTAGAGAAATATCTATTTTTAATATGTCGTTCCTCCTTCCGCAAATTTAATTGGTAGAATTTTTTGTTCACTATATTCTGGATTATTAATTTGTTTAATCAAAATTTCAAAAGCTTGGTGAGCAATCTCTTCCACTGGTTGAACGATTGTTGATACTAGATAACCTCTTTCTCTACTCATTTTAATACCGTCAAAACCAATTAATTGATAATCCACTAGAATTTCTTTGCCGAGTTGCTTTAAAGTGTCTATTATATCCAATCCAACATAATCATTAATCGCAAAGATACCGTCAATTTCTGGATGCTCTTCCATCAGAACCTTCAAATCTTTTGTGAAATTATTATGTGGTTCCAAAAGATCAATTATATAATAATCGATATGATTCTCTATACAATATGTTTCAAACCCTAACCGTCTTTTTGTTGTCTCATTCGCGCGTAGGTTATGAGATCCTACGAATAGCAGCGTTTTTGCTCCTTTTTCACTTAATTTTTTAGCCGCTAATTTTCCACCTTCAAAGTTGTCACTTGATACGATACTTATATCATCTTTGAAATGTCGGTCAATACTCACAAAAGGAAGCGATCCTTCTACATATGAATCTATATCTGTATATGTTATTGCGATAATTCCATCTACCTTGTTCTTTCTTAGCATTTTTATATAGCTTAGCTCATTATCCGCACTCCCATTTGAATTACATAAAAAGACATGATAACCATTTTTTTCAGCAATCTCTTCTAAATGAAAAACAATCGAAGAGAAGAATGGATGCCATATAGTGGGCACAATTAGAGCGATTGTGTTCGTATGATTTAATTTAAAACTTCTAGCCAAGTTATTCGTTTCATAATCCAATTCTTTCACCGCTGAAATCACCTTATCATAAGTCGATTTCTTAACTTTAACACCATTAAATACATTACTCACACTACCCACACTAACGCCTGCTAGTTTTGCTACATCCTTCATCGTTGCCATGGTTACCCTTCTCTCATTTCATACTTATTGCCCTCTCCGCTAATTGGTAACAGCCTTTAATAGCAGCTTCATCACCTAATTCTGGTAAGACAATATACTTTTTAATATCATCAATCTCGAGATAATCGCCAGCTAATTCTTGATACTTAAGCTGAACTTTCTCTAGCAACATTTCTTTGTGCATAACTCCTCCACCTAAGATCACTCGTTCAGGTCGAAGGATATAAGTTATATTATACACTGCTTGCGCAATATAGTATGCTTCAATATCCCATTCTTTACTGTCAGAATCTAAATCTTTCCCTTTAACCCCAGTTCGATGTTCTATGGCTGGTCCACAAGCTAAGCCTTCTAAGCAAAAATCATGATAAGGACAAATCCCTTTTTCTGCTTTGTCATCGTATGGATGTACAATCATATGCCCCATCTCTGGATGTGAGGCACCACCAATGTATTCCCCATTCTGGATAGCACCTCCACCAACACCAGTCCCGATTGTAATATACACAATGCTCGTTAAATCTTTCCCTGATCCAAAGTGATACTCACCATTTGCAGAAGCATTAACATCAGTTGTCCAGTACATAGGGATATTAAATGATGATTTTAGTGTACCTAAAAAATCAAAATCTTTCCATAATAGCTTGGGAGTATTCGTAATATATCCATACTTTGATGAATTCATGTCATTATTAATTGGTCCAAATGACCCAATCCCAATACTAGTCATCTCATCTGAATACTTGTTAAAAAAGTTTATGACCTGTTCGAATGTTTCTTCAGGCTGACTTGTTTCTATACTAATTTTATCTACAGTTTCATACTTTTCATTTCCAACTGCACAAACAAATTTTGTGCCCCCTGCCTCAATTGCCCCATATAACATTTAACTGCCTCCTCGTAATTTGAAACGTTTCATATTTTCATTATAAAATATTTCCCGTCGATGTCAAGAACTTTTTGTAAGGGCTTTTATATTTTTGTTTACCTCTTTTGAATCTTTGTTTAATTCAAACTCTTTTTTCTTCTCTACCCCATTACCCTTACAATATTCTCCACCGTCCGACTGACATTCTCCGAAGCCTTCTCAATCAACTCTTCCAAAGAACTTGCTCCAGCAGCCGTTGGAAACACGGCGTCAATCCCTTCGGGATATAGTTCCTCAATATCTTCACCAACTTTACCAACGACAGCAATCACTTTTGCATCTGGATTAATTTCTTTCATCGCTTTCGCAACACCGTGAGGTGTCTTACCAAATTTCGTTTGAAAATCCATCGCACCTTCGCCTGTAAAGCACACATCTACTCCCTTGGCCTTCTCTTTAAAGCCTGAATATTCGAGTACAATGTCAATGCCACGCTTCATCTCTGCTTGGGTAAAAGCCAAGAGCCCTGCTCCCAAGCCACCCGCTGCACCGGATCCAGGTATATCCATCACTTCATGTCCGAGACTTCGCTCGATGACTCGTGAATAATGTTTCAAATTCGCCTCTAAAATATCTACATCTTCCAAAGATGCCCCTTTTTGTGGACCGAATACGCTGGTAGCCCCATTGGGTCCACATAATGGATTCGTCACATCAGAAGCAACGATAAAGGAAACGTCCTTTAATTTAGGATGAACCTTTTCAGTCAAAATATTATCAAGTTTGTCTAAGGCGCCTCCACCAAAGCCAATGACCGATCCATTGAAGTCAATCAGTTCGTATCCTAACGCTTGTGCCATCCCAGCACCGCCATCATTTGTAGCTGATCCACCTAATCCTAATATGATCTTAGTAATTCCCGCTTCAATTAATAATTTTATCAATTCGCCCGTTCCGTAAGTCGTTGTCACAAGGGGGTTTTGAGTTACTGAATTTACATGGTTCAAACCGCTCGCTTCCGCCATCTCTATGACGCCGGTTACACCATCACCCAGTATGCCGAAGTGAGCCTCAACCGCTTCACCTAAAGGTCCTGTCACTTCTGCCTTTAATAGTTTGCCCTTGGTCGCATCAACTAAAGATTGTACAGTCCCTTCACCACCATCTGCCATAGGTAATTGAACCAACTCAACTTCCGGCAAGACCCGCCGAATCCCAGTTTCCATCGCTTGGCACACTTCTAACGCTGTCAAACTTCCCTTATAGGAATCTGGTGCAAGTAATATTTTTTCATCACAAATCCCCCTTTTTTAAATGTGTCTCACTCTATATAATTTTATCTTAAAGGGTCTGGGGTTATTTCACAACAGATTTACTTTTCAAAATGCTCCTCGCTAAATTAGAGTAAGCAAACACAAGATAATAAATTTGTATTCTCTCCATATCATTTCTGAAATAGAGTTAGAGTGAGCGCTCTAAATTATAGGAGGAATAGTATGATTGGCCTATGTTCAGTTACATTTCTCGATAGAAAAGTTGAAGAAGCATTCGCCTTAGCAAAAGAAGCGCAATTAGACGCTATTGAATGGGAAGAGATAGAGGATCAAATGATGCCGATGAAAAATACCGTCAACAAGTCATCGAGGATGTTTCGATTTACGAGAGTTTGTGCAATTACTATTTTATGATATTGAAGATGGTCCTCGTATCGGAGTTACAACCGTTGGAGTTCTAGAATCTTCTGATGGTCTATTCTTTAAAGATAGAATAACAATCAAGTATTAGGCCCTTATGAAGACTGGCGATTGAATACTGCTTAACGTATTAAAGATGTCTTATCAAAACTAACGTTTGATCAAGATGAAGACTTTCTATCTGAAGTCTCAGGAGAAAGTTACGCTTACCAAAATGGTGATGGTAATTACTACGAAGCAGGATTTAAATTAACTTATGAATAGTATGAAATATAGATCATTGAATAGAAAAACAGCCCTGGCTTCGACTGAAGACAGGACTATTTTTTAGGTATTTATAAATTACTCTTTCATCAATGCATCGTCGCAATGGGGAATAATTAGGCCCTTTTTTTGAACCCCGTTATCAGGGTGGGCCCCCATGCCAAGTCACTGTACCATCGGTTGGAATCATAGCACCCTCACCTAAGTGACCCGTCATCGGGTCAACGGCTACACTTATGCCATGACGACGGAAATTATCTGTGGGTGCAGATATATTTGTCCCCACTCTAAAGACAGAGGCTGCTATGAATACTTTCTGGCTTGTCTGATCAATCATTACAAAAGCCATCGGCATCAATGCTTTTCTTAGTAGCTTATGTGATATACCCATCTACTTCACCCCTCTTTAATCGTCAAATTCCTTAAAACTTGTGACTTCTTGAAATCATTGAAATGATTCTCTAAACCCATTATAGGCTTTATCATACCGCTTACAATTTTATTGTCCCAACATTCTCATGATTCATAGAAATAAGACATTCACAGGAAAAAAACGATCCTTGTCCCATCAATTAAATTTCATTTAAATGCGAAATAATCTCAAATAAAAAAACTTCCCGCAATCGCGAGAAGTTCTTCCTATTTCAATTAAGCACTCAACACATCTGACCCTAATAGCCAACCTAACACGGTCCCATTATCCGCTAATAGAAAAGCTTTTTGCATTACTTCTTTCGTTTCTAATACATCAAAAGCCTTGCCTTTGACCCAAGTTGCTATCCGCTCACCGGTCTGCCAAGTGGTCGCATCGGTCGATACAATCACTTTCTCATTTCCTTCACTTCCAGCAAACCAGTCTGCATCTAACTTCTTCAAGACGCCCGGATTGGCTTTATCTATCCCAACTCTTCTTGCTTCCATGCGTTCTAAGTACTTCGTGTAACCTAAAGCAGCATAGTCATACATAGATCCACCCTCCTGAAACAGTCCTTTGACTGCATCCTTGAAGTTCCTTTGGCCACTTACTTTATATATCCCACCGGGTCTCAGTAAATATATCCAGTCTTCAAAGAAATCCTCCACCGATGCATAGCGAAGATAGTAACCACCTTCGCTCTTAGGACGTGGACTGCCTTTTGCTTTCTTAATATCAGGGTTACCGACATAGCTGGCTGACCAGGTCATTCCACCCCAATTATGATCTAATTTTGCGACATTGGACTGACCCCAAACCCCTTCAAAATGCAACATAACAATAAGCAAACTTGGTAAAATTTGATACTGCTTTGATAAGGCGAGTAACTTATCTAGATGTGCTTTCGATAACTGAGCACCTTGATACGTCAAAGCGGATTCTGATACTACTTCTGTCGACACCTGACTTTTATCAACTAAGACTTGATTGACCTTACTTTGCACAAGGTTAAAGTCATAACCTGTAGCAGCAAGTTGAGCCATTCTTGCTTGACCGACACCCCATTTCCCTGCGATGACTTCTTGAACCAACTCATCAATGGTCTTCTTCACTTCACCAACGACTTGATACTTCGGTCGGGCGTAGCCCAGGATGCGCTTGTCATTCCATTGAAAAGTATTCCGCTTCACTTTGGCTTGGCTATTGCCTTCAATGGTCTTCACTTGGTTATTCTCCACCGACTCCACAAACCCAATGTGATCAGCCCAACCATTCCCATCCCAATCAAAAGTAATAATGTCACCCGCTTTAGGGAACTGTCTTCCTAACCAAATCCCTTTCGCTTTGAAGATGTTGATATGACGTTGGACACCACACTCTCGCCCAATCAAATCACTCATCCCAGCCTGATCGGAAACAACCGTTACAAACACGTCACACCAATCATCAGTCAACTTGACCTGATACCCCATCGGGATGGGGCGTATTGAATTATAGGCTGCAATTAAATTATTGAAGGTGTTCGTCCCCTCACTCACACCAATATAACTTTGCGCGACTTTAAGCAACGACTGTACTGTGGCCATTCCCGTCACCTCCATTGTAATATTTACTTGAAATTTGTAAGATCGTCCCGAGAAAAACGGCGAATAAGTTAATGGTCGAAACGAGTATTTCCACATCCGCATAGCTATACAACTCTCCCAAACCTTGGAAAAGTACCGCCACAGCTGGTAAAACCACTAAGACAAACCACTTCAGTAAATCATACGTTCGATTAGTTAAACGCATAAGAGGCCAGCTCCTTTACTTGATTCGACAACGACATCTGTTCCACCTCTAAGGTATGAAGCTTCACATCATGGTTATTGACCCGTTGGGTTAAATCACTTAAACCATGCTTATTCGCTTCCAGCTCTGTTTGCATCGTATCTAGGCGGTTAATTAGATTTTGAATCGAAGTAATTAAACTAATCATCTTCGAGATGAGCGTTATTACCGTAATCATTGCCCCAGCCAAACTACCTAATTCAATCACAGACATGCCTTTTCCTCCTTTTTCGCAAAAAAATAAGCCCCGCTAATAACTATAGCGAGGCATTGGGGGTGCGCTGCGATTAAGCAGCGTAAATGTCTTCAACCGTACGACGAACGTAGCGAGCTCCTACTGCTTGCGCGTAAGCATCACCATTCTCATTAACAAAGATTTCAGCGCCAGCAATTGCGTCCAATGCTGCTTGAGCCTCTTGTGCTGTCAGGCCCAGCTTAGGGTTACGAAGTGTGACCTTTTTGTTTGATCCTGCTTCGTCTTTGAATAACAATTCTAAATTATTTGTTTCTTCCATTGTGTATACCACCCTTCTTTTCACTTAAGCATCTTTATCTGACAATATTTACGCGAACGCGAATGTGTGAACCGCTTCTACCGTTGCGATTGGCTCCTCAATCACACTTTGCAGTGCATTGCGAACAGCCTCAACATCCTCTACTGGCGCATCCTGAGTTAAATCATTCAACGTCACCGTTGTTTTTTTCTCCGTCACCGGGTTAATCGCAGTAAGCTTTAAGCTTGCTGATAGGAATTCTTTGTTCATCGTACCCCTCCTCGTTTTTGTTTGTAAGTAAAACAACTTACACCCCTATAAACGTATTTTTTAGAAAAAGTGTCACCCCTATTTTGGGAAAATAATAAAAATCCTTTAAACTTATTTATTTATCATACTTCTAATTTTTTATTAATTTAATCTTTATCATTGACTTATTATTTGAACGTGCTAAATTGAAAGAAATATTATTTAGAAAAGGAAGAGTGTTGAGAATGAAATTAAAAAGGAAAGTTGTCTCTCTTTTGATTAGTACTTTGGCATTAGGTAGCGTGTTTTCAAGTGTTCCTGTTTCTGCTCAAGATGCACCAGAGGTGGATCCTTCTGTTGAACAAACATTAAGTATCGCAACTAATGGAGAATTATCGACTTTAGATAGTGCATTATACAATGATGTCCCTACATCAGATATGATCGGTCAAATCAATGAAGGGTTGTACCGTGTAACAACGGGGAGTGAAGTTGAATTAGGTCAAGCTGAGGATGTTGATATTAGTGATGATGGGCTCGTTTATACATTCACACTAAGAGAGGGCTTAACTTGGAGTAATGGAGATCCTGTTACAGCGCATGACTTTGTGTATAGTTACCAACGTTTGGTTGATCCTAATTCAGGTTCAGTTGCTTCAACGACGGTCGAAATCTTTAAAAATGCTGCAAGTATTCGAAATGGTGACATGGAACTGGATGAATTGGGCGTCGTAGCCTTAGATGATTTAACACTGGAAATTACACTTGAATATCCAGCGCCTTACTTACCAAAGTTGCTAACAGGAAGTCGATTCTTACCAGTTAGCAAAGCTTTCGTAGAAGAAGTTGGTAGTAGCTATGCTACTTCGTCAGAAAATCTTGTAAGTAATGGACCCTTCACATTAGAAAACTGGAACGGTTCAAACCTTGAATGGAATCTAGTGAAAAATCCTAACTATTGGGATGTTGATAATGTTTACTTAGAAGATGTCCTCGTTCAAGTAGTGAAAGAAACAGGTACGGGAGCTGATTTATTTGATGCGCAACAACTCGACTATGCTGTCTTAACAGATGACTTTGTACAACAATATGCTGGAAGTGAATTTTTCTACTCCGTACCTAAATCTACTGTTGGATATCTAAGTTATAATACAACTAGAGAAGCTACTGGTAACGCGAATATCCGTCGTGCTTTATCACAAGCATTCGATAAAGAATTATATGCAGAATCGGTTATTCAAGATGGTTCAACACCATTAAATGGTTTAGTACCTGTCGGATTTGATGTGAGTGAAGACGGTGTTGATTTCCGTGATGAGCAAGGAGATATCTTAGTTTATGATGTCGAACAAGCTCAAGCCGATTGGCAAGCGGGACTTGATGAGTTAGGTGTGGATTCATTAGAGCTTGAATTATTAACATCAGATGTTGACCTATCAGGACGTACAGCTGAATATTTACAAGCTCAATTACAAGAAATCCTACCTGGTTTAACATTAACAATTCGTAGTGTCCCATTACAAAACCGTATTGAATTCCAAAGAAATCTAGAATTCGATATCTTCTATGGAACGTGGGCACCTGATTACCAAGATGCGATTAACTTTATTGAACAATATCGCACGGATGGCGGAATCAACTTTGCTGAATATTCAAATGAAGAGTACGATGCTCTTGTAGAAGCAGCACAGGTTGAATACGCAACTGATCCTCAACAACGTCGTGAAGCATTACTGGAAGCTGAACGCATTGGTATTGCAGAAGATGCAGTTACTGCATCCATTTACCAAGCTTCATCGTCTTACTTACTAGATCCACGTGTTCAAAACTTTGAAGTCTATCCATTTGGTCGTACAATTAACTTACGTACAACTTATGTTACTGAATAACATGCCACAATAAAAGGTCGAACAGGGAGCTTAGCGCTCTTTGTTCGACCTTTTTTCTTGTTTAGATGTGATAAACCACTGGTTGATCTTGGACGAGTTCAATTATAGATAGTATGACATCACTCGCTAATTTCATTCTTTCCACGGTAACAAATTCGTATTGCCCATGAGAATTCTCAGACCCTTTAAATAAATTAGGTGTCGCAATGCCTTTAAAAGCGAGATGACTCCCGTCTGTTCCACCACGCATAGGGTTAATTCTCGGTGTGACACCAACTGCTGCGTAAGCTTGCTTCGCTAAATCAAATGATCTTGAATCATTTTTTATTATATTTCCCATATTTGCATATTGATTTGTAATCACACATGAAATTCTTGGATAAGCATAAGTAGCGTTTTGTTCATCGACCCATTCCTTAATTTGTGCTTTTCGCTCTTCGAACTTATCAAAGTCATGATCGCGAATATTATAAATCGCAGTCACTGAGTTTAAGTCCCCAGTTTGACCACCTAACATATAGTATCCTTCATAACCACTAGTAGTTTCAGGAGTTTCATTCGCTGGGATTTTTTGGTAAAACTTCGCTGCTTCCGCTAATGGATTTACCATGACATCTTTAGCTGCTCCTGGGTGAACACTCGTACCAGTAAAAGTTAAAACCGCTTGCGCCGCATTAAATGTTTCATAATCGAGTTGGCCAGTTCGTCCTCCATCAACGGTATAAGCAAATTCAACGGGCCATTTTTCTGCAATGAAGCGACTTGCACCAATCCCAATCTCCTCATCCGGTCCAAATGCTACCCAAATATCTCCATGAGGAATCTCAGGATTCTCGATAAGATGTTTCATTACCTCAACAATTGATGCCATCCCTGCTTTACAATCCGCTCCTAATAAAGTTGTCCCATCCGTTGTCACTAATGTTTCCCCAACATAATCTTTTAAATTAGGAAATTCTTTGACGGTCATCACAATATCTAACTCTTTGTTTAACACAACATCTTTCCCATCATAATTGTAATGAACTTGTGGGTTTACATTCTCAGATGGGAAGTCAGCTGTATCTATGTGAGCCATAAAACCAATCGCTGGAATATCTTCGTCTGGTTGGTTGCTAGATACCTTAGCTGTGACGAAACCATCACGTTCATCATAGAATACCTCTTCTAGCCCTAATAAATTCAATTCGTTCTCAAGCTTCAAAGCAAATTCGACTTGTTCTGGTGATGAAGGGATCATATGTTTATTGGCTGGGTTACTTCGTGTATTAAACCGAGCGTATCGGATAAATCGTTCAAGTATTGTTGAGTACATCATAGTCCTTCTTTCTTTTCGTAATATAATTAAGATGTATTATAAAAGAACAAATATAAATTTCAACTTTTATTAAAAACAAATGAATAAAATAAAAAAGAAGCAAAAGCAGAACTATTGACTAACGCTTTTATAATTAGTACTATATCATTAATATTCCATGAGAAAATGCAATGAAGAGACGAGTCATTTACTTAATTAACTTTATTAGAGAGTCTGACTGGTGAAAACAGATAGTTAAAGGTGAATGAAGATGAACTTGGAGCATTCGAATGATTCAACTTAAATCGACGGTTGCGCCCGATAACGCGCAAAGTATTCATTGATACTTATTGAGCGATTACTTGTGAAAGTAATTCGGAACCTGGGTGGTAACACGATAAATTCGTCCCTTCTGTTAGAACATTTCTGACAGAAGGGCCTTTTTTTCATCGAAAGAGGGGATGGCATTGGATGAAAAGACACTGGAAATTATACTTGAGTACCAGGCTGATTACTTTCCAAAGTTATTTTTAGCGACTCGCTTCTTGCCTGTGAAGAGGTTGGATCGGTGTAAACTTGGAATGGACTTTTGTAAAAAATGATAATTATTGGGACGCTGAGAATGTATACCTTGATGTTGCTCACATATCTGTGATAAAAGAAATCAGAACTGGGGTTGATTGATTCAAAGCTAGTGAACAGGACGTGATATTCTTCATACCCTTCCAAAAGCAAAGTTTGGTTACTTAGGTTTCAATACAGCTCGTGAAAACACGGGCAACATTGCTTTAAGACGTGCGATTTCTCGAGCCTTCGATAAAGAACATTATAATTAATCGGATTGGAATACTGCCAAAGAAGAACTAGAATTTGATACAATAGACTTAGAACTACTTGTCTCTGATGTTGACCTGTCGAGAAGAACTTATTTGCTCAGCTAAATATGACATCGTAAATGACTTAGATGGCCGTTGGGAAACTTTAATTGAAGCTGAAACACTAAGTATTAAAGAAGAAGCAGCTGTAGCTCCGATTTACCAAAGAGACAATCCTTTCTGGCTTGCCCCAGAAGTAAAAGGCTTGAAAGTGTTACCTTTTGGTCGAAGTTATGATTTACTCAAGTATATATTTCTGCTCAGTAGTTCAACGGACTTACGTTGCTAGTTATTAAGATGTTGCTAGTGTAGTCAATTGTCAAATTGTATCATGATCGTATACCGATTCATGACACAGTTATATAATAGAAAGAGGTTTAGAATGACACAATATTTTCGTTATATTTTACGAAGAGTTGCATTAATGGCAGTTACATTATTTATTATTATTTCTGTAACTTTTTTATTGGTGCAATTTTTACCAGGGTCACCTTTTGCCAACGAAGAATTATTAACTGAGACTCAACTTGCCTTATTATATGAAAAGTATGGATTAAACGAACCCATTCATATTCAATACTTTAATTATATAAGAAATGTACTCAAAGGAGACTTTGGTGTTTCCTTCCAGTTCAATAATATCCCTGTGACACAAATTCTTGCAGATAGAGCCGGACCTTCGATTCAATTAGGACTCCAAGCGATGGTGCTTGGAACAACTGTGGGAACCATTCTTGGAATTATCGCAGCAGTTAAACAAAACACTTGGATTGATACATTAACTTCAACGATTGCTATTGGCGGACGATCCGTTCCAAACTTTGTCTTTGCTGTATTACTTCAATTCATCTTTGCCGTCGACTTAGAATGGCTACCGATTGCTTTTTGGCGAGATGGCTTCTTATCCAGCATCCTGCCGACGATTGCTTTAGCAATCTCACCGACGGCTGAAGCTGCCCGGTTCATTCGTACGGAGATGATTGAAGTGCTTAATAGCGATTATATTGAACTCGCCAAAGCCAAAGGCTTTTCAAGAATATATATTATCAGTAAACACGCGTTAAGAAATGCAATTATTCCTTTATTAACTATCTTAGGACCGGTAACTGCTAGTTTAATGACTGGATCACTCGTTATTGAGAATATCTTCTCCATTCCTGGAATTGGAGAACAGTTCACAAAGTCGATTCTAGTGAACGATTATCCAACTATTATGGGTGTGACAATCATGTATTCAGTTATTCTTGTTGTCATTATCCTCATTGTAGATATTCTTTACGGATTGATCGATCCTAAGATGCGTGTTACACAAGGAGGTAAGTAAATGTCACATACAGAGATTCCTAATACAAACTATAATCAAAAAATTGTAGAACACACAAAAGATATAGACGACTCACTATTTACAACTAAAGTTCAATTAGAATCTGATCGAAATGAGGAAATTGTCGCTCCTACACTAAACTTCCTCCAAGATTCTTGGCGTCGTCTCAAAAAGAATAAAGGCGCGATGATATCATTCTTTGTTATTTCTTTGATTATCATTATCGCTGTGTTTGCACCCTTCTTTGCGCCACATGATCCAAATGCGCAAAACCCTGCATGGTCAAATCTACCACCAAAAATTCCTGGTTTAGAAGGGTTTAGTTGGTTCAATGGAACGTCTGTAAACCGTGGGGGTACATTAATTGATAGTTATGACCAATCTGGTGTACCTGAAGGAGTTTATTATTATCTTGGAACTGACAGTTTAGGTCGAGACCTATTGTCTCGCATCATCTTCGGAACACGGATATCATTAATAGTTGCCTTCGCAGCAGCGCTAATAAACTTAATATTCGGAATTGCATACGGTATGATTTCTGGATGGATGGGCGGACGCGTGGATAACCTCATGCAACGAGTGCTTGAAATTCTATCCGGTGTTCCTAACTTAGTTATTGTCGTACTCATGCTTTTAGTTATGAATCCCGGTTTGGTTTCGATTATTATTACCATTGCTTTAACCAGTTGGATTACGATGTCTCGGGTTGTGCGAGCTCAAACAATTCGACTCAAGCAACAGGAATATGTCTTAGCTGCACAAGTGTTAGGTCAACCCACTATTAAAATTATGTTCAAACATATCTTACCAAATATGATGGGCTTGATTATCGTACAAGTCATGTTTGCCTTACCGTCAGCAATATTCTTTGAAGCCTTTTTAAGCTTCATTGGTATCGGAATTCCAGCTCCTAACGCATCCCTTGGAACTCTTATTAATGACGGTTACAAAACATTCCGATTCTTACCTCATCTCATGTGGTATCCAGCAGCAGTGATTTCGATTATTATGCTTTCATTTAACCTTTTAGCTGATGGTTTAAGAGATGCATTCGATCCGAAAATGAAAGAATAGGTGATATTTTGAAGGAAGAAGTATTAACAGTAAAAGACTTAGCCATTAGTTTCCAAACTTTTTCTGGGAAATTACAAGCAATCAGAGGCTTGTCTTTTAATCTTTATCAAGGAGAAACCTTAGCCATTGTTGGTGAATCGGGATCAGGTAAGACTGTAACGGCTCGCTCAATTATAGGACTATTAAGCAAAAATTCGATGATTGAAAGTGGCCAAGTTATCTTCAAAAATAATGACTTATTAAAGTATACAAACAAGCAAATGGAAGCGATTCGTGGAAATCAAATTGCGATGATTTTCCAAGATCCTATGACCGCTTTGAATCCAACACTTTCAATCGGAAGACAAATTACAGAAGTGCTTGAGAAGAAAAGAAAGATGAGCCGCAAAGATGCGGTGGATGAAGCGATCAATCTCTTAGATTTATGTGGTTTAGCCAATCCTAAAGAACGAATGAAGCAATATCCACATGAGTTTTCTGGAGGACAGAGACAAAGAATCGTTATAGCAATTGCCCTTGCGGGAGACCCTGAGATATTAATCGCAGATGAACCCACCACAGCACTCGATGTAACCATTCAAGCTCAAATTATTGAACTACTTAAAAAAATTCAAAAAGAGAAACAAATGACTATTATCTTTATTACACATGACTTAGGTGTCGTCGCCAATGTGGCTGACCGAGTTGCCGTAATGTATGCAGGTAAGATTGTTGAAATTGGATCGGTCGATGATATTTACTATCATCCGCAGCACCCTTATACTTGGGGCTTATTAAGCTCAATGCCAACCCCAGATTCAAAAGGAAGCTTGTATGCCATACCTGGAACACCTCCGGACTTATTAAATCCACCTGAAGGAGATGCTTTTGCCTTTCGGAATGAATACTCATTGGCCATTGATTTTGTTAAACAACCACCCTTATTCGAAGTAAGACAGGGACATTACGCTGCAACTTGGCTTTTACATCCAAAGGCGCCAGCAATTACAGTGCCAGAGCCCATTCAAAAACGCTATGAACACTTTGAATTGAAACTAAAGAGAGGGGAGATTCAATGACAGACAAGCCAATAAAGAAACAACCTCTTGTTCAGATTAAACAGTTAAAACAATACTATAATGAAGGTACTCGTAATGAAGTCAAAGCGGTCGACGGTGTCAGCTTTGATATCTACCGCGGTGAAACATTTGGTTTAGTTGGTGAATCAGGCAGTGGTAAATCAACAATTGGGCGTGCCATCGTTAATTTATATCAACCAACTGATGGGGATATTATCTTTGACGGTAAGTCATGGACCGAAAGACAATCCACTCAAAGTAAATTAGCCTTCAATAAAGAAGTTCAGATGATCTTCCAAGACCCTTACGCATCACTTAACCCGCGTATGAAGGTTAACGATATTATTGCGGAAGGCTTGGATGTACACAATCTAGTAGGAAACAAGAAGGAACGGGCTGAACGTGTCTATGAATTACTTGAGGCCGTAGGTTTAAACAAAGACCATGCTACGCGATATCCTTATGAGTTCTCTGGCGGACAGCGTCAAAGAATTGGTATTGCTCGGGCGTTAGCCGTTGAACCAACCTTCATCGTCTGTGATGAACCGATTTCTGCTTTAGACGTTTCAATCCAAGCACAAATTATTAACTTGCTAGAGGAGTTACAAGTCAAACATAACTTAACTTACTTATTCATTGCCCATGATTTATCAATGGTAAAGTACTTTAGTGACCGAATCGGTATGATGTACCAAGGAAAAATTGTTGAAGTCGCGGACGCTGATACTTTGTATGATCATCCGAAGCATCCTTATACACAAAGTTTGCTATCAGCCATCCCATTACCAGATCCAGATTATGAAAAAGAACGTCATCGAATTATTTATAAACCAGATGAAGCGTTCTATAATCCTGAGAATCAATTAATTGAGACAGAGCCTAATCATTGGGTGTATCAGTGATTTGAAGGTTTAATATCGTATAAAATTAAAACCATCCCGCTAAATTCACGTAACATGAATTTAGCGGGATAGTTTTATATATCATAATTAAAGTTAGATGCTCTAATTGCTTTATTCCACTACCTCATCAATCACTGCAGTATATAAAGCAAAGTCTTCATCCGAGACATCACCACCCATTTGAAGTAATATATCTCCTTTTGAATAAGTATGAGAATATAACATAGCTGCTTCTTTCCCTAAATCATCATACACAGCCTTTATAGTTTGAAGATCATTTTCATCTCTCACTAAAAATAATCTACCATAATTGAATTGTTCAATGCTTCCATCTTCGTTCTCAAAAATAAACTCAGCAAATTGTGCTCCAAAACTAACAGCTTCTTCAGCTAGTAATGGCGCAATTCCATAATCATTACGCGTCATAATTTTAGGTTCCATAACATTAAGTCCCGCATCATAAAATGCTTGAAGAATTTCTACAAGTTCTTCATTCTCCACACTTTCTGCAAACTCACTCGATACTCCGTTTTCTACATCGGCAGCTTGATCTTCTGGGGTTGAAGGCTCGCTTCCATCTAGCGGTATTACAACCGGAGGTTTCCCATAGGATCTCATGTCCATTAGTTCTAGCTCCATATCCTCTAAGTTTGCTGTCCCATTAAATCCAAAGCTCTGTTTAACATCCGCTTGGCGATTGGATGAAACCGCCGTCTGAAAATCATCGTTTAAATAATAATCATCTGCTTTTTGACCGTTAACATACAATGCAAAATCATATCCAGCATGAGTTTCCGTTTCTCCTGTATTCATCACTGAATAATGAACTGTGAATACATTATCAAAATTTTCTGAGAGAAATTCATTTCTTTCATCTGTTAAATACATATCGGTAATTTCGACTTGAATTTCACCATGGTTATAAACTTGGTTAATTGATTCGTATTGTCTCATTGCTTCTTCTAGGGCTGCCCTTGTGTCAGGGTTTTTAGATACTGATGATTTAGAAAAAGCAACACCGTGATCTAGTAGTAAAGATTGTACATTTTCGCTATATTGATAATTGTAATCAGCTAGAATTTCGCTAAGTATTTCATTAACTTCTTGTAAAGTTAATGCTTCCTTACCTTCTACTGCATGAACAATAGCCAAATTGTAGCGAGTAACTAACTGGGACACTTCTCTTTCCGACATATTTGTTTCACTTAATAATACTTCTTCTATTTGGATAAGGTTCTCAGCGGTTTGAATATCTTCTGCATCTAAACGATAACCAGCTTGATCAAATATTTCATATACACCACCTAAAGCACCTTCACCTGTTACTGCGATAACAGATGCAATTTTTATATCTGCATTCGTTGCTCCTGCCGTAATTGCAGCATTTTGATAAGCTGATTCAGACACCACGGTGATATTTTCTGGAGTTAGTATTTCAACATTAACTCCCGAACCACTTTCTGGCATATCGACCATTACACTTGAGTAAACATCTGTTGATTCATTTGAACCGTCACTGATAAGTTCATTTAAAGTAACACCATCAATTTTTATTAAGTTAGATTGATCATTACTCTCCATTCCAAAGAGTGCTAATAGCTGTCTAATCTGCTCATCTGAATTTGAATTACCTACAGCAACTCTTTTCTCCAATTGCGCTACATTTGTTCCTTCTACCGGATCACCTTCACCATCACTCTGTGTTTCTTCAAGTTGATTACGTAACTCTTCTAACTCTGCTTCTTTCTGAGCAATTTCACTTTCAATATCCTCTTGTGCATACACACCAACAACATTTGATAACACCAACATGCTACTTAAGACGAGAAACATTTTTTTCATCAGTGCACCTCTTTTTGATTTATATAACAAGAATGTTTATAAATTAATTTTATCATATATTCAAATTTAGTACATATATATTCTGAATATAATTAGAGTGTTATTAGTAGTTTGTTTTTAAATTCCAATAAAAAAGGATTGATAACAATGTAGCTTTGTTACCAACCCTATTCTTAAATCGACACACAATATGATTCTATCTCAATCAACTGATTCTCTTCATCAAAAGTATACAGATCACATGCATCAATTCGCGACACAGCGCCATTATTATCAATGATAGCTGAACCTGTTATAATCACTTGATTCCCACTCTCAATGAGCTTAAACACGGTAAAATACGTCTTAATTGAATCGAAGTAAGCTCGAGTTTCCTTACATCTTGCTATAACAGCTTCTCTACCTTGCGTTTTACTTTCGCCAACGACATGCCACTTAATATCTTCAGAAAGATAGGAATAAGCTGACTCAAATTCACCTAATGAAAAATCCCGTGCAATTTTGTCTATCATTGTTATTCTTCCTTCCCTAATTGTGCTTCAAGAATTCCAATAGCATCTTTAATCTCTTCGTAATAATAAATACTATCAAAATAATCTGTCCCAGCGATCATCGCAGACAATTGACTCTGATTTGTTCGATGTATAATTATAACTGGTTTGCCAATATGTTCAGCGTAAGCCAACTCATATCCGACTCCCAAACTAGGGTTAGTCGTCTCAGCCACCATAACATCCCACTCTTCAATCCACTGAATATCGCGGTCACGAATGGCTTTATCGGTCCGTTCAACTTCCCCAGAGGCAATTATACTATCGTCCCCAATATGTTCGGTTAACACCTCGTGGTTATTAGACAAATAAGCAATCAATTGCTTGTAAATAGAAATATCCGCCCTACCTCCACGAATAGATGCTGCAAAATACACTTTCATGACTGTAACCTCCCTAGGTTTTTCATCGTTATTGTAGCATTAATAGGTTATGACACAAGAAGAAAACCACTGATAAATGCTTTATTTACAGCATTTATCAGTGGTTGATTTTATATCTGAATTTGACTTACCTTTTATACAAATAATTCTAATTGTACACTTTCAGCCATTATTCCATCTAAAGCATCAACAATATTCTCTGCAATTCTTTGAATAACAGGTACAACAACAGAATTTCCTGCTTGTTTATAAAGTTGAGATATAGCTATATCCTCAGGGAGCTGAAAATCACGAGGGAACCCTTGTGTATTAAAGCATTCTCTAGGAGTTAATTTGCGAATACCATAATCACTTAGAATTAATGGCACATTATTGCCACCTGTTCCCATATTAGCCGTCAAAGTTGGAACTACGCCACTCTTATTCTCACGGACATACTTACGACGCCATTGATAAATTGTATCTTGAGAGGTAATTCCTTCGGCTAATGCTAGATAGTAGGCATGTTTATCAGCTGTGTAGTAAAAGGAATCATCGATTTTTCCATTAAAATCAATGATATCTGTTAATGGTGTTGTCAATTCTATACTTTGGGGGAAAGAAAAATTTTGATAATCCTCCTTGTTATCAAATCCCACAATATAAATTCTTTCTCTATTCTGGGGGATATTGCCGTATTCTTTAGCATTCATTACTTTATATTTAACATAGTATCCATGATAACTTAGTGCTTCCATTATTACTTTGAACGTATTCCCATGATCATGAGTAACTAAATTTTTTACATTCTCTAAGAAAACGACTCTAGGTTGCTTTTCCTTAATTATTCGGAGAGTTTCAAAGAATAAGTCGCCTCTTTCATCTTCAAACCCTTTTCGATAACCAGCGATTGAGAAGGCTTGGCATGGAAATCCAGAAAGTAAGACATCAAAATCTGGCAATTCACTTGCATCTAAATTATGAATATCATCCACAATTATTTGATTATTAAAGTTTAAAGAATAAGTCTTTGCGGCATGCATATCAAACTCATTTGCTAAAATTGTTTCAAACTTTCCAGTTTGTTCAAACCCAAGATCAATACCTCCAACACCCGAGAATAAAGAAACCACCTTATATGTCATTGTTCTTCCTCCAAGATAAAATAATATATTTATATTATAGCGAACATATGTTCGCTTTTCAAGGATGATGGTAGCAAAAAAAGCCCATTAACTGGGCTAATCTAGTCTAGGTCAACTATAGAATAAAATGCCATAGCTTTTCCTTGTTTAACAATGTTTCTATAATCTGTGTTGTCAATCACTGGGAACCAATCTGGTTTGTTTTTTAACATGTCATTGACTTCATTCATGTCTTTCGCATAACCGAATATATAGCTCTCTCCTGAATTTTTTGTTTTAAAGTCAGTATAAATCACGGCATATTTAACATCTTCATTCAAGCTTTGATGGCTTAAATGATCATGTTTACTCAATGCTTCTGAAATTTTATCAGCAATTCGACGTATAACTGGAACAACGACACTGTTACCTGCTTGTTTATACAAATGTGAAACTGCAAGCTCAGGTAATTCATAATTAGCTGGGTAACCTTGAGCATTAAATGTTTCTCTAGGCGTAAGTTTACGGATACCTGAGTCAGTATAAATAATAGGTACATTATGTCCACCCGTTCCCATGTTTGCTGTTAGGGTCGGAACCACACCTGATTTGTTTTCACGAACATATTGTCTTCGCCATTGATAAACAGATTCATATGAATCAACTTCTTCTTCAAGTTTATCGTAAAAAGGTTGCTTACCTTCTCTATAGTAATACTTCTCATCTTTTTCAGAGGCGTAATCGATAATATCTTGAAGCGTCGTTGATAATTTAATTGCTTCTGGAAATTCGAACGTATCATAAGCAGCTTTATTATCGAACCCAACAATATATATCCGCTCACGATTTTGCGGTATATTACCATAATCTTTACCGTTTAGGACACTCCATTTTATATAATAACCATTTGCTACTAACGATTCACGAATTACTTTAAAGGTATTTCCATGATCATGAGTAACCATATTTTTCACATTCTCAATAAATATTGCTTTCGGTTGCTTTTCTTTAATCATACGAAGTAACTCAAAAAATAAATCTCCTCGTTCATCTTCAAAGCCTTTTCGGTAACCCGCAATACTAAAAGCTTGGCATGGGAAGCCTCCTGTAATAATATCCACTTCAGGTATCTCATCTGCTTCGACTTCATGAATATCTCTTTCATCTAGTGATGTATTCGGAAAGTTTGTTCGATAAGTCACTTGTGCTTTTTTATCAAACTCATTAGCATATACGGCCCTGAACTCGCCGGTTTGTTCAAAACCAAGCTCAATTCCACCAACCCCAGCAAAGAATGACGCAATTGTATGTTTGCTTTTTATTGTAGAACTTACAGATTCTTGCATTTGCTCTCTCCTTTATAATTTGTTTTCGAAGCTATTATTATATCATTATGAGACGTGATTTGCAGCCAGAAATTATTCTGACCTTAAATTTTATGCGTTTTCTTCTTTAAATTCAGTATATGAGCCAGTTTCCATGAAGTCTAATAGATAATAATCTTCTGCTTTCTTTGTTAATTTAACACTATCGATGCCTATTTCATTTAAGGTGCTCATGTTAACCAGATGATTTGGTACAATCTTCAAGACGTCTCTTAATATCCATCTTCCTAAATCTTTATTTGGATCCGACATCAGTGCCTTGCCTCCGGATTGTGCTACTTTACACTTCATGACATCACCGTTAGGTAACTCCACTTGAAAGGTTGGGGAATCTTTTGCACTCTCCCCTTTTACTTTCCTTTGTTTCGCGTATGCAAAAAATGTATCAAACGTTTCATGAATCCATGCTGGAATAGGTATGTACACTTCATCAGGATGACGCACTCTCCCTTGAGCATTCCATTGATTTAATCCAGAACGCTGTGGTACATCTCCACGATTTGGCGAATATAAAGGTAAAACAATATAGTTTTCTTTCGATTCTGAAATAAGTCTTGAATCAGCAATCTTAACTTGCATAGACTTTAGTAATTCAAATGGATTTTCTAAGATGTCTACATCAAAAGTTACAATTTTATTTTGTTCTTGAGTATAAAATCGTTTAAGAAGTGTATTTTTAGATAATGAATAGGAATATTCGTTGTATTTGTCAGTAAATCGAATAGTATTTTTATTTTGTTTCTTTTGTATGCGAATAGAATTTATGTCCACTAAATCTAAAGGTGTTTCAAACACATTCATCTTGCCTGGCTCTCTAGTAATTAAGTGATAAACCGAATCAGTTGCATCTGTAATATTTTGAGTTACTTCGATTCGTTTATTTCTAAGTTCAGCTATCATATAAACAATCTCTTCATGACTTTTGAGTTTACGAATCTTATCACTATCACCATTAAACTCTGCGACCTTTTGATACGTCCGTCCATTATTTTGCAAGAATGTTTTTAAGCCAATACCAACTCTGTCTTTTATTGCATCATAAGACACGTCACCACGTGATAAGTTTTTGGCATCAAATGAAGCACAAAATAAATTCTCATGTGCCCGATAATAAAGATAAGGTGAATTGCTATCAGAAAAAAGGTTTGATAGTGAACCTAAAATTTTCAACATCTCAATATACTCTTCTTTTTGACTTTCAGATTGATCATTCCAAAATAATTCTGACACTCCAATCACTCCCTTTAAATTATGGCGTACTATTATAAAAATATTCTGTTTTAATTGCATTAAATTTTATACTTTTCCTAATATTATCGTATTAAATTCACTTAGTCGACTATTAGATATTTTGATGGAAAATATATTTAAAAAAAGACAGTATTAATGCTATTAAACCTAATTTATTCCCTTCTATTCAGTCAAACATTTGTTATAATATAGACACTATTATAATAACTAGGAGCGTTTATATGAGCATAAACTTTGGCGACAAAAAATTTAATATTTATAGAAATTATATCGAAGAACGCAGAACGGATTATGAAACAAGTTGGGACTCACTTTCAGATTTCGATTTCTATACACGTAAGGATATTGGTTCAGAAGCATTTGAAGAGTTTAAGTTTCAAATGCTTAAACCGAATGATACAGATATTGATTATTCAACTTGGCAGCAACTTGTTAAATATATGAAAAGTGATTCTAAAAGTAAAAAAACAACTTTATTATCTAAAAATAGTAAAAATGATGCAATATTATCAGACGATCCATATTCTCAATGGAAACAATATGAGAGAAAACTTGTCAGCAAAGGGTTTTCAGCTGAATCCATTGCAAATATTAAAGATGATGCCTTCAACATAGTCCAACAATTAAGTATGGACACACGCGAAAGCGGTGCAATTAAAGGGCTAACGATCGGTGATGTACAATCGGGAAAAACAGCTAATATGGCGGCAGTTATGTCTATAGCTGCTGATAACGGATTTAATTTTTTTATTATTCTATCAGGAGTGATCGAAAATTTACGTATCCAAACAGCTAACAGGTTATATGGTGATTTAGACTCAAATAAAGGTGCAGCTTGGTGGGATTGGACTAATATTGATAATCCAAAAGTTTCAGATAGAAGTGCACCGAATAATTGGAATAATATTAACTTACAGGAACATAGCAAAAAGAAATATTTCGTTGTTTCATTGAAAAATAAATCTAGACTAGATAATTTGGCAAAGTGGCTTTATTCGGATCCAAATAAATTAAAACAGTTAAAAATACTCATTATCGATGATGAAGCTGATCAAGCGAGTATTAATACAAAAAAACTAGAAGATGAAGAAAGAAGTACTATTAATAAAAAAGTTCTCGATTTAGTAAATGGTTTTAACGGAAAGCAAGCCCTTGCAGTCAACTATATATCTTATACTGGTACGCCTTATGCAAATGTATTAAATGAAATTGGGGATTATTCGTTATTCCCTAAAGATTTTATCTATACCTTAACACCTTCAAGCGACTATCTTGGTGCTGATAAAATGTTTGGTTTAGCAGAACCAGAGACAGGTCCTTCCTTACCCATCATTAGAACAATCAGTGATACAGATAAAGAATTAATAAAATCTCTGCATAAAGGGGATACTAACTATTTGCCGCCTAGTTTTCAAAAAGCGATTGATTGGTTCGTGTTGGTTTCTGCAATGCAAAGGCACTTACGTTTTACGAAACCCGTATCAATGTTAGTTCATACAAGTTTAAAAATTGCTGATCAAGAAAAAGTGGCTTCTTTAATTCGTGCATATTTAGAGAGCATGCGTGAGAATCGTGAAGAGTACTTTGATAAATTAAAAGAATTATTTGAACATGAATCGACTGAATTTACTAAAGAGGATTTCTCTGAAGCAGTCACATCTTACTCAAGTAAGGAGTTCATCAATGACTATCCTAAATGGGAGGATATTTTAATCCAACTTAAAGGCCTAATCAACTCAAATAACGAAAATTATGTTGATCATATAGGTTTAAAAGATGATGAGGCTTTAGAGTATCATAAAGGATTCCATCTTGTTATAGATAACAGTCAGACTCGCGTTGAGAACCAACATGTT
The DNA here is from genome assembly GCF_014049385.1 of Ruoffia halotolerans. Taxonomy (GTDB): domain Bacteria; phylum Bacillota; class Bacilli; order Lactobacillales; family Aerococcaceae; genus Ruoffia; species Ruoffia halotolerans. Next base: position 3,957 of record NZ_JACAOA010000018.1, on the reverse strand, counting down.
CGACTAGTTTATCCTGAAAGGAGACTTAGCTTTGCTCCACTGTTCATTGTAGTCGGCGGGAATACTCTTTCTAGAGGTTTAACCTTAGAAGGACTTGTTAGCTCTTACTTTATCCGTCAAACAAAGCAAGCTGATACTTTATATCAAATGGGAAGATGGTTTGGTTACCGTCCTACATATGAATTATTCCCTCGAGTTTGGATGGATAGTGAGACTAAAAGACGATTTGAATTCATTACTCAATTAAATTCTGAACTTATTGAAGATATTCAAGATATGAGTGCTAAAACTTACTTACCATATGAAGCTGGAGTCAAAATTAAAAATTCACCTAATAATAATTTTTTAAGAATTACTTCAAGTAATAAAATGCAATCAGCAGAATTATCTGATATTGATTTTTCTGGTTTTAATCGTCAAACAATCCTATTTAAAAACGAGCTATCAGTTTTAGAAAATAATTTGACAGTGACAGAAAAATTTTTGAACTCTCTTACTGATGAATTTGACTTATCTAGAAATAAAATGATTTGGCGTGATGTTGAATATGATTTTGTTAAAAAGTACTTAGAATCAATGATTTTTAGTGATAAAGATACTGCCTTTTCAAATATTAAAGCTTTTCTAGATTGGTACGATGATACTCGCGAAGAGAATGGTTACGCTAATTGGAATATTATACTTTCTTCGAAAGGAAATATCCCGAAAGTATCGGATAATCAGTCAGGTTGGGATATTCATGGTTATAACCCACCGAACATCCAACGTTCGCGATTAGGTCAAGCACAAAATGATGGAAAAACAGTATCAATTGGTGCGTTACGGACACCTTCTGATTTAATCAGCGATATCGAACAATTAAATTCGGAAGATATGAAAAAGAGCCCTTCTGGTAGAGAAGCACAACAACTTAGAGCTAAACATGGACTGGGTAACGTGCCACAATTAGTGATCTATCGAATTGACAAAGGAAAGCAAACTGAAGAAGAATTTAGGAAAGCTCGAAGTACTTCAAGTAATAGATATCCTTTAAACTTCGAAAAAGATTTAATCGGAATCAATCTCATGATTCCAGGTGCACGAAAAAATAAAAATCTTGCAAGAAAACTTAAAATTGTTGTTCCGATTAATGAGGATGATGGCGATTCCCATAAGGAGGATGAAGAATGAAAATTGAAATTGCACGTATAGATGACAGAATGGCGCCTTCTGGAAAAGCTATATTACGGTCTTTGCAGAATGATTCGCTACCAATAGTCGATTTAGTTGTTCGTGAATCATTCCAAAATAGCCTTGATGCCACTTTACCTAAGAATGATCAAACAAATATTGACGTAACCATTGACAAAATCGCAACAAATAAAATTGCTCATCATTTTGACTCTATCGATACTCGACTTAAGCAATTATTTCCAAGAGAGTCAACTATTGTAGCTATTAGAGATAGTAATACGTCCGGTTTAACGGGAAAGTTTAACACGGATGATAAAGATGAACTTAATAACAGTAATATATATAAGTTAATTTACGGTCTAAATATGAATCAAGACAAAGTAGATGCTGGTGGATCATGGGGTCTAGGAAAAACTAGTTTCTTCAGAATGGGCAGTGGCATTGTCATATACTACTCACGCGTTAAGCATAATAATAAATACGAGGAACGATTAGCGGCCTGTCTTATTGAAGACTCTGATAAATCAGATGCAATTATGCCTAATAACGACAGAGGGATTGCTTGGTGGGGCGAGAAAGAATCTTCAGATATCTATGCTAAAACATTACCGATTACAGACTCTCAGTTTATCTCTGATTTTATTAGCTCATTAGGGGTTAAATCGTACAGTGGGGATAAAACAGGGACAACTATAATTGTGCCTTTCATAAATGATTCAAAAATAACTATGGAAGACAATTCAAAAAATGATTTCCCTTGGGAAACTGATATTGAAGAATCTATTATACAGGCTATTCAAAGATGGTATTTTCCAAGAATTTATAACCGCCATTATAGTGAGTTTACTAATAATTCTATATTAGTTCCTTCAGTTAATGGACGTACCATTCGACCCGAAAATTTCAGTTTGACTTTTAGTTGGTTTCAATCATTGTATTCATACGCTATACAATTAGACTCAACTGAGAGTCCTAAACCACATAAAAGAATTCAAGCAAAGGCGATTCATTTAGCCTCTACTGGGATGTCGAATAATAAGATTCCGATTGGTTATCTAGCCTATGTGCAATTAAGTATCGATGACTTAAAGGCGTATAAAAATAGTGGATTTATCTCCCCTATTAATTATATTGGTAACGCGACTTTTAAAGACGGTAGCCCTTATGGAGCAAATATTCTTGCTTATATGAGAAAGCCAGGGATGGTAGTTGAATATGTTGTCAACGACAATGAATGGATGAAGGGTTTATCCCTTGAAGAAAATTCATATGTTTTTGCTGTCTTTGTACCTAATAGTGATGGTAATTTGCATAAGAAATACTTGAATTATTATTCTACCCTTGAAAGCTATCTTCGAGATACTGAGAATGCAGACCATGCAACTTGGATTGATAAAATCATTGATAGTGGGCGAGTGACTATTGTCAATCGAATAAAAAGATCAGTTGCTAAAGAATTATCAACAGATTTAAATAATACTGAAGCTAAGGCTTCTAGGCGTACATCAGCTTTAAGTAGACACTTCGGTAATATGTTCCTACCTATGTCTAACTTTGGTAAATCTGCTACAATTCAGCAAAAGCCTCAAAGAAAAAAGAAAAAAGACACATTGGCACCGAATTCGCTCATCAATGTCACTGATATTGGGTTTGTTTCTGAGAATTTACGTTCAGTATCATTTAACGCGACCTTGCAAGCAGATACAAAGAGCACGCTATTCTTTACTGTTCTCACGACAGATAAGGTATATAACCAAGAAAGTTGGAATAAAACTTTTGAAGGTTCGCTTCCTTTTCCGTTTATTATTAATAAAGTTAAATTAACAAAAATCGCTAATAAAAAAGTAAACAATGTTACAGATACATCGCATAAAAAATCAGCTAGTTTCGAAATACCAAATCCAAATAAAGAAAAATTAGTTATCGAAGGAACGATTGAAATCGAGATACATGATTTATCTATGGCTCCTAGCTTGTCGATGAATACCGAACATATCAAAAAAGAAGGTGATGACTAATGAGTTCAAAATTTCTTTTATACAAACTGCTTGATGAAAACTTAATGAAAGAAGCAGGCATTTACCTCTCGCTTCCAAGGCTGTCATATGCCGATGTCTTAAATGATGAAAAAACCATAGAGTTAGACGATTCATATTCCTACAAAATCAATGAATATGATAGTATTTGGTCACCTACCGAAAATGAACTACAACTTACACAATCAATTTCAATCAAACACCCGTCTAAATTATTTGGTCTAGAGGGTGTAACCGCTCAAGAAAACACCTTAGCGATTGCTGTAAAAATACATTCTCGAACATCAAACTTTACTGAGAATCTTATTCTTAAAAAATTCGGTATGAAAGATTCAAATATTGAGATTGATTTTGAAGAAGTTTTCGAACCAAATTCATTACGAGGTACTATCTTTTTTGAATATTATTTAATCGTTCATGAACTACATAACACTTCCCTTTTCCAAGCTGATGAAATCGGGATGCAGCTTAGCTCAGAACCACTTCTAGCATATTCTGTCTCTGTAGATGGAGATGGTTCAGAATTCCCTATCGAAGAGTTCCATGATCCCGAAAGTGGCTTATGGAGAATCTGGATGGATTGGGTTGATGTATATTCAGACTCATTTGACTCTTCAAATATCAGAATCTTAATTAATAGCGCGCATCCATTATATGATCGCCTTTATACTAATACGAATAAAATGAATCAGTATACATTAAATAATATTATTGTCTCATCTATTATACTTGTTATTCAAAAAGCAAT
>NZ_JACAOA010000017.1 GCF_014049385.1 Ruoffia halotolerans | reverse complement strand
TATGTTTAACTTATGATTCTAGATGTTATTTCATCAAGTTTTAGCCAAGGAGTTGTATGGGCAGTCATGGCTATTGGGGTATACATTACCTTCAGATTACTTGATATCGCAGATTTATCAGCCGAAGGAGTGTTCCCCTTAGGGGGCGCCATCGCAGCCATTATAATTACAAATGGTCTTAATCCATTTCTCGCAACTGCAGCAGCTTTCGCAGGTGGGGCAGCCGGTGGTTTACTCGCAGGTTGGATACACACAAAACTTCATATCCCACCACTTTTAACGGGTATTTTACTTCAAACAGGTTTATATTCGGTTAACTTCCAAGTCATGGGTGGACGTTCAAACTTAGCTTTACTGGGTCAAGAAACGATTTTCACACCTATGGAAGATATGTTTGGTTTCAGTAAAAATATGTCTGTAACAGTTCTTGGCTTGATTATCCTAGCGATTATCATTACTTTATTAGTTCTGTTTCTGCATACTGAAATGGGGCTATCGCTTCGAGCAACTGGGGATAACCCACGAATGAGTGAAGCAAACGGGATTAATACAAACCTTATGAAGACTTTAGGCTATATTATTGGTAACGGGTTGATTGCCTTAAGTGGAGCAATGGTAGCACAAAAAGACGGCTTCGCCGATCTAAGTATGGGTATAGGTACCATTGTTATTGGACTTGCCTCAGTCATTATTGCTGAAGTGGTAATTCCTAACCAATCAATTGGTTTCCGTTTAACTTCGATCATTTTAGGTAGTTTCATTTACCGCTTAATTATTGACTTTATTTTAAACCAACCATGGATAGATATTCGTCCAACTGACTTACGTCTATTCTCTGCTATCTTACTTGGATTAGTATTGTATTTCCCTCAAATTCAAAGACAATTTGGTAGTCGGAAGAAGAGCGCAGTGAGTGGAGGTGCGAAATAATGACTCAAGAAAGAAAAATTAAATTAGAACTATCAGGTATTCAAAAATCATTCGAACGTGGAACAGTTAATGAGAATCACGTTCTAAAAGGCATTGATTTAACACTTTATGATGGAGACTTCGTAACTGTTATTGGTGGGAACGGTGCTGGTAAATCAACTTTACTCAATACAATTAATGGTTCACAGACACCTGATGAAGGCTCAATTGAAATTAATTACAAAGACGTGACACGCCTTCCAATGAACAAACGTGCGGACTCAATTGGGTACGTGTTTCAAGACACGAAGATGGGGACAGCGGCGCGTTTAACAATTCAGGAAAATATGGCGTTAGCTAACCGACGTGGTTTAAAACGTGGCCTTCGTAAAGGTGTTAAAGAAGCGGATCGTCAACAAATGATCGAACGCTTGAAAATATTAGATTTAGGATTGGAAGACCGTTTAACTACAGATGTTGCTTACTTGTCAGGTGGACAACGCCAAGCGTTAACACTCTTAATGGCAACATTACGTAAGCCACAAGTATTGCTACTGGATGAGCATACGGCAGCGCTAGACCCTAAAACAAGTGAAATGGTTCTCAGATTAACAGATAGAATTGTGAGCGAACAACAATTAACTGCATTAATGATTACCCATAATATGAATGATGCGGTGAAATATGGTAACCGTCTGATTATGCTCCACCAAGGAAGAATAATCTTTGATGTGAGTGGCGAAGAGAAGAAAAACTTAACGATTGATCGTTTAATGGAGCTCTTCCGTCAAGAATCAGGTGAAACATTAGCATCTGATGCGATGTTATTATCTTAATTAGAAACATATTCCAATATACCGGCCAGCAGCCAGCTAAAAGCGACTGCTGGTCTGTTTTTGTGTTAGTTTTGGTTAAGTGTTTAATTTCCCTTGTCATGCGGTGACGTGTCCTGTTAAGTGTTTAATTACCACTGTTAACGTCTGCCCCGTCCTATTAACCGATTAATTCCCTTGTCACCACCCAACATCCCCCATCAACAAACTTTTCTAAACAAATATTCAATAAATCTTACATTTTCTATTGCAATATTCCTTATACATGGTAAAATTTTGACAGGTTAAAGGGACTTTTAAAGTAATCCAGAGAGGTTACTAAAGACTTCATTTTATAGAGGGTATTGCGTTGAGCGAGCCATCAATTTACATATGAACTTCTTTAAAGCCCTGTTTTTGCTAAGGGCTATTTATTTTGTCCAAAGTGAACCTAAACAAAAAGGAGCTGTTTATATGGAAAATTCAGGAAAAGAAAAAAGAATGTTGTTGGATGTACATGAGAAGCCATTTTTAATACCTGGTTTATTATTAAGTTTCCAACATGTGTTTGCGATGTTCGGTGCGACAATTTTAGTGCCTTTAGTATTAGGTTTGCCAGTGTCGACAGCACTTTTAGCAAGTGGGGTTGGGACGCTGATTTATATGGTTGTGACTCAGTTTAAAGTACCGGTATATTTAGGTTCATCATTTGCTTATATTACAGCGATGTCATTTGCGATTGATCAAATGGGTGGAAGTATTGATGCAGCTCAAACTGGAATTATGTTAGTTGGACTTGTTTATGTTGTTGTAGCATTTATCATACATAAAATCGGAAGCGGCTGGATTAATAAATTATTCCCACCAATCGTTATTGGACCAATGATTGTTGTTATCGGATTAGGTTTATCAGCGACAGCGGTTCAAAATGCTGGCTTTGTTTCAGGTGGAGATTGGCGCCAAATTCTTACGGCTGTTGTGACTTTTGCCGTAGCTGTATTTGTTACATGTAAAGGGAAAGGTTTTGCCAAAGTGATTCCATTCTTAATTGCAATTATTGTGGGTTATATAGTGGCGATTTTACTAGGGATTGTTGATTTAACCCCGGTTCATGAAGCAAGTTGGTTTGCGTTACCAGATATTCGCCTACCATTTGGAAACAGTCCAGATCGATATAACTTCTACTTTGGTGCTGAAGCATTAGCGATTATCCCGATTGCATTTGTAACAATCGCGGAGCATATGGGAGATGTGATGGTTCTTGGGGAAATTACAGGTCATGATTATATTAAAAAACCTGGTTTAGACAGAACTTTAGCCGGTGACGGAATTGCCTCTTTATTCTCGGCATTCATTGGTGGACCAGCCAATACAACCTACGGGGAAAATACAGGAGTTATTGGTATGACAAAAGTAGCGAGTATATCAGTCATTCGTAATGCTTCTATTATTGCAATTATCATCAGTTTCTTAGGGAAATTCACGGCTCTAATTTCAACAATTCCTCAATCAGTTTTAGGTGGAATGTCTATCTTACTTTACGGGGTTATCGCAAGTAATGGATTAAAAGTATTAATCAGTGATCGAACAGACTTTAACCAATCCCGTAACTTAATTATCGCAAGTGCGATGCTAGTTATTGGTTTAGGCGGGGCAGTTTTTGAAGTAGGTTCAGCCTTAGTTATTTCAGGGACGGCTTTAAGTGCGGTTGTTGGAATTATCTTAAACTTAGTTTTACCTGCTGAAGAAAAATAATATCCGCCTTAAGTTGGATGTCAATTTATCAAATTATGCGATAATAAATATACGCTAATCTACAAACCGAAACGTTCAGAGCGTTTCGGTTATTTTTTATTCATCTTAAATTAATGTCAGTATTATATAATCATTACAAGTTGTCGGATGCAAAGAAAAATGGTATATGTGGTATAATTATAGTGATTTCAACTAAGGAGGAATACATATGTTTTATATGGATTGGACTTACATTTTAGTCCTTATCGGAATGGGAATTGTTATGTTCGCACAAAATCGTGTGCAATCGACATTCAATAAATACGATCAATTAGATACAGAAAAAAGAATTACAGGGAAGCAAGCAGCAGAGCATATCTTGCAAACAGCAGGAATATCTAATGTAAAAGTGGAACAAGTAAGAGGGCGTTTAACTGACCATTATGACCCTAGAAATAAAGTGTTGCGCTTATCAGAAGCAACTTATGATCAAACTTCAGTAGCTGCAGTAGCCGTAGCAGCCCATGAGGTTGGACATGCGATTCAAGATCAAAAAGATTACGCATTCTTAAAAGTAAGAAGTGCGATTGCACCAGTCGTTCAAATTGGGTCATCTATCGCGATGCCTTTAATTTTAATTGGTTTATTATTTCAATTAACTGGTTTAGTTAATATAGGGATTCTTGCTTTTGGTTTAGTTGTCGTTTTCCAATTAGTCACTTTACCCGTAGAGTTTGATGCAAGTAAAAGAGCCCTAGCGATTCTAGGGGAAACAGGAGTATTTGTGCAGGAAGAAGTGCCCGCAGCGAAAAAAGTGTTAGATGCAGCAGCTTTCACATATATTGCAGCCACGTTAAGTACGGCGCTCCAGTTAATACGACTCATTCTAATATCGAACCGCAGAAGATAAGAATGAATTGAAAGGGATGGTAGATTGTGAGCTTATGGAATAAAATCACACAAAGAAAAGCGAATCGAGATATCGCGAATAATTTAATGGAGAAGACTCAGCAAGAAGTGGACCGCATTGAACCCATTAATATTTTAGTTGCTGGAAAAACAGGAAGTGGTAAAAGTACTTTAATTAATGCTGTCTTCCGGGAAAAATTAGCAGAAACCGGTGTTGGACAACCGATCACTCAACATGTTGAGAAAATTACTAAAGAGGGTGTCCCACTGACTTTGTATGACACAAAAGGTTTAGAGCTTAATCCTGAAGCGCAGCATGAAGTCTTACTGTCACTTTCAGATTTAATTAAATCACAAAAAGAAAAAGGTCCTCATGAAGCCATTGATATAGTTTATTACTGTATTAACAGTACAATGGCGCGGATTGAGCCATTTGAGATGGAGTTAATTGAAGCAATGGCTGAGCATGTGCCTGTGTTGCTAATCTTGACGCAAGCGATTGGTGAGAAGAATAGTGACTTTGAGAAATATTTAAACGAGCTTAATATGCCAGTTCAGTCAATTATTCCATTGTTAGCGAAAACGTATTTGATTCGTGGTGAACAAAGAATACCTGCTTATGGATTGCAAGAATTAATTGATACAACACTTGAAGTGGTACCAACAGAGGTTCACAAGGCTTTTATCAACGCCCAACAAATAGATTTGAACATTAAAGTGGAACACGCTAGGCGTTGGGCAAATAAGTATGTAGCTTCAGCTTTTGGCGTTGGTTTTTCACCGATTCCGATTTCCGATGCCACGCTCCTTGTGCCGATGCAAATTACAATGTTAGCGCACATTACATCTATATTTGGTTTGTCATTGGACAAATCACAAATTGTGTCAATTATTGCAGGGATTGGCGGGACTGGTGGGGCGACTTACTTCGGTAAAATCCTCGTCTCATCAGCTTTTAAAATCATACCAGGTATCGGAACAGTTGCTGGTGGGATGATCTCTGGGACAACTGCAAGTGTGTTGACTGTAGCTTTAGCTTTCAGTTATATTGAAGTACTTCGTCAAATTGCGATCGCTGAAATTATTGGACGCGATATGAAGATTAAAGAAATTCAACAAATAATGAACAAAAATTTATCTGAACAACTTGATGTTGTTTACGAAAATCTTCCTAAAGACATTAAAGAAAAATATTTACCTGAATGTTTAAGTACATTTTTAAATCAATAGACGCTAGAATAAAGTGATTGTTTCCAATATGTTGGATACTATCACTTTTTTTGTAAAAATTCAAAAGAATCTTTGAAATAGTTTGTGATTAAGTGTACAATGATACCATCTTAAAATAATAAAAAAGGAGGGATATAAATTGATTAAAAAATATATTTACATCATATGTGGGTTTATTACGTTTGCGATAGGTTTTATTGGGACTATCTTACCTGTATTGCCGACGACTCCCTTTTTATTATTAGCCGGTTTCTTTTTTGCACGAAGCTCCGAACGCTTTACAAACTGGTTGCAGCAAACTAAAATGTATCAGTTTTACGTTTCAGATTACGTTGAAACTAAATCTATTCCACGTAAAAAGAAATACAAAATGCTTGTCAATATCGTGATTCTAATGGGCGTATCAATTTATTTCGCACCAATCATATTTGTAAAAATTATACTCGCTTTATTAATGTTAGGCATTCTATCTGTCTTGTTCTTAGTCGTACCAGATAGAGAAGAATCATATCAGTGTAATGAAAAAAACACGAGCCACACCGGAAAGTAATCCGAAGTGGGTCGTGTTTTCTATTTTATTTCACGTCGTTTGAATAGACTGATTCCAATAAACATAAAGATAGCGAAATAAATCAAGGCTAACCATGGCGTGAAATCAATCTCTTGAATCATGATTGGATTATCCGGACTTAATTGGGTGAAGATGTAAGGTTCAATCATTTCGATAAAATCAAAACGCAATGCCAAAAGCTGTAAGATTAATGGTAAGGCAACGATACCAAGGATCGTTAAATTCATCAAAGCATTGCTCGTTGAGAAGAAATATATGATTTGAAAAAGTGCCAAGTACATTAACCAAATGGGTAAGTAACTTAAAACAGTCTCCATAAATAAAATCTCATAATAAATCGAAATGCCACCATTGAAAATCATAGAACCCGCAATAGCAAACCCGGTGATAGTAATAAATAAAAAGCAAACAGCTAAAAATAGACTACTCAAGTATTTAGTTAAGTAAATCTTCATTCGAGAGTGCCCTGTACTCACAGTGTTAATTAAAGTGCGGTTTCGCGTTTCGTCATGAAAAGCCGTATTGCCTAGACCGATTAATAGGAAAATTGCGGTACTTGTCATTAATGGGATAAAGGCAAAGTAAATTAAAGTCTCTGCCGGAAGGACTTGAATAATTGGGCGAATGCCTTCTTCTACCCAAGTTCCGAGATAGAAAATTATTGGAATAGCTGCACCCAGTAATAAACCAACAAATAACCAAATTTTAGGTGCAAGGCGGTTTGAAAGTTGGTATAATTCAGCTTTAAATAATCTCATCATTAAAATGCGCCTCCTCAGTTAAATTAATAAACATCTCTTCAAGATTATGAGAGTTACGCGATAAATGAGAAAGTTTCAGATTGTTCTTTACAAAGGTATCAGCAATGTCGCTGGCTTCAATATTTGGGTCAAATACATGGATCATCCCTTCAGCTGTCACTTCAAATTCAGTTGTATTTAACTCTGTTTCAAGCAGTTGGCTAGCTCGGTCAGTGTCATCTACTTTAAACTTAAAGTAACTTTGCAGACGTTCTTGTAATTCTTCTTTGGTGAACTCATCGATTTTCTTACCATGGTTTACGATTACAAAGCGGGTCGCCAAGTTTTCTAACTCCGAAAGAATATGTGAAGAGACTAGAATCGTTAAGTTTGTTTCTTTAGCTAATTTTTGTAATAACTTTCTCACTTGAATAATACCTGCAGGGTCGAGACCATTTGTTGGCTCATCAAATACAAGCAGTTCCGGTTCATGAATGAGAGCTAAGGCAATGGCTAAACGTTGCTTCATACCTAAAGAAAAACCTTTAAATTTCTTGTTTCCAACATCTGCTAACCCGACAAGTGTTAATAATTTATCGATGCGGTTCTTATCTTTAACGCCTCGTTGAATCCGATAGAATTCTAAATTTTGTTTGGCAGACATTTCCGGAAAGAAGGCAGGGTCTTCTATAATAGTACCTAAATATTTGCGGTTTTCTCTTAAACCTGCCGCATCTAAGGAACCAAATAATTTTAAGTCCCCATCATAAATGGGAGTCATTCCGGTAATAATTCGAAATAAAGTTGTTTTTCCAGCGCCATTTGGACCAGCGACACCTACAATTTCACCTTTGTTCACATTTAAATTAAAGTGTTCTAACGCTTGTTGTTTACCGTATTGTTTAGATACATTGTTTACTTCTAAAACTAGCGAATTTTTCATTTTCTTATCCTCTCATTCGCATTTGGGTTATGCGATCATTTCTCTTTAAATATACGCGAATTGAGTACGCTTTTCATAGGACTCTAGTTGTATATTGAAATATCTGTGAATTATTCAAACTATTTTTTATCCTTTCATATATAATAACACCGTCAAATAATAAATACGAAGAGAAATACATAGAATTATACATTTTTCATATGATTAAATTGTCATGTTTAATGGTCTTGACTTTAGTAAACTTCGGGAGTAATATAGTGAAAGCCTAAATAGTAACCATTACATTTAAGAGAGGTTGATCATTATGAAATTATTTAAGAAGTTTGTTTTATTTGTTATTGCTTTCGCTTTAATTATACCTGGAGCCAACATTCATGCCCAAGACAAAAAGACGGTCATGACTACATTTTATCCAATGTATTACTTAGCGAGCCGAATAGGTGGAGACGCTATTAATGTTGAGATGCTTTTAGAAAGTGGACAAGATGCGCATTCGTATGAATCTACGGCAAAAGATGCTGTGGCAGTTCAAGAGGCGGATTTATTCATCTATCAAGATGATGAGATGGAGTTTTTTGTCAGTGATTTATTAAGTATTGTTGATCAAGCGGCAACTCAAGTGCTTGAATCAACGGAAGGCATTGACCTATTATCAGGTGATCATAATCATGAAGAAGAGGAACATGATTATGAGCATGAGGAAGGTCATGAAGAGGAACACAATCACGGCGATGAACATGACCACGAAGAAGGTCACTCGCATGAGTTTGATCCACATACGTGGTTAGATCCAAACTTTTATTCTCAACAGGCAGAAAATGTCAAAAATGCCTTAATTGAACTCGATCCAGCGAATAAAGCAACTTATACTGAGAATGCCGAAAAACTATCTGAAGAATTAACAGCATTGAATGAAGCATTTGAAACTGGTTTAGCTGATTTGGAGAACAGAACAATTGTCGTTCAACATGAGGCTTTCGGATACTTAGCTCACGCTTATGATTTAGAACAATTAGCCATTAGTGGCTTAGCAAATAATGCCGAACCGAGTGCTAAAAAGTTAACTGAAATGACCAAAGTAGTGAACGAAAGAAACGTTCAAGTTATTTATGTTGACCCGACGACATCAACGACTATTTCAGAAACAGTGAGCCAAGCAACCGGTGCAGAGTTACGACCATTAAGAACATTGGAATTCATTACAGAAGAAGAAATTGAGCAAGGTGAGGATTATTTCAGTATAATGAGAGAGAACTTAGCTCAATTAACGAAATGAAACGTACAACTAGAAAGGTGTAACATTATGTCTCTATTAGAAGTGCATGACTTATCATTTTACTATGATGACGAAAAAGTGCTAGACAGTATTAACTTTACAATTGAACCCGGAGAATTTGTTATCTTAACTGGGGAAAATGGTGCAGCAAAATCTACTTTAATTAAAAATATACTCGGCTTGTTAAACCCAGCCACTGGTCGAGTCATCTATTCAAAACTAAACCAATTTGGAGAGAAGTTATCTATAGGATATGTCCCACAAAATGTGACGTCCTTCAATGCTGGTTTCCCCAGTACCGTGCAAAAATTAGTTGAATCAGGTCGTTACCCTAAAGGACGTTGGTTCAAAAAACTCGATGCCACAGATTATGAATATGTAGACAAAGCGTTGAAATCCGTCGGGATGGATCATTTAAGAGGTCGTAAAGTTGGGGAATTATCTGGCGGTCAAAAGCAACGAATTAATTTGGCTCGTACATTTGCGATGGATCCAGACTTTTTTGTACTCGATGAGCCAACAACTGGGATGGATGTTGCTTCAAGAAAATCTTTTTATAAATTATTACGTCATACATCTAAAGTTCATGGGAAAGCAATCCTAATGGTAACACATGCGGATAATGAACTGGATGGCTTTTTTGACCGTGAGATTCGACTTGTCAGAGAGGGGGGAACACCATGGAGTTGCTTCAGTATGACTTCATCCAACGCGCATTAGTTGCGGGTGTTGCGATTTCCTTTATTACACCGATTATTGGCTTATTATTAATTTTACGCAGACAGTCATTATTAGCCGATACTTTATCACATATTTCCTTAGCAGGAGTAGCCTTAGGGATGTTCCTTCAAGTAGATCCAACACTTTCTACTTTATTATTTGTTGTAGGTGCATCAATTATCATTGAGTACTTGAGAACAATTTACAATACCTTCTCAGAGATTTCCGTTGCAATTATGATGTCAGCTGGAATGGCGATAGCCTTAGTATTGGTGAGTTTGAACTCAAACTCAGGTAATTTCCAAATTGATCAATACTTATTTGGTTCAATCTTATTGATCTCACCAAGTGAAGTGAAAATTCTAGTTGGGCTCTCAGTCACTATTGTTATCTTCTATCTAATCTTTAGAAGAACACTATATGTGATGAGTTATGATGAGGCGACTGCTTATACTAGTGGACTGCCAGTTCGATTCATTTCAATTATTTTTTCGGTATTTACAGGGGTTGCGATTAGTATTATGATGCCAATTGTTGGTGCATTACTTGTTTCAGCATTAGTCGTTATCCCATCTGCAACTGCTATTAAAATATCAGATAGCTTTGGGAAGACCATTGTTATAGGTATTATCATTAATTTAATTGGGATATTTGCAGGTATATTTGCGAGTTACGAATACGATACACCACCAGGAGCGTCGATTACATTAGCCTTTATCGTGATTTTTGTCATTGTATCGTTGGCTACTTACTTTGTGACTTTACGCAAACGTAAACATAATAATCCATCTTAAACTATAGAAGTCTAACTCGTGAGAGTTTGACTTCTTTTTTTGTGCTGTTATTGTAAATGAGTGAACTCCGGCCAAATGGACTAGTTGTTTGTCTTGAGTAGCGCCAACTCCGGCCAAATGGATTAGCGATTTTGCTCAAGTTTCGCTTAAAAAATATCAGTAAGAAATCTCACGATTGTCGTTTACTTAATCGGTAATGATAACCTGGAATCACAAGGTGACTAATTCCGTAACCTATCAGTGCAATAATCGCGACATAACGTGTCCAATGTGTCTCTGCCAAGGGGCGATAAATTAACATTAACAAGATGATCGCAAGAAAACTAAAACAACTAAAAGGTGAGGCAGTGATTGTGACAATATTGCCATCTGAGATTCGGAGTTTATTACTACGTTAACCACCGAACTGAGAGACTTGTAATTGTACTTCGGGTGGTGAAATGTCAATGTTAATCGAGCTATTATCCGACAGTTTTCCAACGACCTCTTCATTAATTTTTATGTTTAATTTCGCCCCCATATTGAATAACCAACCCGTTCTGCGAGTGATTTTGATTGCCATTTTCTTAACCTACCTTCTTTTACTTTAATCATGTGAACTTAAATATTGTATATATTTTAAGATAATATTGCCCGGTTCCCTATGAGAATGACAAAGACACAAACACAGGTATAGACACGAACAAAATTAATTTATATATACTTATTGTTTGTGTTTTGGTAGAATATGGCTAAGAGGTGACTTTCGTTATGACTGATAAAAATTATAAACCAAAACGTAATCAACGTATGTTGTATATTTCCCATTACTTAGTCGATAGACCAGGACAGTTAATTAACTTGTCTTATTTTGTTGAGTTTTTGAATGCCGCTAAATCTTCGATTAGTGAAGATATTGATTTTGTTCGAGAAGTCTTTGAAATTAATGAACTCGGAGAAGTTAAGACAGTTCCGGGCGCAGCAGGTGGAATTATCTTCTATCCAAAAGTACCTTTAATTGAACAAAAAGAGTTATTGAATACTTTGATTGATAAATTTACGCATGGAAAGCGAATTTTACAAGGTAATTACATCCATATGAGTGATATTTTGCAAGATTCATATATGTTAAGTAAAGTCGGTAGATTAATTGCTTCTCATTATATCCATAATAATATTGATGCAGTCATGACTGTGGAATCAAAAGGAATTGGTCTAGCAACGATTGTTGCACGCTATTTAAATGTTCCTTATGTAATCGCGAGACGTGATTCAACAGATGGCATCGGCCCAACGATTTCTGTTAATTATGTATCTGGGTCACACCAAACAGTTAAGAAAATGGAATTAGAAAAAAATAGCCTGAAAACAAATCAACGTGTCTTAATCGTTGATGACTTCCTTCGTAATGGTGGAACGGCTCAAGGGATGATTTCACTACTTGAAGAATTTGATTCGACAGCGGTCGGAGTTTGTGTCCTTGGTGAGAATCGTTCACACGAAACGAACCAATTAACTTTACCAATCGATTCACTCATTAGTGTTCAATTAGTTTATAACGATGAAGAGAGACGTTATGAATTGGATGTTCAACCCGGAAGTTTATTTAATCAATTAACAGAGTAAACGTTTTTTTGTCGTTTCATTCAGGATTGTCAAATTAAACGGTAGATATCTTCGCCTATAATCGCTATAATTATTAAGAGAAAAATGTTTAAAATAAGGAGTGTTTATATGGAGAAGCGATTAGCCGTTGTACTGGCAGCGGGTAAAGGAACACGTATGAAATCAGAGTTATATAAAGTGCTACATACGATAAACGGCATCTCAATGGTAGAACATGTATTACGAGCAGTTCAACAAAGTAATGTTGAGCGAATTGTAACAATTGTAGGACACGGTGCAGAAACAGTGCGTGATGTATTAGCTGATCAATCTGAATTTGCATTACAAGAAGAGCAATTAGGAACAGGTCATGCTGTACTACAAGCTAAAGATCTATTAAAAGATGAAGAAGGAAGTACTCTTGTAATATGTGGAGACACACCTTTGTTTTCAGCAGAAACATTAAATCAATTGTTCAAATTCCATGAAGAATCTAATGCTAAAGGAACAATTTTAACAGCAATCGCCGAAGACCCAACAGGATACGGTCGTGTAGTTAGACAAAGTGATAAAGAGGTTTCACGAATTGTTGAGCAAAAAGATGCAAACGAAGAAGAGCAAGCCATTACAGAAATTAATACGGGGACATATGTCTTCAATAATAAAGCGTTATTTGAAGCTTTGGATAAAGTCGGCAACGAAAATGCACAAGGTGAGTATTACTTACCAGATGTGATTAGTATTATGAAAGAAGCTGGCGATACTGTTAAAGCCTTTACGATGGATAACTTTGATGAAGCTATTGGAGTTAACGACCGTATCGCGTTAGCAGAAGCAACACGCTTGATGACTAAACGCATCAATGAAAAACATATGCGTAACGGTGTTACGTTTATTAACCCAACAGCAACATATATCGAAGCAGATGTTGAAATTGGTCAAGATACATTAATCGAATCTGGGGTATCTCTTAAAGGAAATACAAAGATTGGTTCACACTCAACGATTGGTTCAAATTCAGAAATTATTTCATCAACAATTGCTGACCATGTTGAAATTCGTCAATCTGTGCTAGAATTTGCAAATGTCGAAGAAAATGTAACTGTGGGACCATTCGCACACTTAAGAGCTAAGAGTGTCTTAAAAGAAGGGGCACATATCGGAAATTTCGTAGAAGTCAAAAATAGTGTTGTTGGAAAGAACTCTAAAGCAGGGCACTTAACTTATATCGGGGACGCGGATATTGGTACGGATGTCAACGTAGGTTGTGGAACTGTATTTGTAAATTATGACGGAAAGAATAAATTCCGTTCAACAATTGGCAATGACGTATTTATCGGTTCAGGATCAAATATTGTTGCACCTGTAACAGTGGGAGACCGAGCAATCATTGCAGCAGGTTCTACGGTTAATAGTGATGTTCCAGAAGAAGCACTTGCAATTGCTCGGTCACGACAAGAGAACAAAGACAAATACTGGAAACGCTTCAAAGACAAACAAAATCTGGAGGATTAATAATGATAGAGAAACCATATTCTGATTCAAAACTAAAAATTTTCGCACTGAGTTCTAACCGCCCGTTAGCAGAGAAGATTGCGGATGAAGTAGGTGTAGAATTAGGAGATATTAATATATCTCAGTTCGCTGATGGTGAGATTAAAGTTAATATTGATGAAAGTATTCGTGGGGACCATGTTTACTTAGTACAATCAACATCGTATCCGGTAAATGACCACTTAATGGAGTTATTAATTGCCATTGACGCATTGCGTCGTGCAAGTGCTAAAACAATTAACGTTGTTATCCCTTATTATGGATATGCACGTCAAGATCGTAAAGCACAACCTCGTGAACCAATTACAGCGAAGTTAGTTGCGAATATGTTAGTTCAAGCTGGGGTAGATCGTTTAGTAACGCTAGACTTACACGCGGCTCAAATTCAAGGCTTCTTTGATATTCCAATGGACCACTTATTAGGTGCGCCATTATTAGCAAATTACTTTATCGATAACCATCTTGAAGGTGATGATGTTGTTGTTGTATCACCTGACCACGGTGGAGTGACTCGTGCCCGTAAATTAGCCGAATTCTTAAAATCACCGATTGCGATTATCGATAAACGTCGTCCAAAAGCAAACGTCGCTGAAATCATGAATATCGTTGGGGAAGTACAAGGGAAAACTTGTGTCATCATTGATGATATGATTGATACAGCTGGAACTATTACATTAGCAGCAGATGCTTTAATGGAAAAAGGAGCTAAAGATATTTATGTTTGTTGTACGCACCCAGTATTATCTGGACCAGCAATCAGTCGTTTAGAAAAATCACCAATCAAAAAAGTGATTATTACAGACTCAATCTCTTTACCAGAAGAAAAATATTTAGATAAAATTGAAACAGTGACGGTTTCACAACTTGTGGGAGAAGCGATTAAACGTATCCACGAAAACCGTTCAGTGAGTCCATTATTTGAAGAACAATTCAAATTAATTGACTAATTATGTATGATAGAAAAGTGCCGACAGGAGGAATCTTGTTGGTACTTTTTTACTCTTAATGCATACTCTAATCAGTTTACTATTGATAGTTTAGCTTAGATATGCAATAATTCTTTGATATTCCTATTTAAATTGTATAGAATTAAACAGGGTAGAAAAAGAACATTATATATAAGATTTATTTTAAAATAGAATAATGGAAGAAAGGAAGTTATTGCGTGAATAAGCATCGCTATGAATGGAATAACTTGTTACGCTTTGGTGCTGTTATACTGAGCTCCATAGTGGCGATTGGGTGTATTTATTTATCATTTTACATCAAATTTTTAGGCGATATACCGGCTAGAAACTTTAGTGCTTTTGAAGATAGTTATATATGGATATTTATCGGTTACATTATTATTAACTTTCTATTTGGTACTTACGTTTTCTATAACAAGAGTGTGTTAGATATTTTTTACTTTACGATGTTAAGTCAGTTAGTACTGAATGTTTATATTATGGCTCTGACTTTTGCGGGAAGCTGGCTAACATTTCCAAGATCAGTGTTACTAGTGAACTTATTTGTTGGAACCTTTGTGTTATTTATCTTTAATGTATTGGTTTACTTACTGTACCAGCAACTTCGGGGTCAAAAGAAAATCTTAGTTGTTGGAGAATCGGACCGGGCACTTGAAGCAGTTCGGAACTTTTCATTAATGAAAAACAAACGTCATAAAGTGACACATGTTGTCTTATCAGATTATTTAAAACATGTTGAGGAATTAGCGGATTATGTGGATATTGTTTATTTAACAGGGTATATACCGGAAGAACAACGTTTAGATATCTATGAATATTTAATGCGCCGGAATAAAAAGTTATTTATAAGTACTCAATTTGAGAATTTAATGATGGTTAATCCAAATATTATGAACTTTGAAGATGAAAGTATTATTGAAGTTTCTAGTTTTGAAATTCCATCTGAAGATAATATGTTAAAGCGTATCATTGATATCTTAGTTTCTTTAGTTTTAACTATTTTAACCTTACCGATTATGTTAGGAACAGCTATTGCGATTAAGATTGATTCTCCAGGACCTATCTTTTATAAGCAGGAGCGTATTACTAAAGGTGAAAAACACTTCAATATCTTAAAATTCCGCTCAATGTCAGTGACAGCAGAATCCGATTCTGGACCTGTATTGGCAGCGAAAAACGATACACGTGTGACAAAGGTCGGTAAATTTATTCGAAGTACACGAATTGATGAACTACCGCAATTGTTAAATGTGCTTAAGGGGGATATGTCGCTTGTGGGACCCCGTCCAGAGCGTCCGTTCTTCGTTGAACAGTTTAAAGAGCAGAACCCGTATTATACTTTAAGACATCACGTAAGAGCAGGAATTACCGGCTATGCGCAAGTTTATGGAAAGTATAGTACCGACTTTAATAGCAAACTGAACTTTGATCTGTTATATATTAAGAACTTTTCCATAGCCTTTGATTTCAAACTACTATTCCAAACGGTAAAAATCTTATTTGATAAAGTAAGTTCACGTGGTGTTGATGATGAGGAAGAAGTTTCCGCACAAGATGAATGGTCTGATTTTGCGAAGACGATTATTATCGTTAAATAAAAAATATGAATCTATATGAACAAGCATGGTGCTCGAATGAGTCCATGCTTGTTTTTTCTTTAGGCAGATGCTATAGAATAAAGAATTATAGATGAAATTTTAGTGATAAAGTAGTAATAAATTTTTTAAATATAGATCGAGTTATCGATAAATTTATACTGTGTTTTTTTAGTTTTAATCACTGGAAAGGGATATCATTTGGCTTACTTTCTATAAATATAGTATAATCAGCTGTAAAGAAAGGATAGTGAAAAAATGAAAAAACCTATTAAAATATTTTTTAGTTTATTGACAACTGTAATAATGACATTTGGTGTCGTAACACCCACTGTTTCAGCTCAAGATACTAACTGGGACGAGGTCCTAACTCAAATTAGTGAGGTAAACCAAGAGGTAGTATCTATGGAAGGTGACGGAACAATTAATGTTTCTGCCGACCAATTTATCGATGCGGCATTAAACTTTGATTTTCGTTATAACGTAGAAGAGGCTTTTGCATTTGAATTAGCTGGGGACGTTACGGGTGAGTTAGTTACAACAGATGCAGAAGGTAACCCATCTACAATGCCTTTGGATTTCGCAGGACAAGCATCCATTATTGATGGTATTGCTTACTTATTCGATGGTTCAAGCTGGACTGTTGAAGATGTATCAGCTCAAGAAGAGCAAATTGCTGCCGAATTTGATAGTATGATGGCCCAAATACAAGAACAATCAGATACAATGAGTAACCCTGAATTGACTCAAAAATACTTTGATTTAAGTGAGACGGATTCTGAATACGTCATGACTTTAAAACAAGATATTAATCCAGATGAATTCTGGACAGATGTTGAAAGTCGCGTAGACATGGAACAAATCAAACAAGAAACTATTGACCAAACGATTCAACAAGCAGAAGCAAATGGACAAGAAGTTACTGAAGAAGATCGTCAAACATTAGAAGAACAAATGGATCTTTCAATGGAAGCAACTAAGAGTGTAATGTTCCAATTAGTTGATACGATGGAATTCCGTTACTCTAAAGAAACTTACTACTTAACTCATATGTTAATGGACTTTAGTTTGGATAGAGCAAACATGGAAGAAATCGCTGCTGATATGGGAGAAACAACTGAAGGAATTCCAGAAGACTTTAGTGTAGCATTCTCTATGGAATTCAACTTTGCTAACCATGGTGAAGTCTTTGATATCGTAGTTCCAGAAGGTGCACCAACTTTTGATGAAGCTAGCTCCACTGAAGAGTCAGCAACAGAAGGTACTGAATCATTAGAAGAAAGTACAACTGAAGAATCAGTTCCTGCTGAAGAAACATCAGAAGAAACAACTGAAGTGCCAGCTGAAGAATCGTCAGTAGAAGAAACGACTGAAGAAAGCTCAGAAGCTGCAGAATAATTTATGATTGATTTAATACCGCAAAGGATCGCCTTTGCGGTATTTTTTTGTTGCAGTGAATTTTAGGGTAAAAGTAAGTAAAAAAATATCCTCCCGAAACGGGAGGATAGGGTTATTAGTAATTATTCAGTTTCTTCACTGCTAGAGTCTTGCGAACTAGATTCTTCAGGTGTACTTTCTTCACTTGATTCTTCATCTGAATTTTCTTCAGGAGTAGAGTCAGACTCTGATCCAGATTCTTCATCTGACGATGATTCTTCGCTTTCACTTTCATCTTCTGATGATTCAGTAGTAGACTCAGATGTAGCTGGGGCAGTTTCTTCTGCTCCATCTAAAGTTGCTAACTCATCTTCTGTTACCCATTTGTGGTTAATGACTTCTTCGCCACTTTCAGTATCGATGTAATCAACTAAGTAAACAGTTGTTTCATTTACGGCATCGATTGTAGCCGTTGCACCTTCCATACCAGGCATATGATAAGCTTCAACTGTCACTTCATCACCGACTTCAAATGGTGCGTCTGCGTCTTCTTGATCAGCTGCTTCAGCAATTTCTTCTTGTACTATCCAACGGTGATTTTCTATGGGTTCACTGTCGTCTGTTGGTGTATAAGAGATTTCGTATGCGGTTGTATCAAAGGCAGCAATGACTGTCCCTTCAGCGCCTTCCATACCAGGCATATGTGTTGCATTAATTTGAACATCGTCACCTACTTTATATGTTGGTTCGCGTTCAATCTTAATATTACCCGGTAAGCGACCTTCGTCATCGTGCACCATTTCACCATGTTCTTGAGTTGTTGATTCACTTTCTTCATCTGTCACAGCATCGCTAATATCACTTGCTGCATTATCAACTGTATCACCAACTGATTCAGAAATTTCATCTACTGAATCTTGTGCGAATACGCCATTTAAACTTGTTACGGAGGATGCTCCGAATAATAACACTGCTGAGAGCACCATTGCACTTTTACTAATGTATTTTTTCATTTATAACATCTCCTTTGTTAATTACTATAAAACAAAATTTAATCAATTTCAAAAAATATGATTAGTACGTTTACACAAAATATTAGATAGTTACAGCTAGGAAGTATACTATGATAGGAATTTCAATAAATAAGAGGAGTTAAAATTTAGTGTTAAATGCGATTAAAAAAGTTCCTGCAGGAACTTTTCTAGTCCCAATGTTGATTAGTTCAATTTTGTATACTTTTTGGCCAAACTTGTTCCAAGTAGGTGGTTTAACTGAACATATTTTTGGAGGTTAAGGAACGAACGGAATCGTTGGTGCGATTGTTTTTGCTCGGGAACTGGGATTGACTTAAAGAAAATCGGTTATGCTTTAAAACATCAAGGTGTTCTGTTGTTAGTTAAATTTGCTGTTGGAGTTGGATTAAGTTTATTGTATATTTCAATCTTTGGCTTACCAGGGGTTTTTGGAATCAATACCTTAGCATTTACAATTGTTATTTGTTCAATTAACCCAGCTGTGTATTTATCATTAATGCAACAATACGGAACAGAACAAGATACAGCAGTTTACGGTATCACAGGTTTATTCAGTATCGCTGCAGTTCCAATGATTGTTTTTGGTATATCAAGTGGGGGCGGCATGGACTGGACGCCTGTTTTAAGTACACTTATCCCGATGGCAGCAGGATTGCCTTTGGTAATATTGATCCGAATTTTAGAAGTTTATTCATACCAGCTTTACCAGGTTTAACGATGTTAATGGGTTGGAACTTAGGTTACGGAATGAACTTAATTGAAGCGTTCCAGGCAGGAGGAGCAGGAATTATTGTAACAATTGTCTTCTATATTGTAAGTGTCATCTTTATTGTTATTGACCGTAATGTCTTAGGCAATGATGGGTCCGTTGGTGCGACATTTATGACAGTTGCTGGATTATCAGTTTCAACAGCAGGAATTTTAGGAAGTATTTATCCAGAGGTTCTTGGAGAATACATAACTGCCGCTGCATCTGAAACATTAATGGCAGTTGTCATCACCAGCGTGATTACACCTTCAATGGTTGCTAAATTATCGTCACGTGAGAATAAATTATCATTATGAATTTATGAGGCAAGAGACTTTTACGGAAGTTTCTTGTCTTTTTATTGCTTCAAAAAAGCCCTTTAAAGTGTAATATATATGAAATCTGGTCCATTTATGCTATATTTAAAATAATTTAAGTGATGCTCGAATAATTAGTGGTGAGTTTAAAATACACTATTAGTTATGTGATATAATATACAAGAAATGAAGTAAACAGTTTATTGGAGGATGCTTATGTATAAATTTGAAGATGATAGTTTAATGTTACATACAGATCTGTATCAGATTAATATGTTACAAACATATTGGCAGAATGGAATGGATCAACGCAAAGCAGTCTTTGAATCTTATTTTAGATCAATACCTTTCGAGAATGGTTTTGCTCTTTTTGCAGGGTTAGAGCGGATTTTAAATTATATCAATAATTTGAAATTTACTCAGAGCGATTTGGACTACTTAAGAAGCTTAGAAATATATCCGGAAGAATTTTTGACTTATTTAGAGAATATGGAATTCAATTTAACCATTCGTTCAATGCGAGAAGGTGAATTATGTTTCGCAGATGAGCCATTGATTCAAGTTGAAGGTCCGTTAGGTCAATGTCAACTAGTTGAGACGGCCATTCTAAATATGCTGAATTACCAGACTTTAATTGCGACGAAAGCAGCGCGCTTAAAGTCAGTCGTTGACGAAGACGATTCTTTAGCAGAATTCGGATCACGTCGTGCTCAAGAAACAGCGGCGGCGATTTGGGGATCAAGAGCGGCTTATATCGGCGGGTTTGATTCGACAAGTAATGTGCGTGCTGGGAAATTATTTGGTATTCCCGTTTCTGGAACACATGCTCACTCATTAGTTCAAGCGTACCGTGATGAATATGAAGCTTTTACTGCTTATGCTAAAACGCATAAGAACGTGGTGTTCTTAGTAGATACATACGATACTTTACGTTCAGGTATACCTACCGCAATTAAAGTAGCGAAGGAACAAGGTGATAAGATTAACTTTATCGGTGTTCGAATTGATTCAGGCGATATGGCTTATCAATCAAAACGTATTCGTGAACAATTAGATGAAGCAGGGTTCCCTGATGCGCGCATCATTGCATCTAACGATTTAGACGAGAAGACTATTTTGAACTTGCGTATGCAAGGGGCTAAAATTAATGACTGGGGTGTTGGTACAAAACTGATTACAGCTTACGACCAACCAGCTTTAGGTGCCGTATACAAATTAGTAAGTATCGAAAACTCTAAAGGCGAATTAGTGCCAACAATGAAAATCTCAAGTAATGCAGCCAAAATTTCTACACCAGGAATAAAACAAGTGTGGCGTATAACACGTAACCGTGATGGTAAATCAGAAGGAGATTACGTGGCACTTATTGAAGAGCGTCCAGACTTAGAAGAGTCACTCTTTATGTTCCACCCGGTTCATACTTATATTAATAAGACTGTCGTTGATTTTACAGCACGTCCACTACTTACCGAAGTTTGGAAAGACGGTAAATGTGTGTATGATTTACCATCAGTCGACGAAATACGTGACTATGCGGCTCATAATATCTCTGCTTTATGGGATGAGTACAAACGTATCTTGAATCCAGAACAATATCCAGTCGATCTGTCTCAAAACTTATACGATGAAAAGATGCGTAGCATTAAAGATATTCGTGATAAAATTGACAATCATGTCCTTGAGATAGAAGAAGAGCTTTTAAAGGAAGGTGAGTAAGCTATGCGCCCATTACAAAAAGAAATTATCGAAGAATTAAAAGTCTTACCTGAGATTGATGTCCAAAAAGAAATTCGTCGCTCGGTTGATTTTTTAAAAAACTATTTATTAAAGAATCAAGGACTCTCTACTTATGTTCTTGGAATTAGTGGCGGACAAGACTCGACTTTAGCAGGAAGACTTGCTCAAATGGCTATTTCTGAATTGCGTGAGGAAACCGGTGAGGAACGCTATCAATTTATCGCGGTTCGTTTACCTTATGGAGTTCAAGCAGATGAAAGCGACGCTCAACTAGCACTTGAATTTATTCAAGCCGACCAAATAATGACGGTTAACATTGAAGCAGCCACAAATGCAATGATTGAAGCTGTTGAAGTCAATAATATTGAAGTGAATGATTATCATAAGGGGAATGTCAAAGCACGTCAGCGTATGATTGCACAATTCACCATTGCAGGTCAACTAGCAGGAGCCGTGATTGGTACAGACCATGCGGCTGAAAGTGTGACAGGCTTCTTCACAAAATTCGGAGACGGGGCTGCAGATATTCTGCCGCTCTGGCGCTTAAACAAGAGTCAAGGAGCAGAAATGTTGAAAGAACTTGGTGCTGTCAAAGAACTTTATGAAAAAGTTCCGACAGCCGATTTAGAAGAAAATCGTCCACAACTAGCTGATGAAGATGCACTTGGTGTGAGTTATAAAGCGATTGATGCTTACTTACGTGGGGAAGATGTGGCTGAAAAAGAGGCCAAAGTTATTGAAGATTGGTTTATCAGATCACGTCATAAACGTCATTTACCAATTACGGTTTATGATGATTTTTGGAAATGAACTAAAATATTTGTGAGTTAAAGGAGGGAGGATGTTGGCAGTCATAACTGTAGGCGGATGGAATATATTGCTGACATTCATCGCTTCTTTTTGTTTTACTTTTATATTGCAAAAGCTACTTCCTAACAAAGACAGGAAACCGCCTAATTATGGTGGTATTGCGGTGTTTGCTAGCTTTTGGCTTGGCTTTTTCACGATGTTTCCAGTCTTGCTTTTTAACAGTCCGCAATGGAATATCTTCTTAGCTTCTGCCATTGTATTAATCACTGGAATTATCGATGATACCTTTGATTTAAAACCTTGGCAGAAGACTTTAGGGATATTAATCGCGGCGAATGTCATTTATTTTTATACGGATGTGGCTTTTTCATCTGTATTAATCGCTGAAGTGCCGGCTTGGTTGTTTGACTCATTAGCTTACGTATTAACAATTGCTTGGATCTATTTTGTAACGAATGCGATGAATTTATTAGATGGGTTAGATGGTTTAGTCAGTAGTGTTGCGACAACAAGTTTAGTGACACTGACAGTCATGATTTACATTTCAAGTCTATCAATTCGACTCACTCTCATTATGATGCTCGTTTTATTAGCGGCATCGATTCTCGGTTTTTTACCATTTAACTGGTTTCCCGCCAAAATCTATTTAGGTGACACAGGAGCATTATTTATTGGGTTCATGTTCGCGACCTTAACAGTGTATAATTTAAAAAACATCAGTATATTTTCACTGATTGTGCCGATTTTATTTTATGCAGTACCATTATTTGATACTTCTTACGCAATTGTGCGACGTTTTTTAAATGGACAATCGATGGTTGAGCGAGATGAGGATCATTTGCATCACCGTTTACTTCGTCAAGGCTTTACCGTGCCGCAAATTGTGATATTGATGATTGGGATTACGCTTGTTTTTTCAGTATTTGCGATATTTTCGCAACTTTATCATCAATTTCGTTGGGTCTTTATTTTTCTATCTGGAGGGCTCATCGTACTACTGACGGTCTTTATGTCGCGCCTTGATAATAAATAGTAACTGAAAGCATCGCTTTTGCGATGTTTTTTGCATTTTTCGGCCATTTAATACATATATAGTTAATGTTTCTTTGTTACAATTCGTAATGATTAAAATACAACCAAGTCATTTGAAGGAGATAGATATGAAAACTGCGTATATAATAGATAGTTCATCGAGTATTAATGAAACTCTAAGAAACCGTTCTGATGTTTATGTACAAAATCTTGAAGTCACTTGGGGAGACGCTGCATATACGGATACAACGGATTTAAGTTTGATGAAAGAATTTTATCAACGCTTAGAATCAACGGAAGAGTTACCGAAGACTTCGCAACCTAGACAAGGGAAATTAAGTGAATCCTTTGAAGATATTGTTCAAAAAGGGTTCGATTCAGTAATTATCATTACACTAGCGTCAGCAATTAGTGGGACGTATAATACTTTCCGTATGATTAGTGAGCATTATCAAAAGTCTTTAGATATTCGAATGATTGATTCCAAGGGAACGTCATATGTTGAAGAGCGACTGTTAGAATATGCGATTGAATTAAATGAAGCTGGTTTTGATTTGGATACGATCGAAGAAAAATTAATATGGTTCTCTGAACAAGCAAAGATTTATGTTGTCATTGAAGACTTGAATGCGATTGTTAAAGGTGGTCGATTAAGTTCTTTCGGTGCCTTTCTAGGAAGCACCTTAAAAATCCGTCCGATTTTACATTTTGATGATGAGGGGAAAGTCGAAGTGTTTGAAAAAGTTAGAACAACTAAAAAAGTTTATCAAAGGTACCTAACTCTAGTGGATGAAGCTGTGGCTAAATATCCAGATGGTATTGATTTGGCCTTAGCACATGGGGACTGTGAAGACAGTGCTTTAGAAGTGAAAGAGTTAATATTGGAAAAATATCCGGAGATGTCTTTTAGAGTAGGCTACTTAACCCCCGTTCTTGGAACGCATGGGGGTAAAAACTCATTAGGAATCGGAATTTTACCAAAGTTACCAAAATAAAAAAGACTAGCATTAAGTGAATTAATGCTAGCCTCTACTTGCTTTAGTCAGGTTGTGTAGATGTTACTGGAACATCAACGGTTTGTTCACCGATTTCAGTCCATTCAATTTGCCCACTGAATAGGTCGATTAATTCTTTATGGACCGGCTCAATGTCACCTAGATACAAAGCTAAGGTTTGAGACACTTTATCTGTATACTGAGTGTCAAGAACTGTAATAGGCGTACTCGTTTGTTCCAAGTAGTAGTTAAAGTTATCCACTTGATTATACTCTATTGTTAATTCAATCACCATTTGAGTTGCATTCGCAATCAATTTAGCGTGGTTTAGCGTTTCGCTGACCGACGTACTATAAGCGCGAATTAAACCACCCGCACCCAGTTTTGTTCCGCCAAAGTATCTTACGGTTACGGCCATGATATAGGTTAGATTGTTTCGCTTTAAAACTTCTAACATCGGAACACCTGCGGTTCCACTCGGTTCACCATCATCACTCATACGTTGAATCGATGAATCTTCGTTTAAGATAAAGGCTTGGCAATGATGCGTCGCTTTATAATGTTTTTTGCGGATCGTAGCAAGTTGTTCATTGAATTCTTCTTCTGTTTGAATGGGAATTAGATACGTAATAAAGCGAGATTTCTTAATATCAATCTCATGAATAATCGGTTCTTTGATACTATAATAATTAACCAAAGTGATGCTCCTTGTCTATGTAATTGTCTTATGAATATATTATCATGCTTAAAGTACTAGCTCAAATAAGTAAAAAGAACATTGAAGCTTTAGTATAAGGAGAGTGGCACTACGATCCACCTTAATTAATCAATGCCAGTATCACTAGTTGACATAAACCTATGAATTCCATAATATAGTTTAATCGAGATGAATAAAATCATCTTCGAATCTTATAGAAAGGAGACCTAAATGAAACCAGCAATTATTACTGATAGTACAGCATATTTATCAGAAGAATTAAGACAACTTCCAAATGTTTACCAAGTAAACTTAAATGTTATTTTTGAAGATGGTTCGATTGCCCATGACACCAATGATCCAAAAGAGCAAGAAGCATTCTTCAAACAGTTAGAAACTCAATCCTCACTACCAACAACGTCACAACCGTCTGTTGGACATTATTATGACACAGTAAATCAAATTATTGAAGATGGTTACGATACTATCTTTGCTATTCATCTATCTAGTGGGATTAGTGGTACATTCCAAAGCGGGAAAATGGTTTTAGATGAATATAAACATCTGATTGACAGCTACTGTATTGACTCTTTAGCAGCGTCTGTTGCGATGGAGGCCATCATCGAGAATATCATTACTTGGTGTCAAGAAGGTGTTGAGGCTGAAGAGATTTATCGACGTGCCACTTGGCAAGCAACGCATTTGGATATATATTTAATGGTCGAGAACTTAGACAATTTAGCTAAAGGCGGTCGTTTAAGTACGCAAAGTGCCGTCTTGGGAAATTTATTAAAAATTCGTCCACTATTATACTTTAACGAAGAAGGTAAAATCGTATTATTTGAGAAATTACGTACAAACCGTAGAGTGTATCAAAGATGGCATGAACTTGTTCAAAAAGCAACCGAAGAATACCCTGATGGGATTGAAGTGCGATTTGCACATGCTTTAGACCAAGAAGAAGTTGAGACAATCGCTCAAGACATGCAAGCAAAATTCCCAAATATAAACATACGTATAAATGGTTTAGGAACGGTTATTTCAACCCATACTGGTCAAAGAGCAAAAGGGATGTTAATCCTCCCTCTAATAAATTAATTGCAATTATAATATATTAAATATTAACAAGCCGTTCTTGGCTTGTTTTTTTTGAGCGAATTTTATCAAGAATGGTCAAAGATGGTTTATACTATAAGAGAAACGTAGTAAAATGAATATATAAATATGACGAAAGTGAGGATGACATGTCTAAATCGAGTTTGATTCACAGTCCTAATCCTAAGATCGATACATCGAATGGAATCGAATTTGGACTTTACTCATTAGGAGATCATTTACCAAATCCACATACTAAAAAGCGTATTTCAGCCAAGGAACGGATTCAAGAAATTATTGAATTAGCAAAGCTTGCTGAAGATGCTGGTTTCGACATTTTTCAATTAGGCGAGTCTCATCAGGAATATTTCATATCACAATCACACTTACTTATTCTGACAGCAATTTCGAAGGCGACGAAAAATATCCGATTGTCATCGGCAGTTACAACGATCGGCGTATTAGACCCAGTTCGAGTTTATGAAGATGCAGCGACCTTAGATTTAATATCGAATGGCCGAATGGAATTAATTGCAGGACGTGCATCAAGGTTTGGTTCCTTTGAGTTATTAGGTTATAATAGTGTTGCTTATAAAGAATTATTTGAAGAAAAATTTGAGTTATTATTGAAACTAAATGAAGGTGAAAGAGTCACTTGGGAAGGTGAGTTTAGAGCACCTTTAAATAATGCGTTAATATTGCCGCGTCCTTTAAAGAATCATCTACCTATTTGGCGAGGCTGAGGGAATACAATGACTTCAGCAATTCGTGCAGGTGAATTAGGCGTGCCTGTGTTTCAAGCGACATTAGCAGGAGCGGTCATGACCTACGCAAACCGCATTAATAATTTTAGAAGCGCTGCCAAAGAAGCAGGGCATGATATTGATAATATTCCTGTCGGAACGGGTGGGTCTTTATTCGTGAAAGTACGAAAGAAGCCTACCGTCAAGTTTATCCACATATCAATGAAGGTTTTAAATTAACGAATGGAGAGTCTTTTCCCAAACGTGCATTAGCTCAAGGACAAAGTATTAAAAGCGTTGTAACTATTGGAGAACCATCACTCATCATTGAGAAGATTTTGTACCAATACGAAGCGTTTAAACAACAGCGATTTAGTGCTGAAATTGACTTTGCTGGGATGGAGTTTGACGAAGTGAAAAAGACACTCTACTTATTAGCTGATAAAGTTATGCCCACTGTAAAAAAATATACGAAGTCATAGAAAGGAAATTACTATGAAATCTCAAAAAAATAAATTACCACAAATTGATACGTCAAACGGAATTGAATTTGGTCTTTACACATTAGGAGATATTGTAACCAATCCACATACAGGTATTAGAATGTCTGAGAAAGAGCGTATTGATCAAATCATTGAGATGGCTTTACTTGCTGAACAAGCAGGAATGGATGTGTTCCAAGTAGGGGAATCACATCAAGAACATTTTGTGTCACAAGCACACATGATTATTCTATCTGCGATCGCTCAAGCAACCAAAGATATCAAACTAACTTCTGGTGCAACCATTATCAGTACATCTGATCCAGTCCGCGTTTATGAAGATGCGGCAACCATTGACTTAATTTCAGACGGAAGATTCGAAATAGTCGCAGGGCGTGCTTCTCGTGTCGGAATCTTTGATTTATTAGGTTACAAATTAGATGACTATGAAGCTTTATTTGAAGAAAAGCTAGATTTATTACTTAAAATTAACCGAAACAAACGTGTCACATGGGAAGGGGAATTCCGTGCACCTCTAAATGATGCGCAAGTTCTTCCAAGACCGGATAATGAATCAGGTAGCTTGCCAATTTGGCGTGCGGTTGGTGGTTCTTTAAATTCTGCTAGAAACGCTGCGATTGCAGGTATTCCGCTTTACTTAGCTTACTTAGGTGGCCCAGCTGAAGCCTTTAGACATTTAACGGATGCTTACCGTGAAACTGCGGTTCGCGAAGGTTATGACGTAAACACTTTGCCAGTCGCAACAGCGAGTTATTTATATGTTCGTGAAGACGCTCAAAAAGCATTCCAAGAGTATTACCCACATGTAAACTCAGGAATGGTTCACTCGAATGGACAGTCATTCCCTAAACAGCAGTTTGCTCAAGGACTAGATTCAAGAAGCATCATTAATGTTGGAGATCCAAGTTTAGTTATTGAAAAGTTACTATATCAACACGAAGTCTTTGGGATGGATCGCTATGTAGGGCAAATCGATTTAGGTGGTGTTTCAACGGATGACATCAAACGTACGATTGATTTATTAGCAACAAAAGTCATTCCAGAAGTTAAAAAACATACTAAGAAATAGCTAGGAGTAATCGATTGAAAATTTTAATATTATCCGCTTCAACCGGTGGAACTAAAACTAAGAAAATAACGACGACTTTTTATAATTTGATGAAAGAGTCCTACGAAACTGAACATGATATTCGCTATTTAAACATTCAAGACAAGGAAATTCAATTCAGTGATGGACGCAATTATTTAGATTATTCGGGTGATACATTAGAAGTAGCGTCAGCAATTATGGAAAGTGATGTCATTATGTTTGGCGCGCCAATCTTCCAAGCATCGATTCCAGCTGCTTTAAAAAATCTGTTTGATTTATTACCCCTTCGTGCCTTTGACCGAAAGGTAATCGGACTGATTATTACTGGAGGATCACTACGCCATTACTTAGTTCCAGAAACTCAAATTAAACCAATTATCCATTATATGCATGGAGTTATTATTCCAAAATATGTCTATGCTATTGATACGGACTTTAATACGGATGGCACAGTCAATGATGAAATCGAATTGAGATTACAAACTTTACTGGATGATACGATTTCAATCTCAGAAACTTACAAGGAAGTTTGGAATAAACAAGACGACATGTTTGGTTTTTAGAGGAGGCGACTATGGAAATCGAATTTTTCTCAATTCTGTCGGATCGTATTGTTATATTCAATCCAGACGTTTGCAAGAGATTTTAAAGGAATTTCCAGAAGCGACAGTAAAACACCGGTCATTTCCTTTGAACCTGCACAGTGAAGAACCAAAGAGTAGTGCGAACACACAAGAACGCGAAGACGTTGTAGCTATGTGGAAACGAGCGAACCGAGGGGACGAAGGGAAAAGCTTTTACGTAGAAGCCTTTAGAAAGTGGCTCAAAATTTGTAAAGCCGACTTCTTGTCTGGCTGAAAAAGCGTTGAAAGTTGCTAGCAAAGTAAGTAATGAGCGTACCTTATAGACATTATCAGACGCGATTCAAAAAGCTTCCTTTGAAAATCTACTAGATATTTCGGACATCAATGTATTAGAGTCGATTATTCAATCTTTCGATATCGACCGTGAGACATGGCGAGAAGCATTCTAAGATGCATCTTTAGATGAGGAGATGAGCCACGATATTAACCGCTCAGATTCTTTTGACATCGATTATATTCCTGCCTTAGTGGTGATTGGAGAAACAGTCATCAAGGAACCCATCGCCCACAACTGGTTCATGAAAAACTTAATAATATTCGCCAATCATCAGCAATGATCGTTTTTCAGTGAAAACTGAGGAACGGTTTTTTGTTGTCTGGATTCACACTACGGCATCTTAGGCCAAATGAGATTGTGGTTCGTCTTTAATTACTCCAACTCATGTCAAATAGTTTGGCGGTTTGACTTAAGTTGCGTGAACTCAAGTCAAATGGTTCGACGGTTTGTCCTTAATTGCTTCAACTCAAGCCAAATGGGAATGCGGAACGTCATTAGTATCATCAAAAGCAAATTTTTACAAAAACTTAATAATGGAAACACCCTAAAAATACGTATTTATATATAGAACGGTAAGCGTTCAAAAAATACGAAAGGCTGGAAGAAATAGTGATTCCAATCCAACAAGAAGATTACCTAAAAAATCTGCGGGGACGACTTTTGACTAGAGCAGAAGTAGAACTACAATTAATTGACTTAGATGAAGCACCACAACTCAATGAAGTATTAGACCAAATGGAACAACGACCAGCAATTGAAATGACACAAGATGGTTATTGTTGTTTGCGTTGTCAAAATCAACAATCTAAATTATTCATCGCCTTACCCACTCAAGCTCTCTTCAGTTTAACAGATGAGCGCGTGTACTGTTTAAATTGTCTACAGATGGGGCGGATTCTTCTAGGCGATTCACTTTATTACATACAAGACCAACCAAGTTATCTATCAACGCCAACACAAAGTAAACTCACTTGGCAGGGAACTTTATCACCTGAACAAGCACGCGCCTCAAAAGATTTAATTAAAAGTTTAGAGGACAGTAGCCGGACCCATATGGTGCATGCGGTGACAGGAGCAGGCAAGACAGAGATGATTTTTCCAGTGATTGATCACATTATACGACGCAACGGACGAGTCTGTATTGCGTCGCCTCGTATCGATGTTTGTATCGAATTGAAACCTCGACTTCAAGCAGCATTTGAAAGTGTTGATGTCACTCTCCTTTATGGTGGAAGTGAGGAAGGGTATCGATATTCTCCGATGGTAGTGTCAACGACTCACCAGTTATTAAGATTTCAAGACGCTTTTGATTTATTAATTGTTGATGAAGTCGATGCTTTTCCCTACGTCAATGATGCCAGTTTACATTATGCGACGCAAAGAGCAGTGAAAAAGCCCAGTGGGAAATTGGTTTATTTAACTGCAACGCCTGATCGACATTTAACGCAAGAAGTAGCTAATAAAAGTATGACATCCACGATTCTTCCCGCAAGGTATCACCGGAATCCACTCCCCGAGCCGCAATTTTATTGGGTAGGTGATTGGCGCCAACAAATTGAAAAACGGAGAAAAAGACGACTGTACTCATTGCTCAAGTGGTTTCTAAATCTAGAGGGAGTGAAATTAGTCTTTATGCCAAATGTTCGCTTGGCGGAAAATCTGTTTGCATGGTTGAGTAATACTTGGCCAGGATTGAAGATCGCAGTAGTTCATGCGAAAGATTCCCAGAGAAAAGAGAAAGTGCAAGCATTGCGTGACGGTACTTATGATGCGCTGATATCAACGACCATCCTTGAAAGAGGAGTTACTTTCACTAATTGTCACGTATGCATTGTTGGGTCAGAGAGTCAATTATATTCAACATCAGCTTTAGTTCAAATGAGCGGGCGTGTCGGTCGTAAACCTAATTTTCCCACCGGAGAATTAATTTATGCCCATGGAGGTAAGAATCTGGCAATGCTAGAAGCACGTAAGCAAATTAAGGAAATGAATCAATTGGCTAGTGAAAGGGGATTAATCGATGGCTATAGCTCAAAGTGATATCTGCGTAATTTGTAGTGAACACCTCAATCATTATTTATCTATTAAGCAATTATTTATTTTTAGACCGTTAACTTTTCCAATTCTTTGTCAAACATGTCAAAGTAAATTTAAATTATTAGTCACACAAGTTGATGATTGCAAAGGTTGTGGGCGGCCTTTAGAGGATAGCTCCAAAGATGTTTTTTTAAAACCTATAGTCATATCTCAGCAGGCGTATTGTTTCGATTGTGCGAATTGGCATAAAAATACACCGAGTCAACTAATCAGTCACCAAGCCTTGTTTGACTATAATGAAGCGCTGCAAGAGTGGATTGTAAATTACAAATACCATGGTGACGTTCGTATGGCTGCCATTCTAGCCCCATATTTAAAAGAGGTTTATGTAGAATACAAAGATTACCAATGGGTAGTATTACCAAGTTCCCCGACAAGTTTAATGACCCGACAATTCCACCCTACTGCTTATTTACTTGATGTAGCAGACATACCCTATCAAGTTCCTTTTGATTATATCGGTGACGGCGTAAAGCAAGCAAAAAAATCAAAAAAAGAAAGATTAAATCTAAATAACACCTTTAAAATTAAAGAAGAGGCACTAGACTTGTCAAAAGAAAACTGGTTAATTTTTGATGATATTTATACGACTGGAGCCACGCTTATTCATGCTAAAAAAATCTTGTATCAATTTTTTAAAGAACGTGATAGAATAATCCGGTTAGTAAGCGTAAGTGTTGCTAGAGACCAATTAAGCAAGTAATAACAAGGCTTTTAATTGTGTTTTAAATAGGGGTGTGCTAGCATAGGCTCATTATAAAAAGAAAATGGTGAATACAGATTGAATAGGCGGACGCTTGTTGTTTGTGTTATAATAATCACGGCAATATTATGCATATTTGAATGGTCATATGGTCTAGGTTGGTTATATGGTTGGTTCTTTATTTTCATACGAAGAACATTCATGTATAAGTATTTAAATTATGTATCTGATAAAAAAACGTTCAATATAGGACTATATGTACTCTATACTGTCGTGTCTTTTGCGATTGTTATTGGAACAATTTATCTTGCGATTCAAATGAAAGAATGGATCCACCCGGTTTCAGTCCTTGTAGCCTACATCATTGACTACATTCTTTGGATAATCAAAAGTATGAGTCAAAGCAGAAAGGAGTAAGTTGTAAGAAAAAATGAAAAATCGAATCATAGATAAATTAACCATTCCACAAATTGTTGTGAGTATATATTTGTCACTCATCCTAATTGGCGGATTTTTACTCATATTACCAGTGTCTTCACAAGCAGGTACATGGACGAATTTCGTTGATGCGATATTCACAGCGACATCTGCTATTTGTGTGACCGGTCAAGTCACTTTGAATACAGCAGAACATTGGAGTGCCTTTGGCCAAACCATTATTATTACCTTAATTCAAATTGGAGGGCTTGGTTTCTTAACGATTTGGATGCTGTTTTTCACTATACGCGGTGCAAAAGTTAATCTTAAACAACGAAATCTAGTTCTAGAAACACTGAATTTATCTTCAAGTTATGGGATGCAAGATATCGTAAAAAGTATCGTTAAAGTGTCTTTAACTATTCAAGCACTGGGGGCTTTAGCGTTAAGTTTTGTTTTAATCCCAAGACTCGGGTTAAGTACCGGCTTTTTTTATTCAATCTTTCATAGTATTTCGGCCTTTAATAATGCAGGTTTTGATTTATTTGGAGATAGTTTAATTGGCTTTCAGGATAACTCTTATATACTCTTAATAATCGCGAGTTTAATATTTTCGGGTGGTTTAGGTTTTATTGTTTGGATGGACATTATCTCTTTTCCGAAAACTAAAAAACTGACTCGTTATTCAAAATTCACCCTAATTTTGACGGGGATTGTTCTGACAATCAGTATATTATTTATTGGTTTATCAGAATGGCGCTATGGGACATTCAATCACCTTTCTCTTGGCGATCAATTAGCCAATATTATCTTCATGGCGGTCACTCCAAGAACAGCAGGGTTCGCGAATGTTGATTACATTGACGTTTCTCATGCAGGTTTATTTATGACCTTCATATTAATGTTTATCGGTGGATCTTCTGGCTCAACCGCTGGGGGAGTGAAAGTGTCAACAATCGGGCTCGTTGTTATGTTTATGTATCGAATGTTTAAAGGAGAAGAAATTAACGTCTTCTCAAGACATATTTCTTATGACAATGTTAAACGCGCGTTCTTCATTATCTTCGTGGGTATCATTATGCTAATATCGAGTTCAATGATTCTCTTTGTAACCGAAGAGATTCCGCATGGTTTTGGAATGGAGTATATCTTAATGGAAGTCTTATCGTGTTTTGGAACGGTTGGTTTGTCACTTGGTTTGACACCAGAGTTAACAGTTATAGGGAAATTTGTCTTGATGTTATTAATGTTTGTTGGACGTGTAGGATTAATGACATTCTTTTGGTCATTAGGCGGACCAAAGAAAGAATCTAAAGTGCATTATCCAGAAATGAATATCATGGTAGGATAAAAGGAGAAATTATGAGAAGAAAAACAATTGCCGTTTTAGGCTTAGGTTTATTTGGAACATCACTAGCACGTACTTTAACTAAAGAAAATGTGGATGTTATCGGGATGGACAAGAATATGGATCATGTTGAAGAGATTATTGATGAAGTGGCTCAAAGTCTTCAGGGTGATTTTACGAAGATTGATCAACTGAAAGATGCCGGCGTTGGTGACTGTGATATCGCAGTTGTCGCAACATCACAAAGATTAGAAGACACTATCCTAGCTATTCTCCATCTACAAAAATTAGGCATCGAAAAAATTATCGTCAAATCTAAAAATGCGGATTACCGAGATGTCTTACTAAAAGTTGGCGCGGACCGTGTCATATTACCAGAAGTAGAGATGGGTGTTCGAATTGCGCGTGAATTAAGTAACCCAACGGTTCATGAATTAATTGGACTTGATCACCGTAACAATATCAGTATCTTCCCAGTAAAAGACGAATGGGTTGGTAAGTCAATAAATCAAATGGATTTCCGAAAAAAATATGGTACGAATATTATCGCTATTCGTAAAGAGAATACGGAACAGTTTCATGTGGAGTTCACTGGGGATTATATCATTCAAGAAGACGATGAATTTCTTGGCATTTCAACCGGTGATACTTTAAGACAACAGTTTCGAAATTAATACGAAATCTAGAGGGTGTTTGCGTTTTCAATATACTGGATCTATGATATAATAAATAAAAGTGGTAGATAACTACTTTTTTTCCTAATCACTATTTATTCTTTAGAATCAAATGTTAAGTGAGAGGTAAAGTTGAGTTAATAATAGAGACTTGCATTCATTCCATATTAACTTTGAGTTTAATTAATTCATAGTATTAGAAAATATTGGAAAAGAGGGATTAGTATGTTTAACTATAATGTACGTGGAGAAAATATCGAGGTTACACAAGCAATTCGCGATTATGCAGAGAAAAAAGTTCAAAAATTAGAACGTTTCTTTACAGACGTTCCAGACGCAACTGCTTATGTGAATTTAAAAGTATACTCTGATAAAACTGCAAAAGCTGAAGTAACAATTCCATTACCATTCTTAGTTCTTCGTGCAGAAGAGACAAGTGAAGATTTATATAAAAGTATTGATTTTGTCGTGGATAAATTAGAACGACAAGTAAGAAAATATAAAACAAAAATTAACCGTAAGTCAAGAGAACGCGGTTTCGAAGGCCTAAACCCAGATACATCTGCTCCAGAGGAGCCAGTTTCTGAAGATCCAGAATTAGAAATCGTTCGTTCTAAACGAGTAGATTTAAAACCAATGGACAGCGAAGAAGCAGTTCTACAAATGAACATGCTAGGTCATGACTTCTTTATTTATACAGATGCTGAAACAATGGAAATTTCAATTGTTTACCGTCGTAAAGATGGTCGTTACGGCTTACTAGAAACCTCATCACTCTAATGACAGCATTATAAAGATATTAAAAGGCAAGGGACAATGTGTCCTTTGCCTTTTTGCTAATATTTTTTAAGAAATTACAAAGAATTAAAATTTACTTTAAAGACAATGAGAAAAACCCCTGAAATTCTTGATAAGAGTGCTTATGAATGCTATTTGATATTTTCATTTTTTGATATTCATGTTAGAATAGGGAAGTGTGTTTAACTATTGGCCGATTCAGACTGAATCAAGGTCTTACATGACATAGATAATGAATAAAAGGAGCAGTATTGATGGCTAATTTTCTTAAAAATTTAATTGAAAATGATAAAGGCGAATTACGCAGAACAAGTAAAATCGCTGACGAAGTTATGGCTATGGAGCCTACTTACCGTGAAATGACTGATGAACAACTCCGTAACATGACTACTGAATTTAAAAACCGTCTCGCTAATAAAGAGACATTAGAGGACATTTTACCTGAAGCATTCGCTGTTGTAAGAGAAGCAGCTCGTCGTGTACTTGGATTATTCCCATATAAAGTTCAAATCCAAGGTGGAATTATTCTCCATGAAGGTAATATTGCTGAGATGAAGACTGGTGAAGGTAAGACGTTAACAGAAACAATGCCAGTTTACTTAAACGCGTTAGCTGGTAAAGGTGTTCACGTTGTAACAGTGAACGATTACTTAGCAACTCGTGACTCGAAAGAAATGGGAGAAGTGTACCGCTTCTTAGGCCTAACAGTTGGCTTGAACTTAAACTCAATGAACCCAAGCGAAAAACGTGAAGCTTATAACTCAGATATTACTTATAGTACAAATAACGAACTAGGCTTTGACTACTTACGTGATAATATGGTTGTTTACAAACACCAAATGGTTCAAAGACCACTTTATTACGCGATTGTCGATGAGGTTGACTCAATCTTAATTGATGAGGCAAGAACTCCTTTAATTATCTCTGGGCAAGCCGGTAAATCAACAGCTTTATATACGCGTGCCGATTACTTTGTTAAAGGGTTAAAAGAAGATGAAGATTATACAATTGATCTAACATCAAAATCAATCAACTTAACAGACGGCGGAGTGGATAAAGCAGAGAAAGTATTCCGTTTAGAAAACTTATATAACGTAGATAATACTGCACTTGTTCACCATATTGACCAAGCCTTACGTGCCAACTACATTATGTTAGTCGATATTGACTATGTAGTTGACGAAGGAAAAGTAAAAATCGTTGACGGCTTTACCGGACGTATCATGGAAGGACGTCGTTACTCAGATGGACTACACCAAGCGATTGAAGCGAAAGAAGGCGTAGACATTGAAGATGAGTCTAAGACTATGGCGACAGTAACGTTCCAAAACTACTTCCGTATGTACAACAAATTAGCTGGGATGACTGGTACAGCTAAGACGGAAGAAGATGAGTTCCGTGAAATTTATGCGATGAATGTTATTCAAATCCCAACAAACCGTCCAGTGATCCGTGATGACGCAGCGGATTTACTATTCCCGAACCTACGCTCGAAATTTAACGCAGTAGCGGATGAAATTATTCGCCGTCACGAAAAAGGCCAACCAATTCTAGTTGGTACGGTTGCGGTAGAAACATCAGAATACTTATCACAACTTTTAACTAGAAAAGGAGTACCGCATGAAGTATTAAATGCGAAAAACCACTTTAAAGAAGCAGAAATTATTATGCAAGCTGGTCAACGCGGTGCAGTTACGATTGCAACGAACATGGCTGGTCGTGGTACCGATATTAAACTAGGTAGCGGAGTGAAAGAGCTAGGTGGTTTATGTGTAATCGGTACAGAACGTCATGAGTCACGTCGTATAGATGATCAATTACGTGGGCGTTCGGGTCGTCAAGGTGACCCAGGTGCATCACAATTCTACTTATCATTAGAAGATGATTTAATGCGTCGTTTCGGTTCAGACCGTATTAAAGGACTCTGGGAGAAATTAAACGAAGACGAAGATGAGAACGATGTAGCAATTCAAAGCCGCATGTTAACTCGTCAAGTTGAATCAGCTCAAAAACGTGTAGAAGGTAATAACTATGATACACGTAAAAATGTTCTTGAATATGACGAAGTTATGCGTGAACAACGTGAAGTTATCTATGGACAACGTCACGAAGTGATTGATGCAGGTGAACCATTAACAGATTATGTTAAAGCAATGATCAAACGTACCATAGAACGCCAAGTTGCTTATGCAACCGAAGGTGAGAAAAAAGATTGGAAATTAGAATCTTTACTAGACTTCGCACATTCAGCGATTGTAAATCCAGAAACTTTAGAGTTATCAGACTTACAAGGTAAAAATAAAAAGGAATTAGTAAACTTCTTATATAAAAAAGCTGAAGAAGTATATAGTGAAAAAATTTCTCAACTTAATGGACCAGAACAAATAGCTGAGTTTGAGAAAGTAATTATCTTACGTGTTGTCGACTCTAAATGGACAGATCATATTGATATGATGGACCATTTACGTCAAGGTGTAGGACTAAGGGCTTATGCTCAAACGAATCCATTAACTGAATACCAAACAGAAGGATTTGACCGCTTTGAAGAAATGGTTGCTGCGATTGAATATGATGTCACTCGCTTTATTATGAAAGCTCAAGTAAGACAAAATGTTGAACGTGAGCAAGTGAATAAACCAGGTGGAACAAACTAATTTTTGAATAAGTTAGCCGGCAGGGGAATTATCACTGCCGGTTTTTCTTTTACGAAAGATTATTATGGTGCTATACTACAAAGGAATTTAATTAGATGGAGTGAATAGGACGATGGAACTTTATGAAATGACACAATTTGTCGAAAATGCTCAAGAAAAGATGGATAGCTTTAGGGGGTCTCTTTGACTTAGACGCATTAGAAGCGGATATTGCAGATTATGAATATCAAATGAGTCAACCAGATTTTTGGGATGATAATGAGGCAGCTCAAGAAGTCATCCAAGAGTTAAACAGTAGTAAAGAAACATACCAAACCATTAGCTCACTTGAAGACCAAGTTGAAGAGTTGACGATGGCACTTGAATTATATAATGAAACGAAAGATGAAGAGATGTATCAAGAAGCTGAGGAATTAACTGAAGCTCTTTCTAAAGCCATAGATAGTTATGAAACAATGCTACTACTCTCTGGTGAATATGATAAAAATGACGCTATTCTTGAAATTCATCCCGGTGCTGGAGGAACTGAGTCCCAGGATTGGGGAAGTATGCTCCTTCGTATGTACCAAAGATATGCGGATCATAAAGGTTTCAGCGTTGAAGTCTTAGATTATCAAGCTGGAGACGAAGCGGGTATAAAAAGTGTCATCTTAGAGATTAAAGGACATAATGCTTATGGCTTACTTAAATCAGAAAAAGGAGTCCACCGTTTAGTTCGTATCTCGCCTTTTGATTCAAATGCACGTCGTCATACTTCTTTTGCTTCTATAGAGGTAACGCCTTTGATTGACCAATCAGTTGACATTGATATCAATCCAGATGATATTCGAATTGATACATATCGTGCAAGTGGTGCCGGTGGACAACATGTTAACAAGACGGATTCTGCTGTACGTATTACTCATATTCCAACTGGAGTGGTGACTCAAAGTCAGGCTCAAAGATCACAACTTCAAAACCGTGAACAAGCGATGAAACTATTAAAGTCGAAACTGCACCAACTTGAAGTTGAACAAAAAGCAAAAGAACTAGCTGAAATTAAAGGGGACCAAAAAGAGATTGGCTGGGGCTCACAAATTAGATCATACGTCTTCCATCCCTACTCAATGGTTAAAGACCACCGTACAAATTATGAAGTTGGAAATACCGATAAAGTCATGGACGGGGATTTAGATGATTTTATTGATGCCTATCTAAAACGGTCCATTGAATAATCTAATAGTTAGCAGTTTGTTATCACCGTGATACATATTTCATATACAATTGGACAGAATATTTTGAAAGTGAGGATAAGGACATGATTCAATTAACAAACGTATCGAAACGATATGAGAATGGTGTTGTTGCATTGAACGACATTAATCTACGAATCGAACAAGGCGAATTTGCCTACCTCGTTGGACCGAGTGGGTCCGGTAAATCGACGTTAATGAAAATTCTTTACCGAGAAGAAATACAAACGCAAGGAAAAGTCGTCGTAGGAAAATATCACTTAAATAGATTAAAACCAAAAGATGTCCCTATGTTAAGAAGACAAGTAGGGGTCATCTTCCAAGACTTTAAACTACTTCCATCCCTAACGGCGTATGAAAATGTCGCCTATGCGATGGAAGTAACAGGGAAAAGTCGTAAAGAAATTAAAAAGCGAGTTAAAGAAGTTATGGAACTCGTTGGGTTAAGAACAAAAGTAAACCAATTTCCAAAAGAGTTATCAGGTGGGGAGCAACAACGTGTATCGATTGCACGTGCGATTGTTAATCACCCACGTATTCTCGTTGCCGATGAGCCTACCGGAAACTTGGACCCTGAGAATGCAATTGAGATATTTAGATTACTCGAACGCATTAACCAGAATGGAACCACTGTTCTGATGGGAACACATAATGACCACTTGGTTAATGAATTTAAGCATCGCTTAATTCGTTTAGAAAAA
Source organism: Ruoffia halotolerans (assembly GCF_014049385.1). Taxonomy (GTDB): domain Bacteria; phylum Bacillota; class Bacilli; order Lactobacillales; family Aerococcaceae; genus Ruoffia; species Ruoffia halotolerans. The sequence goes on along the minus strand of NZ_JACAOA010000017.1, from coordinate 11,634 downwards.
GGCAATCTCGTTCGTGATGAGTATGAGGGGGAATATAATGAAAAGCATTAGAAATTTCTTCAGACAACTCCGTAATGGTTTCCGTAATTTATTTCGTAATGGTTGGATGACTGCTGCCTCTATCTTAACAATGACAGTCACACTCTTAATGGTGGGTGGATTAATTATGCTCTTGAGTAACGTTGATAATATAACTCAAGATATCGAAGAAGGCGTTCAAATTCGAGCTCACATCGACTTAGCTGCTGATGAACAAGATGAAGCGGACTTACGCCAAGCCATCGAAGAGATAGAGTATGTGTCTGATATAACGTATCGAACAAGAGAAGAAGAACTAGAGGACTTAATCGACCGGGTCGGGGAAGAGTTTGCTCTATTTAGTGATGATGCGAACCCATTATTTAACGTGTTTGTTGTATCTGTTGAAGATACAGAATATTTAGACGCTGTCACAGAGCAAATTAGTGAATTACCTTACGCTGTGGATGTCACTTATGGTGAAATTGATACGCAAAACTTATTGAACACCCTTGAAATTGTCAGAGTTGTGTTTGCATTAATTGCAGCCGTTCTCGTTGTAATTGCAGTAGCGCTAATATCGAATACAATCAAGTTAACCATATACGCACGGCAAACTGAAATTGAAATTATGCGCTTAGTTGGGGCACAAAATAGCTATATCCGCGCACCATTTGCTTATGAAGGAGCCTTTATAGGTTTAATTAGTTCGATCTTTGCCAGTGTCTTACTTTATGGAGCTTATGAAGGGATGCAAAGTGCCACCGTTGAGATTACAGGTGTGGAAGTCATTGCCTTTACACCAACCACACCATTTATTTATTATGTTGCGGGTGGTTTAGTGATTATTGGAATTTTATTAGGTGTTATCGGAGCAAGACGGTCGATTAAACGATTTTTAAAATTTTAAATAGTCATATGAAAACTCAAAGATTATTAAAGCAAGAGCTTACGTAACCTTTGAGTTTTTTTTAATGGATAAGGTACAATATATACACAGAATGAATATTAAAAGAATGTTATAATAAAAATTGATGTAGAGTTTCCTGTATAAAATGGTTTGATACTTTGATAAGATAGGAGACACGATCATTATTATAGTATATAGGTATGAACTGGAGGATAATTATGAAACATATTCTAGTTGTTGATGATGAGATTGCAATCTTAACATTATTAGAATACAACTTAAAAGAAGCCGGATATACCGTTGACACCGCCAATAATGGTGAAAGTGGATATAAGATGATAAAGACGAATGAATACGACTTTATTATATTAGATGTGATGTTACCAGGAATGGATGGTATGGATATTTGCCGTCGGGTAAGACAAGAGGATATAGATACACCGATTCTGATGTTAACTGCTAAAGATGACGAGTACGATAAGGTCATCGGCTTAGAGCTTGGTGCAGATGATTATATGACTAAGCCATTTAGTCCTAGAGAAGTAACAGCAAGAATAAAAGCAATCTTGAGAAGAACTGAAGCAAAACACATGTCAGAAAAAGACAGTGAACAAGCTCATCAAGAAGCAGTTGATGCTGAGTTACGTGAATTAGAAGATAATTATAATGACTACGAAGAAGATCGTTACTTATTACAAGATGAATCAGATTCAGTGATTAAATTAGGTGATATTAAAATTTATGCTGATCGATATGAAGTTGTCGTTCACGGCGATAAAATCGAAGTGACACCTAAAGAATTTGAGTTATTGGTTTATATGGCTGTTCGTAAAGGTCGTATCTTAAGTCGTGAACAATTATTAAATAGTATTTGGCGCTTTGATTATGCGGGTGAGACACGAATTGTCGATGTTCATATTAGTCATTTACGAGAAAAAATCGAAAAAGATACGAAAAATCCTGAATATATTAAAACCGTGCGAGGGTTTGGGTATAAATTCGTGGTGCCAAAAGAATGATTTTTAACCAGAGATCACATCAACGCAATTCCCGAATTATTTTAATTGTGTGCATAGTAATTGGAATCAGTATCTCTGGGTATTTTGTCAGACAGCTCATTCATCGTTCAATATTACAACCCTTGGAGACACGAGCTGAGATTCAAGCAGAATTTCTTGAAGATGTAGGAATGAATGCTAAGAACTTTTCAGAAGTCGAGTTAAATATTGAACCATTCAAGCGTCCAGATAGCGCAGAATCAGTTGTACTGAAAGATGGCGAAGTTATTTGGGATGATTTTGCTGAAAGAACCCGATTACAAACGGTTCGGCAACAGTTAAAAGACTTTCCAAAAGATAAAGTGTCGAGCAAGGTATATCTAAATGGTTATGTTGTTTACACGCCAATTGAAGCAAATGATGGGACGTATCAGTTAGTAAAGTACTATAAAAAGTCGTTGTTTCAAGATCAGTTAGATGACTTTTATTTGTGGATGGCAGTCATTATTTTCCTAATCTTACTTCTAATATACCTGGTGTATAGATATATGATTAACTTTGTTACAAAACCAATCGAAGCCATCAATTTAGCGGTCGAACATATAGAGGATGATCAGTACCAATTTGAATATATACGAGGTAATTTACCCGTTATCGATAATTTAGGTACAAATATTTCGACATTAAAACAAGAGTTAAAAACCAAACGTGGTGATTTAAATGCTAGTGAGCAACGGCTATCCTTATTAATGGGACATTTAAATTTAGGCGTAGTTTTAATAAGTAATTCTGGAAAAATCGAATTAATTAATTCTGAAGCGATGCAATTATTAAATATAGATATACATACAACGCAAAGATCTTTCCAGGCAGTAATTAAGAGTTATGTACTGGTAGATATGATTAATGAAGCACTTAAGACGCATCAGCCATTAAGCAATCACATCGAACTATATATTCCGACGTCTAAATTTATAGATGTGAATATAATTCCTTTCGGGAAATCACCTGATGAGATTGAATCGATTCTTGTCTTATTGTATGACATTACACAAGTAAGACGCTTAGAAACAGTTCGAACAGAGTTTGTTGCGAATGCTTCACATGAGTTAAGGACACCAGTGACAGCAATCAAAGGTTTTGCTGAGACACTTTTAGATGGTGCTTTAAAGCAACCAGAGTTAGCGGAGAAATTTATTACAATCATTGCAAATGAAAGTAATCGGTTAGAGACGATTATTAGTGATATTTTAGAATTGTCTCGTGTTGAGAAGAAAAGTGAACCTATGGTTGTTAAGCCGTTTGAAGTTGTAGAGACCGTGAATAATTTAATTCAATTCTTCTACAAACAGGCTGATAAGAAACATATTAGTATTTCAGTTGATGCTGAGAGACCTGTGATGATGAAGGCAGATCAACATCGTATTGAGCAAATTTTTACAAATCTTATCGATAATGCCATTAATTATTCAGATGTCGATAGTGAAGTAAAAATTAATATTGAACAAGTTAATAATTCTGTACATTTTTCTGTTTCAGATAAAGGAATTGGAATTCCAAAAGCAGACCAAGAACGAATTTTTGAACGCTTCTATCGAGTAGATAAAGGGCGAAGTCGAAATTCAGGTGGAACCGGGCTTGGTTTATCAATTGTACGTAACTTAATTATGAACATGAACGGAACCATTCATGTTGAAAGCGAGGTGGGAATTGGTACCACATTCCATATCAAACTCCCTTTAGAATAATTTATTTCCCATTGAGTCAAGCTAAAAGTTATATTAAAAAAGCATTTAATAAAGCGAAAAAGTATGATTATCTCTTATGCAACCTATATATATTTTTTTAATCATAGAAATTATATGCAGAAAAATATATATAGATTTTTTTGTGTAATTCGGTTGTAACAATACTTGATGATATAAAATGTTTTTTAATTGTTGCAATTTTTCCCGAGTTCCCGTCTTTACAATGACTATAATAAACCGCTTTATAAATATTTACATAAAATTTACACAAAATTTACAATTGAGTTGTAAAATGAAGACGCAAGTATTCTATTACGGTACTTAATTGTAATGTAACTTATTTTTTTAAAGGAGATTCTGTATGCAGTCTAATTTTACTGAAACATTCATGAAATATGTTTTCATAGTGTGTGCGTCATTATCGATTCTTTCGATTATTTTAATATTCTACTTCATTTTTGAAGGTGGAGTACCTTTTATACTTGAAGAAGGAATAGGAAACTTTATTTTTAACGAGGTATGGCGTCCAACTGCTTCTAACCCTTCATTTGGTATCTTACCAATGGTTGTTGGGTCACTTGTTGTTACAGCTGGAGCAATTATTATTGGGGTTCCAATCGGTGTTCTTTCGTCTATCTTTATGGCATTCTACTGTCCTGACTGGTTATACAAATTTGCAAAGCCTGCAATTAACTTAATGGCATCAATTCCATCTATTGTATACGGTTATTTTGCATTAAGATTATTTGTGCCATTCTTCCGTGATTTAATGGGTGGAACAGGGATGAATATTGTAACGGCTTCTACATTGTTAGGTATTATGATTTTACCTACTATTATTGGTTTGTCTGAGGCATCTTTACGTGCTGTTCCTAAAGAATACTACTCAGCGAGTGTTGGTTTAGGTGCTGATCATGACCGTTCAGTTATGCGCGTTATGTTACCTGCTGCAAAATCAGGTATCTTATCTGCGATTATCTTAGGTATTGGTCGTGCGATTGGTGAGACAATGGCTGTTATTCTTGTAACTGGTAACCAACCAGCAATCCCTAATGATTTAAACCAAGGAGTTCGTACGTTAACGACGAATATTGTTCTGGAGATGGGTTATGCAAGTGGTCGCCATAGAGAAGCGTTAATTGCTACAGCAGTTGTATTATTTATCTTTATTATCATCCTAAATACTACTTTCCTGTTCGTTAAAAACAGAGGAGGTAACGACTAATGACTAAAAAATTCAGCTTTATTAAAATATTAGTATGGGCAGCAGGTTTATTTACATTAGGTATGTTACTTTTCATTGTAGGTTATATCTTCTATAATGGAATACCTCATTTATCTGCATCAATGTTTGAATGGGATTATTCGACTGGTAATGTGTCTATGATGCCGTCAATTATTTCAACATTAATTATTATTGGTGCATCATTACTCATTGCAGGTCCAGTAGGAATCTTTACTGGGTTCTACTTAGTTGAATACGCTGATCAAAAAAGTAAATTCTTACCAATTATTCGTTTAGCAACTGATACATTAGCGGCAGTTCCATCAATTGTTTACGGACTGTTTGGTATGCTTTTATTCGTATATCAGTTTGAGTGGGGATATTCTCACTTTGCGGGTATTTTAACGGTAACAATTATGATTTTACCAATCATCATCTCATCTACTGAAGAAGCATTGCGTTCGGTCAATGATTCTTTACGTATGGGTAGTTATGGTTTAGGAGCAGGAAGATTAAGAACAATCTTTACTGTCGTTCTGCCAGTTGCGATGCCAGGTATTCTTTCCGGAGTTATCTTAGCAATTGGACGTATTGTTGGTGAGTCAGCAGCATTTATCTATACTTTAGGATCATCATCAAGTATGATATCATCACTAGGAGATTCAGGTCGTACTCTTGCGGTTCACATGTATATGTTATCTCAAGAAGGACTTCACGTAGATGAGTCATATGCTGTTGCATCGATTCTAATATTAATTGTTCTATTCATTAACGGCTTATCAAATTTAATTGGTAATCGACTAGGCTCTGGAGGGAAATAAAAAATATGGCTAACACAAAATTTAAAATTAAAGACTTAGACTTTTATTACGGTGATTTTCAAGCGTTAAAAAATATTAATATGGATATTGAAGAGAAAGTAGTTACAGCATTTATCGGACCTTCAGGTTGTGGTAAATCAACATTTATCAAAACATTAAATCGTATGCAAGATTTAGTATCATATGCTCGTGTGGACGGATTAATTTCTTTAGATGGTCAAAATATCTACGAAAAAGGCTATGACGCAAATTTATTACGCAAAAAAGTTGGTATGGTGTTCCAACATCCAAACCCATTCCCAAAAAGTATTTATGACAACATTGCTTATGGACCTAGAACTCACGGGATTAAAGATAAAACTCAACTTGACCAAATTGTTGAAGAAAGTTTACAAGCAGCAGCAATTTGGGATGAAGTAAAAGATAAATTAGATAAAAATGCAACAGCAATTTCTGGTGGACAACAACAAAGAATTTGTATTGCACGTGCGATTGCTAACGATCCAGAAGTATTACTTATGGATGAGCCAACTTCTGCACTTGACCCAATTTCTACTGGGAAAATTGAAGAACTTATTTCTGAATTAAAAGAGAAATATACGGTTGTTATTGTTACTCATAATATGCAACAAGCCGCACGTATTTCTGATAAAACAGCATTCTTCTTAACTGGGGAAGTCATTGAATTTGATGACACTGAGAAAATCTTCAGTAACCCCACAGACCAACGTACAGATGATTATATTTCAGGTCGCTTCGGTTAATTTTATTTAATCTAATACGTATATTTTCTAGGAGGAAAAACAGTGAGAGAAGCATTTCAAGAAGAATTAGAAAAATTTTTGGATAAATTAATTATGTTAAGTAACTTCGCTAATGAGTCATTACATAAAGCGATTAAAGCGTTTGACGAAAATGATAATGAATTAGCGCACGAAGTAATTGCTGATGACCTAAGAATTAATGCTTTAAGTGTTGAAATCGAAAGAGATGCATACCGTCTAATAGCATTACAACAACCAGTGACTGGAGATTTAAGAAAAATCTTTACAGTATTTTCTGCAAATTCAGATGTAGAACGTATCGCTGATCACGCAACATCTGTTGCTAAGACTGTCATTCGTCGTAATCCTGACGAAGAAAAAATCGAGCGCCTAGATGATATTGTTAAACAAATGGGTGAGCTTGCTCAAGGGATGATTACTGATGTCATTCAAGCATTTGTTAATGGTGATGTTAGAGCAGCACGTAAGATTGCTGACCGTGACAATGAGTTAGATGTTCTACAACAACAAATTTATGGAATTGCTGCAAAAACAATGGAATTTGATACTGAAGTAATTGTCGGAGGTATTAACTATATTGGTGTTGCAAATAACTTAGAACGTATCGGAGATTATGTGACTAATATTTGCGAAAGAATTGTGTACTTACACTCAGGAGACATCGTAGAATTAAACTAATGGCATACCCATCCCCTCTTCATTAAGTTAAGGCTTAATGAAGAGGGGATTTTATTTTATTAAAGAAATCGTTAAGGAAAACAGAGAGTCTTAACATAAAATTTACAATAGATTTACATTAAATTTACAATCGCTTGTTATAATAGTGGTGTGCTGATGGTTTGACTATCAGACGAATGATTAGATGTCGTTGAAACATTAAAAATCAAAAGGAGATGTACATTAATGAAAAAAACATTAAAAGCTTTACCATTATTAGCAACAGCAGGATTAGTATTATCATCTGTTGTTCCAGCATTCGCACAAGAGGGAACAATTAACGTTGTTTCTCGTGAAGATGGATCAGGAACTCGTGGAGCATTCGTAGAAATCGTTGGCGTTGTTGACGAAAATGATGATGACATGACTACTACATCAGCTGCAATCCAAAACGGTACTAACGGAGTTATGCAAACTGTTGCTGGAGATCCAAATGCAATCGGATATATCTCATTAGGTTCATTAGATGATACAGTTAAAGCTGTTACTGTTGATGGAGCAGAAGCTACTCCAGAAGCAATTAACGCTGGAGAATACCCAATCGCTCGTCCATTCGTAGTGGCATGGGGAGAAGATCAATCTGACGTATCAGCTGACTTCTTAACATTCATCCACTCTCAAGAAGGGCAAACAATCGTTGAAGAAGAAGGATACATCGCTGTAGATGCTTCTGCATCTGCTGAAGATGAAGAGTCATCTGAAGAAGCTTCATCAGAAGAAACAACTGAAGAAGCTTCATCAGAAGAAACAACTGAAGAGCCAGCTGAAGGCGAAGAGTCTGCTGGAGCTGAAGAAGCTGCATCTGAAGAAGAAACTACAGAAGAAGAAGCTTCATCAGAAGAAACAACTGAAGAAGAATCAGCAACAGAAGAAGAGTCAACTGAAGAAGAATCAGGATCAGTTGTTGCTTCATTACCTTCATACGAAGCTGCTGGCTTAGAAGGAACTATTGAAGTTGTTGGATCTACATCAGTAACTCCAGTTATGGAGGTTTTAGCTGAAGAATACATGGCATTAAACCCAGACGTAACTATTAACATTACTTCAAACGGTTCTTCTGCTGGTATCGAAGCTGCAACTGGTGGAGCTGCTGACTTAGGTATGTCTTCTCGTGAATTAACAGAAGATGAAGCTGCAGCATTAAACCAAGCAAACATCGCTCTTGATGGAATTGCTGTTGTAGTTCACCCAGAAAGTACAGTAGAAGATTTATCATTAGAAACAATTCGTTCAATCTTCTTAGGTGAAGTTACTGAGTGGGAAGAAGCAGCTCAATAATTTTTAAACCATCATAGAGATTTGTAACACACCTCTTCGGAGGTGTGTTTTTCATTTCTATTTGCAATCTTTTTGCGAACAAATGTTTGAGTTTTGTGTTATACTTACAAAAGGTAAATACAACATTATTGAGGAGAGAAAGTTATATATGGCTCAAAAAAATATAATCGTAAAAGGCGCAAGAACACATAACTTAAAAAATCTCGATGTAGAAATTCCTAGAGATAAATTAGTGGTTATGACTGGTTTATCTGGTTCAGGAAAAAGCTCGTTAGCTTTTGATACCTTATATGCCGAAGGACAGAGACGATATGTAGAAAGTTTATCTGCATATGCTAGACAGTTTTTAGGACAAATGGATAAACCAGATGTAGATTCTATTGAAGGTTTGAGCCCAGCAATCTCAATTGACCAAAAAACAACCAGTCAAAATCCACGTTCTACTGTCGGAACAGCAACAGAAATTAACGACTACTTAAGACTTCTATATGCTCGAGTGGGGACACCTTATTGTCCAAATCACGATATTCCAATCGAACGACAAAGTCCAGAGCAAATGGTAGATCGAATCTTAGAATTACCAGACAGAACACGTATCCAAATATTATCACCTGCTGTGCGTGACAAACGTGGACAACACAAGAAATTATTAGAAAGAATAAGCAAGGATGGCTATATCCGTGTGCGTGTTGATGGGGAAATCTATGATGTATCAGAAGTTCCCGAATTAGAAAAGAATAAAAAACATACGATTGAAGTGGTTGTTGACCGTATAGCTATTAAAGATGGCGTGAGATCACGTTTATTTGATTCAGTTGAACAAGCACTTTTATTCTCTGAAGGTTACGTGGTTATTGATGTTATCGGGGAAGAAGAAATGTACTTTAATGAACATTTTGCTTGTCCGTTTTGTGATTTCTCCATCGATGAATTAGAACCTAGACTTTTTTCTTTCAACGCACCATTTGGTGCTTGTCCAAGTTGTGATGGTTTAGGCTCACGTTTAACAGTCGATGAAGAATTGATTATTCCGGATGATAGCTTAAGCATCGAAGAAGGTGTTTTTGCACCTTGGAATCCAATTAGTTCAAATTATTATCCATCAATGATCGATCAATTTTCAAAACAAAATAATATTCCAACGGATGTTCCATATAAAGATTTAACCAGTGAACAACAAGAAGTGTTAAAATACGGAGATCCGGACGCAACATTTTCGTTCACATTCAAAACAATGCGAGGCGAAACGAAGACGACGGAGAATACGTTTGAAGGTGTCTTTAATAATGTTCAAAGACGTTATAATGACACAAATTCTGACTACACGCGTGATGTTATGCGAGAATATATGCATGAATTAACGTGTCCAACATGTAAAGGTACTCGCTTAAATGAAGAAGCCTTATCCGTTCGTGTATCAGACAAAAACATCGCCGAAGTAACAGCAATGTCTATTGGTGATGCTAAAAAACACTTTGAAACTATTGACTTCTCAGTGACTGATACGATGATTGCCGATCCAATCATTAAGGAAATCGATGATCGATTGACTTTCTTAAATGAAGTGGGACTGGATTATTTAACAATGAGTCGAGTAGCAGGTTCACTCTCAGGTGGAGAGTCGCAACGGATCCGTCTAGCGACACAAATTGGTTCGAACTTAAGTGGGGTATTATATATCCTGGATGAACCTTCGATTGGTTTACATCAGAGAGATAATGCTCGTTTAATTAAATCATTACAAAGAATGCGTGATTTAGGTAATACGCTCGTTGTTGTTGAACATGATGAAGAAACAATGATGGCTGCAGATTACTTAATTGATATTGGCCCAGGTGCCGGTGAATTAGGCGGAGAAATTGTTTCTATTGGAACGCCTGAAGAAGTTCAAGCTGATGAGAACTCTTTGACAGGTAAATACCTATCTGGAAAAGAAAAAATTGAAGTGCCTAAAACTCGACGCAATGATGATAAAGGATGGGTAACTGTCAAAGGAGCAGAAGAAAATAATCTGCAAAATGTTGAAGCGTCTTTCCCCATCGGGCGATTCACTTGTGTTACTGGAGTGTCTGGTTCAGGTAAAAGTAGTTTAGTGAACAGCATTTTAAAAATTGCTTTAACAAAACGCTTAACAAGCACAAAAGAACGACCAGGTAAATTCGAATCCATAGAGGGCTTTGAAGGGCTTGAAAAAGTTATTGATATTGATCAAAGTCCAATTGGACGTACACCAAGAAGTAACCCCGCAACATATACTAGTGTATTCGATGATATTCGCGGGTTATTTGCTCAAACAAATGAAGCGAAGATACGTGGTTATGACAAAGGCCGCTTTAGTTTTAACGTTAAGGGTGGACGATGTGAAGCGTGTAAAGGTGGCGGAATTAAGCAAATCGAAATGCATTTCCTTCCAGATGTGTATGTTCCATGTGAAGTATGTCATGGAACGCGCTATAATTCAGAAACACTTGAAATCAAATATAAAGGGAAATCAATTTCAGATGTGTTAGATATGACGATTGATGAAGCTTTAGTATACTTTGATGCGATTCCGAAAATCAAACGCAAAATCCAAACCTTAGTCGATGTTGGTTTAGGTTACGTGCGATTAGGACAATCAGCGACAACTTTATCTGGTGGTGAAGCACAAAGAATGAAGCTTGCTTCTGAACTACAACGTGTTTCAACAGGAGATACATTCTACATCTTAGATGAGCCAACGACTGGTTTACACGCACATGATATTAAGAAATTACTTACAGTATTGAATCGCTTAGTAGATGCAGGTAATACCGTCGTTGTGATTGAGCATAACTTAGATGTTATTAAGACAGCTGACTACATTATCGATATGGGTCCTGAAGGGGGGGTCCGTGGTGGAGAAGTCATCGCTACCGGAACTCCTGAAGAAGTGGCTGAAGTTGAAGGCAGCTTTACAGGACAATATTTAAAATACGTCATGGATAAAGATAAATAATCGAAATGATTGAGGCGTTCAACAATGTCCTCATATCAAGAACCCAACCAAGTGATGGCACTACCACTTGGTTGGGCTTTTTTATGCGGAGATTCGAACTTTTAGAAGGCTTCCATTTTTATGACTAGCTGAATTCACTTAATCTTCTTTGAACAAT
>NZ_JACAOA010000016.1 GCF_014049385.1 Ruoffia halotolerans | reverse complement strand
ATTCATGCGTAGATATCCTCCTTATGTTATTTGGTCGTACTTTTAATATAACGGATATCTGCGTTTTTGTGTAGAGTCAAAGAAGAGGTTGATGACGAAATTTGTCATCAACCTCATTTATTTTAGAACCTTTTTTAACAACTCATATCAGTTGTATTTGTTTAATTATTTAGTGTTTTTTCGATATGTGCAATAAATGCATCTGCTACTGTTTGTAAGAAACCACGTGTTTCTTCATTATTCAATTTACCGTCTTCATCAAAGTAATTTTGTGAATTTGCTAAGTAAACTTCTGGTTGAGCTAACACTGGCATATCTAAGAATGCTAATGTAGGACGTAGTGATTGAACAGCGTTCGCACCACTAATATTTGAAATAGAGTGACCTAGGATTAAAGCTGGCTTACCTGCCCATACACTTTGCCCCCAAGGACGAGAAGCAACATCAATGGCATTTTTTAATACCCCAGAAGTTGAACGGTTATATTCTGGTGTCGCAAAAATAATTGCATCTTGAGCTGATACAGCGTTACGGAATTCAGTATATTCGCTAGGACTGTTTTCATCGTATTCTTCATTATACAATGGTAAATTTCCAATTTCTAAAAATTCTACTTCTACATCTGCCGGGAATAACTCAGCTAATGCTACCGACCATTTACGCGCATATGATTCCTTACGTAAGCTACCTACTACTACTCCAATTTTTGTCATAAAATAACATCCCCTTAAAATAATTTTGATTACTATCATATTCTAACGACATTCAAATGGTTATACAAATGAAAGGGATTGTTTTTTTAAAATAATTTAGTTTTAGAGATAATTATTAATCAGTACATAAAAACACTTCTTTTTAGGTTAGAAAACTTAAAAAGAAGTGTAAATTATTTAATATTTAAAATAAACTGAGCTGATCCTCATCTGGTAATCCTTCTAAGACGCCATTATCGTCTAAGAAAGCTAGTACTGTTTTTGAAACTTTCCCACGCTTTTGTAAATCTTCTTTTGATAAGAATGGTGCTTCTTGACGTGCTTTCACAATTTGTTCAGCTACGTTATTACCTAAACCAGGAACGGCTCTAAATGGTGGAATTAATGAATCCCCTTCGATGATGAAATGTTTCGAGTCAGATTTTACAATATTAATCATTTGGAATTTAAATCCACGTTCTAACATTTCATTCGCTATCTCTAGTTCTGTCACTAATTCTTTTTCTTTATTTGTTGCTCCAAAGCCTTTGTCATTAATTTCACGGACACGTCTTTTGACCATTTCTTTCCCTTGATGCATAGCAACTAAATCAAAGTCTTTTGCACGAATTGAGAAATACGCAGCGTAATAGTACATTGGATAATACACTTTAAAGTAAGCAACACGCAAGGCCATCAGAACATAAGCAGCCGCATGGGCTTTCGGGAACATATACTTAATTTTCAAACAAGAGTCAATGTACCATTCTGGTACATTATGACTTCGCATATCTGCTTGCCATTCATCAGGAATCCCTTTCCCCTTACGCACATGCTCCATAATTTGGAAGGCAGTCCCATCTTCTAAACCGTATTGGATTAAAGTTGTCATAATATCATCACGACAACCTATTACATCCGATAGTTCAACGACATTATTTTTGATTAATTCTTGTGCATTTCCTAACCAAACATCTGTCCCATGTGAAAGTCCAGAGATTTGAAGTAATTCTGCGAATGTTTTTGGTTTTGTTTCAGAAACCATCCCACGTACGAAGCCAGTCCCGAATTCTGGAACCCCAAGTGTTCCGGTATCAGAATTGATTTGTTCAGGCGTTACCCCCAAGACTTCAGTACCGCTAAATATTTGCATCACTTTTTCATCTACGGGCGGAATATCCATTGGATTAATACCACTTAAATCTTGTAACATACGAATCATGGTCGGATCATCGTGACCAAGAATATCAAGCTTTAAGACATTGGCATCAATAGAGTGGAAATCAAAGTGTGTAGTCTTCCATTCGGCATTCACATCATCCGCTGGATATTGCACAGGTGTAAAGTCGTAAACATCCATAAAGTCAGGGATAACAATAATACCACCCGGATGTTGACCGGTTGTTCTTCGAGCGCCTTCAATACCATATGCTAATCGTTCTCTTTCAGCCTGAGGCAGATGCTCACCTGAAGATTCTAAATACCCTCGAATGTAACCGTGAGCAGTTTTATTGGCAACTGTACCTATTGTTCCTGCACGAAAGACATAGTCTTCACCGAATAACTCCTTAGTATACGCATGCGCTTTTGCTTGGTAATCCCCTGAGAAGTTCAAATCAATATCGGGAACTTTATCTCCGTAAAATCCAAGGAAAGTTTCGAACGGAATATCTTGTCCATCTTTTTTCAATTCGGCTCCACAATCAGGACAAGCCTTGGATGGAAGGTCATAACCAGATTTATGTTCGCCATTAGTGAAAAACTCACTATAGTGGCATTCGGTACAATAGTAGTGTGCGGCTAAGGGATTAACTTCTGTAATTCCTGTTAAGGTTGCGACTAAACTTGATCCAACCGAACCACGGGACCCTACTAGATAACCGTCCTCATTACTTTTTAATACTAATTTTTGCGAGATTAAATAAATCACGGCGAATCCATTGGAAATAATACTATCTAACTCTTTCTTAATTCGTTTCTCGACGATATCAGGAAGAGGTTTTCCATACATTTCATGCGCTTTGTCATAACTCATTTGAGTAATTTCTTCTTCTGCGCCTTCAATGACAGGTGGATATAATTCATCTTTAATAATAGCAACTTCTTCAATTGAATCTGCAATTTTTTGAGAATTCGTAACCACGATTTCTTGAGCTTTTTCAGCACCCAGGAATGAAAAATCTTGTAACATTTCATCAGTCGTTCTGAAATGAACTTTTGGCATATGTAAAGTTCTGTTAGCGTTGATTTTCATCGATTTCTTCAATACTTCACGATAAATTGCATCTTTTTCATCCAGGTAGTGAACATTTCCAGTCGCAACAACGGTTTTATTCTTTTCATCACCTAGACGAAGCATTTCGCTAATGATGTGATTTAAATCAGCCTCATTACGAATCAAATCATCTTTAATGAGTGGTTCATAAACTGATGGAGGTTGAACCTCAATGAAATCGTAGTAATCAACTAGTTCACTTGCTTCTTCATACCCTTTTTGCATCATGGCAGTGAATACTTCCCCTGTTGAACAGGCCGTTCCGATTAATAAATCATCTCGATACTCTGTTAATACAGACCTTGGTATGCGGGGCACACGGTAAAAATAGTCTGTACTAGACAATGAAATCAACTTAAATAAAGCTTTCAGTCCATCTTGGTTTTTAACTAATAGAGTTGCATGGAAAGGTCTTGATTGTTTAAAACTCTCGCCTTGTCCTATTTGGTCGTTTAATTGGTTATGATTGATGATACCAAATTGATCCTTCGCTTGTTCTAATAACTTCATCAAGATGTACCCAGTTGTCTCGGAGTCATAGACTGCTCGGTGATGCTGTTCTAGTTGAACATTATATCGCTTAGCTAAAGTATTCAAACGGTGCGATTTATATTCTGGATTCACTAAACGAGACAGTTCTAATGTATCAATCACTGGTAAGTCAGTTTGTGGTAAGCCAACACGTTCATAGCCTTTATTAATGAAGCCAATATCAAACGTTGCGTTATGCGCAACTAGAATGGAATCACCACAAAACTGTTGGAATTGTTCTAAAACTGGTTTAGCTGTTGGAGCATCTTTAACCATATCATCAGTAACACCTGTTAGCTCAGTAGTGAAAGCTGACAATGGTTTGTTTGGATTAATAAAGGCTTCGAATGTATCAATAATTTCGCCTTCTCTCATCTTAACTCCTGCAAGTTCTATGATGTCATCATAGACAGAAGATAGCCCAGTTGTCTCCACGTCAAATACAACATAAGTTGCTTCATCTAAAACCTCATCTCTTAAGTTAAATGCGATGGGTTCACCGTCATTCACGACATAAGCTTCAATTCCGTAGATTACTTTTATTCCATGTTTTTTTCCCGCCCAATATGCATCTGGGAAAGCTTGTGCTACAGCGTGATCCGTTATAGCAACAGCTTTATGACCCCATCTAGCTGCTTGAGTAACAATATCAGTGGCTGAATTTGTTGCATCTAATTGACTCATATTTGAATGAGCATGCAATTCAACACGTTTTTCATCAGTCGGTGCTTTATCTTCCCGTCCAGGGACCGTCACTTTTCTAACACTTCTCGGTCTAAAGTATAATTCCGAAGTGAAATTATCTGGGATCATATCTCCCTCTAGTCGAATCCATTCACCTTTACTAAATTGATTCAATGCTTCTTTTGAGATGCGACGGCCAGACATCAGTTTAACAGTCACTGAACTCGTGTAGTCAGTAATATTCATAATTAAAAGCTGATTTCCACTACGCAAATCTTTAATTTCATGCGAAAATATAAAACCTTCAATGATTTGTTTAAATTGATTATCATCTAATTCAATCATTGGCAATGCCGGTTTATTAGGAATATCTTTTCCTATATCATCAGAGGTTGATTGCACAACTGTTCGCTCTTGTTTTTGTCTTTTTTCTTGAATTTCTAAAGCTTCTAATAAGCTCTGTTCATCTTCATTACTTTGACGATCTCGAACTGCGTTAATCTCATCTTGTAATAACTCTTCGTCAACATAGTACTCTAAATTAAGGTCAGTAATTTGGACTTGTTCGAGTTTCTCTAATAATAATCGTTCGTATTTTTCTTTTAACATATTAATTTGAATATCACTAGCTAATCCAATTCTTAATGATTCACCAACAATTTCATACTTCGCTTGTGACAAGACTGACCGAATAAAAGGCTTTTCTTGTGCTATTACTGACATAATAGCGTACCAATATTCAAGTATGTTATTAGATTCTAAAGAATCCTCTTCAAATAGCCACCAAGTCTCAACTCTACCAATATGCTCAAATGCTTTTAATATATGATGTTGAAAAATTTGATATGCATTTGGGTGAATTCGATTTGGTGAAGTAAATGTAAAATGCCATTGGTTTGACTGTGCTAATATATTCACAGTTTTAATTTCAGTATGTTGTAGTTCTTCAACGATTTCTTCATCATTTAATTGAATATGATCGAGAAGTAATTCGAATAATTCTCTTTTATCCGCCATAATGACTCCTTTCGATAAAATTAAGGATGCAACCATCAATAATGATGCCACATCCTCAAATTAAAACCTATTGGAAAAACGCCCTGTTAATATCATTCCATGTTACCGCAACCATTAATACTACCATGATTAACACGCCAATAATTGTAATGATTCCTTCTTTTGATTCACTTAAAGGTTTCCCTCTAATTGCTTCAATCGCATTTAAAACAATTTTACCACCGTCTAAAGCTGGTATGGGTAGTAAGTTGAATACTCCTAAATTAGCAGAAAGCATCGCTAAGAAGTTCACTATTACTGGTAGCCCAAGGCTAACAACTTGATCAGTCATCTGAGCCATCGCTACTGGGCCACCAAAGTTATTAATATTGAAGCCACTCGTAATCATACTGCCGATAACTCCTAATACGCCAGTGATAATTCCCCAAGTCGCTGTCACACCATAAGTAATACTACTTCCAAAACTAAACTCTCTATCCGCAATAATTCCAATTTGTCCAATTTCATTACCAGATTGTTCATCCGTCACAGCCTGAACATTCACAACTGTATCAACCGTTTCATTCTCACGTTCAACAGTCATTTGTAATTCTTCGTTTGGTCTTTCTTGAATTAATAATACTAAATCAGACCACTCACTTACAGATTGCCCATTGACTTCAGTTACTCTATCGCCATCAACTAAACCAGCTTCTTGAGCTACTGATCCATCAACAACTTCACCAATGACGCTATCTGTATTAGGAATACCAATCATAAAAGCCACAATTGTAAAAGCAATAATGGATAATATAAAGTTATTCATTGGTCCTGCAAAGTTAGTAATCATCTTATTCCAAACACTCGCACTTTCATAGCGCATTTCACGTGGTGCAACTGGTAATTTAGTTCCATCCGCTTCAATTATGTTTGCTTTTTTTGCCACTGAGTATTTTACGATATCCGTTTGACCTACAGGAACGGCTTCAATGATCATCTCATCAATTAAATCAACATTGTCAACTCTCACTGGCATCTCGACAACTGAAAAGTTATCCGATAAATTAATCAATGATACTTGATCATTATCATTAATTTCTAAACCTACTTCCATTCCAGCTTGAATTTCATCTTCTTCATATAATCCAGCTAGACGAACGTAACCACCAAGTGGTAACAATCTGACTGTATATGTTGTTCCATCTTTCCCTTGTTTAGAAAATAATTTAGGACCCATCCCTAACGCAAATTCTCTAACTAAAATTCCTGCACGCTTTGCGAAAAAATAGTGTCCAAACTCATGTATAACT
Source organism: Ruoffia halotolerans (assembly GCF_014049385.1). Lineage (GTDB taxonomy): Bacteria > Bacillota > Bacilli > Lactobacillales > Aerococcaceae > Ruoffia > Ruoffia halotolerans. The sequence goes on along the minus strand of NZ_JACAOA010000016.1, from coordinate 46,328 downwards.
ACAATTATCGAAAATATGACTAAAAATACTAGTAAAGTCGTCAATAGTAACCATCCTATCTAAATAAATTTATCCAAAACATCATTATAAAACTTGCGAAAATTAAACTATCAAATCGGTCTAACATACCACCATGACCCGGTAAAAATTTACCCGAATCTTTAACGTTAAAATAACGTTTAAATGCCGATTCAACTAAATCACCAAATTGTCCAAAAAGAGACACTATAATTGTTAACATCCATACTTGATTCACTACACCTAAGGCTGGTTGGAATAAAACGACAAATATACTCGATACAAGTAGTGCGGTTAAAACACCACCAATCATTCCTTCAACTGTCTTATTCGGGCTGATTTCAGGAGCCAGTGGTCTTTTTCCAAACTTCCTACCGACAAAGTACGCACCGGAATCAGTTGACCATACTACAACTAATAAGTAAAGAATTGTTTCTAGACCCATCTCGCGAAATAGTATTAAGAATCTAAACCCATAACCTATATAAATACAGGCAAACACAATGATAGCCGCATGAGCAAAATTAAACTTTCGATGGTTGAACACAGTAAATACTAACAACATCAGACTACAAATGTAAAATAAATACTCTGAATTGCCCTGTTTCAAAATTTCTGGCATATACATTTGAGGTATGAGCAAAGAAGTCAAACCAACGACAGAAAAGAAACCAATATGATTAAATATATTTAATTTCTGCATTTCTGCAAATTCAAATAATCCTATAATTCCAATAACCCACATCGCAAATGCATAATAACCGCCACCTATTAATAAGAATGGGATATAAATCGCAAGTGCTATGACGGCACTTCTAATTCTCACAATCAAAATTATTCCTCCTAAGACTTAAGACGACAGATAATTATTAAACTTTTCCAAATCGTCGTTGTCTGCCGTTATAAGCATTAATAGCCTTGTCAAGTTCATCCTCATTAAAATCAGGCCATAACACATCTGTAAAGTAAAACTCACTATAGGCAGCTTGCCACAATAGGAAATTGCTTAAGCGTTCTTCTCCACTTGTACGAATAATTAAATCAGGATCACTGAGTTCATTATAACGACTCGTCATTAAATGTTTATTAATTAATTCTTCTGATACATCACTTAAGTCAATTTTATCTTTTTGAATTTCAGTTATAATACTTTTCACTGCACTAGTAATTTCCTGGCGTGCTCCATAATTCAATGCAAAGTTTAATATCATTCCAGTACAATGTTTTGTATCTTCAATGGCTGAGTTTAAGATTCCTTTAGTTTGTTCAGGAAGTGCATCTGTGTCACCGATGACTTCGATTCGAATATTATGTTCAATTAATTCAGGTAAAAAATCGTTAAAGAATTCCTTCGGCAATTTCATCAGAAAGTCCACTTCATCTTTTGGACGTCCCCAATTTTCTGTTGAAAAAGCATACATTGTAATTAATTTTATATTAAGCTCATTCGCTCTAATTGTAATTTTTTTAATTGCTTGAACACCTTTTCGATGCCCAGCTACGCGTGGTAAAAATCTTTTCTTAGCCCAGCGTCCATTCCCATCCATTATAATTGCAATATGCTTGGGAACTGTTTCAAATTCATTATTCATAAAATACTCCCTTTTAAATAATCATCCTTAGTATTATACCAAAATAATGCAAAATTACGAATAATAATCATGAAAACAAAAAAATACTTTTATCTAAAAAAGTTAGTAAAACCTTTAGATAAAAGTATTTTCGATTAGAACCCAAATCAACAGCAATCATTAGGACGATTATTCAATTAATCGTTAAAAATCTCATCCTCTTTAGCTTTAGTTAATTCTTCGATTTTTTTAGTTGAGTCATCAGTAATTTTTTGGATATCTGATTCATAATCTTTTACATCATCTTCAGTTAATTCTTTTGCTTTTTCAAGCTTTTTAACTGAATCAATAATATCACGACGAATATTTCGGATAGAAACTTTGGCATTTTCTTGTTCTTTTCCGACAACTTTCGCTAATTCCGCACGTCTTTCTTTCGTCAATGCTGGAATTACTAAACGAATCACGTCTCCATCATTTGATGGTGTAATACCGATATCACTTTGTAAAATAGCTTTTTCAATATCGGTTAAGCTAGATTTATCATAAGGTGATATAACTAACATTCTTGCTTCTGGACTTGAAATACCCGCAAGTTGATTCAATGGCGTTGGAACACCATAATAATTTACGTTTACACGGTCTAATATACTAGCATTTGCGCGTCCAGCACGAATTGAAGCAATTTCACGTTGATAAGCCTCAACGGATTTGTTCATTCTTTCTTTAGTTGTAGATAAAATTTCACTCGGTGTCATAAAAAAATCCTCCTAATAATACTCTATAGTTCAATTTAACTCATTATACCATATTTCATATATAATGAGTATTAAATCAGACATTCAGATAGGTATGATATGTTTGTCACTACCTATCGTCCAAAAATATTAAGCTTTAAAATATGTACTATTGATTATTTAGTTTTGCTTCAACTGTTGTTCCGATATTTTCTCCAAGAATAACACGGCGAATATTCCCTGATTCATTTAAGTTAAATACAACTAAAGGTATGTCATTATCCATACTTAATGAACTTGCAGTAGAATCCATCACTTTCAAGCCTTTTGAAATAACATCAAGGTGAGTTAAGTTGTCATACTTAACGGCAGCTTTGTTCTCTTTTGGATCAGAGTCATAAACACCATCAACATTATTTTTTGCCATAAGAATAACATCCGCATTGATCTCAGCGGCACGTAATGCTGCTGTTGTATCAGTTGTAAAGAAAGGATTCCCTGTTCCACCAGCGAAGATGACTACACGGCCTTTTTCAAGATGACGAATTGCACGACGACGAATATACGGCTCTGCGATTTGACGCATCTCTACTGAAGTTTGTACACGTGTTGGAACACCACTATTTTCTAATACATCTTGTAATGCTAAGGCATTCATTACTGTTGCTAACATTCCCATGTAATCAGCTTGAGAACGTTCCATTCCCATTTCTTCACCGATTGTACCACGCCAGATATTTCCTCCACCTACAACAATGGCAATTTCAACACCTAAGTCATGAATGTCCTTAAGCTCTTCTACCATTTCTTTAATTGTATCGGGATGGATTCCAAAGCCTTGATTTCCAGCAATTGCCTCTCCACTAAGCTTTAAAATTACACGTTTGTATTTTGTTGTTTCTTTAGTCATATCATACTGCCTTTCTAATTCGTAATCATATCTTTAAAAATAGCCCCAGGAAACTGGGGCTAAGGGTATAAAATTAATCTTTTTTCATTTGAGCAGCCACTTCTTCAGCGAAGTTGTCTTGGCGTTTTTCGATTCCTTCACCAACAGTGAAACGAATGAATTGTTTGATTGTTCCACCTTTATCACCTACGAATTTACCAACTGTTTGATCATTATCTTTAACAAATGGTTGTTCGTTTAAGCTAATTTCAGCTAAGAATTTGTTCATACGACCATCAATCATTTTTTCAACGATATTAGCTGGTTTACCTTCGTTTAATGCGATTTCTGTTTGAACTTTTTTCTCGTGATCTAATTCTTCAGCAGGAACTTCGTCACGGTTAACGTATTTAGGTTGGATTGCAGCAACGTGCATTGAAACATCTTTCGCTACATCTTCATCAGATAATCCTTCGATTAATGTGATAACAGCGATTTGTCCACCACCATGGATGTACTCACCAAAAGTATCGTTATCTGTTTTTTCTAAGATAGCGAAACGACGGAAAGAAATTTTCTCACCGATTTTATTAGTAGCTTCTAAGACGATGTCAGCAATTGTTTTGCCGTCAACTTCGATAGCGTTAGCTTCTTCCATAGTAGCTGGTTTGTTAGCAGCAACTGCATCAGCAATTGTGTTAACAATATTTACGAATTCTTCGTTTTTAGAAACAAAGTCAGTTTCTGAGTTAACTTCGATAATTGCAGCTGTGTTTCCGTTGATACTTGTTGCAGCTAAACCTTCTGCAGCGATACGGCTTGCTTTTTTAGCAGCTTTAGATAAACCTTTTTCTCTTAAAAAGTCAATCGCTTTATCCATATCTCCGTCAACTTCAACCAACGCTTTTTTCGCGTCCATCATACCTACACCAGTCATTTCGCGTAGTTCTTTAACTTGTTTTGCACTAATTTTAGCCATTAAACTCAAATCCTCCTTGATATTTTAAAGTCAAAATAAAAAACTGTCCTAACACAGGGCAAGGTTTTTAGACCTGTGTAACGTCCTGAATTAAGACAGCTGTGAATAATCTAATTATTAAGCTTCTGTTGAATCTGCTGTAGTAGCTTCTTCTTCAGAATCAAATAAGTTATCGAAAAATTCTTTGTCAGATTTTTCTTCTGAATCATCTTCACTATGTCCTTGGTTTCCTTCAAGAACTGCGTCAGCCATTGCAGTTGTGATTAATTTAATCGCACGAATAGCATCGTCATTTGATGGAATAACATAGTCAATTTCATCTGGATCACAGTTTGTATCAACCATTCCAACTAATGGAATATTTAATTTTTTAGCTTCTTGGATTGCAATGTGTTCTTTGCGTGGGTCAACGATAAAGATTACATCTGGAATACGAGGCATATCTTTAATACCACCAAGGTTTTGCTCTAAACGATCTAATTCTTTACGTAATTGTAATACTTCTTTTTTAGGTAATACATCAAAAGTTCCGTCTTCTTCCATTTTTTCAATAGCTTTTAGACGACGAATACTTTGTTGGATTGTTTCCCAGTTAGTTAATAATCCACCTAACCAACGGTGATTAATGTAGTATTGACCAGCACGTTTTGCTTGTTCGTCAATAGCACCTTGTGCTTGTTTCTTAGTACCTACAAATAATACAACCGCTCCATTAGCTGCTTCGTCACGCATAAAGTTATACGCTTTATCAACTAACTTAACTGTTTTTTGTAAGTCAATAATATAAATACCGTTACGCTCTGTAAAGATATAAGGTTTCATTTTTGGGTTCCAGCGACGTGTTTGGTGTCCGAAATGCACACCAGCTTCTAACAATTGTTTCATTGAAATAACTGCCATAATTATCATTCTCCTTTGGTTTTGTTTTCCTCCGAATAACTCTACTAACAAAACGTCTCTCCTTGGAGAGCACCCGTTAAATTATCATTATTCGTGTGTTTTTGGTTTTACACCACGGACTATATTACTATATACTCTCGCATTATGCAAGTTAGTTTGGTTTTTTTATTAAATTTAATTAGCTTATGTATACTCAAAAGTTAAAGATGCGAACAAATCCAAATATATATTGGTTTCGTTCGCATCTTTAGTATGTCAATTATTTATTTCGAAGACTCTTGGGCTTGTTAATAATTTCATTGAAAACCATCATTTCTCTTAGCTTTGCCCCATCTCTCATAGAGTGATACATATGATTGACAGTTTGATTTTTAGGTCTGGCTGCTTTTTGTGTATGTTCATCTTGGAGAATATTTGTGTTATCCAGTTCCATCCATGAAACATCTTCAATTGAAGCATCTGCGTACCAATTTTCTAATTCATTTAAATATTGCTCTGGACTTTCCCCTTCCATATAAGAATGATCAACGGGATTATCATAATCAGCAATTTTCGTAAAATCAACTTGATAATCATCCTCTGATTCAAAACTTTGCTCAGAAGATATGTCAGTATTTCTCAGCGCATTATTAGCTTTTTTTAAACTATTATTTAACTGGCTTAAAGACAAGTTTTTCACTCGCTTTGAATTGTCGCTCTGATTATTATGTCTTTTACGCATTGCCTGCACACGTTCATTTCGAGCACGAATATCAGACTTACTTTGTAACTGTTCTTTATTTGTTGGCTTGGTAGTGGGTTTCTCTACCGATTCATGATTATCAATCACTGAATCTTGATAATTCTTATATTGTTGATTTCTAATCCTTGGAGCAAACACTGAAAATAAAAACGAACCTAATAAGTATATTAGCCATACACCAACTAGAAAATTCATTATTCTCTACCTTCTTCGGTTGAACTCGTTCCTTTAGCAATCGAATCACGCATTGATGTATCTGATTCTATATTTTTCATATTGTAGTAATCCATGACACCAAGATTTCCTTTTTTGAAAGCTTCTGCCATTGCTAATGGTACTTCAGCCTCAGCTTCAACCACACGCGCACGCATACGTTGAACTTCAGCAACCATTTCTTGCTCTTCTGCCACTGCAAACGCTCTACGCTCTTCGGCTTTGGCTTGTGCAACATTTTTATCAGCAATCGCTTGATCCGCTTGAAGTTTCGCACCAATGTTACGTCCAACATCCACGTCGGCAATATCAATGGACAGAATTTCAAAGGCAGTTCCTGAGTCTAACCCTTTACGTAGAATTGTTTGTGAGATAGAATCTGGATTCTCAAGGACTTTTGAATGACTTTCTGAACTACCAACAGTCGTTACAATCCCTTCACCGATACGGGCAATAATTGTTTCTTCACCAGCACCACCCACTAGTCGTTCGATATTAGCTCGAACTGTTACTTTTGCTTTCGCTCTTACTTCAATACCATTCATTGCAACGGCAGAAATAAGTGGCGTTTCAATTACTTTTGGATTTACTGAAACTTGAACGGCTTCAAAAACATTACGTCCAGCTAAGTCAATCGCTGCAGCTTGTTCAAATACCAAATCAATGTTTGCTCTTTGAGCTGCGATCAGTGCATCAACAACTAAGTTGACATTCCCACCAGCCAAGTGATGCGCCTCTAATTGGTTCGTATCTAGTGTAAGTCCAGCTTTTGTCGCTTTAATTAATGGTCGTACAATTTCTGACGGTTGAACTCGACGTAATCTCATACCTACTAAGTTACCAATTGAAACTTTAGCACCAGAGAAATAAGCTGTAACCCATAATCCTACGGGTACGAATCTAAAGAATAAAGAAATTAGTATTATTAAAATAACAATAATAATACCAATCGAAATTAGAGACGATAACTCAAAATCATTATTTGGAAAATTATTCATATTATATTTCCTTTCTTACGTAAATTTTTGCGCCTTCAACTTTTGAAACATAAATGGGTGTCCCACTTTGAATCATGTCCTCGGAACTTACAACTTCATAATACTCCCCATCAAACTCACCACGTCCAACAGGTCTAAGCGCTGTGACTGTGACACCCTTTTCACCCAATAAATATGTAAAATCTTTATGACTCGAGTATCCTTTTTCTTTTTCAGAAGAAGTCCCAAGTACAAAACCATTACTAATAGCTAAATCTTTACCTAATTTTAATGGGACAAAAATTCCGATCGCACTAACAAGTATCATCGCTAACAATGTTAACACTACATCACCGATGTCGTTTAAGTGCATGTAAAGCGAAATACTTATGGCTAATAAACCAAACATACCAATAATTCCGAAATCAGGAACATAAAACTCCACAATTAACATAAGTATACCTAGTAAGAAAATTATGAACACGAGTAAGTTTTGACCTTGCATTCCAAAATAAAAACCATATGCTATTACTGCTAATCCTAAGTACAGCCATTTTGGACTGTAAAATAGACATAAGCTAAGTAACAGCATACCTATTAATAAACTTGCAATCATATATACCCTCCTCTCATAATCATTATACCACTATTATAAGGATTTCCGAAGAGATATCTATGAATTTTTAGCAAAAAATTGTTCAGTAACTAAATTACTAATTATTAACTTCTTGTTCATCCGATTCGTTTATTTCTTCAACGGCATCAACATACTCTTGCGCTTGATATTTATAATTCCTTCTGTACTCTATGTCATTTTTTAATAACTTAAACAAAGTCGAAACTAATGGAACAGCCAAAAGCATTCCCCAAATCCCTAATAGGCCACCACCGATTGTTATTGATATTAATACCCACAAGCCTGGGAGTCCAATCGAACCACCTACTACCCGAGGGTATATGAGATTTCCTTCTAATTGTTGTATAACAATAATAAAGACTAAGAAAGTTAACGCTTGAATTGGTGAATCCACGAAAATCATAATAAATCCAATGGCTCCAGAAATATAAGCCCCTAATACAGGTATTAGTGCTGTTACTCCTGTCAATGCTCCGATCATTGAAGCATAAGGAAATTGGAAAATCCACATACCAACCGTCACAAGTGAGCCAAGTATTAAAGCTTCCAATACCTCTCCTGTGATAAAATTTCGGAAAGAAAAATCAGTTACTTCTAACACATACATTATTCCTTTATGTCCTCTTTCAGGTAGATATGTTTCTGATAAGATTTTAAACTGTCTCCCTAAAGTCTCTTTAGACATTAACACATAAAGAGAAATCATCAATGAAAGAAATAAATTTACAACGATACTAAAGACAGAGCCCACTGTTGAAAGTGTTGTCTCAATAATATTAGTCGTAAAACGATTCGCAATAGAAATCATATTTGTGACAATATTTTGCCAATCAATTTGAGAAGTTTCGACAAACTCAGCTAATGGGGGAAATATCTCTTCATTTTCTATCACCCAGTTTTGAATTCCATTTGCTAAGAGTGGAATTATTTCAATAATTCGGCCAAAGACTGATATCAATTGAGGAATCACTAAATTCAAAATAAAAATTAAAACGACAGTAATTATTATAATAGATACAAAAATACTCACTGGTCTGCGTGTCTTTTTAATAACAATACTATCACTATTGGGAAAATATAGTTTCTCTAACATCACCATCGGGATATTCAGTACATATGCAATAATAAAACCTAAAATAATTGGCATTGAAATTGTCAATAAATAACTAAAAATGTTTTTTAGTCTGTCGAAATTAACAATGGCCAATACCATTAAACCTGCTATAAATAAATATTTAATAATATCAAAACGATATTTTTTTACTTTGTTCATATTTCACCTCCGTTATATTCTTTTAATATAACATATTTATTTTTTCCAATATAGTCATATTACTAATTGTACGTTATACAGTGTTTGTTAAATGTAACTAAAAAAAACCAACGCATTTTTCAATGCGCTGGTTTAATCGTTTTTCTGTTATACCATAGCTTCAGTACTGTTAAAGGTAAGTTGTCCTTCACTTTCATCAACAGTAATCACCGAATTTGGTAAGACATTTCCTGCTACAATTTCTTTAGCTAGTGGTGTTTCTAATTCTTTCATTATGAAGCGTTGTAAAGGTCTCGCTCCGTAAATCGGATCGTAACCTTGTTCAGCAAGCCATTGAGTTGCTGATTCAGTCACTTCTAATTTTATTTGTTGGTCTGCCAATCTATTTGAAAGGTTTTCAATCATTTTGAGTACAATTCCACTCATATTGTCTAAAGTTAAAGGAGAGAAAAGAACAGTATCATCAATACGATTCAAGAATTCTGGCTTGAATTGTTGACGAAGTAATTGATTTACTTGTTTTTCAGTTTCTGGAGAAATTTCGCCATTATCTCCTACTCCTTCAAGTAGTAAGTGTGACCCGATATTACTTGTCATTATGACGACAGTATTTTTGAAGTCTACAACGCGTCCTTTCGTATCGGTCAATCGACCATCATCCAATACTTGGAGTAATATATTGAAAACATCTGGATGGGCTTTTTCCACCTCGTCCAATAGAATGATGGTGTACGGATTTCTACGTACGGCCTCGGTCAGTTGTCCACCTTCATCATGTCCAATGTATCCTGGAGGGGCACCCACTAATCTAGACACCGTATGTTTCTCCATATACTCACTCATGTCAAGTCGGACCATATGGTCTTCAGAATCGAATAATGCCACAGCAAGTGCTTTAGCTAATTCTGTTTTACCAACACCCGTTGGTCCTAAGAATAGGAACGAACCAATTGGGCGGTTCGGATCTTGAATCCCAGCACGTGATCTAAGTACTGCTTCATGTACAAGTCGAACGGCTTCATCTTGTCCAATGACTCTTCTATGTAAAATGTCATCAAGATGTAATAATTTTTCTCGTTCACCTTCAACAATTTTGTTCACTGGAATACCAGTTAAACGGCCAACAACTTTAGCAATCTCTGCATCAGTTACTGATTCTTGTGTTAAACGACTTTGTACTTCTGTTTCAACATGTTCATTCTCGATTTCTGCTAATTCTTTCTCCAGTTCAGGAATGATTCCATGTCTTAATTCAGCCGCTTTTTCTAAATTATATTCAGATTCTGCATCTTCTAAGTCATGACGGGCTTGATCTAATTGTTCACGTTTATCACGTAACTTATTAGTTTCTTCTTTTTCAATATCCCAACGTGCTTTCAAATCATTCGCTTCTTCTCGTAAGTTCGCTAATTCTTCGCGAAGAATCTCTAAACGTCGTTTACTTGCCTCGTCGTCTTCTTTTTTCAATGCTTCTTCTTCAATTTCTAAAGTCATTAAACGACGATTTACTTGGTCAATTTCTAGTGGAACCGAATTTAATTCCATACGAATTGTTGCACAAGCTTCATCCACTAAGTCGAGCGCTTTGTCTGGTAAGAAACGATCAGTAATATAACGGTTTGAAAGTGTTGCTGCTGCCACTAGAGCATTATCATGGATATTCACACCATGGTGAATCTCAAAACGTTCTTTTAGACCACGTAATATTGAGATAGTGTCTTCAACATTTGGTTCATTAACCATCACTCTTTGGAAGCGTCTTTCTAATGCTTTATCTTTTTCAAAGTTTTGTCGATATTCATCAAGTGTCGTCGCACCAATACAGTGTAATTCACCACGAGCTAACATCGGTTTTAAGAGATTCCCTGCATCCATTGAACCTTCAGTTTTACCTGCACCTACAATTGTATGAATTTCATCAATGAATAAAAGTATTTGCCCTTCTGCATCTTTCACTTCTTTTAATACCGCTTTTAAGCGTTCTTCAAACTCTCCACGATATTTTGCTCCGGCAATCAATGCACCCATATCTAAAGAATAAAGTGTTTTTCCTTTTAAGTTTTCAGGTACATCATTGCGAACTATTCTTTGTGCTAGTCCTTCAACAATCGCCGTTTTACCTACACCTGGGTCCCCAATTAAGATTGGATTATTTTTTGATTTACGTGATAAAATTCGAATTACATCACGAATTTCTTCATCACGTCCAATGATTGGATCCATTTTATTTGATTTAACGGCTTCGTTTAAGTTGATTGCATATTTTTCTAGAGATTCATATGTTTCTTCTTGATTTTGAGATGTCACACGATTTCCTCCTCTCAATTCTTCAATTCTTCCTTTAAATTTTTGCTCAGTTAAGCCATTATCTAATAAAAATTTAACAATTGGATTATTTTTTTGTTTATATAAAGCCAACAAAATGATTTCTGTTGATAGATATTCGTCATTATATTCCGCTGCAATGGTTGTTGCATCTTGTAGTAGACGGTTTAAGTTCTGACTAATACCTTGTCCATATTGTATGTTACTCCCACTCACTTGAGAAATTTTATCAATTTCATCTTCAACAAGACGAACAAATTGATCCATAGGAATATTCTGTTCACTATATAATTTATAAGCAAAATGGTCTGCTTGTAGCATAATTAACCATAAATGCGCAATCTCTATTTGTTGATGTTGCCGTGTTATGGCTACTTGCTGTGCCTCACCAATTGCTTGTTGCATAGTGGTTGTTAATTTATCAATCATATTTACACAGCCTTTCTATTGGTCAAAATTGATCAATGTTTTTTATGTATAAGTATAAGCCCCTCTTGAGGCTATATTTATTATATACCATTGGTCAGTAAAGGTCAAATGTTTTTTTTTACCTTTTTTTTATTCATAAAATTCAATCTTTCCGTCACCTAATGATTTAATACGACAAGTTGAATAAACATCGTATCCAGCTTTTTCTAATCTTTCTCTACCGGGTTGGAAAGATTTCTCAATACATATACCTATGCCAACCGTTTCAGCCCCACTTTGCTCAATTAAATCTGCTAACCCCGCTGCAGCCTCACCATTAGCTAGAAAATCGTCTATAATCAACACTTTATCATCTTTATCAAGATATTCTTTTGATATAAACACGTTACTTGATGTGTTCTTTGTATATGAATGAACCAGAGTTTCATATTTATCTTCTGATTTAATTGTGCTCGGTAAAGCTTTCTTGGCGAATAACATTGGAACATCAAAACGATAGGCGACCATTAAAGCTGGTGCAATTCCAGATGATTCAATGGTCAAAACTTTTGTGATACCTTTATTTTTAAAGTATTGATAAAAATCGTTTTCTATACTTTTTATCACATGTGGATCTATTTGATGATTTAAGAATGAATCAACTTTTAAGACATTTCCAGGATAAACTTTTCCATAATCCAATACCATTTGTTTTAAATTACTCACTCACAAATCTCCTTATGATATCAATTAAATATCGATTTTTTTGTGTTCTTGAGTGTGACGCACAAGTCTCCAATCAACCAATCCACTTTCTAATCCACGAATTAAAATCTCAGCCGTCCCCATATTTGTAGCTAATGGAATATCGTAAACATCACAAAGACGTAATAAGGCAGACACATCCGGTTCATGAGGTTGGGCAGTTAAAGGATCTCTTAAGAATAAAACTAAGTCCATACGATCATCTGAGATTGCTGCACCAATTTGTTGATCTCCACCTAATGGCCCTGATTTATAACGATGAACGTTTAAACCTGTCGCCTCAATAATTCTTTGACCTGTTGTCCCTGTAGCAAACAATTCGTGTTTTGCCAAAATATGGCGATAAGCTACCGCAATATTAACCATATTATCTTTTTTCTTATCATGCGCGATTAAAGCTATTTTCACTTTAAACACACCTCCTTTTTTTATTTTAATTATATCAGATACAGGATATTCTTTCTTATCAAATACTCAATATATTTAATCCAAGCAAATCAATTGCATTCTTACAACAGTTTGTTAAACTGTGATTAGAAAACTCAAAGGAGGAGTTTATTAATGGCAAAAGTGGCTACAGTAATAACAGACTTATTCGAGGATATTGAATTCACTTCACCACGTGATGTATTAATAGAAGTAGGTCACGAGGTTATAACAATTGGACCTGAAGCAGGACATACTGCCAAAGGGAAACAAGGCGAAGCAGAAGTTACAATTGACAAAAGTATTGATGATGTGAAGTCAGCTGATTATGATGCTTTATTTATTCCAGGTGGATTTTCTCCAGACAAATTAAGAAAAGACGATCGTATCGTTGATTTTGTTCGAGAATTTGCTTTTGCACGGAAACCAATTTTTACCATCTGTCACGGACCGCAATTATTAGTCAATGCAGATATACTACGTGGTAAAGACATTACAAGTGTGAAACAAGTCGCAATTGATGTAAAAAATGCTGGTGCTAACTTCTATGATGAAGAAGTCGTTATCGACCCTTCTGGAATCATATCTAGTCGTACACCCGAAGATATCGACGCATTTAACAAAGCGATTGTTGAAGCTTTAGCATAATATTTGAATAGAAAGAAAAAAACTCCCGTTAAGGGAGTTTTCTTTTTGCTAATTATCATTACTTGTATCTTCGGGATTTGATGAAAATAGTTTGATGGTTGAATTTGATCTTACATCGGTAAACAAATTCAAATTACAACTCACTAATTCGATCTCATCATGTGTCTGATAATAATTAAATAAATCATCTTCAATAATTTGTAGGAAATTATCTGCATATAATAAGGGTCTCAGTTTTTGACTATCGGTATTATTGTTGTAATCCTCGAATTGCATCAGAACAAATTGGTCAATAATTATCCGCTCATTATTAATTAGGTTTGGAAAGCCTGTGCGAATATCCGTCGCTATAAACTTACTTGGTACTAGCAACATTAAGGAAAGTTGAAACTGAGCAATCAAAGGATGGGTTTCATCAACTAATTCAATTGTATGTGTTATAAATTGATGTTTATTAATTATAAAAACTCCTTTATTAAAATATCTAAGAGATTTACATTATAACGCAAGTTTTCAGATAATCCAGTATTTTAAAGTAAAAATTACTAATTATCTACTTCGATAATCTCAAAGGCAAATTTTAAAAATTCTGGAAAATGTCTTGCCCAATAAAATTCATGATGCTCCTCGTCTGCCATAATTCATAACCAAATATTATCGATTGGATGGTTCATTTTAAGTAAATCATTATAATATCTAAGATTACAATCTATATATTGCTGATTCATCTTTCCTTCGATAAAATTAGCATCCGTATCATCACCTTCGCTTGTTCCTACTTGTATGTATACTTTCGTATTTGGGTTTAAAGGATGCTCATTGATGAATGATAAAAATTCTTCCTCATTAAACCATGACGCTAAGGAGAATACACCAAGAACTCCAAAGACTTCTGGATACTTGCTCCCCATATAGGCTGTCATAATGCCCCCCATTGAACTCCCAGCTAGTAACGTATTCTTTCTATCAGTAAATGTTCGATAATTGTTATCAATAAAGGGTTTTAATTCGTTAACAAACCATTCAGCATGTAATGCTCCATCCCCACCAACACCTTGAAATTCTTCAGACTTTGTTTGATCCGTTGGCCATGGTGAATATTCATTTAATCGATTTTCGCTAGCATTATCTACGGCAACGATAATCATTCTAGGTAAATCTAAATTATTTTTTATTGAGGGAATAACTTTCCAAGAATGACCTACAAATGCCTCTTTACTGTAAAACACATTTTGTCCATCAAGCATATACAATACAGGGTAAGCACTATCAATATCTTTTTTATAATCTTTCGGTAATAAAATACGGATGCGTCTTTTCTGATTATAATAGGGTATATCTAAATAATGTGTTTCTACTTTTAAATAGTAATAATCTTCCGTTCGTTTCCAAAACATTGGTTGCACCTACTCACCCCATATCTCATCTTTAAATTTGTTTACATTATAACGTTTAAACGTACTAAGTAAAAGATAAGCACTTTCTATGGTAAAAAATAAATGCTATTAATTTAAACCAAAACCGCTTCGGTATTCATTCCCTGCTTGATTAACATAAGCACAAGTCATTCCTTTACGCATATATTTATCTTTATCGTAACCTGGTACGTCATTACGTGAAATTGACTCGCCATATTCGTCTACTCCAATAACTTTACTATTCTTGGGTAATGTTAAAGGTAGTTTACCAATTGGAGAGAATTGACCGAGGATCACTTTAAGCACTGCTCCAGGGAATGTATCATAGCTAACAAGTAAGGCATCTTATTTCTTCTCGATATTCTCTAAAATCCAAGGCAAGATCATATTCACTGATGTGACAACTTTTTTGCCGTTTTCGTTCATGTAGCCTACGATTTTATTTAATTCAAAGAAATTACTTAAAGTTGTTTTTTTATAAGTGTCGCCATTCAGTGCAATATTCGTCTTTTCTTCTTTTCTTCGCAGATTTCTAATTCTAATAAACAAGGTGTCGCATCAAAGTAAGAACCACTAACTGGGTTTAGGAATGACGCTACAATGTCAGCTTCTTTATAATCTTCAATAATTTCGATATTTAATGCCTTTACGTCTTTTATAAGAAGTTCTTGATGTTTTTCAGTTTCTTCTTCAGCTTCTTTCTTAGTTGTTTCATCCCTGACAAGTTGGTCTCCAACATAATTTTTGTTTTCGAATAAGCCTAAATCAAACATCTCACTCATCTAGGATTTCTGTATTTTCGCCTTCTCCATAGCTAATTGATTAATCATTAACATACCTACTTTTTCATCGATTTTCATTAATGAGACAAGCTTTTCAGCTCTCTTTCGACTTGATAATCTCCAGTCCTCATATGGATCTAATACACCGTTGTTGTTTAGGTCTTTAAAATTTAGTCCGTCGAATTCAATTATTTATTTACTTTTTGTTTTAAGATTCAATTTAAATTAATCCACCCATTCATCTGATGTATTTATAATATCAGGTAAAATAAAGCGCTTCACTTAATAATTAAAGTGTTTTATCTATAATTGGGATATATTTAATTTCTTTAGTGATTATCCCCACAGTTTATTGAAATTTTCTTCGGCTACTTCATAAACATTTTCAACCTCTTCATTATAAGCAGCAGAAATAAATTCAGCCATCCTTGCCATTTCGATGAAAGGTACTTTATGCGCACCCTGATCGTCTAGTTTAAAGTATACATATTTACCTTCTGGGATTTTTGTTGCAGCTTCCACAAATTCTTCTGCGTAGATGTAAGGGACAACTGGATCCTGTTTAGAATGCCAGAATAATAGGGGTCTATGATTAATAGCTTTTGGATCCAGTCCCAAATCATACTTCTTGAAGTATTCGGTCATATATTCATAGATTGTTTTAGCATTTGGAGCTAATTGATCCACTTCACCACCATGACTCACATATTGATTAACAATCCAATCGTTAAATTTGATTTGTTGAGGCGATCCCATTAACACTACAGAAACATTGACTTCTTTATTTGCTTTGAATATTAATGAAGTCGTCATACCACCCATGGACATACCTGCTACCGCTATAAAGTCGTCTTTGATTAATTCTTTCGAACGATAATAGTGAACTATCTCTGGAAATTCTTTGACGTTACTCATCAAAGCTTCAAAAAATAAGATACCATTCACATTCAAATCCACTCCATACTTACGTCTTTCACCGTGATGTTGGGCATCTGGCATAATAACTCGGAAACCGCGTTTAGCGATTTCATTACCAAAGGTCATACTCGAGTCCTTGCTACCGGTAAATCCATGATAAAAAATAGCTAATGGTGCAACTTTATCTTCTAAATTCGCATCGATAATTTCAATGACGGGTATTTCATTTATATAATAAGACTTAGTAATATGACGCATAAAATTCCTCCATGTTTAATATTTATTAATATCTTATATTGTATCGAATTTTGATGAAGAAATACAATTTAAACATTCATTTGTATGATTGAAAAGAATTAAGTATAATCATCTATATATGAAAGGAGTTTCTTATATGAATCAACATCTTATTGCCATTGATTTAGATGGCACAACTTTAAATAATCAGTCAAAACTTTCTCAATTTACAATTGAAACTTTAAGAAAGCTTGATGAGCTCGGACATATCGTTATGATTGTTACTGGGCGTCCATATAGAAATAGCATCAATATATACAATGAAATGAATATCAATTCGCCAATGGTAAACTTTAATGGTGCTTATTGTCATCATCCAAGAAAGCCACACTTCTTACCTGCCTATCATGAGGAATTGGATAAGGAAATCGCTTTTGAATTATTTGCGAATCAAGATAATTTAGATATCAATTTATTAATTGCTGAAGGTAAGGATAGACTATTTTCTTCATCAATGAATTTGCCGGATAGTCCTTTCTTCCCTAAAGATCTAGCCGAAATTAGTCAATTAAGTCGCGCAAACTTAACTCAGAATCCAACGGCATTAACTATTCTATGTGACGTTGAAAAGCAAAAAACGATTGAAGATCGAATTATGGCTCGCTACGGTGACGATGTGTCTGTACGTACTTGGGGTGGCGTCTTGCCGATTCTAGAAGTCGTTCGCCAAGGAATCAACAAATCTGTTGCTGTGGATAAAGTTAGCAAGTTCTATCACATTCCAAATGAGAATATCTTAGCTTTTGGAGATGAGAATAACGACTTAGAAATGATTCAGTACGCTGGTTTAGGTGTGGCGATGAAGAATGCTACTGATGAAATCAAGGGTGTTGCAGACACTCAAACTGAATATACCAACGATGAAGATGGGCTAGCCCACTTCTTAGCAAATTATTTCAATCTATAAAAAAATAGGAAGATTGACATTAAGATGAACTGCCCCCTGTCAAGTAGACAGGTAAATAATAAAAACAGTTAAGGCGAATCTTCGGATTCGTCTTTTCTTTATACTGGAATCGATAACCCCATGGATAACGTCACTCGTTCTTCATTATAAAAGGTAATGTATTGGTGAATATCGGCCTCTAATGCCTCAAAAGTATCGTAAGTTTTCAATCGATACATTTCTTCCTTGATTGTACCCCTAAAAGACTCCATCGGCCCGTTGTCAATACATTTTCCAGCTCTCGACATACTTTGAATTAAGTCAAATTCATCGATAAAATGGTTAAAGAAATGAGTTGTATATTGAGAACCCCGATCGCTATGAATGGGCGTCACAGCTGGCATGATGACGTCTGTAATTTGAGCGACCGTGTCTCGAACTAAGGTATTATTATTTCGATTTGATAGGTGATAGGCAACCACTTTTTTCGCACCATAGTCGTAAATAGCGCTTAAGTACGCTTTAGACGCTGTACCATATTTAAATTCTGTCACATCAGTTAAGAGAATCTCAAAGGGCTTATATTCTTCTTGAAAGGCTCTATTCAATACAATCTCAGCGACATGGCTAGGTGTGTGGGCTTTATAACGATACCGTTTTCGACGAATGACTGCTTGGATGCCCATCCATTTCATTAAGCGATAGACACACTTATGATTGACTGCGGCTTGTTGGAAGTGATTTAAATAAATAGTCATACGGCGATAGCCATAAATCCCTTTAAATTTTTCATGTGCTTCTTGAATGAGTGCCATTAATTTTTCTAAGCGCAATTTTGTTTGTGATGGTTGACGATTTAACCATTTATAATAGCCTGATCGGCTAACCTTTAGTACTTGGCACAGCCAGGTTACTTTGTAGGCTTTTTCTTCGTGAAGTTTTTTAATCGTTTGATACTCTGCTTCGAGCCTTGTTTGGCTAACATCAACTCTCTTTCCACTTCTTGTAATTTTTTTAAGGCATCGTTTTCCATTTCTAAATACTCATTTCGGGCTTTAAGGGCCTTGTTTTCAACGTTTAACCGTTCTTTGTCTGTTAATATCGCAGTGGGTTTTGATCCGCCTCGGCTATCGATAAGACCGTCAGGACCATGTTTCTTATATTTGTTCACCCATGCGTAAACACTATTATATGAAACTTGAAACTTTTCTGCCGTCTCTCTATATGACAGGTCGTTTTTTAGATAGTCTAGAACAATATAAAGTTTTTCTTCGTAAGTCGTTTTTTCCCCTTTCATCAGATACACCTCTGGTTTTGAATTGTAGGATCGAGACTCCCCACCATTAGTATACCTAAAAATCCAGCTACGAATCGTTTTCTGAGATGGAATATTATATTTAATTTCCAGTTCATAGATGGATATCTTATCGACCCGGTGTTCTTGTGCCACCTGTTCTCTAAATTCCGATGAATAGTGTTGATGCTTATTCGGTGGTTGAAGGCCATCAATGCCATGTTGTTGATAGAGCCTCACTTCAAATAAAAAGTATGTTTTCTCATACTGTAGTCCTAAATTCTTCAACATAGGAAAAGTCATACCCTCTAAATACTGAAGAATATAATACTCCAGTTCAGCCACTGTATGCTTCATATTTGAGTACATAAAAATTCCCCCTAAAGTAGTTTACTTTTTTAAGTGTCTACTTTAGAGGGAGCATATCAAGATGTCAGCCTTCCTATTTTTTTATCAGTTTGTTCAATTATAGTTTTTATTCACCTGCTGAAGCTTCAAATACTTCCGCAATTTCTCCATTTTCTAGACGTAACATTAAAGCAGATTTGGTTGGATTATGGTTTTCATCCATTGAGAATGTTCCTGTAATTCCTTCAAAGTTTTCAGTTTCTTCTAAAGCTTGACGAATTGCATCTCTATCCGTTGATCCCGCTCTTTCAATTGCATCAATAAGCAAACCAATCGCATCATATCCTAAGGCTGAGAATGTGTCTGCTGAACGGCCATACATTTCCTCAAAATCAGCTAAAAATTCCTGAACTTTTGGATTATCACTTTCTTCAGAGAAGTGAGTTGTAAAGTATACATCTGTAGCATTACTAGCCCCTGCTAAATCTACTAATGTATCACTATGGTAGCCATCTCCACCGATAATTGGTTGAGTAATCCCCATCTCTCTTGCTTGTTTAATAATTAACCCTGTTTCAGTATAGTAACCTGGAATGTATAACACATCGAAATCTTTACCTAATAACGACGTGAGTAAAGCCGTGAAATCAGTATCTCCTGACTGATATGATTGTGTTTCTAAGATTTCTCCACCATTTTCTGTAAATGTTTCAGTGAAAGAATCAGCTAAGGCAAGAGAGTAGTCTAAAGCTTGATCCGTTAAGATAACCGCTTTTGATAAATTTAATTCATTCGCTGTATAAGCCCCCGCAGCTAACCCTTGATATGAGTCTTCGAAACACACACGGAATATATACACTAATAGTGATCCATCATCAGCTATTGTTAACCCATCCCCTGTAGTTGCTGCAAAGATGTTTGCGATACCCGCTTCATTAGTAATTGGAATAGCTGCTTTTGCTACACCTGTTGCTGTAGGTCCAATAATCCCAACGGCGTCACTGCCAGCTAAACGAGTCGCGATTGATGCTGATTCTGTTAAATCTGAGCGGTTATCAATAATTTCTGCCTCTAACATACGACCATCTAGGATACCCCCATTATCATTAATTTGTTGAATAAATAAATTAATTGCATCAGCCGCAGGTGAACCATAAGCAGCAGCATTCCCAGTTAATTCTAAATTCCCACCAATAATGATACTATCTTGAGCAAAAGCCACTGAAGGTGTATGAGCTGTAGTTGAAAGTAATAATCCCGATAATAATGTTAATCCGATTTTTCTAAGTTTCATAATAATTCTCCATTCTTTTTAATTTTTACAAAAAAGACCTAAATTAGATTTTCTAAAATCTAATTCAGGTCTATTCCTAAACTTAACATATCTACTTAATAATCCCCTATTAAGAAGTATATATTGAGTATAACCCGCATTAGATTTCAGAAATCTATGCAGGCACAATCAATTGGCCCCGTCATAGATCGTATTAAACGACCACGACGACGCTATTAAATGAATTTTGAAAATCATTTTGATTGTTAATAATACTCAATATCATATTAATCCCTCTTCTTAGTTTTTTTGTTATTTTCATAATAATGGATGATTATGAGAATGTCAACGTTAATTATTCATTTTATTCTCATTTTATGAAAAATTTATAATTTAAAACACTAGTCATGAAGTATGCATCAAAACCTAAAGCGGATTGACTGTCATCTCTTATAACTAGTGTTTAATAATTAAGTTTTATTTTGCTTTAATTTATTTTGTTGGTCTCGATTTAGATAGTTTCCATTTACTCTTGTAGATTGGATAATATTAACAAATGCGTGAATGTCCGCTTCTCCTATTGCCATCTCTAAATCATAAAGTTCATATCGGTTAATGACGATCATCAGCGTATTGCGTGTCTTTTTCGAGTAGCCTCCACGTCCATCAAGAATCGTAATTCCACGATGAATACGGTCATAGATTGACTTGACTACTTCATCTTCTTTATCGGTAACGATAAAGGCAGTTAAGCGTTGTTCGTTTGTATGAATTGAATTTACTACCCTAGAAGTTACATACATTGAAATTAATGTATATAAAGCAAATTCCCAAGAGTATAAAATTCCTGCACCAACGATAACAACCGAATTAATAAGTAGTGATAAAGACCCTACGTTTATTTGTACTAATCGGTTAATCACAAGAGCAATAATATCAATTCCTCCTGCTGACATACCAAATTTGATCGTTAATCCTCCGCCTAACCCATTAAGAGCTCCAGCAACAATTCCGTTAAGTAGTGGGTTTGCAGATACCTGTTGGACAGGAATGATTAAAGTAAAACCCGTCATAATAGCTACAACGACTACCGTTAAAATGGTAAAACGACGTCCCAACTTCATATAACTTAATATCAATAATGGAATATTAAGTAAGAAGTTTAATGTACCAGTCTGAATAATATTTCCAAAGGGTGTGAATTGCTTTAGTGAATAGGTAATCAACTGAGAAATACCAGTAACTCCCCCACTATAAATGTCCCCAGGAATTAGAAACATATTCAGTGATACCGCAAAACATAAAGCCGAAAATAAAATAATAAAAAATTGGCTTAAAATATTAAGCGCAGGATATTGTGATAGAACTTTTTTTATCATTTGTGGTCACCTTACATTGCTTTTCCTGATTCACCTAACACATTTACTAAATCTGTTTGTAAGCCTTTAGCAATTCCCGAACCCATAACCAATGTTTGATATAATGGCTCAGCATCTTCACCCGTTCTTAACAGTGTTTTAAGGAAAACTTCTCCATCACCAGCTAGGTAAAGACTATAGTAACCCGTTTTCATTTCGTTTAATGAGTTAAGTAATTCATAAGCCTCTGCTTCTTTACTACGATCCGTTAGTAAGTGAACATGACGGTAGATGATTTGAGCATCAGCGTACTTATCTTTTGATGCTTGGATGATGACCTCTACAACGAGTGCACGTTCTGTTGTAAGACGAAAATTAAAACGATATAATATATGTCCGTTTTCGATTTCTTTCTTGTTAAACGGAATATTCATTTCATTAAGTTTGTTTTCAAAATTAGTGTGAATGACAGACATTATTTTCCCTCCATAAATTCATTAATCAACAACAAGTTAAGTATATCATTTATTAGTTAAGGAACAAACCCTACACTTTTTAAACTTGACCTAATATCACTTGAATTACGAAAGAAACAATTACGACTAACATTGAAATAATAAAACCGTGTACCATAGGTAAAATTCCACTTTGAGCGACAGATTTAAAGTTTGTTCGTAAACCAATCGCTCCTAAACTCATGACCATAAAGAATTTACTTACTGATGATAAAGAGGAGCCAAACTCAGCTGATATGACGCCAACAGAACGTAATATGACCATAATTAAAAAGAATAGAATAAACCAAGGAATCACACTCGTTAATTTAAATGTTGCGTCTGAACTTTCATCACTTTGACGGGCCTTTTGTTCAATCCGTTGATTAACAATCGAGTAAATAAATACAATTGGAACGATGGCTAATGTTCTTGTTAATTTAACAATCACAGCATAATTTCCTGCCGCTTCTGAGAAAGCATAGCTTGCAGCAACAACCGACGAAGTATCGTTAATTGCAGTCCCTGTCCATAATCCAAAGCCTAAATCAGTCATGCCGAAAAATTGTCCCGCAATCGGGAATAAAACAACCATTAAAATATCAAAAATAAATGTCGCTGATAAGGCATAAGCTATATCTTCATCTTTGGCTTTAATAATAGGTGAAACTGCTGCAATGGCACTGCCACCACACACACCTGTTCCTACGGAAATTAAGTTAGATAATTTCCAGTCCATATTAAACCACTTTCCTATCAAGTTACCAAATATAAAAGCGGTAGCTAAAGTAAATACCATCACTATTAGTGAGAACTTCCCAACCTCAACAACTTGCGTTAGACTTAAGGACGCTCCCATTAGAACAATTGAAACTTTGAGTAATCGCTTAGCAACTAAATCAATTCCAGTAAAAGAAGGTAATAACTTCTTTACAAGCGGATGAAATACCATTCCGATTAACATTGCCAGAACACTGGCACCAATATACCCATTCGGAAGAACATTGGTAATCGTTATCGAAACAACTGCTAATATCAAAGTCACTACAATTCCATATAAAGCATTTATAACTGTTGTATTTTTACGCATTATTTTCTCCTATCCATTATATGTAAAAAGAAGCCATAGAAATTAAGTGTATTTCTATAGCTCTTCATTAAATTACATTGCATCCGATGTTAAAAATTTATTTTCGAAGTTATCGATGAACTGACGTGCTTCATCGGTTGTATTTGTCTCCATTAATTGAATACGTAAATCATTAGCTCCTTTGAATTCACGCACATAAATCTTAAAGTAGCGACGTAAAGGTCTGAAATGACGTTGACCATCTTCATTATATTGATCAAATATGTCTAAGTGTAATCTTAATAAGTCTAATAATTCTTTTGGACTATGGTCTTTTTTCTCTACTTCAAATGCAAATGGATTTTTAAAGACACCTCGACCAATCATGACACCATCAACACCATATTTTTCAGCTAATTCCAAACCTGTTTGACGGTCGGGAATATCTCCATTAATCGTAATTAATGTGTTTGGAGCAATTTCATCACGTAATTTCATGATATCTGGAATTAATTCCCAATGAGCATCTTCCTTGCTCATTTCTTTTTTCGTTCTTAAGTGAATTGACAAATTGACAATATCTTGCTTTAACAAGTGAGTCAACCACCCTCTCCACTCATCAACTTTTAAATAACCTAAACGCGTTTTAACACTTACTGGAAGGCCTCCTGCTTTTGCAGCTTGGATAAGCTCAGCAGCAACGTCTTCGCGCTTGATTAGGCCACTTCCACGCCCATGTTTTACCACATTAGGTGCTGGACAACCCATATTGATATCAAGGCCGCTAAAGCCCATTTCTGCCATTCCAATACTCATTTGTTCGAAGTACTCTGGTCGATCTCCCCAAATATGAGCAACAATTGGCTCTTCGTCTTGGGTAAAAGTTAAACGGCCACGAACACTTTCGATCCCATCGGGATGACAGTAACTTTCAGAATTCGTAAATTCTGTAAAGTATACATCAGGTTCTGCAGCTTTTTGAATAACATGGCGAAAAACTACATCCGTCACGTCTTCCATCGGTGCTAGGATAAAGAATGGTTTAGGTAAATCATGCCAAAAATTAGACGTCATACTATTATTAATTCCTTTCTTAAGTCATTTCTTACTTCATTGTGTCAATTATATAAAACTCAAATAAAAAAGCTAAGAATAGCATCAAAGCCAGTCTTAGCCGGTTCATTTCAAATAGCTTGATTAGTTCATTTACTAAAATACATGTGAATTACTAAGATTGATGAATTGGCAAAACATAGCATAACGTAAGATGAACTAAAAGTCTAGATTAAATCCTTGATATTTAGGACTATTTCAAGCGCTATATTAATAAATTTGATATAATAAATATGAATGTTTATATGATTAAGGAGTTGATTAAATAGTAAGAAATTATTTATTTACTAATTAAAATTATATCCAATATTTATTGGTCATTCTACTTAACAGTATTTTTTACAAAAATACAAAGTATATTCTCATAATGTTGATTTTGTTTTTTATTAATAACGATAAAGGATGGTTAATATGAAAAAGATACTTTTACTAAGTTGTGCTTTAGTTTTATTGAATGGATTGCCAGTAAACGCAGAAGAGTCAGTTTCAACCTCAGATATAGATGAAAGTGTTGAATCTATAGAAGAAACTGAATACAAGGATCCTTTTGATCCTGAATCTTATGAAACAACTTTCGAAGAAGATGTGTATAAAATTGGTACTGATATGCCTGCGGGTGAGTATAAAGTTTTCTCAGTGGAAGATCATGCTTCTTATACATTAACTAATGATGCTCGTGGCGAAGACTATGTGGCGTACATGTCTTTTGATACTTTTGTTTATATGTCAGTAGAAGAAGACCAATTTTTAGAATTAAAAAATTCTTTTGCTATACCAGTTGAAGATGCTGAACCTGTAGTTATTGAGAACGATATAATCGGTCCTGGCGTTTATAGAATTGGAATAGATATTGATCCTGGAGAGTATAAAGTAACTGCAACTGATGAGCATGCAAGCTATACAATTACCGGTGACGCGAATATGAATGATTACATTGATTATTCTTCTATAGATAAAAGTAATTATATCGAAGTATTAGAAGGCGAATATTTGGAAATTAAGAATGCAGAAATTAATTTAAATTAACTTTATACACAAATATTTCTACTGTTAATCCATCTAGTTTTAAAAGAAAAGTGCCTCCGTGGGCTCTTTTCTTTTTACAATAATATTTCTACCTCATAAGCTCCTTTTGAATGAAATATAGAACGAAAAATATACAAATAAAAAAAACTAAGAATAGCTTATTATAGCCATTCTTAGCAGAATTGTTATCTAACGCGCTCTTGAATACGAGCTGCTTTACCAGATAATTTACGGATGTAGTATAATTTAGCACGACGTACTTTACCTTGACGTAGTACTTCGATTTTTTGTACGCGAGGTGTATGTACAGGGAATGTACGTTCAACACCAACACCATTAGAAATCTTACGAACTGTGTAAGTTTCAGAGATGCCTTGTCCACGACGTTTAATAACTAATCCTTCAAAAAGTTGAACACGTTCACGTTCTCCCTCAACGATTAACGCATGAACACGTACTGTATCTCCAGGACGGAAATCAGGAATGTCATTACGTAATTGAGCTGAAGTAATTTTTGCAATAATTGGATTAATACTCATTTTATCTTTCTCCTTCCAACAAATAATCTTAAATAGTCATTCTACTTAGCGGATTATAGTTAATTCGGGGCCCAATGGCCACTTGTAATATTATACCTAAAATAAGAAACTTGTAAAGGGATTTTTACTTTTTTTATTTATCGGACACGATTATAGAAACGACGTTCAATCCAACCAAGAGCGACGTCCGTTAATATCGCCATTAATGCCGTTGGTATTGCTCCAGCAAGTATGATGGCTCCTCCGTCTGTTGCGTTAGTCCCTCGGATAATAATATCTCCTAAACCACCCGCACCAATGAAAGCACCAATCGCTGTAATACCAATCCCTAGTACAAGAGCATTGCGAATACCGCCCATGATCACAGACATTGATAAAGGTAATTCAACATCTTTAAGTCGTTGCCAATTTGTCATCCCAATCCCCTTCGCTGCATCCAGAACATCTGCATCCAGAGTAATCATACCTGTATAAGTATTCTTGATAATTGGCAGTAGCGAATAAAGGAAGATCGTCACGATAACCGTGTTTACTCCTAAACCAACCGCTAACATTATAATCGACATCATCGCAAGTGAGGGAACGGTTTGTAATACATTTGCCACGCCTATAACCCATGTACTCATCTTTCTATTGTGGGCAATCCAAATTCCAATCGGAATACCAACAATTGAAGCGAATAAAACTCCATAGATAGAGATTAAGAAATGACGCCAAAATTGTCCCAGTACATATGATCCATTCATCGAGAAATAGAAGATAAACTGTTCAAATAAATTCATACTATCCATTATGGCTGCTCCTCTCTAAAGTAATTATTCTCTTCTAAAAACTGTTGTGCAACAACTGACGGTTCAAGTAGATTATCATCTGCTTGAAAGTTTAATTGTTGCATTAATTCTGTATCAATCTTACCGACAAGTCTTTGTAAGAGTGGATCCAAATCAGGATACTCTTCTAAGATCTCAAAGGTCGAACGAACAGATCCCTCATAAGGCGGGAAGAAACCAAGATCATCTTCTAATACAACTAAGTTATTACTTAAAACACGCCCGTCCGTCGAGTAACCTAAGACAACGTCCATGTCACCCGAAGAGACAGCATCATAGACCAATCCAATTTGCATTGGATACGTTTCGCTAAAGGAGAAGCCATACTCCTCTTGAAAGGCTGGATAACCGTCACCTTCACGAATTAACCATGTTTGGTCAAAGCCGGCTCTTAACTCACCAGAAAATTCTTCAAGGTCACTCACTGTTTCTAAATCTTCGGACTCAGCCAATTCTTCTGTAACCATAAAGGCATAAGTGTTTTCAAAACCCATGGTGTCATAATATTTATGATTAAAATCTTCCGCGAATCTTTCTTGTAAATAAGCCATCGTTGCATCCGCATCATAAGATGCGGTTTCATCAAATATAGCTACAATATCTGTTCCAGTATACGTTGGTGCTAGTATATCAGCATCCCCATTTATTAATGCTTGATGTCCTACAATACCAGTACCTAAATTACTAATTAGCTCAACATTATAGTCTGTTTCTTCTTCAATTAATTGTTGGACCATTGAAGATATAATTTGACCTTCCGTTGAATTCAATCCAGCTACTCTGATTGTTTCTCCACCGATGCCTCCACCAAGACCTGGCAAAGCACATCCCGCTAGGAAAAAGACTGATATAGCTAATACAATCACTTTATGTATTCTATTCTTTATCATATGAATCCCCCCTACTTGGCTGCAGTTACTTCAGGTGTAAAGTAAACTTCTACTTTACCGAGAAGATAATCTGCTAAAAGTGCCATAATTGTCACAGGGATTGTTCCGGCAAAGATTAAATCTGCTTGATATAGAGAAATACCACTTAAGATAAAGTCCCCTAAACCACCAGCACCAATGTAAGACGCTAAAGATGTCCAAGCAATAACGTATACGGCTGACAAGCGAATACCAGCCATTATTACTGGCATTGCTAAGGGTAACTCAACCTTCGTAATTGATTGAAAGGCAGTCATTCCCATTCCTTTAGCCGCATCTTTGGCTGTTGGACTTACATCATTCATTCCAATATACGTATTACGTAATATTGGTAACAATGAATAGATAAACAGGGCAATAATTGCTGGGAAACGACCAATCCCAATTAATGGAATCATCAAAGCAAGTAGTGCTAATGTCGGTATCGTTTGAAAGATACTTGCAACACCAACAATAAAGTTTGCTGCCTTAGGTGTTCGAGTGATTAAAACACCTAAGGGTACAGCCACAATAATGCCTAGTAATAAGGAAATAAAAGAAATATACAAATGTTCAAACATAAGCGTGACTAATTGACTCCCATTTTCTTGTAAAAATGTTATCATAGCACACGTTCACCATCTTCTTCAGTGGCAGCAGGCGGAATAACAATACCTTCTCCTTCGATATCATCATCTTTCTCTATAGCATTCTCAGGTGCTACATCAGAAAGCGATTCGTATTCTCCCCAAATCGCATCATAAATAATGTTAACGAAAGTCGCTCGAGTAACAATTCCTTTTAGATGACCTACATCATTCACAATTGGAACATAAGAGTACCCACGTTTTAAGATTAGATCAACCGATTCACGTACTAAAGCATCTTCTCTGAGTGAGAACATCTCTGAGCTCATAATATCCGCTAAGCTAATTGCTGTATTAAAATGTCTTTGGATCATATGGATATCAACAAAACCTTTTAATACATTATTCTCATCCGTAATTAGAAGCGTATCCACAGATTGCTCTTTCATTAATTCTAAAGCATCCATAAGTGATTGGTCTTCAATCATCGCCACATGGCGTTTACTCATAATCTCGCCAACTTTAGTTGTATCTTGTTGAGCTTGAATTAAACGGTCTTGCCCAATAAATTGAGCCACAAACTCATTCGCCGGATTACTTAAAATCTCATCCGGAGTCCCAACCTGTACGATTTTCCCTTTACTCATAATGACAATACGTGTCGCTAACTTCAGCGCTTCATCCATATCATGCGTTACAAAGACAAAGGTCTTCCCTAATTCTTCTTGTAATTCTTTAACCATTACTTGCAGTGTATCCCTAGTTAATGGATCAAGCGCACCAAACGGCTCATCCATTAAAATGATATCTTGTTCTGCAGCTAATGCTCTGACGACTCCGATACGTTGTTGTTGACCCCCAGATAGTTCTGAAGGATATCGATCAAGAAACTCCTCTGGTAATTCAGCTAGTTTAATCATGCGTTTGGCTGTGTCATCAAGCTTGGCTTGATCCCATTTTAATAATTTTGGTACCATTAAAATGTTTTCTTTAACTGTCATATGTGGCATTAGACCAATGTTTTGAATAACATACCCAATTTGTCTTCTTAATTTAACTGGGTTCATATCCATAATATTTTTTCCATCGATTAAAATTTCACCATCTGAAGGTTCAATCATACGGTTAATCATTCGCATCGAAGTTGTTTTACCCGATCCTGATGTACCTATGAAACAAATAAACTCTCCATCTTCAATCTTTAAGTTAAAATCATCCACAGCTAATACGTCACTAGCGTAACGTTTTGAAACGTTTTTGAATTCAATCACAACTCTATTCTCCTCCTTGTTTTTTCGCAATTTTCACAATACCATTATTATAAAATAATCTCAAGAAATACAGTTTAATTCGATTGATTTGTCGCGTTTGTCAATGATTCTTATTAAATATTAAGTTTATTTTTTTTAGTAAATTTAAACCTATTGACTTTCAAATTCTTTAACCCATTCACGTTCTTGGTCAGTTAATTCAGCTTTCTCTAATAAATCAGGCCGATTATTATAGGTTCTTCTAATTGCTTCCTTTTGTTGCCATAGTTCTATATTACTATGATGCCCGCTAAGCAACACATCAGGGATGCTTTTCCCTCTATATTCTCGTGGCCTTGTGTATTGAGGATGTTCTAGTAGATTTCTTTGATGGGACTCTTCTACAATTGAATGGGCATTTCCAACTACTTCTGGAATGAGACGAACCGTTGAATCTATCATGACCATGGTTGGAAGTTCACCATTTGTTAAGACATAATCTCCGATGGATACTTCATCTGTAATGTAATCTCGAACTCGGTGATCAAAGCCTTCATAATGGCCACAAATAAATACTAAATGTTCTTCTTGTGACCACTCTTGTGCCAAATCTTGGGTAAAAGGTTTCCCAGCTGGATCCATTAAAATAACACGTGACTTGTCAGTCATCTCCAGTTCCTCTAATGTATCTACAATTGGCTCTACTCTTAATAACATACCTGCACCCCCGCCATAAGGATAATCATCTACATGACCATGCTTATTGACCGGATTGCGACGGAAGTTGTGTGTCTCAAATGATAAGACACCTTCCTCTTGTGCTTGTTTCATTATTGAGTGATCCATTGGAGCAAACATCTCAGGAAATAAAGTTAATACATCAATCCTCATCGTCAATTAACCCTTCCATTAATTCAATTACAACGTAACCTTCATCAACATTGACCTCTTTCACAACGTCTTCGATATAAGGAATTAGAGCATCAGGTAATTTGGGTTTATTACGTTTGATTACCCATACATCATTCGAACCTAAACTTAAGATGTCTTTTATCACACCTAGTTCTTCTTTTTCAGTCGTAATTACTTTTAAACCAATAATTTCATGAAAATAAAACTCATGATCATCCAACTCTTGTTGTTGGTCTTGATTAATGGCTAACCACATCGTTTTAAACTTTTCGACATCATTTATATTATTGAATTCTTCGAAACTTACAATATATGTTCCTTTACTTAACTTAGCATTTTTGACTGTTACTTTTTGAACGGGACGATCATTATCTAATATCGTTAAAACCTCGCCAGCAGCAAATCGTTCTTCGGGAAAATCAGTATCTGCTATAACTTTAATTTCTCCTCGAATGCCAAATGTATTTACAATTCTTCCTATACGAAAATATTCCATAGTTTATTTCCTTTCACACTCATTATATAACTTTGCTCTTAAAGCTACTTTACTACTTTTATTATATATAAATTTTCACCAAACAAAAAGTGCTAAGTAGAAACAAATTAATTTGTCTCTACTTAGCACTTTAAACCTTATTCGCTATCACCGTCGGCAATGACAATGCGAGCTCTTTTAGAACCGCGTTGACGAATGCTATAAATGATTGTACGTATTGCTCTCACAACACGCCCTTTTCTGCCAATGACACGTCCGATATCATCCGGATGTAAATTAAGATGATACTCTATAAAATCTTCTGTTTCAACAATATCGACAGAAAACTCATTAGGATTGTCAATAAGTGGTTCAACAATTGTTTTTATCAAAGCTTCAATATCTGGCATTCTTATCATCCTTTATTGTGATACTAAACTTATCAAACATGCCTTATTTAGCTTGTTTTGACTCGTGGAATTTTTGCATGATTCCTTGAGTAGATAATAAGTTGCGAACAGTGTCAGATGGTTGAGCACCATCACTTAACCATTTTAACGCTAACTCTTCGTTGATTTCTAATTGTTTTGGTTCTTGAACTGGATTATAAGTTCCAATTTGTTCAATAATACGTCCATCACGTGGAGCACGTGCGTCCGCTACTACAATACGGTAGAATGGGTTTCTTTTAGAACCCATACGTTTCATACGAATTTTAACTGCCATGTAAGTCACCTCCATTAATTAATCTCACAGTTAAGTATATTATCAGATAACATCACCCCTGTAAAGTGTTTTTCCTTTACAGGGTGATATTTTTTGAAATATTTTTTATAAATACTTCTATAATAAGGTTTAATATTTCAAAAAAATAGAAAAATTTCCCTATTTCCAAGTGAACTTTAGCTTTATTTAGAGATTAACGGCGTTTTTTCTTCATTTTTTTCAAGCGACGTTGCAATTCTTTTTCTTTTTGTTGTTTTTCTTTTTGTTCTGGTGACATAAAGTCTGAATCATTCATTTGTGGCATTCCTGGTATATTTGGCATACCTCCACCACCATTTTGTGTCATCTGATTCATCATTTTCTTCATGTTACCCATCTTACCATTCGAAGCTGAACTCATTATTTGACGTGTTTGGTTGAATTGCTTAATTAATTGGTTCACGGCTTGAAGATCTTGTCCAGCACCTGCAGCGATTCTTTTACGACGACTTTGTGAGATGATATCTGGGTTTGTACGCTCTAGAGGTGTCATTGACATCACAATTGCTTTGACACGTGCCATATCTTTCTCAGATACATCAAACTCGTCAATACCTGGCAATTTATTCAAACCAGGAATCATCTTGATAATATCTTTGATTGACCCCATTTTATTTACTTGATCCATTTGAGCAATGAAATCATTAAAGTCAAAGGATGCGTCTTTGATTTTGTCAGCCATCTTTTGAGCTTCTTCTTCATCAAAGTCTTGTTGCGCTTTCTCAATCAGCGTCATCATATCCCCCATACCTAGGATACGACTAGACATACGATCAGGATAGAATGGTTCTAAGGCGTCTAATTTCTCACCTTGACCAGTAAATTTAATTGGTTTATCGGTAATTGAACGAATCGATAGTGCCGCTCCACCACGAGTATCACCGTCGAGTTTTGTAATGACAACCCCTGTTATATCTAATGACTCATTGAAAGATTGGGCAACGTTTATCGCATCTTGTCCGGTCATAGCATCAACAGTTAGTAAAATCTCTTGCGGATTTGCGACTGCTTTAATATTACGTAATTCAGCCATTAATTCTTCGTTGACGTGTAAACGACCGGCCGTATCAATAATAACGACATCGTTTCCTTGCAATCTTGCTTGATTTAATGCTGCTTCAGCAATTCTTACTGGATCGGCATCTGTTCCTTCACTATAAACATCAAAACCTAATTGTTGACCAATGGTTTGTAATTGTTCAATCGCTGCTGGGCGGTATACGTCGGCAGCTACTAATAATGGACGCTTTTTATTCTCTTTTTCAGAAATAAATTTAGCTAATTTACCTACTGTTGTTGTCTTACCAGCACCTTGTAAACCTGCCATCATTATAACTGTTGGCGGTTTCGCTGAGAAGTTTAATGGGACAAGTTCCCCACCCATTAAGGCTGTTAATTCTTCATCAACAATTTTTAAAACTTGTTGCGCTGGAGATAAAGATTTTAATACATCGGAACCTAATGCTCTTTCATTCACACTCTTAACGAATGTTTTTACTACTTGAAAGTTAACATCGGCCTCAAGTAAAGCAAGTCTTATCTCACGCATCATTTGTTTCAGGTCGGCTTCGGTGATTGTCCCTCCCGAACTAACCTGGCTAATCGCACCTTGGAGGCGATCTGAAAGTCCTTCAAAAGCCATATTATTACCCCTCTATTTTTTAATCTTCTATTTGAATTAATTTTTCTATGACTGAATGAGCTTCTTGGTTTGTTAATAACTCACTCAATGTATTTAATAATTGCATACGTTCTTCACGTTTCTCATTTAAACGGAGTGTTTTTTCATATTCTAGCAAGGATTTCTCTCCACGCCTAATATTATCATGAACGCCTTGACGACTAATATCGAAGTGTTCGGCGATTTCACTTAAAGATAAGTCTTCTTCATAGTAAAGTGACAACATATCTTGCTGTTTCTCTGTCAACAGAGCTTTATAAAATGAGAACAATTGACCAATATAAATCGTTTTTTCTAACGGCATTCTATTCACCTATTCTTCAGGATACTCAATATAAGTAGCTAGACGATCCGCTAGATCCTTGGGTGTTACATGTTCCAATACTTCAGCGAATTCGTGTACTTCTTGTTTTGTGTATCCTAATCTATTTTGTAAGAAATATTCCCATATTTCGTGTTTTCTCACCATTTCTTGAGCCATCTGATGACCTTTTGGTGTTAAAGCACTACCTCGGTAGCGTTCGTTAATGACTAGGCCTTCTTTAGCCAATTTATTAATCATCTCACTCACGGAGGCTGGAGAAACCTCTAAGCCCTCAGCGATTGTTTTATTAGAGATGGATTCGTCTCCTGCATGTTCATAAATAAACTTAACATAGTCCTCACGACTCTGTGACATTGACATCACCCCAATGATATTTTTTTCCAATCCTAATTTTACCACGTTTTCCCTTTAGCCTCAAATTTATTTAAACTTATTGGTTGACTTTAGGTGCACCTAACATTATAATTCAATTATCATTTAGGCACACCTAATAATTTTTGTTTGGAGGTTTGAAATGAAAAAATATTTAAAATACATGTTAGTTCTTTTTGCGGCCATTATATTGTTATTCACTTATCTAGTACCCGTCGGTCACGCTCAAAAAGACAAAGAAAAAATTACAGTCACAACGACTTTTTTAGTAGATATTGTAGAACAACTCGCCCCAGAAACGTTTGAGGTTGTTTCAATTGTCCCTGCTGGTGGTGACCCGCATACGTATACAGCAACGGCTAGAAATTTAAAAGACATTACTGAATCTGACCTCGTGTTATTTCATGGTTTGCATTTTGAGGCACAGATGGCAGAAGTTTTAGATGCACTGCCACATACAAGATCTGTGACAGCGGAGTTTAATAATGACCAGCTAATCTCAATTTCTGAGGATTCTCAAGAAGTCGATCCGCATTATTGGTTCGATATAGATTTATATAAACAATCTGTTCTAACAACTCAACAAGCTTTAGTTGAAATTTACCCTGAGTATAAAGAATTAGTAAATGAAAATACAGAAAGATATATAGAAGAATTAGATGCTTTAAATCAATGGATCCATGAAAAAGTTGCAGAATTACCTGTGGAACAACGCATTCTCGTAACTCCACACGATGCCTTTGCATACTTTGCCCAGGCTTATGACTTCACAGTATATGCTCCTCAAGGAATCAGTACTGAATCTGAAGTATCTAATGATGCGATTATTAATACAGTTAAGTTCATTGTAGACAATGAAGTGCCAGCTATATTCTTAGATACAACATCTAACCCGCAAGCGATGGAAAAGCTTCAAGAAGGAGTCAACCAACAGGATGCAGAGGTTGTCGTTGTGGGTGGTGAAGGTCAAGAATTGTTCTCAGACTCTTTAGCTGCAACTGGTCAGTCGAACGATAATTACATTGAGATGTATCAACATAATGTGTCATTAATCGTTGATCATTTAATTCGTTAATTATAATTTAAAAGGAGTGATTCATATGAATTCAATTATTACTATCGAAAACTTATCGGTGAGATATCAACAAACTCTTGCCCTAAACAATATTACATTACAAGTTCCGGAAAATGTTCGCATGGCTATCATCGGCCCAAATGGTGCTGGTAAATCAACTTTTATAAAAGCTATCCTTAATTTAATACCCGCTAAACAACATAAGCTAAGCTTTTTCAATGACCTTACATTGAAACAAGCACGCTCTAAAATCGCTTATGTCCCCCAGACTTCAGAGGTGAACTGGCATTTCCCAACAACTGTCAAAGACGTTGTGACGATGGGAGTGAGCTCAAATCGTTGGGGCTTTCAATCTGTGAGTGAAGAGCAAAAAGTTGTTGTGTCTCATGCACTCGAAGCAATGGAACTCACTGATCTTTCGAATCGTCAAATCAGTCAATTATCTGGAGGTCAAAAACAAAGAGTCTTTATTGCACGTGCCATTGCACAAGACGCTGATTTGTATTTTTTTGATGAGCCGCTTGCTGGTGTCGACATGAAATCTGAAGCCATTATTATGGCGCAATTAAAAGAATTTCAAGATAAAGGAAAAACGAGTTTAACAGTTCACCATGACTTAAATTCAGTGCCGGATAATTTTGATTATGTGTTATTCCTCAATAAAGAGGTCGTCGCAATAGGTCCTACAGTCGATGTATTTACGCGAGATAATATTGATAACGCCTATTTAAATCATTCGCAACCAAATAATATTGAACCGAGTTCAAAACAATCGGGCTTACATATTCTTGGAGTTGATCAACATGTTTGATATCTCTTTTGATTATTTCTTCTGGGTTGTCGCACTTGGAACTATGGCGCTGGGCTTCGCATCAGGTATTATCGGTACTACAATTGTTTTAGAAGGCCAAAGTCAATTGGGTGATGCGATTGGGCATTCAGTATACCCTGGAGTAATTATTGCTTTTATGTTATTTCAAACGAGAAATTCTCTCGTGTTACTGTTAGGTGCCATTGTTGTTGGTTATATAGCCTTTGTTCTAATTAACTGGATTCATAAACATAGTCACTTCGCATATGAGAGCGTCTTGGCACTTGTTCTATCATCTTTTTTCAGTTTGGGTTTAATGCTTTACCGAATTGTACAAACGAATCCCAAATTCCAATCAGTGAATTTCTCTGGTTTGGATAATTATATTATGGGACAAGCCGCTTTTTTAACGCAATTTGATGTGAATGTTATTTTGATTGTTGCTGTTATCATCGCCCTTATATTTTGGCTTTATTATCCAAAGATTAAAATATATTTGTTCGATAAAACTTTTGCTGAAACCATTGGCATTAATACGAAATTTATCAATTATATCTTATTAACGTTAAGTTTATTAGCCATTGTCATTGGTTTACAAGCTGTTGGGACAAAGTTAATTAGTAGCATGTTAGTCGCTCCCGTCGTTGGGGCAATGCAATGGACAAATAACTATCCTAAAACTATCTTTTTATCAGGCTTTTTTGGCTTATTTGCTGGTTTTATGGGGACTTTACTTAGTACAAATATTTCTGATTTGGCGACAGGACCAACCATTGTAGTTGTATTGTCAGGTATCGCTTTAGTATCTGTCTTCATCGGGCCTAAAGGCTTGCTAGGCTCTTATGTTTTACGTAAAAGAGGTGTAGTGTCATGATGATTCAAATTTTATTAATTTTAATTGTTGTTGCTTTAGCTTGTAGTCTATTGGGTTCTCTATTGTTGATGCGTTCGAGTTTAATGGTAGCCGACGCCATTTCTCATACCATTTTATTAGGGATTGTGATTGCTTTTTATTTTACTGAAGATTTATCTTCGCCCTATTTAATTATCGGTGCAACCTTGTTCGGTGTCATTACTGTTATCTTAATTGACTTATTGACAAAGACCGGTCGAATGCAAAACGACGCAGCGATTGGTTTGGTGTTCCCCTTACTATTCTCAATTGCCGTTATTATCATCTCCAAATATTATACAAATGTGCATTTAGACATTGATATGGTCCTTTTAGGTCAAGTCGAACTGGCACCATTACGCCAAGTTGAAATATTCTCAATTCAAATGCCACAGGCATTCTTTATTGGTTTGATCATTTTATTCATTAATTTGGCTTTCATCTTTATTTTCTATAATCCATTGAAGATTCGTTTGTTTGATGAAACCTTTGCTCGAACTATTGGAATTAATGTTGCTGCGCTCGACTTAGTATTGATGACTTTAGTTTCTCTGACGGCAGTCACTTCTTTTGAAAGTGTTGGGTCTATTCTAGTCATCGCCTTAATGGCAGCGCCTGGGATGACCGCTAGATGTTTTACGAATAAATTTAGCACTTTGTTAATCGGTTCCGTTCTCATTGCTATACTTAATTCAGTCCTTGGTTATTATATTGGGATCTATCTCGATACTTCGATTTCAAGTATGGTTGCTGTCACAGGCTTTGGGGTCTTTTTACTCGTGTTTTTAGGAACAAATAGTATTCTCCCTAAACTCAAACAGCAGAAATTGGTAATTAAATAACTAGATAATAGGAAGCAAAAATATCCGTGAGGTCTTTTTTGACCTCACGGATTTTTTATTAAGCTTGCTTATCTTCAATCACATCACGAACCAAATTATACATATATTGTTCTGGATCAAATTGTTGTAAGTCAGTCGCTTGTTCACCTAAACCGATATATTTAACCGGTATATCTAAATCATAGCGAATCGAAAGAACAACCCCACCTTTTGCCGTTCCATCTAATTTCGTTAAAACTAAGCCGGTAATTTCGGTTGCTTCATTAAATTGTTTCGCTTGAATGAGTGCATTTTGACCTGTCGTCGCATCCAATACTAAGAACACTTCTTGAACACCATTTGGATTCTCGCGTTCAATTATTCGTTTCATTTTTGCTAACTCTTCCATTAAGTTCGCTTTAGTTTGTAATCTTCCGGCAGTATCTACGAGTAAGTAATCGTAATTTTCTTCATTCGCTTGTTTCACTGCATCAAACACAACTGAAGCTGGATCACTGTTGGCTTTTCCAGTTACAACAGGAATATCTAAACGCTCTCCCCAAACATTTAACTGTTCAATGGCACCTGCACGGAAAGTATCTCCTGCGGTCATAATAACTTTTTTGCCTTCTTGTTTTAAGTTATAACCAATTTTACCAACAGAAGTTGTCTTACCAACACCGTTTACCCCTACAAATAGAATAACGGTTGGTCCATCGGGATTTTCTTTAATTGCGACCGATCCTGTTTCATTCTTCTCATAAATGCTCACCATCTGTTCTAAAACTACACGTTTAACATCCTCAGGACGATTCACATTCTCTTCTTCAATCGCATCGCGGATAGCATCCGTTAAGGCAATTGTCATATTAAAACCTACATCTGCACCAATAAAGGCTTCTTCTAAATCTTCATAGAAATCCTCATCAATTTCTCTGAAACTTGTAAACAAGTCCGCAATTCTTTCGGAAAAGTTTTTACGTGTCTTTTCCATACCCTTGTCATACTTATCAAAAACAATCTCGGTGTCTTTTTCTTTCAGTTCTTCTTTAACAACCTGGTCTTCACCGGTAAAAGCACGTTTTATACGATCAAAAATACCCATAATCTCACTCCTTATTTGTTTATATTATAACACTTTTATTACTTAATAAAATGATAGATTGCTTTCGCAACACCGTCATTATCATTTGTATCTGTGATATATGAAGCACTATCTTTTATCTCTTGAACAGCATTACCCATCGCAACCCCGTAACCAGCCATATCAATCATCGTCTGATCATTATTTTGGTCACCAATGGTCATCATTTCTTCCGGTTTGATATTTAATTGTTGACCTAATTTCTTTAACGCATTTCCTTTATTAACATTGACCTTACCAATTTCTAATTGATAAGGATGTGATAAGACAGTTTGATATTCATCCAATAAATTTGTATTGATTTTAGGTAGTTGCTCATTTAAATAATCTTCAACCGTACAAATAACGAACTTGTTAAATGTATGATCTGCTTCAAAGTCATGATAATTAACAGTTTTTCTTGGTGCTAGCGTTGTATAAGTTGACTCTTTGCCGTCTGGATATTCAATTGGATCATAGACCCATTCAGAATCAATGGGATTTAATGGTAAATTTAAACGTTCCGTTTCTTCATACCAACGCTCTAAATCGCTCGTTTCAACAACATCATTAACGACAACTTCTCCAGTGTTTGCTTTAATCACTTGGCTTCCGTTAAATACGACTAAATATTCATCGTCGCCATCGAAACCAATATTCTCGGCAAAGTCTTTCATCGCTAAGTATGGTCTTCCTGTACATAAAACGACTTTAATATCTTTTGACTGGGCGTAATGAATAGCATTGATATTCTCCTCTGATAGAGATTTATCTGTTCGAAGTAACGTTCCATCTAAATCTATGGCAATTAATTTTATCATTGATAACTCCTTTATTCTGATAAAGCTTCTTCCGCTTCACTTAATTTTACTGAGGCTAATTTCGAAATACCTGACCGTTCCATCGTAACACCGTATAGCCGGTCCGCACTCTCCATCGTTCCTTTTCTATGTGTAATGACGATGAATTGAGTTTGTTCTCTAAATTCTTTAATATATTCTCCGTAGCGGTACACATTCGCATCATCTAAAGCTGCCTCTACCTCATCCAATATAACAAATGGTACAGGTTTTACTTCCAGAATAGCGAATAACAAGGCTATTGCTGTTAGCGCACGTTCCCCACCAGATAATAGTGCCAAATTTTGCTTTTTCTTGCCGGGTGGTTGCGCAACGATGTCTACACCTGTTGTTAGGACATCTTTGGGGTTCGTCAACTCGAGTGAGGCTTCACCTCCACCAAATAATCTTCGGAAAGTTTGTTGGAATTTCTCATTAATGAGTTTGAATGTTGCGCTAAATCTTCGAGTAACCTCAACATCCATCTCATCCATTGTATCTTTCAGTTGCCCCATAGCTGTTAATAAATCTTCTTCTTGTTCCACTAATAACTCATAACGTTCATTTAACTCATCATAGTCTTCAATTGCTTGGAGATTAATCGGTCCTAATTTATTGATGAACTGACGTAATTCTTTAACTTCTTTATAGATTTCAGCCGTTGATTCAATCGGTTTAGCAATTTTTTTAGCCATCTCGAAGGTCAATTGATATTCTTGATTTAAATGATTCAAATGATTATCAATTAAGGCCTGATTTT
This sequence comes from Ruoffia halotolerans, assembly GCF_014049385.1. Lineage (GTDB taxonomy): Bacteria > Bacillota > Bacilli > Lactobacillales > Aerococcaceae > Ruoffia > Ruoffia halotolerans. The sequence goes on along the minus strand of NZ_JACAOA010000016.1, from coordinate 5,579 downwards.
TTTCAATCTGAGCTTGTAGTTTTGCTTGTGTTTGGAAACTACGTTGACTCTCTGCTTGAGATTTATTGAGTAAACTTTCTTTTTTATTAATCGTTTCACTTAAATCTTGGCGATTTTGACGGTCGGCTTGAATTTGATTTTGTAAACTTTCGCTTTCTTTTTCTAATTTAGCAATGTCGTCTAAAGTTTCTTCCAGTTTTTCTTGGAGCTCTTCAATCGTCGACAGTCCGAATGTCTTACTCGACTCATAATTTGTAATCCAATTATTGACTAGCTCATATTGATTCTTTAAATCTGATAAAGTTTGTTTTAATTGTTTAATCTCAACGTCCATAACCGCTTTTTTCGTTGATTTGTCCTGTCTAATTTCTTCTAACTCAGCTAATTTCTTCTGACGGGCGTCTTCATCGAGGTTATGTTGTTCTAATATCCGATTTAATTCTTCAATCGAAGATTTTGCTTTCACAAGATTTTGTTCCGCTTGTTCGATTGTATTTCTCGCTTCATCAAGTTCTTCGTCGAATTCACGAATTGAATCTTTTAAAATAATCATTTGATTATTAGCTTGTTTATATGCTTGTTTAGCGTTTTGACTCGATTGGAATAAACGTTGGTAGATACCTTCTGTTTGATTTACTTGTTGACGTTGTTCTTTCAATTGGTGGTCATTGTTCGCTAACTCTGCTGAAACTTTTTCCCAATCTAGTTCGATATTTTTAAGTTGTTCTCGATGTTTCTCATAGGCTTCGCTTGCTTGTTTAATTTCATTTTGGCGCGATAGCATCGATTGTTGTCTTTGCTTTTGTTGCCCCCCGGTGAGTGATCCACCTGGCATTAACACGTCACCTTCGAGTGTTACGATCTTTACTGAATGCCCTAAAGCTCTCGCAATACTTTGCGCATCTACTAAAGTTTGAGCAACGATTGTATTTCCCAATAAGTTCTGGACAATATTCTCGTTTTGCGCATCATAACTGACTAATTCTGAGGCAACGGCGATAAAACCTTGCATTTCTTGCGCTTGAAAAAGTTTGAAACTTTGAATTTGACGCGGTTTAATATTTGGCCGTGGTAAGAAAGTTGCTCGTCCTGCTCTTTGTTGCTTTAAGTAATTAACCGCTTCACGTGCCGCTTGGTCATTGGCTACAACAATGTGTTGCATTGATCCACCTAAAGCTGTATCGATGGCTAGTTGATACGTTTCGTTAACATTTAATAAATCCGCAACTGTTCCCTCGATACCGTTTAAACGTTGTGCTTGTTGCATAACCGCACGCACACCTGCAAAGTAACCCGTATAATTATCATGCATTTGTTTCAGTGAATTTAATCGGGTTTCAATGGTTTGAGTTTGTCTTTCTTGGTTAAAGAGCAATTGTCTTAACTCATCTCGTTGATTTGACAGTTTTTCATTATTCTCTGTTAATTCTTGTAATAAAGTTCTTTGTTCACTTTGACTGCCCGTGAATGCCTCTAGTTCTTCTTCTGCTTCTTTGGCTTCTACTTCAAGCTTTTTAAGCTCTTGGCTAGTACTATTCAATTTCTCCACAGCTTGGTCTTTACGTGCTCTTAGTCTTTCTAAGACTGCTTTCTGCTGTTGAATTTCATTGTTTGACTTGGCTTCTAATTGATAATACTCCAACATTTCATTACGTAATTCGTCTTGTTGGTTCGCATTCAATCCTTGAGATATTTGGATATCTTTATTGACTGCTTTTAGGTCTGTCATTAGTGCTTTCAAATCTGTCTCAAAAGTTTGTAATTGCTTTGTATATTCCGTGATGTCTTGGTCAAGTCTTGTCTTTTCAGCCACTTGTTCTTCATAAATATTAGCTTTATCTGCTTGTTCTGTTTCACTATATTGAATATCTTTTCCAATCATCTGTTGTTGCGCTTTTAATTTTTCAATTTGAGACGTTAATTTTTGATATGTATCCGAATTTTGATCAATCGCATTGATTAATAGATTTTGTTTGTTTTTAGATGCATCGATTTCGTTACTTAAAGTTTCATTTTGCGTGATTATATTATTTATGGTTACATCGATATTCTTTAATTGTTCCTCAAGTTCTTCCCACCCTGTTTGATAATCTTCGATTTGTTGGGTGTATAGAGAAACTTCTAGCTCTTTTAATTCTTCTTTCTTACTCGTATAAAGAAGTGCCGTCTCTCTTTGTTTTCTTAAAGGATTCAATTGTAATTCGAGTTCATGAATAATGTCTTTAACCCGGCTTAAGTTATCACTTGATTTATCTAAGCGTCTCTCAGCTTCAGTCTTACGGTATTGGTACTTTTGAACACCTGCAGCTTCTTCAAATATCGTCCGTCGTTCTTCAGGCTTACTTAAAAATATTTGTTCAACTTGTCCTTGGGAAATAATTGAAAAACTATTCTTTCCTAATCCTGAATCTAAAAGTAAATCTACGATATCCCTTAATCTAACTTGTTCATTGTTTATTAAGTATTGACTATCACCATTTCGATTATAACTGCGAGTAATACTGATTTCACTAAAATCATAATCCAAATATCGATCCTCGTTGTTTAAAACTAAAGTCACTTTTGCAATATTCACTGGCTTACGCGCTTGTGTTCCATTAAAGATAACATCTTCCATTCGATTCCCACGTAAACTTTTAGCTGATTGCTCGCCTAATACCCATCTAATCGCTTCCGAAAGATTGCTTTTACCACTTCCGTTAGGACCTACGACAGCGGTCATTCCTTCATTAAATTCAATAACAGTTTTGTCAGCGAATGACTTAAAGCCTGTCATCTCTACTCTACTAAGATACATTATGAAACCTCTCCAATTAAATGTTGGTAAGCAATTTTCGCTGCTTGAATTTCAGCTTGTTTTTTACTGTTCCCTTTACCTCGGCTAATTAATTTATCATCTACAAATAAGCCCATCTCGAAAATTTGATTGTGATCGGGTCCTTTTTTAGAAATTAAACGGTATTCAATTAAGACTGTTCCATGTGTTTGAGCTTTTTCTTGGAAAAGTGTCTTGTAATCTAAATTCACTTGTTTAAGAATATCTTGGTGATTTAATAACAATTGCTTGTTTAAAAAGTTAGTTACAACGTCTATACCTTGTTCCAAATACGTTGCACCTAAAAAGGCCTCAAAACAATCGGCTAAGATTGAATCTCGATTATTACCACCACTTGCAGACTCGCCTTTACCAAGTTGAATGTACTCATGAAAGTCGTTTTTTCTTGCTAAAAGGGCTAAACTTGGTTCACGAACTAATTGCGCACGAGTCCGAGACAATGATCCTTCTGGTTCTTCGGGATAAAAGTTATATAAGTAATCACTCACAATAATTTCTAACACCGCATCGCCAAGAAACTCTAAGCGTTCATTCGACTCTAACAAGTGATGTTTTTGTTCATTGACATAAGATTTATGCATAAAAGCACGTTTAAATAACGCTTCATCTTCTATGTCTATGCCTAATATATTTTCTAAATGTTTTATTAATAAACTCATAGCATCCTCCTACTTTACTCTCTTTCTACCAATGTCGGTAGCTTACAATGCAACACTTATTCTATCATGAAAGCTCAATGTATACCATCATAGACGTAAAAAAGAACCTCCGAAGAGGTTCTAAAAAGAAAGGAATATAATATTTAGGCTTAATAATTATTCAGCAATTGGCTCTTCAGCTAACAAGTAGATTTCAGACCATTTTAAATCTGATCCAATTGAAGTATCCCAATTACTTACACGGTTATTAACAGCTGTTAATGTATAACGGAATAATGTTGGGATTACTGGTAATTCTTCCATTGCATACGCTTGCCAGTCATAGAATGCTTGTTGACGGAATTCTTCGTCAAATGATTCATCTGATTCAATCGCCGCTAATAACTCATCGTTCTCTTCAGTTGCCCAACGAGTATAGTTGAATGCAGCTGTACGACCATATAAGCCAGTTGGGTTTGGATCTCCACCAGTTCCCCAAGCTCCTTGATAAACATCGATCGCTGGATCATCTGTTTCAAGACGCTCGTAGAATGAGTTGAATTCCATTAATTGACCATCAACTAGTTCAACATTAATTCCAACTTCACCCCATGCTTGGATATAGTATTGTGCGATTGGTTCTGCTGTTTCTCCACCTGACATAGAAGCGAAACCTAATGTGAATGCTTCACCATCTGGATCCTCCACGAAACCATCACCATCATTATCAACGAAACCAGCATCAGCTAAGATTTGAGCTGCTTGCTCAGGATCATAACCATAGCCTTCTTGGTCTGCATTATGATAATCTGTAAAGTTTGGTGTGATTAATGAATTCGCATTTTGGCGTAAACCATAATAGAAGTTATTTGCGATAGCATTATTGTCGATAGCATATGCCATTGCTTGACGTAATGCTTTATTTGTTGTTATACGTTCTGAATCGGTTACTACTTCCCCTGCTTCAGCATCCCAAGTTCCTTGTTTGAAACCAATATAAGTATAAGCGTTCTCTAAGAATCCTACACTTTGGAAGTTAGTTGCATCTGAATATGTATCATATTGGTCTGATGGTAATGCTGCGATATCATAGTTACCAGCTTTTAATTCTGAGACAATTGTTGTTGGGTTAACAACTTCAAGAATAACTTCATCAATGTTAGGACGACCATCAAAGTAATCATCAAAAGCAGAGAATGTTACTGACTCACCTGGTGTAATCGATTCGATTTTGAATGGACCAAATCCAACTTGATTCGTACGAACATATTCACTATCTTCTAGTTCAGCTACTGGTACTTCACCTAATAAGTGTTCAGGTTCGATATATCTAGAAACACCTCCACCAGCTTGTAATAATGAATTATTAAAGTTGTGATATGTTATTGTTAATGTGTAGTCATCCACACGTTCTAATCCTGAAATCTCTTCAGCATCTCCGTTGTGATATTCTTCCATACCAACAACATTTTGGAAGTCAGTTCCGTAACGGATACCCGTATATTCTGGGTTCCCGATAACATAATATGGGAAGATAACATCATCAATTGTGACTTCTTCACCATCATGCCAAGTTGTTCCTTCTGGAATTGTAATTGTCACTTGTTTGTTTTCTTGATCAAACTCGACATCAGCGAAACCTGAGTTATCAATTGCAAAGTTTTCATCGTATCCATATAAACCAGGGTTAATAAATTTAATAATTGTTGAATCTGGTTGCCCTTGATATAACATGTTATTTAAAACACCAGCGAAAGTTGTATCAGATACTAAGGCATAACGTAAAGATCCACCTTCAATGGGTTCACCTTCGTTTACAGCAGTAGGAGAGAAATCTAAAACATCTCCTTCACCTTCTTCTTGTGCGTGAACTAGGCTAGCAGCTGGAGCTGCAAATACAGTTGATAAAGTAAGCGCCGTTGTTGCTAGTGCAAATGACTTTTTAAACAAATTTTTCATAAAACTAACCTCCAATTAGTAATTCTTATTTATATATAATATATTAACCGTTTTAGATTAGAATATCAAGCTTAATTTTAATTTTATTTTAATTTTATTAGATATAAATCTAAAAATCGATTCAGAATAAACTTTAAAAGCGTTTT
>NZ_JACAOA010000015.1 GCF_014049385.1 Ruoffia halotolerans | reverse complement strand
TGTATTAAAAAGACAAAAAAGGACTAGCCTTTTTGGCTAGTCCTTTCTGTTAACGCTTATCAATTTACTCTAATTGTCTTAGAACAGTTATTCTTGATCATCATTTTCTCTTTATATTGCTAATGGAACGATTCTCTATCAGTCTATATAGCTTTAAATTTCGTGTATATCATTCTTATAGCGATACATTATTTACAATCTTTTTGATTAGAAGAAGCATCCCAGGACTATATTTTGGTACAATAATTACATTGATACTCATATATAATATAATAAATATGAATGTAGATTATGAAATTGTTCGGTTATGAAATTTCTATTGGACGGAGATTTAGAAAAATTTGAGTACCAATCCGCGAAGAAAATTATTTCAAGAAAATTTTAATTTTGAAGAGTGTCTTTTTTTATGATTTGTTTACTGTCGAATAATTAGAATAAGTTTGCAAGTTCAAAAAAATTTAGAAATGTTATTCATTATTATATCGATTAATGAGTTTTTCTTTATGTGATGACATAATAGATTCTAGACTGATATTATATTTATCTGCCAGAATAAACAAGCTATCCAATACATCGCCTATCTCTTCCTCTAAATCATTCATCAACAAAGAAGAAGCTTTTTGATGCTCATCAGGTCTATCTCTTCCAATTTCTATCGCTCGAACGGCTCTAGCTACTTCTCCAACTTCTTCACACAAAAAATTAACACGAATGAACGGATTATAATCATACCACTTTCTCTTTTTATAGAAATTTGTTACCCATTCTTGATAGTCTTGAATGTCCATAATTGCCTCCTTTTGTATTCTTTATACTTATTATGATACACTATAAAAAATATAAAGTCATGGGGGAGTAATATGAAAATTGCAGTATATTGTGGTGCAGCTATTGGCAATAATAAAATTTATGAAGAAGCCGCTATTGAATTTGGGAAATGGATTGGTAAAAAGAATCATGAATTAATTTATGGTGGTGGAAATGTTGGATTAATGGGAAAACTCGCTGATTCTGTTATAGATTCCGGTGGGGAAGTAATAGGAGTCATGCCTGATTTTCTAATTCAGAGAGAAATAGCTCATATTGGTTTATCTGAATTAATTACAGTTGATACTATGTCTGAACGCAAACAAATAATGCTAGAAAAGTCAGACCTTTGTGTAGCTTTGCCGGGTGGTCCTGGTACTTTGGAAGAAATTGTAGAAGCCATTTCTTGGTCAAGAGTTGGTCAATCAAATAATCCTTGCATATTCTTAAATATAAATAAGTACTATGAAGGAATTAAAGCTTTTTACAAGCATATGGTAGATGAAGGTTTTCTTACTTATGCAGATTTTGAAAGAATTGGTTTTATAAATAGCTTTGATGATATTGAAGAGTTTGTTTCGAATTTAGATGAATTAAAAATTAGAGATTATTCAAAATAAAAGTTAATCCAGAAATGATATTTGTAACCCATGGTGAGAGCCCCCTAAGTAAAGATGAATATATGTAATCTTAATTTGAATAACCACAGAGATTAGACAAAATTTATTTTAATAAAGAAACAATAGAAACGATAAATTCTTGTATGAGCGAAGCTTCTAATTATGTACATGATAAATCTGCTGCAGAAGGAGAATTGCTCTTATCTCCGGAAATAATGAAGGAAATGTTGTTAAAATTAAATAATTATTATATCGAACAAGAAAAATGATATATACAACCTGAATTATTATCAATATGTGTAATATTTTTACACCTTATTATCTATTGTAAATCGAATATGTTAATTTCAGATTGAATTAAGAGAAATAAAACATATAATAGTGGAAATGTGAGTCTCTCTTGCTGAATTATCTATAAAGGTAACTGCGAACTACTTGGTAAAATTCATCTTATTAGTAGATATGATTTTCGGAATAGTAAGGTTAATTTATTTAATCATCCAACTTTTGAAGAGGGTATTCAGTTAATTGATATGGTGTACTTAACGAGAAAAATTTAAATTCAAATTAATCAAAGATTATTGGTTAAATCTGGTGACCCAATTTTGACCCAAAAAGTTTTGATAAAACAGAATTGTATATATAATATGAATAAAACACCTAATAATAAAGATTAAAATTAACTATATCCAATATAAATCGATATGATCTATTGAGTGGGAATAAAACTAAAAACCGAACAAGCCTTGTATTATAAAGGTTTGTTCGGTTCTTTTTGTTCTTGTGGGCTTAATTTGGGCTTAACTATTCTAGATGTTTTGATACCTCTTCTTATTTATTGGGGTATAAATGGTTGTAAGTATTAAGTGTTGTTTCATTCAACATCTTCATGTCCTAACCGCTCCAGAATTAGCACGGGCTAAAACCTAATTCGATTAATTGCGATGCGTGTGAATGCCTTAAGTTAAGTAACCTAATTTCTTTAGTACATGTAAAATCAGCTACCTTTTTAAAATTGTATGAGATAGATGATTTGTGAGTGGAAAAATTCGCGTATTTGAAAAATAGTCAGGCAACATCTCTAAGTTTTAATCTAGCATATCGAATATTAAACGCAGAATTGATAGAAGTAATTCATATCTAGGTAACTCGTAGCGATGGGATTGAGGATAGCCCGGTTAGAATAGTAAATAAGTATTGGGGTAAGGACAGCATATTGCTGGCAGAAAAGATTATTTCTGATTTTTATTATCTCTATTTTCAATTCCTTTTAATGAATTATCGGGCAAAGTTGAATACAATTCATCGATTTGTTTGGGAAGAGTTATGAGTTGGTTTGCAATAACATTTATTAAATCTAAAAGGTTTTTTGCTAAGTCATAGTTGTCTTCAATCTCTATTATACCGGGGTGGACTGCATTATTTCCAATGACCCTTACAGTATCTAATGCTTGTTGAATCATTGGAGATAATCCAGTTCTTACTAAAATGCCAATTTTGTTGTTTAGGTCACCTTTTTCATTTGGAAGTAGAAAATCTACAAGATGTTGAATAGCTAATCTTGATAATGCAGCTGATGCTCTTGGAGAATCAGGTAATACTTTTGATGCTTCATTGTATATTTTAATTATCTCAGTTGGTAAATCAGAATTAGGTGAATCAACATTTGGCGTAACAAAAGGATAAAGAAGCGTTTCATGATTTAAATGTTCATATGCGTCTATGTAAGGAGTTAAGTTTTTGAGTCAAATCGAAGTGTGTTTACAAGCGGCACACGTTGCAGAAATAACTACATCCTCATCAAATAATGAATTAGGAGTGGGGAAAGTATCGTGTTTCAGGGACCATGTCCAGTTATGAGAAGCGAAGCCACCACAATGATAACAAGTAAAGGCTTCAGTGGCTCCCATAAATTCGATGTTATTATCTGAATTCATATAATAACGAGGGAATAATTCGTGCATTTTAAAACTCCTTTTTTATTTTAATCATACCATATAAAAAAAAGAAATTAGGAGATACATTGTCACAGTTTAATTTATTAGAACTATTAGATTACATAGAACTAGGAGCTACTAGCTACACTGAATGGATAGAAGTTGGAATGGCTTTGAAAGCCGAAGGGTACACTGTAAGCAATTGGGATACTTGGAGCCAAGAGATTCCCAACGTTATCATCCAGAAGAAGTATATAACAAGTGGGATACCTTCCAGGATGAAGGTATTACAGGAGAGACGATCACACAGAAGGCAAAAAAATAATGGTTGGCAGTCTCGTTCAGAACGTCGCGATACTGGCGCACTAGATTGGAACTCAACTATATCTGATGAACTGAGCATCAAAGACGATGCTTGAATTGAGAATAAAGAAATCAAAGAACCGATGAATTTGAATCCGAAAGACTAGATTGTTTAATACATAAATACGTTATTTAATTCAAATGATTTTATCGGACATATAACTGAAACTTGGGAAACAAAAGAAGATAAGTCATTGCTTGATAAAGTTATTTACGATAAACTAGCTGATCATTTTATCTAGGAGTTAAACAAGGAGGTTTTGAAAAGTTGATAAAACGAATGAAGATGCTTATGGAACATCTAATTTTTCATTAAATGAATTTAATTTTATTAAACTAAGAAGAAAAATTTGGAAACTTAAATATTTAGTGTGAATAAATAAAAAGCAAGTGAGTAAACACTTGCTTAGTGACGTTTAATGACTTCTGTGTTTATGCTTAACTAGAGTTTTCCCGGCAGCAGACTTTTTAGCCGATGATTTACTTGTCGACAACGTTTTGCCAGCCTTTCGAACTTTTGAGCTAGGATTGCACTTTTTAGCCATATTCTCACCTCCAATTATTGGAGACTAATAATTATTCACTACTTGGCCATTTTGGACCCGTAACGGCTTTTAGATTTAGCAAAGAGAATTATCGTCATATAATAGTATATAGAAAAAAATAATAAAAACAACTACATATTGTGGTGGCAAAGTTAAATGTGCACAATATACTGTGTTTGAATTGAGATTATTTACATTTTCAATTAACTGGATAAATTATCTAAAATCAAATATTTGAATAGTATTTTTGTTCTTGCTGTTACGCTAGGACTAAACAAAATAGGCTGGACGACATGAAATTTGTCATCCAGCCTTATTTCTTGTGAATTATCCCTCATTCAACACTTTCTCCAACAACTCAGGATTATCTGTCATAATCCCATCAACACCTTTAGCGATCAAATCACGCATAGTTTCTTCATCGTTAATCGTCCAGTAATAAACATCTATTCCGCGTTGACGTGAACCGTTAATGATATTCTTCTGCGTCAAATCTAACCCATGTTGATTTGTTGGTAGTTGGAAAGCTTGAGAATCTGTATGTGCAATCCCATTCAGTCTTAAAATCATCTTTGTTAAATAAGAGGTTGCTTCACTTTCACCCGCACCAATGGCGACTTGCCCGTTAGAGATTTCTTTAAAGCGTTGATTAATTTTATGATCAAAGCTTGCAATAATCACTTTATCTTCCATATTATATTGTTGAATAAGACGCCATATTTCCTGATTCATTGCTTCATAGAGTTCAGGTCTATTTGTGTCTTTTAATTCTATAACTGCTCTTTTATGCGGGAAGAGTAGAAAGATTTCTTCGACTGTCGCTAATTGAACGCCTTGTCCTTTATAGGGGGATTCGCCGTTTACATCAACAAATTTTTCACCAGCATCTAACGCTTTAATTTCTGTTAGGGTTAAGTCATTTATATAGCCTGTGCCTGTTGTAATCCGATCTACAGTTGCATCATGACTCGCGATTAAATGACCATCTTTTGTGATATGGACATCATATTCGAACATATCAGCTCCGGCTTCTTCTGATTTAGCGAAAGCTTCCAAGGTTTCTTCAGGAGCTAAAGCTGCGCCCCCTCTATGGGCAATGTTATACGTTCTCGTTTTCTTCTTCTCAAAGAATGGCATCGACTCATCAGATTGTGGCCATGCGTAGATGGCATACCAAATTGGAACAATAATACTTCCAAGGCCGAGCGCTTTTTTTACGATAGATTTCATGATGTCCTCCAAATGATTGTTTTAATTCATTATATCAAAAATTATATACGGAAGTATTGGAAGAGTATTTTAAAATTAAAATAATAAAATTAATCATATATTGAACAGTATAAAAAACACTCAAAAAATATAGGAAGACAGTTGACATTCGTTGATAACAATCGCTATTATAAGGGATGAACTTATTAGAAATAATAGAAAATATAGATGAGATGAGGATAATATGTTTCAGATATTTAGAAAGTTAGGATGGTTTTTCAAACTAAGATGGAAGACTTATACACTTGCCATTGGTGGGTTAATTGCCTGTGCATTATTATCAGCGGCAATTCCATTAATTATAGGGAATTTAGTTGATGAGATGGCACGTGGAAGTATTACTTGGACAAGTTTAACACAACAAACTGGGCTATTACTTGCAATTGGTATAGTGATGTATGGTTTACGGTACATGTGGCGCAGTAATTTGTTTGGGAATTCAACATTGTTAGAAGCGATTATGCGTAACCGTTTGTTTGATCATTTTACTAAGATGGATCAGAAGTTTTACGGGCAACACCGTACAGGTGATTTAATGGCACATGCGACGAATGACTTAGCTGCTTTACGCTTTGTTGCTGGTGGGGGAATTATTACTTTAACTGATTCCTTATCAATCACTGTCGTGACTTTGTTTTCAATGATTTTTATTATTGACTGGCAATTGACCTTGTTTACTATTTTACCTTTCCCGTTATTGATTTTTGTTGCCCAATATTTAGGGAAATTAATTAATAAGTATTTTAGAGGGTCATTAAAAGCATTCTCTGATATGAATGATCACGTACAAGAGAGTGTCTCCGGAATGAAAGTGATTAAAGCTTTCGGTGAAGAGGAAGAGGATTACCTAGACTTTGTTAAAGAAACGGACAATGTCGTTGAAAAGAACAAGAAAGTATTCCGAATTGATTCGGCTTATACGCCTGTCATCGATGTGATCACAGGTTTAACTTATGTATTAACGATCTTTTTTGGGACATACTTTATCCAAAATGGTCGTATTACTTTAGGAGACTTAATTGCTTACTTAAGTTATTTAGGAAACATGACTTGGCCATTATTAGCTGTCGGAAGATTAGTGAATACAATGGAGCGCGGGAATGCAAGTTATGATCGAGTAACTGATTTGCTATCTGAAAAAGCAAGTGTCGTCAATGATCCCAATCCTGTTAAAAACTTAGAATATAATGATTTAAAAGTAAATATTAATACCTTTAGTTATCCAGATTCAGATGCAGAAATTTTAAGTGATATTCACTTTAAACTGGAAGAAGGGGATACTTTAGGCATTGTTGGCCGAACAGGGTCTGGAAAGAGTTCCTTGTTTAACTTATTAGTGCGAAATTTTGATGTTGAATCTGGAGAAATCCTTATTGATAACACACCACTGAATAAGATTGATATGACAGAATTAAATGACCGAGTTGGTTATATTTCACAGAACAACTTACTTTTCTCAACGACAGTCCGAGAGAACATTCGCTTCGGTCGTCCAAATATGACACAAGAAGAAGTTGAATATTATGCAAAGGTTGCAGATGTTCATGAAGACATCCTAACTTTCTCAGATGGTTACGATACCTTGGTTGGAGAACGCGGTGTGAGTTTATCTGGTGGGCAGAAGCAACGGATTTCAATCGCTCGAACATTAGCGATGAATCCAGAAATATTAATTATGGATGATGCGCTTTCCGCAGTGGATGCTAAGACAGAACAAAGGATATTAACGAACTTACGTGAATTCCGTCAAAAAGGGATCACAATCATAGCGACTCATCGATTAAGTTCAATTATGCGTGCAGATGAGATCCTAGTCTTAGATAATGGGCATATTAGCGAACGAGGAACTCATGAGCAGTTAATCTCGTTAGAAGGTTGGTATGACAATATGTTCCGTCAACAACAATTAGATCAGAAAATCTCAGAAAGTGGGGAAGACAATGAGTAATACGAAACAAAGAAAAACAAGCTTCTCACTAAAAGAGCAATGGAACATATTACGTTATTTATTCTCATTTGCGAAATCTGAAACTAAATGGTTTATCTTATCTATTGTTATGATGGTTATTGCTTCTGCTTTATCAGCTTACTTACCTATTATTATTCAACAATATATTGATGAGTACTTATCAACAAGTTCAGCAACAATCCAAATTACTTTACAAGTAGCTGGAACGTACCTTGTTTTATTACTTTTAAGAATGGTCATTGTCTACGTTAAAGATTACACTTTTAAATTAGCATCCGAGCATACGGTAGCGAATATGCGAAATAATTTGTACCACAAATTAGGGAAATTAAGTTTAGATTACTTTAACAAAACACCTAATGGTGAAGTTGTCTCACGTGTGACGAATGATACCGAGACAATTAAAGAATTTTGGAATGTGTTTTTAACATTTTTCGATGGTTTTATTAATGCAACGATGATTGCGGTAGCGATGTTTTCACTTAGTGTATCGATGTCTTGGGTCTTCATGGCCTTTATCCCCGTCATAGTCATCTTGATATACGTCTACCAAAAGATTAGTACTGTCATCTACCGTCGTATGCGCCAAGCGTTAAGTAAGGTGAATGCGCGCTTAAGTGAGTCAACAATGGGGATGTGGCTCATTCAACAATTCAATCAGACACAGCGAATGAAAGAAGAATTCGATGAAGTAAACCAGGAATACTTAGTGGCTAGAACTAATATGTTCAAGATGAATGCTGTGCTATTAATGCCTGCCATTAACCTTATTGAACAAATTGTGTTGGTCATTGTCATCTGGATCTTTGCTGCGCAATTACTTTCGGGTTCAGTCGTTGATATTGGGATTATTTACGCTTTTACGTCTTATTCTAAGTCATTCTTCCATCCAATTGGAGGGATGTTAGACAGCTTGAGTATTTACCAAGATGGGCTAGTTTCAGCCTCTCGCGGGATGGCTTTACTAGCAAATGAGAATACAGAACCTCAACCAAATGCGAATGCAGTGGATTCATTGATTGATGGTCAGATTAACATTGATGATTTGTATTTCTCGTATGATGGTAAAAATGATGTATTGAAAGATATCGATTTAGAAGTGTCTCCGGGAGAAATGATTGCGATTGTTGGTCATACCGGATCTGGAAAGAGTACAATCATTAATCTGTTAATGCGATTCTACGAATACCAACAAGGATTAATTTCCGTTGATAAAGAAGATATTCGTGGTTACACCAAACGAAGTATTCGCTCTCAAATCGGCTTAGTCCAACAAGATGCGTTCATGTTCTATGGTAATTTCTATGACAATATTCGTTTACATGGAAACTATTCAGATGAAGAAGTGAGAGAAGCTGCAGAATTTACTGGAGCAGATCACTTTATTAAATCAATGGAAGATGGTTATCGTTCTCACATCAGTGAGGGGGGAACTTCACTATCAGCTGGTCAGAAGCAGTTAATTAATATTGCACGTACGATTATTCGAAATCCGCGAATTTTAATCTTAGACGAAGCTACGGCCAATATTGATACGGAGACGGATCAGTATATACAACAAAGTCTTGAAAAGATTCGAGAGCAAGCGACATTAATTGTCATTGCCCACCGACTTTCAACAATCAAAGATGCTGACAAAATCTACGTTCTGCACAAAGGCCGTGTTATCGAACAAGGTCATCATGATGAACTGATTAAATTAGAAGGAACATATTACGATATGTACCGCCTGCAATCTTTGCAAGGAAAAGTATAAGAAAAAAAGCAAAATGTGCTAACTAGCCACTTTGCTTTTTTTGTCTAAACAATCTGTTAAATAGACAATAGCCCTCTCAATAAAGAGAAGGCTACCTAACTATTCAATATTATTATTCTAAAGTTCTTTCTTGTAACTATTACTTAAAATTAATTCTTTCTCATTTAAACGATATATTCCCATAACCTCTAATATATCCTTGTAACCCTTTAGTTACGCCAGTTTGATTAAATTTCATCAAAACAAATTAAATTCTTGCATAAAAAATATCTTTCGCGTATTAATTAGTATAACATTCTTTGTATTAAAAAGCGAATTCTGTTAATGAAATAATTATTCTTGTTGTAAATTTACTTGTGAATAGCAACCCAATATATATTAAATTTTAAATAAAAATACATTATCTTGATGTAATATATACCGAATAATTTTTTGATTTATATAAATGAAAAAAATATATTACTATTATTCAAATGGATGTTCCTATGAAACATCTAACTAAATGTTGTTAAATAAGCGTTTTGTTAGATTGAGTTCTGAATGTTTGAAATCAGATTAGAATGTGATACAATAGATTTGTTAAAAAAATTTTTGGAGGTTTTGTTATGAAAATTATTGTTGTAGGTACTTCACATGCTGGGTATGAAGCAGTGCAAACTATCTTAAAAGAAGATTCAAATGCTGAGATTCATTTATATGAACGCGGGGAAACAGCATCATTCTTATCTTGTGGGATTCAAAGTTATTTAGAAGATATCTCACCTTCTTTAGATAGCTTACATTATGCAAATGAAGAAAGTTATAAAGAGCAAGGCGTAAATGTTCATATGAATAGTGATGTTGTATCTGTAGATCCAGAAGCTAAAACGATTACAGTTAAAACAGCTGACGGAGAATCTGAAGAATCATATGACAAATTATTCCTTAGCCCAGGGGCTGTACCAATCGAAATTCCAATTCCAGGAACTGATTTAAATCATTTATACTACTTACGTGGCCGCAATTGGGCAGATAAGGTAAAAGAACGTATGTCATCTGCTAAAAAAGCAGTTGTTGTAGGTAGTGGATATATTGGAATTGAAGTTGCTGAAGCGTACGCGAAAGCAGGAATTGATACAACGGTTATTGATTCATTAAATTCAATCTTACCTACGTATCTAGATAAAGAATTTACTTCAGTCTTACAAGAGAACGCACTTGAACATGGAATGAAATTCCATGGTGGGGAAAAAGTTCAAGAAATCATCGGTGAGAATGGATCTGTTGCAAAAGTCGTGACAGATAAAGGTGAATACGAAGCAGATACTGTTATTATGGCCGTTGGTGTGCGTCCAAATACACAATGGTTAGATGGTATCTTAGCACGAAACGAACGTGGTTTTGTTGAAGTGAATGAACATATGCAATCAACATCAAATCCAGATATTTATGTAGCTGGAGATGCGACATTAATTCCATTTGCTCCAACGGGAGAAAAACGTGCCATTGCATTAGCTTCTAACGCACGTCGCCAAGGTGTGATCGCTGCTAAAAATATGCTTTCAGATAACAAATTTGAAATGCCAGCCGTTTCAGGCACATCTGCATTATCATTATTCGATTACCACTTTGCTTGTACAGGTGTTAAAGACTCTGACGCAGATTTAAGCAAAGTCGACAGTAAATATTATGAAGAGACTATTCGTCCTAAATTTATTGGTGATGATACAACTGTTATGATGAAAATTCACTTTGAAAAAGAAACAAATCGTATTGTTGGTGCGCAGTTAATGTCTAAACAAGATGTTATGTTTGCGATCAATACAGTTTCAACAGCAATTTCAGCTGGCTGGACATTAGAACAATTAGCTTTAGCTGACTACTTCTTCCAACCAGAATATGATAAACCATGGAACTTCTTAAATGTGCTTGCACAACAAGCTTTAGGAGAAACGTTTGGTAGTGACAAAGAATTATTCTAATTAATGAGGCACATCTTAGGTTATTTAATCTAAGATGTGTTTTTGATTAAATTTAAATTAGAAAGTAGTTGTCAAATTCATTTTATGATGATAAATTGTATTTACTAAAGATATTTGGAGAGAGATAACATGAAAACTTTTAGCACACACACATTTAAATTAGCTACTATTATTAGCATTATTAGATAGTGTTTGTATCCGCAGTATAGATACAAACACGAAAAAACTTTCAAGTTTGTATCTATGCGTGCTAAAGATTTTTGTTGCTCGTATAGACTAATAATCTAAACGAGCAGCAGATTTATATCTCGCTTTTTTAATATACAACTGTCAAAGCCTGTTTAGATTATTAGTTAATCTAAATAGGCTTTTTTTGTAATAAAAATTTGTTTAGGAAAGGGAATGAAGATTGATAATGGAAATCTCAGTTAAACCACAAGATTTAAATTGGGAAACATTAGGTTTTGGATACATAAATACTGGTAAGAGTTTTAGAGCATACTATAAAGATGGGAAATGGGATGGAGGCCAAGTAATTGAGGCCAATACAATCACAATTAGTGAAGCTTCACCAGCAGTACATCTTGGTAAACAATGTTTTGAAGGACTCAAAGCCTACAGAACAAAAGACGGTTCAGTAAATTTATTCAGAGTAGATGAAAATGCGAAACGACTAGCACGCTCAGCTGATCAAGTGATGTTGCCACCGTATCCAGAAGATGCGTTTGTTGAAGCGGTAAAAGAAATCGTCCGTGCAAACGAAGAGTGGATTCCTCCTTATGGAACAGGTGCAACGCTTTACATTCGACCATTCTTAATCGGAGTCGGTGATATCGTCGGAGTATCTCCGGCATCAGAAGCCTTATTCGGAATATACGTCACACCAGTCGGAGCATACTTTAAAGGTGGTTTACAACCTGCACCATTCATGGTCAGTGAATATGACCGAGCAGCGCCTAGAGGAACGGGATCAGCTAAAGTGGGAGGAAACTATGCCTCTAGTTTTAAAGCAGGAAAAGAAGCCCAAGTGAATAACTTTGCTGATTCAATCTTTTTAGATCCAGCAACACATACCAAAATTGAAGAAGTTGGAGCTGCAAACTTTTTTGCTATTACAGAAGATGATGTCTTTGTTACACCTAATCACCGTCAATTCTACCAAGTATTACAAAGTACTCTCTATTGCATTTAGCAGAACATGTGCTAGGTTTAGAGATCTTTGAAGGGGACGTATTTATTGACCAACTGGATCACTTCAAAGAAGCTGGCGCTATGGGAACAGCCGCAGTCATCACTCCGATTGGAAGCATTACTCAGGGTGATAAGAAACACGTATTCTATTCAGAAACTGAAGTCGGACCATTGACTAGAGCCCTATATGATGAATTAACCGGTATCCAATTTGGAGATAAAGAAGGACCTGAAGGCTGGATTCAAAAAGTTGAATTTTAATTGTTGATGTTTTGGATAAAAAGAAAGGAATTATAAAAAAATGACAAATAAAGCAGAATTATTTTTTAAAGCCTACCGAGATAAGGAACCGCTTGAAAAAGGAAAGTTTAAATTTGAATCAACTCAAGAAGCCTATCAAGTGCAAGATGATGTACTCGCTCTGAAAGAAGAAAGTGGTGAAAAACATCAAGGTTACAAGATCAGTTTAACAAGTAGGGAAACGCAAGATTTATTCAATAGTGACTCACCTTTATTTGGACAAATGACGGATATCAAAGTGAAAAAAGATGCTTCACTTTCATTAGCTGATTACAATGAGCCTCTTCTAGAGACAGAATTAGTTTTCTTAGTTCAAGAAGATGTTAACGGCGATGATACAGAGGAGGAAGTAATGAGAAATTGTCTTGTTGCTCCAGGCATTGAAGTACCCGATGGCCGTTATGATGACTGGTTCCCTAAAACTACTTTCTACGAAGTTATCGCAGATGGTGCAGTCAATGGGGCGGTAGTTTATGGAGATGCCAAAGAATACAGTTATGATGATTTAAAAAATATCGATGCAGTCCTATATTTAAATGATCAAGAAGTGAAACGAGGAAATTCAGAAGAAGTACTCGGTCACCCTGTCAATTCAGTGAAATGGCTTGCTAAAGCCTTAGAAGATCGCGGTGAAAAATTAACAGCTGGTCGTTTTGTCTCATCAGGAACATTTATGCTACCAGAGAGATTAGAAGCGGGAAGTTACCGTGTTGAATATGAAAATGTCGGTGAAGTTCAATTAAATGTCAAACCATAAAAATCGGAGGAAAATAAAATGAAATTAAATAAATTTAGTAAGTTATTATTATCGGGATTAACTTTAGTCGGTGCCTTAGCGATGCCATTCTCTAACAGTGTTAGTGCTCAAGAAGCAACAGGTGAACCAGTTGTTCTAGGTGTAAACTTAGAACTGACCGGACCTGCGGCACCTTATAGTGTGCCCGTAGTCGAAGCTTTTGAATTGTTTGTAGAACAAAAGAATGCCGAAGGTGGAGTATTAGACGGACGGCCATTGGAACTTGTTGTCTTAGATAATAAGACAGATACAACCGAAGGAGTGTCTTTACAAACGCGTTTAGCGAATGATGAAGATGTCGTTGCAGTCTTTGGACCGAACGCATCTGCAGTTGTTAATGCAGCTAAACCGGTCATCGAAGAAAATAATAAACCAAATGTTCTACCAGCGACGACAGGAGATGGATTGACATTAGATTGTAACGGTGAGGCGGTTGAGAATTTATTTAGAGTTGCCTATGAAGATTCCTATCAAGGTCGTGCTGGTGCTGAATATGTCTATAACACACTTGGGGCTGAGAACACACTACTTATTGTAGATAATGCTCTGGATTATTCTTTAGGTTTAGCAGATGCTTTCGTTGAAGACTATGAAGCTAAAGGTGGAACGGTTGTTGCCACTGAAGCGTATACTTCTGGAGATACAGACTTTTCTTCACTGTCAACAGCCGTTTTAGGACATGAATTTGATGCAATTTATGTGCCGGGTTATTATACAGAGACCGGTTTATTAGTCAAAGCACTCCGTGAAGTTGGCGTGACAGCACCAGTGGTTGGTGCAGATGGATTTGCAAGCGATACTTTCGTAGAATTAGCAGGACCTGAAAACTCAAATGACGTTCACTATACAACTCACTATGATACATCTTTAGAAAACGAGAAATCTAACAATTTGGTTGCAGACTATGAAGAAAAATTTGGTAAAGCCCCGGATACATTCGCTGCTTTAGGTTATGATGCGATTGCTTTCTTAGTTGACGGTATCGAAAGAGCGGGTTCAACAGAAGCTGATGCTATAAACAAAGCTTTAGCTGAAACTGTTGATTTCGAAGGAGTGACAGGTACATTCTCTATTAATGAGGAACATAACCCAGTCAAACCAGTCGTTATGGTTACCCTAGAAAATGGTGAAATTGTTAATGCTCAAGAAGTAAATGTGGAATAAAATAGAAAAAAACGTAATGAAAGTGGATTTGCTTCCCCTCTTCATTACGTTTTTATTTGTTTATCTTTTGAAGCTAGTCGCAGATCCATGTTCCATTTTCAACGCGACACGATGCGCCAGTATTATCACCTAATACTTGAAACTGAGGTGTCGTAGGTTTAGTGATATTAATATTTGCTTCTTGTGCTGCTTGCTCTAAAGCTTGTTCAATCAGCTCTTGAGGTTGGGCACCACTAATGAGATATTTTTTATCAATCACTAAAGCAGGGGCTCCTTGAATACCGTAAACATTAACAAGCGCTAAGTCATTTAAGACTGCTTGTTTAGTTTCATCATTAGTTGCTTGTTTCTTCCATGAATCAAAGTCGATGGACGTTTCTTTTACTAAGTCATCAATGACATTTTGATCGGCTATATTTAAATTGCGTACAAACAAGCCTTCTTGAAGTTTATCAAAGACTTCCCAGTACATTGAATCGCCACCAATTAAACCTGCAGCTTTAGCTGCAATTAGGCCAGGTTGTGAATGAGGGAAGTTAAAGTCAGTTTGACTCATACCTTCGATATTAAAGCAGTGTTCATCATCGTTTTGCTTTGCGGCATCCCAGTGATTTAAAACTTCAGGTTTAACTGCTTCATGACTGCCAAACATTTGCTCAAAGTGTTCTACTTCCCAACCTAGGGCAAATGAACGGTGTTGTATATCTAAATTCTGATATTTATCCATGACTTTTCGCATGCGATTTGACATCGGAAAGCAAAAAGAACAGATAACATCGTGAAAAAATTCGATTTCTAGCATAATAGCCTCCTTTATTTCGTAGTGTTAGTATAGCATACACACCTATCATTACAATGGATATTTGATTGTGTAAGCGCTAAGCTAAATTATATTTTTTTCTGCCTGACTAATTTACGTTCAGGGTGTTCAATATTTGATAAGTATAAGAGGTCACCTTCAATATTAACTGAACGTTTTTGTTTTGATCCTCGATATGTAGGGATAAGGCTTAATTCCACAGAAGTAGTCATCACAGCTTTTTCTTCATCCAAACTAAAATGCCCTGAATATGCATGATACTCATGCATTCCCATTGCTTTATCAACATCCGTTCTATAGTGAGCGACGGCATTTTTAGATAAAGCTTCTTTAGCCATTAATTGAACAGAGAATAAGCCAGTATGATCAAAGATTATAAATCCTTTAGCATCCTCACCTAAAGGGTAATAAATATGGTCATTTTGATCGATTGATTCGAATGATTTAAGTGACCAAGTGGTTCCGATTAATTGTTCTTCTAGGTTTTTCATATTTACCTCCAGATAATTGTAGTTGCTATTTATAGAATACTATAGTTGTCTATGATTGGTTGTATTCATGCTTGAGTACATTTTATTAAAAGTTTTATCGAATTAAAAAAGGGAATTATGTTATAGTAAATTAATTGACATATGAAGAAAAAAGAATCAAACTATAATTAGTTTTTAACTATCCTGTAAGGAGGATTTAATTATGATAAATATTGGAATTGTAGGTTACGGTAATTTAGGGCGTGGTGTAGAGGCTAACTTAAAGAATGCACCAGACATGAACTTAGTAGGGATTTTTTCTCGTCGTAATCCAGATACTTTAGATACAGAAGCTAAAGCATATCACATCGATGATATCTTAAACTTCAAAGATAAGATTGATGTTTTAATTTTATGCGGGGGGTCGCGTTCGGATATTCCGGAACAAGGACCCGCTTTGGCAGAACATTTTAACACTGTAGATAGCTATGACAATCATAGTCAGATTCCGAACTATTTTGAAAGTATAGACACTGTGGCAAAAGCACATAAATATGTGTCAATTATCGCGACGGGTTGGGATCCAGGATTGTTTTCTTTAAATCGTTTAATTGGAGAGGCTATCTTACCTAAAGGAGATACATATACTTTCTGGGGTGAAGGCTTGAGCCAAGGGCATGGAGATGCGGTTAGACGTGTTGAAGGGGTTAAAGATGGCGTTCAATATACAATTCCAAATACAGAATTAATTGATCAAATCCATGCAGGAGAAACCGTCGAATATACATCTAAATCCGCTCATAATCGTGATGTTTATGTGGTGTTGGAAGAGGGTGCAGATGCAGAAAAAGTAAAAAATGACATTGTAACGATGCCAGATTACTTTGAAGGGTATCAAACCGAAGTCACTTTCATTACGGAGGAAGAATTACATGCAAATCATGCTGGTTTACCACACGGTGGACGAGTGATTCGCTCAGGAGAAACCTCCCCTGACATGCAACAAGTCTATGAATATGGATTAAATTTAGGCAGTAACCCTGAGTTTACAGCTGCAGTCAATGTGGCATATGCACGTGCCGCTTATAAATTGCATCAAGAAGGGCTTTCTGGAGCTCAGACAGTTTTTGATATTGCACCAAAATATTTATCACCTAAGAGTGCTGCAGATTTACGAAAAGAATTATTATAATGAGAACCCCCCGAAAGAAATGCGGTGACATTCCTTTCGGGGGTTATTGTTATCCTAATTTGATACTAGCATCTTCAAGTGCTTTCTCTGCCACTTCCATGACGATTTTACTATGTGTGAGTTTCTCACGAACAGTATCCATATCATGTTCTTTAATGATGCGGTTGAAGGCGATAAATTCCTCATACATACGATGCGGGTGTACTTTTAAATCAATGACTTCTTCCGTGTGTTTTCCAATAATTTTAGTATAACTTTCTAACGTGTTTGTTGGACCATTAATAATGAGCGAGCCATCGGTTCCTTGAATCGTACTTTTAATCGGTGCGCTCGTGTCTTTAGATCCAATACAGACAACTTTTGTTTGATCATATTCCATGACTAATATTCCGGATGTATCAATTTCTCGTTCGATATTGGCATAATATTCAACCCGGTTTGGTTTACCTAATAAGCCAACAACGAGGTGGATGTTATAAATATTAATATCCATTAGCGATCCGCCACCCATTTTTGGGTTAAAAGCCGGCAGAATAGTTCCTTCTTTGAAAGCGTCATAACGTGAAGAATACTGTGAATAATTACATTCAATGATTTTTAAATCACCAACATCATTTAAATCCTCTTTAAGTTGGGCAAAATTAGCAAAGTATTGATTGGTAATTGCTTCAATTAAAACTAAATCTTTCTCTAAAGCGATGGCTTCTAACTCTTCTAATTCTTTTAACGTTAAGGTGAAAGGCTTCTCGCAAATCACATGTTTGCCTGCTTCAAGAGCTTTTTTACTAAATTCAAAGTGCAGATGGTTCGGTAAGGCAACGTAGACAGTATCTACATCAGTGCGCTTAAGAATCTCATCTTCATTAGTATAAACCCCATCAATATCATAAGTGACGATTAAATCTTTGTTTTTTTCTATGCTCCTCTCAGAAGATAATAGAGCAGTTAGATTAATTTCTGGAATGTCTTTTACCATTTCTAAGAATTCTTGAACGATTTTTCCAGCGCCAAAGATTGCTAACTTCATAAATCTTCCTCCATTCAATGGCTTAACTTAAGTGTTTTGTTCCTTCTTCTAGTAATTTAATTTGTAGTAAAGTTTGGTTGTCTTTAACAACTTTCTCTTGCTTGTTAATAAGTGTTTGATAGACATCTTCGTAGAAGCGACTATAATCACCCACTTCAGAGATGACTTTTTCTTGATGATAGTGATTGTTATCATCCATATAAGTTAATGTGCCGTAATGTTGGGGTAAGTCAACGCCAAAGTCTGGTTTAGTTGGCATGTAAAATTGTTTTAAATGCTCTTCCTGACGGTCTTTTGTTTCTTTAACAAATGAGCCTTTTTTACCATAAAGAATAAAGCTAGGACGCGGTGTCAAACGGAAGTAACTAGATTTTACGGATACTTTTAATTTGCCGTAGTAAAGATCTAAATCAAAGTAATCGTTCATATGCCCTTTACCTAATAATTGCCGTACATCTGAATAAACCTCATCCGGCTCTCCAAAGTATGAGATGACTTGATCTAAAGTATGGCAAGCATGTCCATATAAAAAGCTGTCAATTCGAGAGTACTTACTATTCTCGGGTACTTCGGGTCTGAAGTAATCAAAATGCATCTCAAGTTCTAATAAATCACCTAACTTATTTGATTCAATCACTTTTTGAACCGTTAAGAAATCTGAATCATACCGTCTATTTTGATAACTTTGAACAAATAAATTCTTTTCTTTAGCGAGAGTGAATAATTCTTGAGCTTGTTCGACTGTTTCAGTGAAAGGTTTCTCGACCAACATATTTTTACCACGTAGTAAACCTTCTTTAGCTAAGGGATAATGACTTGAACTTGGTGTAGTTACTACTACAAGTTGGATTTCTGGGTCATTATAAATATCGTCGATATTCGTTGTATACTGCACTCCCTCAATCGGAGTCCATTCACTTTTTCCACTGCGAGAATAAATGGTTTTGATTCTTATTTTGTCAGATAATTGGGTTGAAAAAGGCAAATGATAGCGATTAGTACTTTTACCATTGCCAATGTATGCAATTGTAAGCATGAAACCCCTCCCTTTATATTGTTATTATTAACTATATGCTAAAAACGAGAAAATTAATAGAGATAACTATTCTTAAGATATTATGAATCGATAAAAAAATAAGGTACAATTTACATAATGAAAACACTTTTAAAAAAATACATTTAACAAAAAGGGGTAACTTATGATTAAATGGGGAATTATCGGCGCGGGAAATATTGCACATCGCTTTGCGACGAGTTTAAAACAAGTGAAGGGTGCACGATTATATGCTGTAGCACGACGGACGATGGAGAAAGCAGAAGCTTTTAGAGCAGAACATCCATGTGATGTCGCTTATGATAATTATCAAACTTTATTAGAGGACTCAGAAGTTGATGCGGTCTATATTGCTTTACCACACCAATTTCACCTAGAATGGGTTAAGAAAGCATTGCGAGCTGGAAAGGCTGTTCTATGTGAAAAGCCAGCGACGCTGTCACCTCAAGAAATGGAAGAGATTAGTGAGACGGCGAAAGAAACGAATGTATTCTTCATGGAAGCAATGAAAAGTCGCTTCGTCCCGGCATATCGTGAGATTAAAGAGCGCATCGATAAAGGAGATATCGGCGAAGTGTTAAGTGTTTCAACGTCTCTGTGCCATGTATTTACTGAAGCGGATGCAAGTTATCACTTTGAGCCTGTTCAAGGGGGCTGTTTACTGGATATGGGAGTGTATAATATTTCATTGATTGAAGATTTAATGTCATCACCGGTTCAAGTGAAAGCCGTTGATTATGAAGTGAAAGATAATGGGATTGAAGTCTATGTTGTTGCGAAATTAGAATCGAATGGTGTGATGGGACGAGTGGAATCAGCCTTTGACCGTGAAACGGAGACCGTCGCAATTATCACGGGAACGATCGGAGAAATTCGCATTTCAAACTTCCATCGACCTGCTTCATACACACTCACTTTAGCTGACAGCAATGAATCACAATTACATGAAGTGCTATATGATCATGATGATTTCTATAGTGAAATCGTTCATGTCGTTGAATGCATTCAAGAACACAAAACAGAAAGTCCAATCATGTCATTAAAGCATTCAGAGAATGTAGCTCGAATCATGGACCAAATTAAAGATGAGATTGTGTTATAATAGAAGGTCGTTATAAAAGACCTAAGGGAGGAATACAAATGAAAGATGGAACTAAACGTGCTGATATTCAAATCGGAACAAAAGTGAAAGTTGTTCAAAAACAAGATCAACGCTCAGGAAAATTGACTGAAGGTGTTGTCAAACGTCTCTTAACTAATTCACCTAACCACCATCACGGAATTAAAGTGATGTTAGAAAGTGGCATTGTAGGTCGAGTTAAAGAAATTAATGAATAATTTACCAAAGAATGTATATATATAGGTGACTTGAAAAAACTGAGAGGAGGAATGTAATGAATCTAACGTTTGATTTATATGAATTAAATACAATAACGATTCTTGTTCGAATTTTACTGGCTGTTTTCATTGGCGGATTAATTGGGATGGAACGTGGGATGAAGAATCACACGGCAGGGCTGCGAACTTATATTCTCGTCTGTCTTGGTTCTACCATGGTCATGATGACAAATCAATACGTTACTGAGAATATTGGAGGAGGAGACCCAACTCGTTTAGGTGCCCAAGTAATAAGTGGGATTGGCTTTTTAGGAGCTGGAACCATTCTTGTTACCAATCGAAATCGAGTGAAAGGCTTAACAACTGCTGCTGGTTTATGGGCGGCTGCCTGTATTGGTCTTGCGATAGGTATTGGCTTCTATGAAGGAGCGATTGCTGGTGGTATTGCCATCTTACTGATTATGACCTTACTTAGACCTTTAAAGAAATTAATCCAAGGCAAATCAAGTAAGATTGATTGTTATATTATTGCAGATTCTTTAGATAGCTTTAATCACTTTTTAGAATTTTGTGCGGATTTACGGGTGAATATCATTGATATGCAGATTGAGAGTGAGCATGTCATTGAGAGTGACTACGAAACAGACTCCAATGAAATTGTTTACTTTGTAGCTATCGATTTATATAACCGAATTCAGAAGCAAGACTTTATATTGCGTGTCAAAAACTTAAAAGGGATCAATTATTTTGAAGAATTAGAAGGAGAGTAGTCATACCCTCCTTTTTTTATTTCCAAATTTGTGCGTATTTCTTTTGATACTTGGAGTCATCGACAGAGGTGATAAGTTCAAGTGCTTGAGTTTTAATGACTTCATCATGCGTTTCGTCATATAAATTGCGCATACCTTGTAAGAAGTCACTACGAATGAGTGTATAATTTTTTTCTTTGTCGCCATCATTGAAACGGTCTATCACGTGTTCTAAGAATAGATTATTAGCCGCGTCGCTTCCAAGCCCGACTCGCCATAGAGTTTGAATAGTGTGGCGTGCAGTGACAAATTTTTCATCGAAAGTGACTTGCCATAAAGCATCAAAATCTTTTAAAATTCGGTCTTCAGGGTCGCTATAGGCAGCTAAGCGAGATAAATATTGGGCAGCTCGTGATCTTTGATGACCATCTTTATCTGATAATAATTCAATTAAATCATCCCAAACGTCATACGCCCAATCCACCGGTTGTTCTAAAGTCGAATTTAGTTCAATTAAAGCATTATAACGTTCTTCTTTGGTTCCATTTTTAGATAGTTCAAATAAGTCTTGGATTTTTTGATCCATAACGCACCACGTTCTATTGTTTTATTTTTAGCCATTGTCGATAGGCAATATTGAATACTTTTTCTAAAGTTGGTAAATCAATATCATCAAATTGTTTGAAACTAATGCTACTGCTATCAACCTTTACTTTCCCCAGTTGGTCTTGATATTTCTTAGCCAAGTATGCCTTATCCTCAACTGCATTCACATACAGACTGAAGTAAGCTTTTTGCCGGGCTAAACCTACCATAAACCATGTTTCATCGGTCTTACCTTTTATTGGGATTTCTCCGTAACCGATGATTTGTTGTTGGGACCCGCCCCAAAATTTACCTTCCCAAATATTGCGATTATCTCTGCCAAATTGTTTCGTTAACATTTGATCTAATCGAATGATAGTATCCTGATCCTTTTCGTCCAATTCATTTAAATATACTTCAAACGTTGTGTCTGTTTTAACTGTCGCCATAATAAGACCTCCTTTTCTTAATCAATATATCATATTTTTTATAAAAAGACTGCGGAATGAGCTTTAACTAAGTTGAATGATTTTGTTGATAGAATGTGTGGTGTTAAAATATAGATATAAGAAAAGGAGAGGTTTAAATGGAATTCTATAATGTAAATGACGGAAATAAATTTCCTAAGATTGCTTTAGGGACAGTTGACCTCAAAGGAGCAAAAGGCGTTCAATCGATTAAGACAGCACTCAGAAATGGTTATGAGTTAATCGACACATCGACGAATTACAATAATGAAGGGGCTGTTGGGAAAGCCATTCGTGAATTAAATATTCCTAGAGAGCACATTCAAGTCTCATCTAAACTACCAGGAGCTAATCATGAATATGATAAAGCGATTGATGCGATACAAGAATCATTGTATCGGATAGGCATTGATTATTTTGATAAATATTTAATACATTGGCCACTACCAAAACGTGATAATTATGTTGAAGCTTGGCAGGCATTAGTTGATGCTCAGAAATTTGGTTTAATTAAGACCATTGGTGTGTCTAACTTCTTACCAGAACACTTAGACCGTATTATTGAAGCCACTGGTGTGACACCAGCAACAAACCAAATTGAACGCCATCCCTATTTCAATAATTTAGATTTACATCAAGCGAATAAAGATCGAGGGATACTTACGGAAGCATGGAGTCCACTTGGACGTGAGTTAAATGACTTATTAGAGAATAAAGTATTAGCTGAGATTGCTAGAGAACATGACAAATCAATCGCACAAGTAATTATTCGCTGGAATATTCAAACAGGTATCTTAGTCAATGTAAAATCAGGGCAACTGGAACATCAGCTTGAGAATATTGATGTTTTTGATTTTGAATTAACTCAAGAAGAGATGGAATTAATTAATCAATTAGACAAAGGAAAAGAAGGTTTAGTTGAAGGGCAAGATCCTAGAGAATACGAAGAGTTTGACTAAGAAAAATAAAAAAATAAGAAGGCGAAAAAGATGAAGTTTTTACAAGGTCTGCATGCAGGTTTGGCTTTAATCATTGAAATTGTTGCTTTAATTAGTTTCGGCTATTTTGGCGCAAGCTTCTTCTCACAAAGGTGGTTACAAATACTTGGAGCTATCGTAACTGTAGGTGTCATCATTATTATTTGGGGAGCCTTTTTCGCCCCGAAAGCAACGTACCCACTGCCAATTGCTTGGATGATCATCGGTAAATTCCTTATCTTAATGCTGCCAAGTTATAAGTGGTTTCAAAAGGGGAATACTGTGTATGCCGGCAGTTGGTTTGTACTCATTCTTTTTCACCTGTTTCTTCTTTATATTTTTCGTGATAATTCAATTGTTTAAGTATTTAGACTGAGTGAAAAACTCAGTCTTTTTTTTATAGATATTATTGGCGAATGATGAAAGTATTGCTATACTTATTTGTAAACGCTTAAATAAAAAGGAGACACATATGAAATTACAATTCAAAGCTGCTCTAGCACTCAGTTTACTTAGTTTAATGTATCAACCAGTCACAGTTAGTAACACTCAATATGTCATGGCAGAGGCCGTCGAAACGAGTGTCGAATCGGATGTCGTCACAGCCAATGTGAGCCAGCCTTTTCATTATAACCAACATGCCATACTCGAATTGGATGTCGAAGAGGGAGTACAAATTGAACAAATTGTCGCGGATGTCTCACAATTAGGAGGCTCTAGCCAATTAAACATCTCACCTGAATTATTAAAAGTGACCTTATCAGTCACACATGATGTGGAACCGGGTGACTATTCGATTCCGATTACTTGGTGGGATTCAGAAGAACAAGAATATCAAACTGAAACAACCGTGACGATTCTTCCGAGAGAGAAAGAAGAAGGAGAACTGGATTGGGATGAAGAAATTATTTACTTTATGCTGACAGATCGCTTTAAAGATGGCGATGAGTCCAATAATAATCCATGGAATTTACCTTATGAAGATGCAGATAATCAGCGAGGTGTTTATCAGGGAGGGGATTTTAAAGGGATTACAGAACAGATTGATTATTTAGATGAGTTAGGTATTACGACGATTTGGATATCACCGATTGTATCGAATATCGCTTATGATGTATCTTCAGGGACGAATGATGGGGCCTTTTATGGCTATCATGGTTATTGGGCACAAAACTTTGAAGAACTGAATCCGCATTTTGGTACATTGGAAGAGTTTCATGAATTAATTGATACAGCAGCTGAAAAAGATATAAAAATTATGGTCGATGTTGTCTTAAATCATGCAGGTTATGGCATGCACAGTAAAGATAGTGATGTCGATGATGCGCCTGAAGGCTACCCAACAGAGGAAGATCGAGAAGTGTTTGAGGGGATGTTGCGTGATTCCCCAGGTATGGATTCACTGACTCAAGAATTATCGGGTTTGCCTGACTTTACGACAGAAGAACAAGACGTCTATGAACAACTAGTTGATTGGCAGACAGCTTGGCTAGATTTATCAACCACACCTGCTGGTAACTCGATTTCTAGCTTTAGAGTGGATACAGTGATTCATGTTGATAATAAGGCTTGGCAACACTTTAGAAATGAACTCACAGCAATTGATCCAGACTTCCAATTAATCGGTGAAGTATGGGGAGCAAGTGCCACAAGTTCGAAAGGGTATTTGAATTCCGGAATGATGGATAGTGTCTTAGATTTCGAATTTAAAAACTACGCTAGAGATTTCATTAATGGTGACTTTAGAGGTGTAAACTCTCGTCTAGAACGCCGAAATGGTGCAATGACAAGTGCGAGTCCGACTGGGCAATTTCTAAGTAGTCATGATGAGACCGGTTTTTTATATATGATAAACGGCAATGAAGATAAATATAAAGTGGCAGTCACATTACAAATGACTGCTAAAGGCCAACCAGTCATTTACTACGGGGAAGAATTAGGTCAGACGGGAGCCAATAATTGGCCGGTGTATGATAATCGGTATGATTTAGCTTGGGACCAAACGGAAGACAATGATATCTTAACGCACTATAAGAAATTACTTCAATTCCGTCGGGCGAATTCAGAAGTGTTAGCACGTGGGACGAGGGAAGTATACGGACAGTCATTAGAAGATCAATGGACAATCGTGACAAGAGAGCATGAAGGCGAACAAGTTTATATTGTCTTTAATTTATCTGAAGATTCTCATACAATTCACTTACCAGTATCAGCAGAAAATGCAGTGGTGACGGATGCTTATAGTGACAACACCTATAATGCTGAGACGACTGAATCGGGAGAAGCAACAGTTGAATTGACGATACCTCCCATTACGGAAGGTGGTACAATGTTGTTAGCAGTAGAAGAAGGCGAATTGACTCGGATGACTGAGGAGTGACATTCAGTGACTTTGATGCAAATTTCTTTATACCGAAATAAGTCACACTGTACAAATTATGAAAGGAACTTGATATGTTTAAATTATTTAAGAAAACATCTCAATTAAGTAAATATTTAATAGCAATAATGTTCGCGGTTTCAACATTGATACCGAGTTTAGTCTCAGCAAGCGAAGCGGATGAAATGGCTTTTGAAGAGGATTTAGCCCAACAAATTCAAGACTTTTCCCAGGAACTTAGACCCTTAGTATCAGAGGAAGTGGAAGAGAATGCGCTTTACTCACCCTTATCGTATTACTTAGCCTTACTCACCTTAGAACCAGGTTTAACCGGATCAGAAAAAGAACAACTCAGTGAAGTTCTGATTCCAGAGGGGATGGACCGAGATGAGTATGTTGCCTCGATGGCAAGTTTTATAAGGGAAGCGACCGAAGGTGATGAACCAATCTTTGATACGAAAACGTATCTTTTAGGTCGGGAAGATTTAGAATGGAATTCGACTTATATAGAAGATACAAAAGATTTAGCGACTGAAGCAAGTAGTGTAGATTTTAAAGATGTTTCGACCTATGAGTCATTGAATGAAGATATTGCTGAATTAACGGAAGGTCTGATTGATCCGTATTATAGTGTAGCACGTATCGCTGAGATGACAGCCAATGATTATTTACAATTAGTCATGATGAATTTACTGTATTTCAAGAGCAATTGGTTAAATGTGTTTAACGAAGACTTAAATACAGATGAAACTTTTTACGGTCGCGATGATGAAACAGTTGTTCCAATGATGCATTTGGAAGAAAGTATTCCTTACTTAGAAGGAGACGGCTTCCAAGCTATCTTACTTCCGTATCGTAACCAAGCAAACTTATTAATCGTGATTCCTGATGAAGCGGCAGATGATGAAAGCATGTGGGAAGCGTATCAATCGGTATTAGAACAAGAGGAAGAAATTAATAACAAGACAATCGCTTTAACTTTACCGAAATTTGAAAGTAGTGGTTCCTTTGATTTAACGAACTCGTTAGATGCTTTCGACTTAAGTAATTTTAAAGAAGACTTGGGTGAGACCGACTTTTTCACTACTCAAGAAGAAACTGCTTTGAGTCAAATTCATCAACGCGTTGAACTTGTTCTGGATGAAGAAGGAACAAGTGCAGCGGCAGTCACAGAAATAAATATTGAAACAACGATGGCGCCGGTTGAAGAAGAACCGATTGAATTAAAAGTGGACCGCCCCTTTGCTTACGGGATCATCTATAAAGATATTCCTTTATTTGAAGGATTGATCCATAATATTTCTGAATAAAAATACTTAATAAATAAATGAATGAGTCATACAATTTTCGATGTTTTTTTCTGAGTAGACTGATATAATAAACTTGTTGTCTATAGAAAGGAAATAACAGATGAAAATGAAAAACAAACTAAATATAATTTTGTGGATGATGAGTGCATTATTAATGACACAAATCACATTACCTGTAATTCAAGCCGAAGAGGCGATGAGTTCAGAAGTTTCAGAATCAGAAGCTACAGAAGAAAAAGACGAATCAGAAGTGAGCGATGTATATGATTATGAAACGATGGAAAATTTAGAGATGGAGCCATTAGTATATTCTGATTATGAATCTTTAGAAGATATTGTATATGAATTATTAGCCAAATATGGTTTGGATGCGTCACAAATTGGTTTAGCTTATACAAATTTACAAACGGATGATGCGTATTATTTAAATGAAGATGAGCAATTTATTGTCGCAAGTATGTATAAAGTGCCGATGGTTGCGATGTTTATTGACTTAATTAACCAAGGCTACTTAACTTGGGATTCAGAATTACCATATAGTGAAGAATATTACCAAGATGGGGCAGGCGAGATTACCGCAAATCCTAAACAAGCTTATTATCGTTTAGATGATTTGGCATATCAAGCCATTGTCTACTCTGATAATACAGCTTCGTTAATTCTTTATTATTACTACGTAAATAACTTTGGAAGTTTCCGAACTGGCCTTTTAGACTTTGTTGATTTTTATGAAGTACCAGAAGTTTATTACTATGATAATTACGGTTCAGCTTACATGATGAACTTGTCTCTAAAAAAAATTGCGACTGACGATACTTACGCTCATGTTCGTGATTTAATGATGCAGACATCACCAAAACAATTATTCTCATTATTTGTTAATGACATGGCGACAAAGTATGGTCGTTATGAGAATATGTTAAATGATAGTGGTATTTTCTATCAAGACGATGAACCGATTTATTCTTTAGTTGTTATGGTAAGTGATGATTTATATGCAGATATGTTCATTGCGGAATTAAATCTACGTGTCAATGAGTGGACATTAGGACAAGAAGAAGCAACTGAAAGTTAATGACGCAAACTGATATAAAAACACCCGTTAATGAGGCAGTGATTTTCGTCCTCTTTAACGGGTGTTTTGGATTTTATAAACCAGTATGTCTTAACCATTGATCTGCGATAAAGGCATGGCCTAAACTGGTTGGGTGAACCCCATCAGCTCCAGTTATTGTCTCGTAACCTAAGTTTTCTCCAGCTTGGTTTAAGACGTCGTCTAACTTCACTAACGTTGCGTCGTATTCTTCGGCTAAGTCTGCAATTACTTTTTTCATTGTATCGACAAAGGGACGCCACTCTAAGCGGTCCTCAGGATATGGTAATACATAAGGCTCGACTAAGATAATTTGAACCTCTCGTTGAGTCAATGTCTTTAATAAATATCGATAATTCTCTTTATATTGTTCTAGAATTGTTTCTGTATAGGGAATGCCAGCAGATAAACGATACCATATATCATTAATTCCAATTTGGATAGTGACGATATCTGGGTTTAAATCAAGACAATCTACTTGCCAACGAGTGACTAAATCGGTCAATTTATCACCACCAACCCCTTGATTTAAGATATTTAATTGAAGGGGAATATATTGACGATATAACTGTCCGGCAATCATATTGACATAACCTTGCCCTAAATTCGCACCGAAGTATTCACCACGCCCAGCATCCGTAATGCTATCACCGATAAACAATAGCGTATTCTTATGTTGTAATTGTATCATTTGTTTAACCTCCTAATAGAATTGGTAAGTATGTATTCAATTATTATTATTATTATATGATACTTGGAAGCGATTCACTAGTAATGTGAATAAACGGGTTTTTATATCAATTAGCTTGAAAATTGGTTATGATGTAAGAAATTCAATATGGAGGTCGACTGATGATTCAAGGTATATTTTATTCATTATTTGCGGGAAGCTTAATTGCTTTACAAAGTATCTTTAATACGAATATTAGCGCTAAGACGGGTTCTTGGACAATGACAACCGTTGTTCACGGAGTTGGATTTTTAGCAGGTTTGTTAATTGTTATGTTTGTTCGAGACGGTAGTGTGGAAGAGTTACTTTCAGTAAACAAGATGTATTACTTAAGTGGTATCTTTGGTGTATTAATTGTATACGTTGCTGCACAGGGAATGATGAGTTTAGGACCCGTTTATTCCTTCATGATATTAATGGTTGCACAATTATTAATTGCGCTCATCATTAATACGAATGGTTGGTTTAACGTAGAAATGATTGAATTAACATCCGGCAAAGTCTTTGGTATGATAATAATGATTATCGGTATCGTTATTTTTCAAAGAGGCTAGCTTTAAAGGTAAAGAAAATATCAAAAGGGGTAAAGTAGAATATGACATATTACTTTCAAGAACATCAATGGGAACCATTTGTATACAAAAGATTAAACCAGTTAATTGACCAATTTAAAACAAGTGAATCATCAAATTTTCAAACGAAACCCTATGTTGTTTTTGACTTTGATAATACAAGTATCATTGGCGATGTAGAAGATAATTTAATGATCTACATGCTAGATCACTTATTATATAAAATGACTCCCGAAGAGTTTGAACAAATAATTATCACTGACATATTTGATATGGATACTAACTTAGATGAGGCACTTGAACATACTACCCCAAGAAAGTTAGCGATAGATATTATTCAAAGCTACACTTGGCTGTGGGAGCACTACATTAATAAAGATAAGGACGAACGACTTAGTTTAGAAGCTATCAAAGAAACAGGTCAATACAAAGCTTTCCAAGCAAAACTTCGCTTCTATTATGTCAATGTGAATGGTAAATTTACTCGTCAATCAGGCAAACCTTGGCTCACTTATTGGTTTAAAGGCTACACTCCTGAAGAGTTAACAATCTTAACAAAAGATATGCTAAAAGAAGCAACGAATAAAAAAGCTGAGAAACATATTTATTCAACACCTAAAGAGTTTTTAGGTAAAGCAGGTCAAATCAGTAGTGCATTCCAAAGCGGTTTGATCTTTCCAGAAGAATTAATTGCCTTATATGAGGCCTTTCAAGCGAATGGTATTGTGACTTATGTCGTGAGTGCGAGTCCGGTTGATGTTGTCAGAACAGCAGCAAGTGAATATCAATTTAAAGTGCCAAAAGAGCAAGTCATTGGAATGAATTATGATTTAGACGCTGAAGGCAAGATCGAAGCTTATATGACTGCTGGGGCGCCGATTACGAAAAAAGACGGTAAGATAGAGGCGATAACGAATTTAATTGCCCCTAAGCATGAGAACCGCCAACCTATCGCTTTATTTGGTGACAGTATGGGGGATTATCATATGATGACAGAATTAAAAGATGTATCGTTAAATGTGATCTTTAATTGTTTAAATCAAGATAAGACTAAAGACTTGAAACAGATTGCAAAGAAGCAGTATCAAAGCGAAGATGCGAATTTTGTAGTCCAAGGGCGAGATGAGAATGTAATGCGTCTGATCCCGAATACTAAGACATTAGCTCTTGGTCAAACTGAATTAGAATACTAAATTGAGTAGATAATTAGATTAAGTCTTTGAATTATTTTATAATAATTAACATAGGAGGCGTTATAAATGAAGAAAGTTGCAGTAATTTTAGCTAATGGTTTCGAAGAAGTTGAGGCAGTTGCACCGATAGATATTTTACGCCGAGCCAAATTTGAAGTTGATATTTATGGATTAACAGAAGAAGTAACGGGAGCGCATAATATCATTATTAAAGCGGATCACATTCTGGAAGAGCCTTTAAAAGGTTATGATTTAATTATGCTACCAGGTGGGATGCCAGGGGCGAAAAATTTACGTGACAACGAACTTGTTATCAAGTCGCTTCAACAAGCCAATCAAGACCAACAACAGATTGCAGCAATTTGTGCGGCACCCATTGTATTAGAAAAGGCAAATCTCTTAGACGGTAAGAAATTTACTCACTTCCCAGGATTTGAAGATCAACTGACAAGTGGTTTTGATCAAAAAGAAGCTGTCGTAGTGGTAGATGGCAATATCGTCACTGCACGAGGTGCGGGGGTAGCCCTTGAATTTGGTTATACTTTAGTTGATTTACTTGGCGGTGACGGTGAAGCGATACGTGAAGATATGCAATATAATTATTTATTTAGCTAAACAATAGATAGTAGGTTTAAAGCTGTAAGAATTGTTCAAAGCAATTCCTACAGCTTTTTCTAAATATCAGACCATATGCTGATGCCCGCAATTATTAGTATTGATATATTAGAAACAAATAAACCGATGGAGGTAATAATGGCAAGGAAAACGAACAGACAGGCGAAATCTTTTGATACGGGAAAATTAGTCTTAATCTTATTTGCACTTATAATTTTCATTGGAATAAGTATGTTAGCTTTTATTTATATTACCGAAGATGCCAAAACTAATTACCAACCATACTATACAATGGCTCAAGCTAATGAAAACTATTTAATTGAAAATCAAGCCCAGATTGTAGAGGATATAGAAGCAACGGATGTTGACCTACAACAATTAGGGCACGTCTTTATCCCTGAAGAGCCTGCGAATTATATTGATATTCAATATGTTGGACAGCATAATGTGCCATATTTAAACCAAAATGATCCAAGATGGGCGGACAAACATTATGGTACAGATGGTTCACAAACAATTTGGGAAAATGGTTGTGCTGTAGTTGTCTTAGCAATGATAGATAGTTACTTTACTAACACAAAAGTCAGACCTGAAGAAATTACACGTTGGGCTGGAGACGAATACTATATGACAAATCAAGGAACGTCTTGGTCTATTTATTCAGCTTTTGGGCAAGATTTTGGTTATGAAGTTGTGGATGTAGGTAATGATTTCTACTCAGCGGTGAATCTATTAGACAAGGGTTACTTAGTTGTCGTATCAGTTGGACCAGGTACATTTACTCAAGGTGGCCATGTGATGTTAATGCGAGGCTATCAAGATGGATTAGTCTATCTGAATGATCCGAATGATGCACCAGACAAAATGTTTAGTATTCAAGGGAATGAAGCACAGATAATGATAGATGATGCGCTAAATTATTGGGCAATTGCCCCAGTTTTGTGAGTTTAGACATAACTTTAAGGAGGGATATGCATGATTCACGTATTATTTGTTTGTTTAGGAAATATTTGCCGTTCACCGATGGCAGAAGCGGTCTTTAGAAAGATGATTCAAGAAGAAGGACTGACTGACAAAGTTACAGTAGACTCTGCCGGAACGAGTTCGTGGGAAGAAGGGAATGCCACACACTCGGGTACTCGAAGACGATTGGCTCAAGAAGGTATTTCAGTTGATGGTATGTACTCACGACCACTAAACAAAGATGATATAAAACAAGCGACTTACATTATTGGAATGGATGAAAGTAATATGCGAAATATCCAAAAATTTACAGATGGCCAAGCAGAAGGGCAAACGAAGAAGTTACTTTCTTTTACTGGCAGTGATGAAGATATCGCAGACCCTTACTATACAGGGGATTTTGAGACAACCTATACTCAGGTTTATGCAGGATGTCAGGCCTTATTAGAGGAAATCAAACAAGAACTTGAATGAATTCAATAGATTGGTATTAATTCACCATGATATTTGTTATAATTAGATGAGAGTGATTAGAATAGAGGTACCGTATGAGTCGAGATTTTATGAAAGATTATAAGCGAATTGTGATTAAGATAGGAACAAATTCTATTATGCTTGAAGGAAACCAAATTGATTATAAGAAGTTAGATCGATTAGCTTTTGTGTGTTCAACATTAATCCAAGAAGGAAAAGAAGTTATTATTGTGACTTCTGGAGCTGTTGGTGTAGGGGCAAGTCATTTAAATTTAACTGAATACCCCCAAACGATTGAGGAACAACAAGCTTTGGCTGCTATTGGACAAAGTATTCTAATGGGGCACTATAGTCGTTTCTTCCAATACTACAACCGAGCTACAGCTCAAATACTATTGACTCGTGATGTTGTGACGTTTGAAACCTCATACAACAACGTTAAGCGAACAATGAATACATTGTTGAAGCAGAAAATTGTTCCAATCATTAATGAGAATGATGCGATTGCTGATGATGAGTTAAATCATCAAACAAAATTTGGTGATAATGACACACTTTCTGCCATCGTTGCAGGTGTGAGTGAAGCGGATTTACTCATAATAATGAGTGATGTGAATGGTTTATATGATTCAAATCCTAAAGAGAATCCAGATGCTACATTAATCGAACACGTTGCGGAAATTACTGATGAAATTGAGTTAATGGCAAGCGGTAAAGGCTCAGCCTTTGCGACAGGTGGCATGGCTACGAAACTTAAAGCGGCCGAAAAAATACTCAATCAAAAGCAAGCCATGATTATAACAAGTGGTGAAGATCCGGTATCTATCTTAAGAATACTGGAAGGAGATGTTATTGGTACTTTATTTAAGTAATAAATAGAATAAGGAGAATTAATAATGACTGAACAATGGAATGCTAAATTAATTGAATTAGGTAAAAATGCAAAAGCAGCAGCAAAAATCTTGCGCCATGTTACAGAAACAGAGAAGAATGAAGCTCTTTTAAAAATGGCTGATGCAGTAGTGGCGAATCAAGGTGCAATTATTACTGCAAATCAAAAAGACCTTGAACTTGGAAAAGAAAAAGGACTTACAGATGCTTTGCTAGAAAGATTGACATTGACAGAAAAAAGAGTAGAAGCAATGGCGAATGGCCTTCGTCAAATGGCAGCCTTACCCGATCCAACCTTAGTGACTGAGAAACAATGGATAAACCGAGATGGTTTGAAAATTTCTCGTCAACGTGTTCCATTAGGTGTTATTGGTATTATTTACGAATCTCGTCCCAACGTTACGGTGGATGCGACAGGTTTATGTATTAAGGCCGGTAACGCAGTTATCTTAAGAGGTGGAAAAGAAGCCTTAGAGAGTAATCAAGCAATTGTGAATGTTCTACAAAAAGCTTTAGAAGAAACTAAACTTTCAACGGAGTCTGTTCAACTTATTACGAATCCATCACGTGAACTTGCGAGTCAATTTATGCGATTAAACGACTATGTTAATTGTTTAATTCCTCGTGGTGGTGCAGGTTTAATCAATACTGTTATGCGACAAGCGACGGTACCAGTCATTGAAACGGGTGTAGGGAACTGCCACTTATATATTCATGAAGCAGCTGATATTGAAAAAGCACGCAACATTTTAATTAACGGTAAGACACAAAGAAATTCTGTATGTAATGCCCTAGAATCTTTAGTCATCGATGAAGCCATAGCTAAGACAGCTTTACCGGAATTTGTTGAAGCTTTAAAAGAATATCAAGTTGAAGTTCGTGGAGATGAGAAAGCGAGAGCGATTGTTTCAACAATTGGAGCAGCAACGGAAGAAGATTATGCTACAGAGTTCCTTGATAGCATTATCGCAGTCAAAGTTGCAACTGATTATGATGATGCCGTCCAACATATTGAAACCTACTCTACGGGGCATTCAGACGCCGTGATAACTGAAGATTACTCAACAGCTCAAGCTTTCCTAAAAGATATTGATTCTGCTGTTGTGTATGTCAATGCATCCACGCGATTTACAGATGGTGAAGTGTTTGGTTTTGGTGGTGAGATGGGTATTAGTACTCAAAAACTACATGCTAGAGGGCCAATGGGACTTGAAGCATTAACAAGTTATAAATACACAGTCGAAGGAAATGGGCAAGTAAGAGAATAAAATTAAAGAACATTTCAAGATGGGGTAATGACATGAGCATTACCCTATATATTTATATCTATGATACTGATATTACTTGAAAAATGTACGGATACACTTTATAATAAATATATGAAAATAAATTCATATGAAAGGTGGCAGTTATTATGAAATATCAACTCATTGGCATTCGTAATCAAGATCACGCTAAGAAATTATTTAATAAAATTAAGCAATTACCTAATAAAGAACATATACATCTTAATGAAGAGGAATTAGAAATTGAAGTCGAAGATATTGCTTGTTATGAAAATTTACAAAGATTACTCAGCTATGAAAAAGTAGGCTTAAAGTCACGCGAATTTCATGAGCATGAACATCATCATTCACAAGAACATAGCCATGACCATAGTCATGATGTGGACTTTACGAGTGGGAGTCAAGCGGCGCGCAATATGATGATCGTCTTTGGAATTAATATTGTCTTTAGTTTACTAGAAGCAATCTTTGGCTTTATATTTAATAGTGCATCTATATTAGCAGATGCTGTGCATGACTTTGGAGATGCCTTATCTATCGGGCTCGCTTGGTTTTTCCAAAAGATTTCTTTAAAAGGCTCAGACTCGACTTTTTCTTATGGGTATAAACGTTACTCGCTTTTAGGAGCTCTGATCACAAGTGTTGTCCTGATGATAGGGTCGGCAGTGATGATCATTCACTCCGGTGAAAAACTATTGAATCCAGAACCTGTAAATTATCGAGGGATGCTCTTATTGGGGATTTTTGCAATTGCTGCGAACGGGGTTTCTGCTTGGATTATTAGTAAAGGTTCATCGCAAAATGAATCAATCTTGTCGCTTCATTTACTTGAGGATGTCTTAGGTTGGGTAGGAGTATTAGTAGTGAGTGTTGTGTTACACTTTACCGATTGGTATTTTTTAGATCCGTTACTATCAATTGGGATTGCGCTCTTTATACTTTATAAGACCTTTCCAGAATTTATGAAAGTGGTGAGACTGTTCCTACAAGCCGTGCCAGATAATATAGATAGTAAAAAACTACGGGAAGAAATTCAAAACATCGATAATATCAATGGCTTATCGCACTTCCATTTATGGTCTTTAGACGGCGAAGCGCATATGATGTCTATGACAATTAGTACAGCATCTGATTCAGTCCAAACGCATGAAAAAATTAAAAATGAAGTACGTCATATTCTATTAGAGAGTGATATCGCCCATTCAAATATCGAAATTGTTTATGACCCTTATAATATCTTAATATAGTAAGTAAAAAATGAACCTGATTTTGACTAGGAAAGCCTAGTCATCGTTCAGGTTCATTTTTGTATGAATTATTTTTCAAAGTAGTTTTGGTAAAGATTATTTAGAGCTTTTTTAAGGTCCTTACTTGGAATAGCGAAGAACATACTAATCTCAGAAGCTCCTTGGTTAATCATTCGTAAACTAATATTACTATCTGCAAAGGCAGCTGTTGCTTTGTTTGCAATACCAATCGTATCACGCATTCCTTCACCAACGATCGCAATAATAGCTAAGTCTTTCTCAACATGAATCCATTCTGGCTCAAATTGTTGTTCAATATCTTCAAGCAGTTCTTCAAGTTTATTATTATGTTCAAATTGATTTGCGCGCATAACAACTGAGATATCATCAATTCCCGTTGGAATATGTTCAACGTTAATATCATGGTCTTCAAAAATTTGTAATAGACGACGTGTATAACCAACTTCTCGGTTAAGTAAGTAGCGTTTAATAGTGACAGAAATAAATCCTTCGTCTCCGCTCACGCCAATCACTGGATATTTTTTAACCTCTCCGCGGTCGACAACAATTTTTGTCCCTACAATTTCAGGAGCATTAGTGTTTTTTATCTGAATTGGAATACGAACTTCATATAAAGGTGTTAATGCCTCATCATGGAAAATACCAAAACCAGAATAAGCAAGCTCTCGCATTTCTCGATAAGTAATTTCATTAATCGCATGTGGATTTTTTACGATGCCTGGATGAGCTGAGTAAATATGTGATTGATCCGTATAGTTCTCATAGATGTCTGCTTCAACCCCACGTGCAATAATCGCACCCGTAATATCTGAACCTCCACGTGAGAAAGTTACGATATTTCTTTGCTTGGATACACCAAAGAAGCCTGGAATCACAAGAACTTTCTCACTGTCCTTATGTGTAGCGATTTTGGCATAAGATTCTTTAAGAAGTTGGGCATTACCGGGTTCATCGGTCACAAAGATTCCCATAGCTTCTGGTGATTTATATTCTGCTTCTAATCCGATTTTGTTAAAGTATTGGCTGATTAGTTGCGCATTAAAGTCTTCACCGCATGATTTTAAAGCATCGAGTAATCTGTCTGAATTCGTAATTGTTTGAAGTAAATCATGTAATTGTGCTTGGAATTCTTTAACAATCGCTACATTAATATCAAGTTCTACAGCAATTTGTTGGTATCTATCTATAATTTGATTTTCGATACTTGTCGTCGATATGCCGATTGAATGATTCGTATGAAGGGCAATGAGTAAGTCGGTTATTTTAATATCCGAATCATTACGTTTACCTGGGGCGCTTACGACGACAAAGCGAATGTTTGAATCATTTCTAATAATATTTGCTACTTTAATGATTTGAGATGCGGAACTTAGTGAACTTCCGCCGAATTTTGCAACTTTCATGTATTATTACTCCTCTTTTTTAATCTGATTATAATAATACATTATTTATTGGCAAATTCATACCACCTGTTGTAAAATATGCATGAGGGAAATTTTAATGTATCTCTAATATAAATTAAGGAGAATTTAAATATGAAGATTGCAATCTTAGGTATGGGTACAGTTGGAAGTGGAGTTATTAAAGTGATTCAAGAGAATCAAATGGAGATCCAACAGTTTACCAATGAACCGATTGAAGTTTCACATGTGTTTGCTAAAACAATTACTAACCAGCATGACGCGGATTTTCAAAATGTGATAGTTACAGAAAATATCGATGATATATTGAATAGTGATGTAGAATTAGTTGTTGAAGTGATGGGTGGGATTGATTTTACCTTTGGTCTTCACCAAAAATTCTTATCAAAAGGGATACATGTTGTCAGTGCAAATAAAGATATGTTAGCAGTTCATATTAAAGAATTAGCCAAAATTGGCGATGAAAATAAAGCGCAATTAGGTTACGAAGCAAGTTGTGCCGGTGGGATTCCCATTATTAATGCGTTAACGTATGGTTTACAAGCGAATAAAATCAATCGCGTATTGGGGATCTTAAACGGAACGACAAATTATATTCTGACAAAGATGACACAAGACGCTTGGTCTTACGATAAAGCATTAAAAGATGCCCAAGAAAAAGGGTATGCTGAAAAAGATCCAACCAATGATGTGGAAGGTTTGGATGCAAGACGTAAGATTGCCTTACTATCTCGTATCGCTTACAAACAAAACTTAAATGTTGAAGATATTCCAGTTAGAGGGATCAGTCAAGTGAGCGTACAAGATTTAGAATACGCTCAAGCTGACGGGCTGACAATGAAATTATTAGGTAAGAGTGAATATCATGGTGAGAAAGTTCAAATCAGTGTTGAACCTGTATTACTACCAAATAATCATCAACTTGCAACAGTAAATGACGCAGCAAACGCGGTTTATGTCAACGGAAATGCATTTGGTGAAACAATGTTCTACGGACCAGGTGCAGGAAGTTTAGAGACAGCTTCAGCCGTAGTTTCAGATGTGATGAATATTGCTAAATTTGGCTTTGTGGGAAACTTAATTGTTGAAGAAGATGCAAATATTGACTTGGCTGGAGAAGCAGCGTCATACTTTATTCGCTTTGCAAAAGGGCAAACAGAAGTTAAATTAGATGTAAATTATAAAGTTATAGCTGATGAAGATGTATTAGTTATCATTACTGAAGATATGAGTGCAAATGCATTAGAACAGTTAGAGAATAGTCATCAAGTTGAGGCAGTATACGTAGTAATTAAAGATTAGAATTGGAAGTGGATAGTGTGAACAATGTATCATTAAAGATACCAGCAACAAGCGCCAATCTTGGGCTCGGCTTCGATACAATGGGTCTGGCAGTGAATAAATATTTATATATTAAGGCAACT
This sequence comes from Ruoffia halotolerans, assembly GCF_014049385.1. Classification (GTDB taxonomy): domain Bacteria; phylum Bacillota; class Bacilli; order Lactobacillales; family Aerococcaceae; genus Ruoffia; species Ruoffia halotolerans. The sequence continues at coordinate 14,372 of NZ_JACAOA010000015.1, read as the reverse complement.
GAGAGTGACAAATGGGAATTTGAATTTCTTGATGAAGAATTGCGTGATTTACCTAATGGAGTAGCGAATTTCGTCGCTAGTACAGCCATTTGTATTGCCAAGACATATAATAAGGTGATGCCTGATTTATTTATTGAAATGTCGAGTGAAATTCCACTTACACATGGATTGGGAAGTTCATCGAGTGCTATTGTGGCTGGAATCGAGTTAGCAAATCATTATTGTCAACTAGGATTATCAATGTATGATAAGATTTTACTCGCCTCTAAGATTGAAGGGCACCCAGATAATGTTGGACCATGTATCACTGGAGGAGCTTTCGTAGGATATTATCGAGACGGTTACTTAGCTTATCATCAATTAAACTTAGATAAGATTAGTTTAATCCTATCAATACCTCCTTACGAGATTTCTACGAAAGTGGCCCGCGAAGCGATTCCGGATACGTACGAAAAAGGCGTAGCGATCGAACAAAACGCTCTAAATAATGTCATGTTACTTTCAATGGTTAATAAAGACTATAAAACAATGGGTGAGTTGATGATGCAAGATAAATTTCATGAACCATATCGCCAACCATTAATTGCAGAGTTTCCTGAGATTAAAGAAATTGCGGTGAAGAATGGGGCTTATGCTACTGTCATAAGTGGCGCAGGGCCAACCGTTTTAACACTTTGTCCAGAAGATAAAGTTGAGGGAATATTAAAAGAACTGCAACAAGTATCGACATGTAAACACGAAAGTGTTGAAGTGCATTATAATTAAGCATAAAAGGAGTCCACTTTAAAGATATTCATCTTATAAGTTGGCTCCTTTAGACTTTATAACACATATAAAAAAGGCCGTTGAGCAACGCTCAACGGCCTTTTAATTTTTGCTTACTAATTATTCAGCAATTTTCTTTTGGTATTTATCAGCTAAGCCTGTAGAACGGAAGATCCATTTTACAATCTCGACGATAATTACAATACTGAATGCTACACCGATAGAAATTGCCCATTCAGTTGGTCCAGGGATAGTTACCGAGAAGTATGTGTTAATTCCAGGAATTAAGATTACTCCAAGTAATAAAGCACCAGAAAGAATGAAGGCACCGTTTAAGTATTTGTTATCAAACGGATTTCCACTGAATAATGAACCAAAGATTGATTTAACGTTATATGAGTGGAATAGTTGAATAAATCCAAGTGTAATGAATGCCATTGTTTCAGCAGTTTGATGTTCTACTTTTAGAATGTATTCACCAATATAGTAAACAGCTAAAGTAAGGAAACCTTCAAGTGCACCTTGATAAGCAATACTTGGTAACACACCGAATGATAAGAAACTATCTTTCTTTGTACGAGGTGCTTGCTTCATTGATTGAGGCTCAGCTTTTTCCATACCTAAAGCAATTGCCGGGAACACATCTGTTACTAAGTTAATCCATAAGATATGAACTGGTTCTAAGATTGTCCATCCGAATAAAGTTGCAAAGAATAAAGTTAAAACCTCACCTAAGTTAGCTGAAAGTAAGAATTGAACAGCTTTTTGGATGTTAGAGAATACTTTACGTCCTTCTTCAACAGCCACAACGATTGTTTCGAAGTTATCATCAGCAAGAACCATGTCTGAAGCACCTTTAGCAACTTCAGTACCAGTGATACCCATACCAACACCAATGTTTGCTTGTTTAAGTGATGGTGCATCATTAACCCCGTCACCTGTCATTGAGATAGTACGTTCATTTGCTTGCCATGCTTTAATAATACGAACTTTATGTTCAGGTGATACACGAGCATATACAGAGAAGTTAGAAACATCTCTCGCTAATTCGTCATCAGTCATGTTGTCTAATTCAGCCCCAGTACGAACATGTTCTTCGTTGTTAGGTTCGTTAGGATCTAATATTGATAAACGTTCAGCGATTGCTTGTGCAGTGATAGCGTGGTCACCAGTAATCATAACTGTACGGATTCCTGCTTCACGAGCACGGCGGATAGCTGCTCCAGCTTCAGTACGCTCAGGGTCAATCATACCAACAAGCCCAGCAAAGATTAAATCTTGCTCAACTGTTTCAGTACTCATTGTATCTGGAACTGTGTCGACAATCTTATAAGCACCAGCTAATACACGTAGTGCTTCACGAGCCATCTTTTCGTTCTCTTTTAGTGTATGATCAATATCTTTTTGAGTAATATCTGTAACTTGACCATTTTTATTAATTTTAGTTGCACGTTGGATTAATTGATCTGGAGCACCTTTAACAGCTATAAAATAACGTCCGTCTTCCATTTTGTGGATTGTTGACATTAATTTACGGTCTGAATCGAACGGTACTTCGTTTACACGAGGTTCAGTACTTACTGCATCTTTAACATCGAAGCCTTGCTCAATCGCATATTTGATCATAGCCGTTTCAGTAGGATCACCAATTAATTCACCATTACCATCGATTTCAGTATCGTTAGCGAATGTAATTGAACGTAATAAAGGATTAGTATGAGCAATCTCTTCTGACGCGTCATGAAGCTCGCCATCATAGAATACTTTTTCAATCGTCATTTTATTAACAGTTAGTGTACCAGTTTTATCTGATGCAATAACTTCAGTACTCCCTAAAGTTTCAACGGCAGGTAATGTACGAACTAACGCATTACGGTTTGCCATTGATTTTGTACCTTGAGAAAGAATAATCGTTGTAATAGCAGGTAAACCTTCTGGGATTGCTGCTACAGCTAAAGAAATAGATACAAGTAACATATGTGTGATTTCAAAGTCTTGGAATGTAATACCAACGATGAAAGTAAGGACTGCGATAACGATAATTGCAATCGTTAATGTTTTACCTAATTGTTCTTGGTCACGCTGTAATGGTGTCAATTGACCTTCCGTATTAGCTAACATACTAGCAATATGCCCAACTTCTGTGTTCATACCAGTTCCAGTAACAATCCCTAACCCACGTCCGTAAGTTACGTTAGTACTTGAAAAAGCCATGTTATCACGGTCACCAATACCTACATTGTCTTTATTAATCGTTTCAATACTTTTTACAACAGGGACAGATTCACCCGTTAATGAAGCTTCTTCGATTTGTAATGAGTTAGCTTCAAGTAAACGTACGTCAGCAGGAACAACATCCCCAGCTTCTAAAGTAATGATATCTCCAGGTACTAGATCAATACTCTTAACAGAGGTCATAGAACCATCACGACGCACATGTGCTTCAGGCGAAGCCATACTACGTAAAGATTCAATGGCGTTCTCTGCTTGTTGCTCTTGGAATACCCCCATAATAGCATTTAGAATAACAACGATTAAGATGATGATTGAGTCGGCGATACCTTCACCTTCAGCAATCCCAACAAAACCAGCAACAACAGCGGCAACTAATAATACGATAATCATAAAGTCTTTAAACTGATCTAAAAACTTTTGTAATAGCGTACGTTTTTCTTCTTCTTGAATTTCGTTGGCACCATATTTTTCAATACGTGCTTGCGCTTCAGAAGAGCTCAAGCCTTGTGACACGTTACTGTCAAGCTTAGAGACAATTGAATCTTTAGATTCACGATAAGCAACAAAATCTTTCATTAACAATATTCCTCCTATTTCTTTTGTTATAAGGTAGTTTACTAGAAAAAAGAGACTTATACCAACTATAAAGCGGATGCGATACAGGTGGCATAAGTCTCACTATTTAAGTACAGTACCAGTAGCTTAATTACTACTTATCGATGTTGATACTGACGAGGACAATTCCCCTAGTTACTCCCTTATGAACAATTATTATCACAATTATAAAAGATTACAAAAAAATTATCAAACTAAATCTTCGTTAATTATGAAGTTTTTTCTAATAATATTTGCTTTTTTATTAAATTAACGCATTTTCCCTACAATATCATTTAAAGAAGTGTTATTATAACTTCGATATATAATACGTGTTTTTTAATATATATAAAATTTTGGAGGTAAGTAGATGAGTGGTAATAGAGAGCCCAAGACAAGACGTGAAGCGAGAAGAAGTAGAAAGAAAGAGCGTAAGCGTGGCGGTGGGTTACGGATGTTCTTTGGTATCCTGTTAATTTTAGTAGCAGTTGGATTGCTAGCATTAGATCCAATTAAAAGCTACATAATTGAACAAGGAAGTACTCAAAACGCGGTTGGTAATTTAACACGTGAACAAATTGAGACAAACCAAAGTGTAGACGTAACATATGATTGGGGAGATATTAATACCTTAAATGCTCGAGAAGTTATAGCAAGTGGTGTGAATCCAAGTGATTTACCTACGATTGGTGGAATCGCAATGCCTGAATTAGGAATGAACTTACCAATTAATAAAGGTGTATCAAATGAAGGTATGTTCTATGGTGCAGGGACGCTCTATCCTGATCAAAAAATGGGAGTATCCAACTATTCATTAGCAAGTCACTACTCAATTAATGATGGATTGTTATTTGAACCTTTAATACGTGCTGAAATTGGTCAAACAATTTACTTAACTGACTTAGAGAATATTTATGTTTATCAAGTAGATTATATAGATACTGTTCCAGCAACTGCAGTAGAAGTTACTTATCCTACTGAAGAAGGCCGTGTAACATTAATTACATGTGATCCGGGCTTAATAGACCGTATTATCGTTCAGGGGGCACTTGTTGACACCGTTAGTGTCGATGATGCTTCTCCAGAAATGTTACAAGCGTTTGATATTGCACAAACAATTACAAGTTAAGTATAATATAGTCGAACCGCATTTACTTATAGAGTAGATGCGGTTCTTTTTTAACCGGTATGATTATTTATGAATAATTAATGAATTAACTGAGAAAGATTGCTTTTAAATTATGATGTTTTTTGTACTTTAACCTATATAAAAGAGCTTTATGGTAAACTTAATATATAGTTATTACAAATATATTTAGGAGGTAAGAAAGATGAAGAAGATGAAGTATATAACAGCCTTATTCATGATTATGTCTTCTTTTGTGGGTCTGTTCGCAGGCTTACAACCAGTCAATGCACAGGAGAATGCAATCACACCAGTCACTGTAGATGCTCAAGTGTATTTAGCAATGTACGGCGGTGAGCCGACACAACAAACTCAAATCAGTTACGATATTATCCAAACGGATCCAGATACAGGTGAAGGGACACTGGTTTATAGTTATCGTTCTAATGAACCAAATACTGAACCATTGATGTTAACACCAGGTAATTATAAATTCAGATTGTATGATGGCGGTAATTTTCAACGTGACGGACAAGAATTAATTCCAGCACGCGTAGAACAAACTCATCCAACAACAACTGATCAAGATGTTCTAAAAGAATTAAGCCAAACCGGTGATCTAATACCATGGGGTGATGGTACTGTAGTATTAGATGTACCATTCGAGATTGAATTAGGAGATAACTTATTAAATGAAGCGACTAACCAATATGAGACGGAATTAGTTGTTACGATAGCTGATCAGCAATCTATAGCAACACTTCCAGAGAATCCAGACGAACCGGAAACACCAGGTGAAGAAGTACCTGAAGAAACGGGTACATTAATGGTACAAGTTATTGGAAGTGATAGCTCATTAGTAGCGAACACTGTGCTTAGTGTAAATGGTGAAGAGTTTACAACAAATGCGCAAGGTCTCCTTCAAGTTGACAATGTTCCAGTAGGAGAGGTCCAAGTAGAAGTACTCTCTGTACCCGAAGATTATTCAATTGAAGGTATCAAAATGCCAGCTGCACCAATTACGGTAGTAAGTCAAGAAGCGACGAACGTTGAAATATCTGTTGAACGTATTCCAGAAACACCTGAATCAAACACAGTAACCTTAACTGTTCTGGATGAAGAATCAGTGCCAGTTTCTAATGTTTCGATGACATTGAATGAACGTGAAATTTATACAGATGTTAACGGTCAAGCGGTATTCTCAGAAGTACCCGTAGGAGAAGCAACTTATACAATTAATAGTGTTCCTGAAGGATATAGTCTAGAAAAAGCGACCGGAACAGTTGTTGTTGATCCAACGACTCCAACTGAAGCAACGATTACTTTATCAGCAGATATCGATACAAATAATATTGAATTTGTTGTAACAAATGAAGCCTTTGAACCTATTAGCGGGGTAGAAATACAAATCGCTGACAGTTTTTATACTACAACTGAAACAGGCCGAGTGGAAACTGAAGCCTTACCAGTTGGCGGTTATTCATATGAAGTAACTTCAGCTCCAGAAGGATTTGAAATACCTGTATCAGGAAGTGTAAACGTGGTTGAATCTGCACCTACTGAAGAAGCAATTGTCTTACCAACATCAGTTACCTATGGATCATTATTAGTAAATGTTGTCGATGATTCACAGCAACCTATTATTGGTGCAGAACTTACATTAGGTGAGCAGACTGCAATCACAAATGGTAACGGAAGAGCTGTATTTGAAGATTTAGAAGCAAATCACTCTTACGATTACTCTGTTACGGCTTTACCTGAAGGTTATGTCTTAGATGGAGAAGCTGAAGTAAGAACGATTACAATTAATCCAGACCAACAAGTTGAAGATACAATGGTCATTGCGCAAGCGGAACAAGTTGGTAGTGCTGTATTTACAGTGGTTGATGAAGCTAGCCAACCCGTTGAAAATGTTGAAATCCAATTAGGCAATGAAACTGTCACAACAAACCCAAGTGGTGTGGCTGAATTTACTGACATTGGACCGGGTGCTTATAACTATATGGTGACAAAGTTACCAGAACAATATGAAACACCGGCGGAAGGTCAACTAACAATTGTTGCCAATGAAGAAGCAACACAAGAAATAAATCTAAGTAAAGTTGAGCAATTTGGGAATGTAACATTTAGTGTCGTGGATCAAAATAACGAACCTGTTGATGGTGCTCAAATCACACTGAATGATAATACTTATCCATCAAATTCAAGTGGACAAGTGATTATTGAAGGATTAAACGCAAATCAAACATACAACTATACTTTAGCAAGCTTACCAGAAAATTATACTGGTCAAGTATCTGGCACAGTGATAATTGAAGCGAATAACCATATTGAAGAGACTGTTACTGTAGAAAGAGAACTTGCACCCGGACAATTAACAATTACAGTCATGGATCAAAACGACCAAGCTGTGTCTGGTGCCCAAGTACAGTTGAATGAAGATCAAACAGAAACAACCTATGCCGAAGGGCAAGTTGTATTTGATGAACTGGCAGAAGGTACTTACGAATATGTTATTAATGAGTTACCAGAAAATTATGAACATAATATCGCTTCTCAAAGTGTTTATATCGCCGAAGGAGCAACAGAAGCTCGAACTCTACAAGTACAATATAATGCCCAACCTGGAACGGTCATCTTTAATGTAACTGACCAAGATAATTCTCCCGTAGAAGGAGCAGTTATTTCAATCAATGACACAACGACTACAACGAATGAAGAAGGAACGGCAACAATTTCGGATATTGAACCCAATACGTACAGTTATTCAATCTCAGAATTACCAGAAGGATATATTGGTAATGCAAGTGGAGAAGTAACAGTCAATGAATCAGAAATAACAACTGCATCGATTAGTGTTGAAAGAGAAATCGAATTATCAACGGCTGATATTAAAGTAGTCGATCAAAACGGGGATGCTGTTGAAGGTGCAAGCCTAGCCTTTGGTGGCTTAACTGGAACAACGAACTCTGAAGGTATCGCTCATTTTGAAAGTCTAGAACCAGGTCGTTACAATTATTCTGTAACGAGTACACCAAATGGTTACTACAATAATTCAGAAGAACAAGCGACTGAGCTTGAAGAAGGGTCAGCTTTTGAATCAGAGATTATTATTGAAAAATTACCAGAAACTGGTTCAGTAACAATTCAAATTAGAGATAACAATAATCAACCTGTCGTAGGCGTTGATATTCGAATCGACCACGAAACGTATACAACAGATAATAATGGAGAAGTGACAGTAGATAACTTAGAAGCTGGTTCATACCCATATGAAATTATCAATGTACCCGAAGGTTTTGAAATCGAAGAATTAACGGGTGAATTTGGGATTGTAGCGAATGAAACAATTACCGTTAGCCCAAGAGCCACTGCTCAAGAATCTTCAAGTTCAGAGGAGTCAAGTTCACAAGAAACGAGTTTAGAACAATCAAGCTCGCAAGAATCAAGTAGCGAATCGTTTAGTGAATCACAATCATCAAGTGTGATTGTTGATGAGTCTCAAAGCTTAACACCAGCTGAACAAGCAAGTATTGATGAAGAAGCATCTCAAGCGACAAGACAATTTATTGATGCTGAAACAGGTATAGAAGTTTGGGTAAACCCACAAGACGCAATGAAAGTTTCAAGTATTCATGTTGAAACATTAGATAATGCAGCAACTTTAGAGAATGCGGATGCGGATATTTACACAATTACTTTATTGGATGAGAATAACGAAGCAGTTCAATTAACTCGAATTGCCGAGATTAAGATTCCAACACGTCCTGTTAATTCGCAATTACGAGTGGTTCGTGTAAACGATAGCAACAATTCAAACTTAACATTTGCATTACATAACCAAAGAATTACCTTCAGAACTCAACAATTAGGTACATTTGGTATTGTATATAACGCAGAACAAGCGTCTATCTCACTAGAAGAATCTGTTGAAGTGACAGTCGAATCAAGTGTAGAAGAGAATGATGATGACTTACCAAATACCGGTGAAACGTCAACAAAAGGAATTTTATTCTTAGGCTTTATAATATTACTAAGCGGAGCATATTTAGTCTTTACTCGTAATAAATCAACAAATAAGCATTAAAGTGTAGACGAACATCATATATTTTGGTAGAATAATTGCGGTTTAGGAGACAGTTAACCCTTGAAAGAGAGTAGATAACTTATCTCTATACAGCAAGCTGGGATGTTGAGAGCCAGTCAGAGATACCTATCGAAACGCACTTTCATCGTACAACTAGATACTCTAGTTCGGAGGAAACTTCGTTATCAATACGAGAGCATGAATGATAGTGATTCATGGAACTAGAGTGGTACCGCGTATAAGTTAACGCCTCTAGAGAGACATTTAATTATGTCTTTCTTGAGGTGTTTTATTTTGAGTTTTATTATAGGAGGAATATAAACAATGGATATCAAACAAATATATGTAGATGCTTTAACACCAATTGTTGGTGAGCATTTAAGCAAAGAAGAAATTACTAAATTAATTGAAATACCAAATAATACTGAGCATGGGGATTTAGCTTTCCCTGCTTTCGCATTAGCTAGAGTATTCCGTAAAGCGCCTCAACAAATTGCGAGTGATATCGCTGAGCAAATAAGTATGGAAAACTTCGAGAGCGTTGAAGCTGTAGGTCCTTATATTAATGTCTTTCTTAAACGTGAAAATGTCGCAAACGAACTCGTTACACAAGTTCTAAATGAAGGCGAAGACTATGGAGATTTAAATATTGGTCATGGTGAAGCAATGACGATTGATATGTCATCACCTAATATTGCTAAACCAATGTCTATGGGACACTTAAGATCAACAGTTATCGGTAATTCAATCGCTAATTTAGCTGAGAAAACGGGTTACAACCCAATTCGTATCAACCACTTAGGTGACTGGGGTACTCAATTTGGTAAATTAATCGTTGCTTACGAAAAATGGGGCGATGAAGAACAAGTGAGAAAAGATCCTATCAATGAACTTGTTAAACTATATGTTGAGTTCCATGAAAGAGCAGAAGAAAATCCAGAACTAGAGGACGAAGCAAGAGCGGTATTCAAACGACTAGAAGATGGCGATCAAGAAATGATCGAACTTTGGACTTGGTTCAAAGACGAATCATTAAAAGAATTCCAAAAAGTTTATGATATGTTAAATATCGAATTCGATTCATATAATGGAGAAGCTTTCTATAATGATAAAATGCAAGCCGTTATTGATGAATTAGAAAGTAAAAACATAACTAAAATTGACCAAGGTGCAACTATTGTCGACCTAGAGGAAGAAAACTTACCACCTGCCTTAATTAAAAAGTCAGATGGTGCGACACTTTACGTGACACGTGACTTAGCAGCAGCCATCTACCGTTACAACACTTATAACTTTGCTAAAAATGTTTATGTTGTTGGGAATGAACAAAGTGTTCACTTCAAACAATTAAAAGCTGTTTTAAATAAATTAGGTTATGAATGGTATAAAGATATGACTCACGTACCATTTGGTTTAATTACGTTAAATGGTAAGAAATTATCAACACGTAAAGGTAAAATCGTCTTACTAGAACAAGTGTTGAATGATGCGATTGCTTTAGCAACAGAACAAATCAATGAGAAAAATCCTGATTTAGCGAATAAAGAAGAAGTGGCTCATCAAGTCGGTGTTGGAGCGGTAGTATTCCACGATCTTAAAACAGACCGTATGAATAACTTTGACTTTAACTTAAAAGATATTGTTCAATTTGAAGGAGAAACAGGTCCTTATGTACAATATACTTATGCACGTTCAATGAGTATGATTCGTAAATACGATAAAGAAATTTCAAAAGATACAACTGTAAATCTTAACGATGCTTTCAGTTGGGAAGTTATTAAGAAAATCGCTGACTACTCACGTATCCTAGAAAATGCGATTGAACGCTTTGAACCTTCTTTAGTTGCCAAATATGTTATCCAATTAGCTCAACAATTCAATAAATACTATGCAAATGTGCGTATATTAAACGATGATGACCAATTAAAAGCACGTATGGCTTTAGTTAAAGCTGTAACGATAGTTATAAAAGACGCATTAAAACTCTTAGGTGTTGAAGCACCTGAAGAAATGTAATATAGAATAGTAATAGACCTGACTTAGCCAAAACTAAGTCAGGTCTATTTTTTAAAAGATACTTTGTATAAGAAACATATAAATAACGGTTCCAACTAAAATACTTAAGATTGTATTTCGCTTCCAATAATGAATAATGACAATAGATAGAGACGCAATCACTTCAGGAATAGCATATGGATAAGTGAGGACGGGTGTATTTCTCAGCGCGAATACAATAATTAAGCCCATGGCAGCAGTGGGTAAGACGGAACCCAAATAAATAATTGCCTTAGGTGGTTGAGAACCGGCCGGAAAAATAATAAAAGTAATAAAACGAGTCAGCATCGTAAGACCCGCAATTATAGCAAATGTAATCCAAAGTTGGGTTTGTGTCATTGACGAGCCACTCCCTTCTTGTTAAAGCGGTATAAGAAGAAGCCAACGATAAATACCATCGCAGGAATCATAAAATTGTTTGCACCAAACAGTATTAAACAAAGCAAACCGGATAAGATTCCAACAAGGGCTGGAACTTTACTCGAACTATTTAACCATTGATCAACAAAGATAGTAATAAATAATGCTGTTAGAACAAAATCAATCCCTTCAAGATTAATTGTAATCATACTTCCTAATAGGACGCCAATAACGGTTCCAGAAACCCAATAAATTTGATTGAGTAAAGTAATAAAGAAAAACACCCAATCTCGACTGAGATTTTCCGGGATATCAATAGAAACAAGCACCGAGAAAGTCTCATCAGTTAAACCAAAGATGGTATAGTATTTTTTTGAATCTAGTTTACTAAACTTTGTAAGCATCGCAATACCATAAAAGATATGTCTAGCACCTACCATCAACGTAAGTATGATTGCATTAATTGGATTAAAAGATGCTAAAAACACATCAATAGCAGCATACTGAATCGCACCTGAGTATATAATCACACTCATTAAAATAGCAAATAATGGCGAGAAACCTTGACTCACAGCCAATAATCCAAAGGGTATCCCTAAAAAGATATAGCCCGCCATAATTGGGATAGTATGGGGGAAAGCAAATTTAAATGCTTCTTTCATTAAAGTCCTCCTAAATTAAAATAATTAGATACAGTCTAATTGTTTCCTCATAAACAGTCAAGCTAGTAAACTTAATCATAAGATTTATCAATAATTAAACATTTTGGTACAATGATGAAACAATAACCAAATTATAAGGAGGCGCATGGTTGCAAGAAAAAAATTCAACACTAAAAAAATTATGGATGGCTGGACTCACTGTTACAGGTGGAATTCTATTAGCAACTAAACTGTTTCCCAAATATAAAAATCAGTCTCTTTCAAGTTGGTTAATTGAACGAGGATTATTTGTGTATGGAATGAAAGAACAACAGCGAAAGTTATTTGAACATCAAAACCGTATTGATGACTTCATCGAGTGGAATACTAAACCACAAATGAAACCAGATATCATGGTTGGGCGTAAAGTAGAAGAAAGCTATCTTGGGCCCATGCAAGTTTTTTCGTGGAATAAGAAAAAGGATAAACAACCTATTATATTTTACTTACACGGAGGCGGCTATGCATTTCCGCCGTATCCAACTCATTACTTTTTCTTACGTTCAGTCGTAAGAAAGACGAATGCCCAAGTGATTTTCCCTCAGTATTTAAAAACACCGAAATACTCGTATAAAGAGTCAGTGCCTTATGTCTTTACATTGTACAAGCAAATACTTAACGAGAATGTGAATGACAATCCGATTATCCTGATGGGAGATTCTTCAGGTGGGGGAATGGCACTTGGATTAGCCAATCTTTTAAGAGAAGAAGGTATCCAACAACCGGATGAAATCATCGCCATATCACCGTGGCTAGATATTGCCAACGAGAATCCAGAAATTCTAGATTTAGAGCCATTGGATCCGATGATAAGTCAAATTGGCTTGAATTTAGCAAGTGAATATTGGGTAGGAAAAGAGGGGCGTATCGATGATCCACTCGTGAGTCCAATGCTTATTAGTGGTAGAGATTTAGCACGTATTACGTTATTTGTTGGGACGCATGAAGTTTTTTATCCAGATATCCTTCAATTTGCGAACCGTCTAAAAGAAGATAATATTGAACACGATTTATATACTGCTGAGAAGATGAATCATATCTATCCCGTGTATCCGACGCCAGAAGGCGAAGAAGCTCGACAAATCATTAGCGCTATCATTAATAAAACTCTAGAAAAATAAGAAGTCCAGTATTATATAGAAAGGTTTACATCGCTTTTAAAAGTAAATATATTTAAAACCAGTGACTAAATATGATACTATAAATACGAAATGGACATCTTATAAGGAGTTTATAATGACCGTAAAATTAATTGTAATTGACTTAGATGAAACATTGTTGAGAAAAGACAAAAGCTACGACGTCGAACGTTTTAATCACGCACTTCAAACGCTGAAAAACCGAGATGTATTGGTTTGTATAGCAACTGGGAACAGTTATCACAAAATTATTGATTACTTCTCGCAAGAAGATCAAAAAGATTTATACTTTGCTTGTGATAACGGGAATTTTATAGTGAAAAATAATGAAGAGTTATCAACAACGACTGTGGATAGAGAGACTCTCTATAACATTGCATCCTTTGTTGATGAATTTGAAGGTTTCCACATTATGGTAAATACTGGAAATCAAGCCTACTTTAGAGAAACCAAAGGCGAAGCCTTTGAACACATATCTCAATATAATAATGCTTTAGCTTATATTGAAAAGTTCGAAGATTTACCGGAAGGAGAAAAGCCTACTAAACTAGCCATTTATTCAACGCACTCACTTGATCGAAATAAAATAATGACGCGTATTTTGAAAGAACGTTTTGAAGACATTGATTCGGTAACGAGTGGTGATGGGTGGCTAGATGTTTACGCTAAAGATGGCGGTAAAGGAATTGCCGTAAGAAAATTACAGGCAAAATACAATATTAAAAAAGAAGATACAATGGCATTTGGCGATAGCTTAAATGATGAAAGTATGATGAAAGAAGCCCACTACAATATCGCAATGGGCAATGCTGATCATGATTTATTGTTATCGACAACCTACCAAATTGGAACAAATGAAGATTCTTCTGTGATAAATTTACTAGAAGAACTTCTTTCAAATGATTCTATGGAATTTATGAATAAATACTTAATTCATAATAAAAGATAGAAAGGTCTGTGAAAGCGAGTTGGCAAAAAATAGAAGACAAAAAGGTAAAAAAACTGAGCAAGAAGACTTAGTAAAAGTAGATATATTCTACATTCCTGAAGCACAAGCTGAGATGTATCAAGTATTGCGCGATGCAATCGCAATGGATGTCGAAGAGATATTAGAAAGTACTTATCATCACGTGGATCGAGTGTTCGACGAAGATGAAGGTGAGGCAGTTGCTGCATTTAATGAAAATAACAATGAGCAAGCGCGTTTATATTTAAACCCGTCAAACATCTCTCAAGGGCAAACAGCGAGAGATAAGGGGCAATTGAATAAATTCTTAGATACGCATTTAATTAAGAAAGCCTAAAAAACT
>NZ_JACAOA010000014.1 GCF_014049385.1 Ruoffia halotolerans | reverse complement strand
GAATCAGAAGAGTCAACTGAAGAAGAAACATCAGAAGAATCAGAAGAGTCAACTGACGAAGAAACATCAGAAGAATCGGAAGAGTCAACTGACGAAGAATCATCAGCAGATTCAGAAGAGTCAGCTGAAGAAGAAACATCAGAAGAATCGGAAGAGTCAACTGACGAAGAATCATCAGCAGATTCAGAAGAGTCAGCTGACGATGCTGCAGTAGTAGGAACTGACGAATCAGCAGAAGCTGGTGCATTAACAGACGGTGAATACTCAGTTGTAAGTAACCCAGACGAACGTGGTTGGGCTATAACTCATACAATCACAGTTACAGATGGAGAAATTACTGATTCAAACTTTGATTACGAAAACGAAGACGGCGACTTAAAATCAGAAGATGAAGAGTACAATACTCAAATGGAAGAAGTAACTGGCGTATCATCGGCAGATGCCACTCAAGAATTAAATGATGCATTAGTTGAATCACAATCAGCAGACGTAGATGCTGTTTCAGGTGCAACAACAACATCAGCTTCATTCCAATTCACTTCGCAAGTGTTATTAGAGTTAGCTGCACAAGGTAACACTGAAGAAGTTAATGTAGATGAATTAGAATTAGCAGACGGTGAATATACAGCTGAAAACTTAACAATTACAGTTGAGGGTGGCGAAATTACTGACGCAACATTTGAAGCTGAAGATCAAGACGTTGCTGATGAATTAGCAGCTGCTTTAGTAGAAGCTGGAAATGTTGAAGGTGTTGAGCCAGTAGAAGGACAAGAAGAACTTTCTACAACATTTATCGCTTTAGCAACTCAAGCTACAAATGATGCTAAGTTAGCAGGTTTAACAGCTGATGAAGCTGGTGCAGAAGAGTCTAGTGAAGAATCTGAAGAGTCATCTGAAGAATCAAGCGAAGAGTCAGCATCAGAAGAAACTTCAGAAGAATCATCTGAAGAAGAGTCAGAAGAATCGTCTGAAGAATCAACTGAAGAAGAATCATCAGAAGAATAAGCCAAAATAATTAAATAGAAAATATGTCAAAAGTGAGCTAATTTATACAATTAGCTCACTTTTTCACTTTTATAGAAGCTATAAGAATAGTATAATAAGTATTACGAATTAAAATAGCTAGGAGTATATTTAATGAAAAATGCAATGAAAAAAGTGGCCTTGTTTGCTTTAGCAATCATCTTATTTGGTTGTGCAAGTGATGATGAGCCAGAAGTGGTTATATCAGGAGCAAGTCCGACAACTACGACAGAAGTAAATGAAAATGGACTCCCGATTGTTAAAGAACCTACAAGCATAACTGAGACGATGTTACATACGGTTGTTCAAATGCAAGTCTATCATGAAGGCGTCGAAGATGTGATGCAAGAAGCGAATGATTATATGGCGGAGATGGAAACACTCCTTTCTACAAACGTTGAAGGATCTGACGTATATAAAATCAATAAGAATGCTGGGATTGAGCCGGTTGAAGTACAACCAGAAACAATGGAAATCATTAAACGCTCCATTCAAATTGCTGAAGAGAGTGATGGGCTCTTTGATATCTCAATTGGGGTTCTCACAGATTTATGGCAAATCGGAAGTGCTGATGCGCGTGTTCCAGAAGAATCTGAAATAATTGAAGCCGTTAATCTAATCGATTATGAAAAGATTAACATTGATGAAGAGAATATGACGGTCATGCTTGAAGAAGAAGGCATGTCACTGGAGTTAGGTGGTATTTCTAAAGGATATATTGGTAGTGGCATTGTTGAGATCTTTGAGGAAAACAATATTACAACAGCCATCATTAACCTTGGGGGAAATGTCGTTGTTATGGGGACATCACCATCCAATGAAGATGGGTGGAATGTTGGGGTTCAAGACCCTGATGAAGTACGTGGTGAAATTGTTGGGACTCAACGTGTCATAAATGCGGCCATTGTTACAAGTGGTATCTACGAAAGATATTTAGAAGTAGACGGAACAAAATACCATCACATTATGGATCCTAGAACTGGCTATCCTTTAGATAATGAGATTTCAGGTGTAACTGTCTTTGCACCAACATCTTTTGATGGTGACTCTTATTCGACAGCCTTATTCTTAATGGGGATTGAAGAAGGTATTGAGTTTATAAATTCAAAAGATGGTTTTGAAGTGGCTTATGTCGATAAGGATGGTGGCGTACATCTTTCTGCTGGTATTCAAGATAGTTTTAATTTAACGAATGAGGAGTATTACATCGCTGATGAATAAAATAAATTTAAAAATATTTTTAGAATTTGTCGAAATTCGAACAAAAATAGCTAGTTTTTTCCCAATGATGGTTGGTTTTTTATGGACAGGTTACTATTTCAAAGAATTTAATTGGTTGAATTCAATTATATTTTTCCTAGCTGCGACTTGTTTTGATATGACGGTAACAGCGATTAATAATACATTGGATTATCACAAAGCCTTGGATAATAACTATAAGGAAGAGCAGAATGTGATTGGTAAATACAAATTAAATTACCGGACAATGGTCATCATTGTATTTATCCTATTAGCTATTTCACTGATACTTAGTTTATATCTCGTTTGGTTAACAGATCCCATGCTCTTATTAATCGGAGCTTTGTTATATTTTATTGGAATAATCTACACATTTGGACCTTTACCAATTTCACGAACACCATACGGGGAGATTTTCTCAAGTTTAACGATGGGATTCGGTATCACTTTTCTGGCGGTATTCATGACCCGCTATAAAGTACTGCTTTCAAGTGAATGGACTTGGACGAATTTAGTATTGAATATCGGTTGGTTTGATATTCTTAAGATATTTTGGTTCAGCTTGCCACAAATATTTTTAACAGCAAATATTATGCTTGCCAATAACACCCGAGATTTGGACACAGATATTCAAAACGAACGACGGACATTAGTTTACTATATTGGTAGACCGAATTCGATTCGCTTGTATCAGTTGCTTAGCTTCTTACCATGGATTGTGTGGTTGACTTATATTATTACGGGTATATTCCCTTGGTGGACGATTGTTACTTTAGCCGTTGGCTATGTTCATTATCAAAGTGTGATGAGATATACGGAAAGAATTCCTCAGCCAATTGCCTTTAAAGAAGCTATTCAGAGTTTTATATTGTTTTTAAGTATGTATGTCATTGTTCTATTTGTTTTATTGTTGGTATAAAGACAGCCTCGATTTTATTGAAAATCGAGGCTGCCTTTTTATTTAAGATATTTACTTAAAGTGAGTTTCATTGAGTTTTCTAACATTGTTTTTAAGACATCTAAATCAATATCAGCTAATTTATTTACGTAAATACACATTTTACCAGTGGTGTGTTTTCCAAGTTGTGCTAATAATTTATCTTTGTCTTTAAATTCGGTAGCAAGGTACAAACTAAATTTGGCTTTTCTAGGGGAAAAGGCTAAATAAGATGTATCACCTTCTTGACCAGAATCGTAGACATAATGGTAAGTTCCAAAACCGATAATATTTGGATACCACATTTGAGGTTCAAAACCAGTCACTTCTTTAAATAAATCTAATAAAACAAATGAATCAATTTGTTTTTGTTTTGAATCAATCGACTCAATAAATTCGACGACATCTTCACCTGTGGGTTCAAATTTGGCTGCTGACATTTTAAAACCTCCATTTTATGATTAGTTAATTACAAGGGTAGTATCAATTCATCATTAGCCATTTGGCCGGTAATCTCTAACACGAGCCCGTGGGGGAGACAAATCGCAGTTTGCCCTGGTCTTTCAATCCAACCTGTTCTAACGCCAACTTGATCAGGACTATTATCTTCTTTAATACGAGCTTGGTTATTATTGATTTCGATAATATTGTACTGGTTATCGTTTGGATAATATGTCTTTTCGACTTCTAATCCTTCTGATAATGGGAACTCATCTACAACTTCACCGTGGATTTTCACTATCGCAAGGGCATCTCCTGAATCCTTGAGATGAGCATTCGTAATGACATTTGGAATAAAAGAAATGATAATTGATACGATAATAAATATATAATCAAAGGGTTTAAAGTAGCTTAATATTTTTCTCATGGGACCTACCTCTCTATTGCAAAGCAATGAATCTTTACTTATTGTATAAAAAAAACACGGTTTTATCTAGCTTTTTAGAGGAAAATTTGATACTATAACGTATGTGCGAAAATTACTATTTGAAATGCATTAAATTATTTATAGATAAGGAGATTTTATTATGAACTTAAAAGCAGAACTTAGAGAAACAACTGGCTCAAGTGCTTCACGCAAAGCTCGTACTGAAGGAAAAGTGCCTGTATCTTTATACGGTAAAACAGTAGAAGCAACTTCACTTTTAGTAGATCGTCGTGATTTCGAAGCTTTATTAAAAGAAGAAGGTACTAACGCGGTTTTCAATTTAGATTATAACGGCGGCACTCAAAAAGTATGGTTAAAAGACTATGAACGTGCAGCGTTAAAAGACGAAATGTACTCAATTGACTTAGAAGCTATCTCTGCTGACCAAACATTAACGGTAGAAATTCCATTATACGTTGTTAATGATGAAACAATTGAAGAAGGTATCGTTGAAATCGTTGAAAACGAAATCACTGTTGAAACTAAACCAGATACAATCCCTCAATACTTTGAAGTGGATGTTAAAGGCTTAGAAATCGGTGATACTTTAACTGTAGCGGATATCACTCTTCCAGAAGGTGTAGAAATTATGATGGAAAACGATGCAACAATTGTTTCAATCTCAATTCCTACTGAAGAAGCCGAAGACGTAGATCCAGATGCAGAAGCAGCTGAACCAGAAGTAATTGGTGCAACTGAAGAAGCAGCAGAAGAAGAAGAGTAATCTTCAAATAATTCTATTAAAAGACACGTTCAATACGTGTCTTTTTCTATCTAAACATTCAGCAAATTACGTGAAGAAAGGGAGGATTCCATTGAAAAATCATATTGCTTTATTTGAACCGTTGATGCCTGCAAATACAGGGAACATCTCTAGAACTTGCGCGGCAACTAATTCAACGCTCCATTTAATTCATCCTCTAGGATTTTCAACCGATGATAAAATGTTGAAACGTGCTGGCTTAGATTATTGGCATAATGTTGATATTGTCGAGCATGATAATTTAGAGGCATTTCTTTCATACGTTGGTGAACGTAAACTGTATTTAATTACTAAATTTGCACCTCAAATTTATTCTGAGGCAGACTTGGCTCAAAATGAAAGTAATGAGCAATTCTTCCTATTCGGAAAAGAAACAACGGGTCTTCCGATTGAATTGATGGAAGCGCATAAAAATGACAGTTTGCGAATCCCAATGAATGACGAACATGTACGGTCACTTAACTTGTCAAACACTGCTAATATCGTGATATTTGAAGCTTTACGCCAACAACAATGGCAAGGGCTAGAGACATTTCATCATTATGACGATACTGACAAAGCGAAAGACTTGAATTGGTAGGATTGCTTGACTTTATGGCGGGATAATTTATAATATGATTAAATGAGAAACGAATAGTATTTGAGATAACTGTTAAGAGAAGTGATGGTTGGTGAGAATCGCTCAGTTTAATCAAAGAATCCACGTTTTATTCAGCCTACGAAAGCGCGAATAAGTAGTGCCGGCCTCACCGTTATTGAATTTAAGAGCAAGTAAACTCACTATTATTGGGTTTATTTGAATTTGGGTGGCACCGCGAATGAGTACCTTTCGTCCCATGATTTATTCAGGGACGGAAGGTTCTTTTTTATGGCTATGTTTAATTTAATGAATATTTAAAATCACAGGAGGAAACAATATGTTAGATCGTAAACTGTTAAGAGATGACTTTGATTTTGTCGCAGAAAAACTTGCCACCCGAGGTGTGGAACGTGAGGTATTAGAAAATTACCGCGAATTAGACGCGCAAAGAAGAGAATTAATTGCTCATACTGAAGAAGCGAAGCAAACACGTAACGAAACAACTGAAAAAATTGCTCAACTAAAACGCAACAAAGAAAATGCGGATGAGCAAATCAAAGCAATGCAAGAAATCGGTAAAGAAATTAAAGCGATGGATGACAAGTTAGACGCGATTCAAACTGACTTAAATAATATTGAATTCACATTACCTAACATCCCACATGAAGATGTGCCAGTTGGTGAAGATGAAGACGATAATGTTGAAATCCGCCGTTGGGGAGAAATTTCAGAATTTGATTTTAAAGCATTAAATCACTGGGATATTGCTGAAAACTTAGGTATCTTAGATTTTGAACGTGGAGCAAAAGTTGCCGGTGCGCGTTTCGTATACTATGTAGGCTTAGGAGCTCGTTTAGAGCGTGCTGTTTATAACTTTATGTTAGATACTCACGGGAAAAATGGCTACCGCGAAATGATCACACCTTACATGGTAAATGAAAAAGCAATGTTCGGAACAGGGCAATTTCCTAAATTTAAAGAAGATGTATTTGAGTTAGAAGGGGACCGTAACTTAACTTTAATTCCAACGGCTGAAGTTCCATTAACGAACTACTATGCTGATGAAATTCTTGCATTAGATCAATTACCTGTACACTTTACAGCATTTTCACCATCATTTAGATCAGAAGCAGGAAGTGCTGGTCGTGATACGCGTGGATTAATCCGTATGCACCAATTCCACAAAGTTGAGTTAGTTAAACTTGCTCGTCCAGATGAATCTTATGCAGAATTAGAAAGTATGACTAAAGATGCTGAAGGTATCTTAGAAGCATTAAAAATTCCATACCGCACAATTATATTATCAACAGGTGATATGGGATTCTCTGCGGCTAAAACTTATGATATTGAAGCATGGATTCCAGCTCAAGAGACTTACCGCGAAATCAGTTCATGTTCAAACACAGAAGCTTTCCAAGCTCGCCGAGCAAAAATCCGCTACCGTAATGAATACGAAAAAGTAGAACATGTTCATACTTTAAACGGTTCAGGATTAGCTGTAGGACGTACAGTTGTAGCGATTCTAGAAAACTACCAACAAGCAGATGGATCTGTGAAGATTCCTGATGTACTTGTTCCATACATGGGTGGCATTACAGAAATCACTAAAGAAAATGCTATGGGATAATTAAATGAAGTTAAAAACCGAAAATCCTAACTAAGTCGTGTGCTTAGTTACGGTTTTCGGTTTTTTGATTTGGTTTTGAGTTGGAATGGGGCATCGTGAACATGCACGACGCCCCGCATTTTTATTTATGGTCCATCGTGTGCTGGCACGACGCTCCGGATTTTAGTTTGCGGTGCATCGAGATTCAGCACGACAGCCCGCATTCGCATTTGTGGTCCATCGAGATTCAGCACGACAGCCCGCATTCGCATTTCCGGACTATTGCGCCACCTCACGACGCCCCTTAAGGTCAAGTTTTACAAAAAAAGACCCAGCTAATTGCCATTAAGACAATCAACTGGGACTATAAATTAAATATTAAAACTGGAACAGTGAGTAAAGTATAACGATCGCACCTAAGACGATACGGTATTTACCAAAGCCAGTAAAGTCATTACGTTTCAAGTAGTTCAGTAAGAATTTAATTGCAAATACTGAAACAATAAACGCAATGAACATTCCGAATAATAAGTAAATCCATTCAACTGTCGTAAATGCGAAACCTAAGTCTAGTAGTTTAACTAAACTTGCACCGAACATCGCTGGAATACTTAAGAAGAATGAGAACTCTGTTGCAATGTAGCGAGATGTTCCAACTAATAACCCACCAATTATTGTAGAACCCGAGCGAGATGTTCCAGGGATGATAGACAAAGCTTGGAAGATTCCGATTTTAAAGGCTGTCGTAAAAGATAAAGAATTAAAATCAGTTACTGTAGCTGCATGTTTTGATTCGCCTGTGCGTTCGATCCAAATAAAGATAATCCCGTACACAATCAGTGCAATAGCAACAACAATAGGATTATAGAAGTATTCATCCATATAATCTTTTAAAGCAAAACCGAAGATTGCAACTGGTATACTTGCGAAAGCCACTTTAAACCAAAGAACCCAAGTATCCTTACGTTCCACTGAAGTTTTCTTTGGTGAAAAAGGGTTTAATTTATTAAAGTAAAGTAAAATTACTGCGAAAATTGAGCCTAATTGTACAAGTACTAAAAAGACCTCAACGAATTCTGAAGATAAATTTAACGGAATTAAATCTTCCAAGATAATCATATGTCCCGTACTACTTATCGGTAGCCACTCTGTAATCCCTTGTACCACACTTAGGACAAATATTTTTATAAGTTCAATAATATCAATCATTTGATCCATGTTCCCTATCCTCTCTAGAAATTTATTCAATCCATTATAACGTAAATTCACTAAAAAAGTATAGTATCCATGATAAAATCGAATTTAAACGTTTTCTTCAATGGAAAATAAGAACAAAAAAAGCCAAACTGAAATCGTTTGGCTTTGAATGCAATATATAGTTAATTAAGCTGAGGCGATGCACACGCACTCAGGTGCTTGTGTATCATTTTGGATAAATGTTAATTGACCTGTCTCAGCGTTACGGTCAAAGACAGAAATATGATCTGTATCTTGGTGAGCAACCAGAACGAATTTTTCTGTTTCATCAAGATTGAAATCACGAGGAATTTCACCATTCGTATCGATTTCTTGAATCTTCGTTAGAGCTCCACCATCTTCAGAAATTTCATAGACTGTTAATACATTATGGAAACGAGTTGAAACATATAGGAAGCGGCCGTCATTCGTAATACGGATTGCAGCGCCGGCTGATTTTTCAACGTGTTCTTCAGGAATATTCAATTGCGTTTCAACGGCAGCCATCTTACCTGTGGCGTCTAGTGACACAACCGTAGTTGTGTTTGCTAACTCACCAATAATATATGCGTAAGGTTCTGTTGGATGTAATACTAAATGACGTGGACCCGTTCCAGGAGTTAATTTAATCTCGCTGGAAGGAGATAAAGTACCATCATCTGCAATATCGTAAGTTGTAACTAAATCAGTACCTAAATCACAAACAAATAATAAGTTTTGTGAATCATTAAAACCAGCAAAGTGAACGTGAGAAGAATCTTGGTTTTCATGAACACTTGAACCAGAATGTTCAACGGTTTGAATCACATTTAGCTCTTCGCCGTCTAATTTGAAAACATCAATTACTCCAGCATGGTAGTTAGATACATAAATAGTTTGACTACTTTCGCGGTAACTTATGTGACAACCACTACCGTTATCACCAAAACCACTAGCTAATTTGTCCCAAATACCTTGTTCGTTCTTTTTGAAAGCTACGATTCCACCTTGGTCATATTCTTTATGAATGGCAAAAAGTAAATCCTTAGCTTTAGATAAAGCCACAAAAGTTGGGCCGTTTAATTCGCTAATTAAACTCGGTTCTGAAAAAGCGCCTTCATTAGCATCGAATTCAACTTGATGAATTCCTTTGTTGTCGCGTTTTGTATAGCCACCTAAAATAAATGTTTGAGTCATTTGATATCCTCCCAGTATATTAATACATAAAGTATAGCATAGATGAGCAAAATCATGAATGAATTAGATTCTTGGGTTTTTTTATTAGTAATGTGTTAAAATATCATTACCTTAGGTCATTGGAGTGAATTTTATGACAGATAATAACCGGAACGAAAAACGTAAAGAAAGTTGGTTTGTTAGTCAATTTCTGAACAACCAATTTGTAATATTCTTGTTCAATACACTGTTAATATTATTAATTATATTAATATTTACACGTGTCGCTTACTTATTTACCCCAATCGTCACATTTGTAAATTTAGTTACCTTTCCAATTGTAGCAGCGGGGATTTTATATTATGTATTTTCACCATTTGTTGCGAAATTAATTCAAAGAGGTGTATCAAGAAATTTTTCGATTTGGATTATTTTTATCATTATTATTGCTTTAATTAGTTGGGGTATTTCTACTTTAATACCATTGCTAAGAGAACAAGCGACGACATTTGTTGAAAATATACCCAATTATCAAGCATCATTAATGGAAACAATCGAGTCTTTACCCATCGATCTTGAAAGTGGTTTAATTGACCCGAACATTACTGAATATTTTGCCAATATTGATTGGAATAGCATCACAGATCAGTTGAATATGATTATTACATCTACCTTTGGGGGTCTAGGAAGTGTAATTGGAACGGTGGCACAAGTAGTAACAGGATTAATAACAATGCCGGTGTTACTATATTATTTACTGCTGGAAGGCTATAAAATTCCGCAATATATTTTATATCATGTGCCTGATAAATACCGACCAAAAGTAGGGCGGATTTTATTAAAATCGAATCACCAAATCTCCCAGTATATTCGAGGACAAATATTAGTGGCGATCGTAGTAGGAATAATGTTTGCGATTGGTTATTCATTCATCGGTTTAGATTATGCAATATCACTTTCTGTGATTGCGGGTATATTTAATATTATTCCATATTTGGGTTCTATTATGGCGGTTGTTCCGGCATTAATTATCGGACTATCAATCTCGCCGTACATGTTTATCAAAGTATTAATTGTGGTGGCCATCGAGCAATTGCTTGAAGGACGATTTGTATCACCACAAATATTAGGAAACAATTTAAAAATACATCCAGTAACAATCCTATTAGTATTACTCGGTGCCGGACGCTTATTCGGCTTATCAGGAGTTATCATAGGGGTTCCAGGCTACGCGGTCATTAAAGTAATTGTGACGGAGCTGTATAATACATTCCGAGAATCTTCAGGATTATTCGAAGAAGAATACAAAGTGGAAACATTAGCACCCGAAGTCATCGCAAGTCCTGTAGAGGAAAAAGAATAAAAAGTAAAAGGTTGAAGTATATGAACAAACACATTAACAAAATGAAATTTTATAAAAAAATAGGGCTCATATTTATTGCAGCTCTGTATCTTGTCGGTTGTGGCAAGATTGAAAAAAACATTGAAGAGGTTGTTTCTAGCCAAGAAGTGAGTCAAGTAGAATCAGATGGTACATCTTCAAGTGCGGATAATACTGAGAATGAAACAGCCGTTGATGCTCGCTTTGTACCAGAATTTAGTCAAGTGATTGCTGAATTTAGAAACAGTGATGTGGTAACACTAGCAGATGAATCTTACTTTAAAGTAAATGAAACTTTCTCTCAAACACAGAATAATTTTCAATTAAGTATCGAGAATATGGAAGTTTTCGAAGTCGAAAGTGCAGCTGAATTTGTAAGTAGCGAATTTAACTATGAAGACAATCCAGGTGCAGTCGTCTTAATGGAAGTAGCTATAACAAACTTAACGGATGAAACTATTTATTACCCGATTGAAGGATTACGAATGAGTTATCAATCAGCAGATATGCAAATGCACCCATCATCTGCTTTATATCCAGCTCAAAGTGGGGATTTAACGAAAATACTCGAACAAAATAACGGCGAAATAGGACCAAGCATGACCGTTAACGGTTATCTTATCTATAGCCTTGGTCAGGATGAGTGGGAAGAAGCATCAGATTTGGGAAATGTTTACCTAACTGTTGTACCACCTCAATCGGAACCAGATGCCATCTCAGGAGTGGGTGCAAGTTTACTAGGAGATGAACGCGTTCTTTACTTGCCTTTAGACGAGGAGACTCAAGAGCAATTATCTGAGAATAATCAAATGATTCCAGACCGTTTATCATCAGAATGGTGGGGTCAAAAGACGATCTTAGCACAAGATGAATTGAATGAAGCGACTGAAGATGATGATGTTTCAGTTGAGTTATTAAGAGCCGAAATCAGTGATTTTGAACCAAAAGATATTTATGAAGAAAATTTTCAAAACTTTAATTATGGTCAGATTATTGTGTCCATTGAATATGAAATTACTAATAATAGCGATCATGAACTCCTTCCAGTAGATGGGGTTGCCACTTTACAAATTGGTGAAGATAGCTTGAATAGTGATTACGTCTTAATTAATGATTACAACGGTACAGTCATCAAACCAGGAGATAGTTTTATAACAATTAAGACTTTTGCCTTAGATAAACTGAGATATCAAGAAGTTTGGCAAGGAGAGCCCTTCTATATCGCGATTAACACGCCAGTCAAAAGTGTAAATGAAGAAGAATTAGAAGAGGACACTGGTGAAGAAACAATTGAAGTTAGCGACGATTTAATTTATTACTTTGATTTCACTTGGACACCTAACTTGGTTAATAACATCAATGAAGACTTAGATGTTGTAAGTGAAAGTGAATATCAAACGGATAATGAGTCACTTGATGAGAGTGAGTCAGAAGAAGTTGAAGAAGACAGCTCAACTGATGAAGCGAGTGATGAATTAAATTAATCGAATAGGAGTTGGAATATGGGAGCAATTGTTAATGCAGTAGTCATCGTTGTGTGTTCCATGATTGGACTACAAATTCGCTCAGGTATCCCGGTGAGAGTGCAAAAAAGTTTAATGCAAGCTGCTGGCTTGTGTGTTCTATCTATCGGGATCGCCGGTGCAATCCAAGGGAACAATACCATTATTATGATTTTAAGTATTGTAATTGGAACACTGATTGGCGAGTGGGTTGATATCGACCGCCGCGTTCTATCTGGGATAATAAAGTTGAGAAGAAAGTGGGTAAAGGCAGCGCCAAATACGGTGATCTTTCTCATGGTATGGTTAGTGCCTCAATGATTTTCTGTATCGGATCAATGGCTATTGTTGGATCTTTAGAAAGCGGTCTTATTGGAGACAATACAACCCTTTATACGAAAAGTATCTTAGATGGTATTACATCGATTCTACTTGCATCATCCTTAGGGATTGGTGTTGCCTTAGCATCGATTCCTGTTCTATTGATTCAAGGAAGTATTATCATTTTTGCTGGTTTATTAGAACCTTGGTTACCGGCAGAAGTTATCACGGAGATTATATGTGTAGGATCTATATTATTAGTCGGCTTAGGCTTGAATATGATTGAAGTCACTCAATTCAAGATAATGAATTTTGTTCCAGCAATTATTTTACCAGTTATAATTATGTTATTTATTTAAATAAATGTAGTAAAGAAAGGGCGTTATAAAATGTACAAATGGCAACTCGATGATTTATATGTTGGTTATGAAAGTGAAGAATTTAAATCAGATTGGGCGAAATTAAAGCAATTCGAGAAAGATTTTAAGCAATTAACTTTAGAAGATAATTTAGAAGATATTAAAGCGGCGGTGAAATTTAAAGAAGAGTTATTAATTACAGCAAGACGTATTGGCTCATTCATAAGCCTTACGCTATCAACAAATACAACTGATGAAACGTCAACGAATTATCGTAGTCAGTTTTCAAAAGTAATGTCAGAACTGACTAAAAACCAAATTATCTTAGATCGTTTTTTAGGGAGTATTACTACCGATATTACTCAAGATAGTGAGTTATCGGATTATACATTTGCCTTTAATGAATTAAAAGAAGAAGCACAGCATTTATTAGATGAAGATACGGAAGCCGTGATTTCAAAACTAGACAACTCTGGTGCAAGTGCTTGGTCAAATTTACATACATATTTAACATCTACGGTAGAAACAGACGTAGATGGAAAAACCTATACGTTAAGTGAAATTCGTAACTTAGCTTATGATGCGGACCAAGATGTACGTAAAAAAGCCTATGAAGCCGAATTAGCTATGTATGACAAAATTAAAGATCCCGTTGCTTTCTCATTGAACAATATTAAACAACAAGTTCTAACAACGTCATCATTACGTGGCTATGAATCACCCTTAGATGAAACATTGCAACAATCACGCATGGACCGTAAAACATTAGATAGTTTAATGACAGCAATTCAAGAATACTTACCAGAATTCAGACGTTATTTAAAACAAAAAGCTACTTACTTAGGACATAAAAATGGCTTACCATTCTATGACTTATTTGCACCTATGGGGGAAGCAAATCAACAATTCTCAGTTGAAGAATCTGGAGAATACTTAGTCAATCACTTTAGACCCTTCTCAGATAAGTTAGCTGATTTAGTACAAGAATTTTACGATAAGAACTATGTGGATTTCATTCCAAGAAAAGGTAAACGAGGCGGGGCGTTCTGCTCTAACTTACCATTTATTGGTCAATCACGTATTATGACGAACTTTGATGGATCACTATCTAGTGTCATTACAATGGCGCATGAATTAGGGCATGCGTATCACGGATCAATTATCCAAGCACATAAACCATTGAATTGGTCTTATTCTATGCCAGTTGCTGAAACAGCATCAACATTTAATGAAACATTAATTATGAATGACTTGTTAAATAATACAGACGATGAAGTTGAACAACTTGCTTTAATCGAATCATTGTTACAAGATACGACTCAAATTATCGTTGATATTTATTCACGTTATTACTTTGAAACAAAATTATTTGAAGCAAAAGAAGATAAATTCTTATTCAGTCAACAGCTTGAGGATCTAATGAAAGAAGCTCAATTAGAAGCCTATGGAGACGGGTTAGACCCAGATTACTTACATCCATATATGTGGGTAAATAAAGGTCATTACTATTCAGCAGGTTTAAGTTTCTATAACTTCCCTTATGCATTTGGTGGTTTGTTTGCTAGGGGCTTATATACAATCTACGAAGAACAACCAGAAGGCTTTGTTGAACGCTATGATGAGTTATTAAAACTAACGACTGTATCATCTGTTGAAGAGACAGCAAAAGCGATGGACGTTGATGTCACTGATGTTGCATTTTGGCAAAAATCTTTAGACACTTTTGTTAACTATATTGACCAATTCGAAGAAATTACAAACAAATTAATGGCAACAAAATAATTAAACACAAAAAATTATCCCTGACTATTTCAATAAAGAATGAGTCAGGGATAATTTTTATTTGTTTTGAATCGCCAAATCAACAATATGTCTTGCGAGCCATTCATTTCGAACGAGTAGGGGACCGTGGAAGTAAGAGCCGAAGGTGTTTTTGTAATGAACTCCTTCAGTTTGGTCCACACCGTTATTCCCATTTCCTTTTATAACACGCCCCAGAGGTTTTAACTCAGATCCTAGATGAGTGACGCCGTTGTGGTTTTCAAAGCCATAATAAGTTTGATCATTTTCTTCATCATAGATTTCAATATCACCTATAAAACGAGAATCAATTTGTCTCTCAGTATAATGAGGTAAGATACTCATACCCTCTAAACGATTACCTGCGGCATTAATGTAGTATTGACCAAGTAATTGGAAGCCACCACAAATGGTTAACATAACACCGTCGTTCTCGATGAACAATGCAATTTCGTCGCGGATGCGAGGTAAATCTTGCGAGACAATCTTTTGTTCATAATCTTGCCCTCCACCGAAGAAAAGCAAATCATAATCTTCAGCTAGAAAGTCATCTCCTAGACTGACAATCTTTGTTTCAACCTGATAACCTGCTTCTTTAGCGTAATGCTGAAGCATTAGTAGGTTTCCATTATCGCCATATGTATTCATTAAGTTGCCATATAGATGACCAATTCGAATGTTTTTCATAAAGGGTACTCTTTTCTTTAAGTTATTTTGTTATATAGCCAGCTTGAATTAATTCTTTGCGTAAATCTAACATGGCCGTATAAGTTGCAAAGATATGGACACTGTCTGTCTTTGCTTCACGCATAGCTTGAACCACTTCTTCAACAGAATCAAGTTCTTGAATGTCACCATCGAATAACTCTGCTACATCTAAGCGTTTCGTCATATCTTCTTTACGCATTCCCGCTGTGTAGACTGATTGGATATTAAAATCTGACATCTTCTCGAAGTCCCCGTCCCAAATCCAGCTGACATCTGTTCCATCCGCGTATTGATTGTTTAAAATCGCAATAAAGGTCGACGGATTTTTATCAAGTCCAACTAAATCGATGACTTGGTTTAAGCCGACGGGGTTTTTTACTAAATTAATTAACACTTGCTTGCCTTCGATCTCTAATATTTCTTGACGACCAAAGACACGTTCTGCTTTCTCAAAGCCATCGTGAATTTGTTCAGGTGTTAATTCGAAGAAGCGACTCAAACTATAAGCAGCTAAAGCATTGTAGATATTATACATTCCAGCGACTGGAATTTGGAATTGAAAATCATTAATTGTAAAAGTTGAATCTGTAATGTTTAAATCATCTAAACTTGTCACTTTAAAGTCTAACTCAGGGCGTTTAAAGCCACAATTTTCACAATAGAATTTACCTTGATTTGCATAAGTTAAAGTGTGATATTTTAACACGTGGTCACACTTCGGACATAGGATACCGTCAGTGTTATGATGCGGAACGACATTGCCATCCATTTGATCTTCAAAACCGAAGTAAAGACGAGGGTTTGGCAAATCAATGGCATTCAAAATGGGTGAGTCTGCATTAGAAATCACTGTCGCTTCAGGGGCTTCTTTGGCTGCATCAGCCATTAATTTATAGATCGTATAAATTTCACCGTAACGGTCCATTTGGTCACGAAAGACGTTCGTATGAACAAATACTTTCGGCTTCACGTGTTTGACAACGTGCTTTAGGGAACCTTCATCGACTTCAAGCACAGCAATGCCTTTTTTGTTTTTCTCAAGGCGAGGGGCAACTAGAAAGGTACTGACAATCCCTTGATGCATATTTGAACCTGTCGGGTTAGTTAGGACGTGAGGGTAAGCTTCATTCAAAGCGTAGACACTTAACGCCGTTGTTAAGGTTTTACCATTCGTTCCAGTGATGATAGCAACATCATAGTTTTCACCTAATGTAGTTAGTATATCTGGGTCAATCGTTAAGGCAAGTTTACCGGGCAAACTACTTCCGCCACCAGTAAATTTTGTAAGAGCCCAACGAGATAGGCGGCCAACGTGTGTGGCAATATTACTTCTAAAGCTCATTCATAATTCTCCTTTGGTGAGTATGATTACTCTTTTAACATTAGTATTTTAGCAATCATCCGTCTTAAAATAAAGTATTATATTTTAAGCGATTCATTCCAAAATACACTTTTACCATAATTACAAACACAGTTGAATGAAGGTATGGTATTCTTAGTTAGGAATATATAGAGTATACCCTAAAACACTAAAGATAATTTTATGATAATATTTCATCCAAGTAATTGACTAAGATGCTTGAGTATTTTATTATTAATAGTTGAGAGTAGAAAAGAAGGAGTTAGATCATGGCGAAACTGTACTTCAAATTCGGTGCAATGAATAGTGGGAAATCAATTGAAATCGTAAAGGTTGCACATAACTATGAAGAGCAAAATAAACCAGTTAAAATTTTTACGAGTGCTGTCGATACACGTACAAAAGTAGGCTTAATTGCAAGTCGTACAGGATTAGAACGTGAAGCAACTCCGATTACGGATGACATGGATTTATTTGAAGAGATTGCTGCAATTGATACGGAGTTATATTGTATCTTAATCGATGAAGCGCAATTCTTGAAGAAACATCATATATTAGAACTTGCTCGTGTTGTAGATCAATTAAACATTCCAGTTATGGCATTCGGTTTAAAAAATGATTTCTCAAACGAGCTTTTTGAAGGTTCGAAATACCTTCTCATCTATGCTGACAAGATTGAAGAACTCAAGACAATTTGTTGGTATTGTCACCGTAAAGCGACAATGAACTTAAGAATTAATGACGGAGAACCGGTATATACAGGAGAACAAATCCAAATTGGTGGAAATGAATCCTATCTACCAGTCTGCCGAAGCTGCTACAACAATCCAGGCGGCCTAAACAAGTTATAAGAAATGGGGATAAATAATGTTTGAACAACTAGATTCGCTAATTTTTCGCTATGACGAAGTTAATGAATTACTAAGTGACCCAAGTGTGATTAGTGATACAAACCGTCTACGAGAACTAACGATTGAAGAAAGTGATTTAAGACCCAAAGTCGAAAAAATCAAACGCTATAAACAAATTAATGAAGAAATCGGTGAAACAGAAGAAATTCTATCTGAGAATACTGACGATGAAATGGCTGAGTTAGCGAAAGAAGAATTATCATCTTTAAAATCTGAGCGTGAAGAATTAGAAAGCCAAATTAAAATTATGATGATTCCTGAAGATCCAAATGATAAAAAGAATATCATTATGGAAATTCGTGGGGCAGCCGGTGGAGACGAAGCACAATTATTCGCTGGAGATTTACTAGATATGTATACGCATTACGCTACGAACCAAGGGTGGAAAGTAGAAGTCATTGATGCAAACATTACAGGTATCGGTGGTTATAAAGAAGTAACCTTAATGATTTCAGGTGACAAAGTGTATTCAAAACTTAAATATGAAAACGGCGCTCACCGTGTTCAACGTGTTCCAGAGACTGAATCTCAAGGACGTGTCCATACTTCAACGGCAACGGTTATCGTAATGCCTGAAGCTGAAGAAATCGATTTCGATATCGATGACAATGATATTCGTGTCGACATCTACCACGCGAGTGGAGCGGGTGGACAGCACGTTAACAAGACAGCTTCAGCGGTACGATTAACACATATTCCAACGAATACAGTGGTTGCGATGCAAGATGAGCGATCACAATTGAAAAACCGTGAAAAAGCAATGAAAATCTTACGTGCACGTGTATTTGATAAAGTGCAAGAAGAACAACAATCTGAGATTGATGCAGATCGTAAATTAAAAATCGGAACAGGGGATCGCTCTGAAAGAATCCGCACATATAACTTTCCACAAAGTCGAGTGACTGATCACCGAATTGGACTGACAATTCAACAGTTAGAATCAATCTTAAGTGGTAATTTAGATGACATAATTGATGCATTAATTGTCTACGACCAAACTCAACTATTGGAGGAGTTAAATGGTCCAAACAGTTAATTTAACATTAGGTGAAGCTTTGAATAAAGCTTCACTTTTTTTAAAAGCTTCGGGGTTTGATGAGCATTTAGCCAGAACTTATTGGATGATGACTTTTGAACAAACACTCACAGATGTTGTGTTAGGTTTGAATAAACCAGTCAAAGAAGAAATGTATAAACACTATATGCAGATTCTTGAACAAATTGTTGAAGGGAAACCCATTCAATATCTACTCGGCCATGCTTACTTTATGGAAGAGAAATTTAAAGTGACAGAACACACACTGATCCCAAGAGAGGATACGGCGGGTATTGTCGCTCTATCTAATAACTTTTTAGAAAACAAAGTGGATGCTAAAGTATTAGATATTGGAACGGGTACGGGAATTTTAGCTATAATGATTGCAAAGTTAAACACTAAGCAACACGTATTTGCCTCAGATATTTCACCTGAAGCACTCAAAGTCGCTAAAGAGAATGCATTAAATCACCAAGTTAATGTGGAGTTTATCGAAAGTAATTTATTTGAATACATTCCACAACAAAGCTTTGATTTAATCGTATCCAACCCACCTTATATTAGTGAAGATGAGTTGGATTTAATGGATGACAGCGTGAAGAAGTTTGAACCGTCATTAGCCTTATTTGCAGAAGATAATGGACTGGCGATATACAAACAACTCGCTAAACAAATACAATCATATGTAAAGGAAACGAGCATGATCATTTTGGAAATTGGTTTCCAACAAGGAGAAGCAGTTAAAACAATCTTCTCTGAGACCTTTCCAAATTCCACTATTGAAATTATCCTAGATTTAAATGGGAAAAATCGTTACGTACAAATTGAATTGTAAAGTAGGTATATAGAATGAATAATGAAAAACTAAACAAAACTAGAATATTTGGACGTGAGGAATTACGCGAAGCAGCGGATTCTTTAAAGCAAGGAGAATTAGTTGCTTTTCCAACTGAAACCGTCTTTGGTTTAGGTGCAATTGCCAACAACAACCAAGCTGTCAAACAAGTATTTAATACTAAAGGACGCCCTTCGGATAATCCGTTAATTGTGCATGTTCACAGTATCGATTCAGTTTATGATTATGTTAATGAAGTGAACGATGTGGCTCTGAAATTAATGGAAACTTTTTGGCCGGGACCTTTAACAATTATCTTTCCGGTGAAAAAAGGTATATTTGCTGAAAGTGTCACACCTAATCAAAAGACTGTGGGGATTCGCATGCCTAATCAATTGGAAGCTTTACTTTTAATTGAGATGGTTGGTTTTCCTTTAGTCGGCCCAAGTGCAAATTTATCTGGTAAACCGAGTCCAACGTCCATTGAGCATGTTATTCATGATTTTGATGGAAAGATTGCGGGCGTCGTGAATAATTATTCTGAGTTCACACAAGTTGGTGTTGAGTCAACGGTCGTTTGGCCAACAGCAGAACGCATTGAAATTTTAAGACCAGGGGCTATTACGCAATCCATGTTAGCCAATGCAACAGGCATTGAAGTGTTAGAAAAATCGAGCGAGGAACAAATGAAAGATACTACAATTGCCAGTCCAGGTGTGAAGTATACGCATTATAGTCCAAGTCAACCTGTTAAGATGATTGATCCTTCTCATTCGCTTGAAGATTGGAAAGACTTTATTAATGAAACAGATTTAAAGATTGGAATCTTGGCGCAGGAACATATTATTTCTGAATTACAGACAAATAGTATTGGCTTCAGTTACTATTCATTAGGGAGCGATGAAGAGCTTGAACAAGCAACTCAACGCCTATTTGCAGGCTTACGTTTCCTTGAAAGTAGTGACTGTGATGTGATTTTTGCGCAGGCATTTGAAGAGACTGATGAAACACATGCATATTTAAACCGTCTTTCTAAAGCATCGGCGAGTATGATATAATATAAAAAATAACCTGGAGGTGTCACTATGACATTTACTGATGATACATTTGTATTTGAACAGATTAAGAACGAGCAACTACGTCAACAAAATGGGATAGAATTAATTGCCTCTGAGAATTTCGTTTCACCAAGTGTTTTAAAGGCTCAAGGAAGTATTTTGACTAACAAATATGCTGAAGGGTATCCTGGTAAGCGATACTATGGCGGTTGCGAATTTGTTGATAAGATTGAACAAATTGCGATTGATCGAGCAAAAGAATTATTTAATGCTGAGTATGCAAACGTGCAACCACATTCCGGTTCTAGTGCAAACTTAGCTGTTTATCGTGCCTTTTTAGAACCAGGCGACAAAGTTTTAGGTATGGACTTATCTCAAGGTGGTCATCTAACTCATGGTTCACCAGTCAACTTTAGTGGACAGTCATATGAGATGTATAGTTATGGTGTTGATCCGACGACAGAATTCATTGATTACGATAAACTTGAAGAAATTGCTACAGAAGTCCAACCCAAAATGTTGATTGCTGGTGCAAGTGCTTATTCGCGTGAAATCGATTTTGAACGCATCGGTGACGTCGCTAAAAAAGTGGGTGCGATCTACTTTGTAGATATGGCTCACATTGCTGGTTTAGTAGCGGTTGGAGAGCATCCAAATCCTATTCCTTATGCGGATGTTGTAACGACAACAACACATAAGACACTTCGAGGACCTCGTGGTGGGATGATTCTTGCGAAAGAAGAGCATGCGAAGAAATTAAACAAAGCGATATTTCCAGGTATTCAAGGCGGGCCATTGGAGCATGTCATTGCTGCCAAAGCTGTTGCGCTTCATGAAGCATTGCAACCAGCCTTTAAAGATTATATTAAGCAAGTAAAACTCAATGCAAAAGCAATGTCACGAATATTTGATCTAAGTCCACTAAGAATTATTTCAGGGGGCACAGACAATCACTTATTCTTAATTGACGTGACTCCACTTGGTATCACAGGTAAATGGGCACAAGAGCGTTTAGATGCAGTAGGAATCACTGTAAATAAAAACTCAATTCCATTTGATAAAGAATCATTTGTTCAAACAAGTGGTATTCGAATTGGAACAGCTGCAATTACTACACGTGGTTTGAAAGAATCAGATGTAGAATTAGTAGCGGATTTCATCCTTGATGCTTTATCAGCAGAAGAGGACGAAATAGCAGAAATTAAAGACAAGGTCTATGAACTAATGAAAGACCGACCATTATTTAAATAATAAATTATCTTAGGAGGAATAAAATGGCAAAGTTTGAAGTAGTAAATCATCCATTAATTCAACATAAACTAACAATTATTAGAGATAAAGATTGTTCAACAAAAGTATTTCGTGAAGTAACAAATGAAATTGGTATGTTGATGGCTTATGAAATTACGAGAGATCTTCCTTTAGAAGATATTGAAATTGAAACACCGATTATGAAAACAACTCAAAAACAAATTGCTGGTAAAAAATTGGCAATTGTCCCAATCTTACGTGCAGGTTTAGGTATGGTAGATGGAATCATGGACATGATTCCAGCAGCTCGTGTTGGACATATCGGCATGTATCGTGATCCTGATACGTTAGAAGCCATTGAATATTTTGCTAAATTCCCACAAGATATCCACGAACGTCGTGTGTTCGTTGTTGACCCAATGCTTGCGACAGGAGTTTCTGCAATCACTGCACTCAACCAGTTAACAACAAAATATAATGTAAAAGAAGAAAACATTACATTTGTTTGTTTAGTAGCAGCACCAGAAGGAATAAAAGCTTTACAAGAAGCACATCCAAATGTAGATATCTACACTGCAGCTTTAGATGAGAAACTAAACGAACATGGTTATATCATCCCAGGTCTAGGAGATGCTGGAGATCGAATCTTTGGAACAAAATAATTAATTTACAACTCATTAAAAAAAGCGAATATGCTATTCATGATGACTGGACACAGACGAAGTTTAGAAATTTACTAGAATATATAATGTATTCATAGTATAATAAACGGCTGAAACGGTAAGTGTACTTTGTACCCCATCGTAATAGTTATATTCGTTTTTTAATGTCTACAAAGATGATTGACTAAATAAATCAAAAATATCAATTTGAAGGAGCAATAATATGGATCAAAGGCAATTTTTCTCAGGCTTTTACAAGCATTCGATATCCAAACGATTAGAATTAATGGAATCATGGCTGGGTTTATCTATTAATTCAGCGGGTACGATGTTGCCGGAAGCCTATGCGAATCAAATGATAGAAAATTATTTATTTAATTATCATTTACCTCTCGGTGTAGCAGTTAATCTTAAAGTGAATAATGCTGAGTATGTAGTTCCGATGGCAATAGAGGAGCCATCAGTGATTGCAGCGGCCAGTTTCGGATCTAAATTACTAGGAAATATTCAAGCAGAAACGAAAGAGCGACTGCTAATTGGACAAATTATTATGACAGTTCAACAACCTATGGCTGAAATTCAACAGATTATTAAAGAGAATAAGGCGAAACTTCTCGACATTGCTTCTCAAGCAAGTGCGTCCATGGTCAGACGTGGCGGCGGGCCAAGAGATATTTGGGTTGAAGAGAAAGAGCATCCAAATCACAATTACATCAGTATTTATTTATCACTTGATCCCTGTGACGCTATGGGTGCTAATGTGATTAATACTGTCTTAGAAGCACTTTCTCCAACGATGGAATCCATCATTGAAGGTGAAGTCTTAATGAGTATATTATCCAATTACCAGCCTCAGGCAGTAACTGTAGCTTCAGCCAAAGTACCATTTGTTCACTTAAGCAATGATAAAGACGAAGCGATTAGTTTAGCAGAGCGTCTTGAGTTGGCATCAGACTATGCTTGGTTAGATCCCTACCGTGCTACAACACATAATAAAGGAATCATGAATGGAATTGACGCCGTAGTTATTGCAACAGGAAATGATTGGAGAGCAATTGAAGCAGGTGCTCATGCCTATGCGGTCAAAGAAGGGCAATACCGCTCACTGACTAAGTGGCAAGTAAATTATGAAGATGAAATGTTAGAAGGTAGCATTGAGATACCATTACAAGTTGCTACTGTTGGGGGTACATTATCATCCCATCCAACCGCAAAACTTGCCTTACAAATGCTCAATATCACATCAGCCAAAGATTTATCGAATGTCATCGCGTCTGTTGGCCTCGTACAAAACTTTGCTGCTATGCGAGCTTTAGTTAGTGAAGGCATCCAAAAGGGACATATGCGCATGCAAGCACGTGCTTTAGCCATGCAAGTAGGCGCAACAATAAAAGAAATACCGGCTGTTGTGACTCAGTTAAATGAAGCAAGGCAAATGAATCGGGATACAGCAAGAAAGATTTTAGACGAAATACGGAAATAGAGATAGAAAAGGAGTGGATTCAAATCGTAAAGGTAGGAATCGATAAAATTACATTTCACGTACCACATCACTACGTTGATATGGTTGAATTAGCAAAAGCTAGAGATATTGATCCAAATAAATTCTTAATTGGTATTGGGCAAGAGAAAATGGCTGTACCAACCATTGAAGAAGATATCGTTGCTATGGCAGCAAATGCAGCCAACAGAATTGTAACTGAAGAAGATAAAGAATTAATTGATCAAGTTATCTTCGCTACAGAATCAGGTTTTGATTTCTCAAAATCAGCTGGGACTTACATTCACCAAATGCTAGGTATTCAACCTTTTGCTAAAGCCTACGAAGTGAAACATGCTTGTTACGGAGGAACAGCAGGACTTATATCTGCATTTAATTACGTAAAGCTAAATCCAGAACGAAAAGTTTTAGTAATAATGTCAGATATCTCACGCTATGGACTCAACTCGGGTGGGGAAGCGACTCAAGGTGCAGGCGCAATTGCCATGTTAGTAACTGCAAACCCTCGTATCTTATCATTAGATAGCGAAACACTAAGTCTGACAGAAAATCAGTTCGACTTCTGGCGTCCATCATACGCCGAAGTACCATATGTACAAGGTAAATACTCGACAGAACTATACATTGAAATGTTCAATACAATTATAGAAGAGTATGCAAAACGTTACCCTGAACGCCTAAGTGATTTACAAGCTATCTCATTCCACTTACCATTTACAAAGATGGGACGTAAATGTCTGCAATCTTTAGAGAATAAAGAAGAAACGAATATTAACCCAGAGTTAGTTGAAAGATGGTTTAGTCATTATCAAGACTCAACTTTTATTGGCCGCCAAGTTGGGAATGTTTATACAGGCTCATTATACTTAAGCTTAATGTCTTTACTGAACTTCGATGACAATCTCGAAGAAGGACAAAGAATCGGGATGTTTAGTTATGGATCTGGTGCGGTTGCAGAATTATTCACAGGTATCTTACAACCAGGCTTCAAAGAAAATGTTTCTAAAGAAGGTACATTATTACACTTGAATCGACGAGTAAAATTAGATATCAAAGCTTATGAAGAGAATTTCGAAAAAACACTTTCTAATGAAGATGGTGTCATCGAAGTTGTCAAAGATAAAGAAACACTTCATCCAGGGTTCTACTTAGATCGCATTGATGATCACCGTAGATACTATAATGAAATAACAACAAAATAATTTAAGATTAAACTAGAACAATCCATCATTTGTTCTAGTTTTTTGTATAAAATAATATGATTTACTAGACAAGAATATGATAGCGTATTCAGATTCAATTTAAGAATATTAAAATGTGTTTATTAATAAATTTTAAGTCAAAGAAAGTTAAGATTTACTTAAATTTGATTAAATGGCGAAATTATAATATTTGTAAAAGGGGTAGTTGTAAACTTATAAGAGCAATGTTTGAATTGTTAAACTTGTCTTTATTAAAATTTAATTATGACAAGTCAGGAATTTGGATAAAATAAATCTGTTTAATTAAATTTGATTTTATGCTATGATAATTCCGAACTAGAAAGGTGGGCGTAGTATGGCGATTTTTAATGGTATGGCAGTACTTGTTGTCCGTTTTACGTTTATCCTATTGAGTTATATGGTCTTTAAAGATATTAATTGGCGTCAGTTTTTTACTGAGCGCAAATATTACATGGCACAGTACGCGTGTATATTAGTTAGTATCGCAGTTGGACATGTAGCAGGTTCGTTCGTACTGACGATCATTGAGGTACTTCAAAATATATTTTTGAGTAGCTTTCTATAAATATTATATTTTTTTGTCGTAAGCTCCAATGCGACAAAATATTTAAAGGGGATTATTTTAAAATGCAAGAAATTATTGTTCAAGGTGGAAATCGCCTAGAAGGTACGGTAAAGGTTGAGGGAGCAAAAAATGCCGTTTTACCTATTTTAGCAGCATCAATTTTGGCAGAAACTGGTGTGACTGAACTAACGAATGTACCTATTTTATCTGATGTTTTTACAATTAATGAATTATTAACGAATATTCAAGTAGAAAATTCATTTAATGAAGAAGCGAACGAAATGAAAATTGACGCGACTGGTGAAGTTAAAACAATCGCTGACTATGATTTCGTAAGTAAAATGAGAGCATCCATCGTAGTCATGGGTCCATTATTAGCTCGTTTTGGTCATGCAAAAGTAGCTATGCCTGGTGGATGTGCGATTGGAACTAGACCGATTGACTTACACTTAAAAGGCTTTGAAGCACTTGGTGCTGAGATTAACAGCCAAGCAGGTTACGTAGAAGCAACAGCGTCTAAATTAAAAGGAGCAAGAATCTATCTAGATTTCCCAAGTGTGGGTGCGACTGAGAATATTATGATGGCTGCAGTCTTAGCAGAAGGTGAAACAATCATCGAAAACGTAGCTCGTGAACCAGAAATCGTTGATTTAGCTAACTTCCTTAACAAAATGGGTGCTAAAATTGTCGGCGCAGGAACAGAAATGATTAAAATTAAAGGTGTTGAATCACTTCACGGTGTGAAACATTCTGTTATTCCTGACCGTATTGAAGCAGGGACATTCATTGTTGCAGCCGCTGTAACACAAGGGGATGTTTTTGTTGAAGGTGCCATTCGCGATCACAACAAACCATTAATCAGTAAACTAACTGAAATGGGTGTTGAGTTTGAAGAATATACAAATGGAATTCGTGTTAAAGGCCCAAAAACATTAAAAGCAACAGATGTTAAGACACTTCCTTATCCTGGTTTCCCAACAGATATGCAAGCACAAATGTCAATTGCACAATTATTGGCTGGTGGAAGCAGTGCTCTAACAGAAACAGTCTTCGAGAATCGCTTTATGCATTTTGAAGAATTACGTCGTATGAGTGCTAAATTTACAATTGAGCGTCAGACTGCTGTTATGTATGGACCAACTGAATTCAGTGGTGCAAGCGTAAAAGCAACTGACTTAAGAGCTGCAGCCGCATTAATTATTGCTGGTTTAGTAGCGAAGGGATTAACTCGCGTTTCAGAATTAAAAAACTTAGACCGTGGATATTATAAATTCCATGAGAAATTAGCTAACTTAGGTGCTAATATTGAGCGTGTAGAAATTCAACCAATTGTTTCTGAATCTAATAAAACTAAAGTACTCGCTTAAAGTACAGAAAATAGATGGGTGAAAATACATGAGCAGAGATATCGGAATCGACTTAGGTACTGCGAATGTTTTGATTCATCTTAAAGGTCGAGGGGTCATATTAAATGAACCTTCAGTCGTTGCTTTAGATAAGCAGACTCAAGAAGTCATCGCTATTGGAAATGAAGCGTATGAAATGATTGGTAGAACAGCAGATTCGATTGAAATCATAAAGCCATTAAAAGGTGGCGTGATTGCAGATTATGATATTGCAGAAGCACTTCTTGTACTTTTCTTTCAAAAAATTCACTCACAGAGATGGTTTACAAAGCCAAATGTACTTATTTGTCGACCATCAAATATAAGTGAGATTGAACAAACAGCACTTGTTGAAGCGATTGAAAAAGCAGGTGGCGGCAAGATTTTTATGGAAGAAGAGCCCAAAGTGGCGGGAGTTGGCGCTGGAATTGATTTACTAGATCCCTCTGGGAATATGGTTATTGATATCGGCGGTGGGACTTCTGATATTGCAATAATTTCAGGTGGCGACATTATTCAAAGTACATCATTAAAGATTGCTGGGGATGATTTTGACGCTAGTATTATTCAATACTTCAAAGATAAATACAAACTGCTCATTGGTGAACGGTCTGCGGAGCAAATTAAAATTGATTTAGCTTCAGCAGTGTTCTTTGAGAATCAAGCTCAATTAGAGACTAAGACATTAAAAGGTCGAGATTTAGTTTCCGGACTACCAAAATCAATTAATGTCACATCGAACCAAATATATGAAGCAATTCATGAACAATTAGCTATGATAGCTAGAGCAGCTAAAGAACTGCTTGAAGACACGCAACCTGAAATTGCGTCTGATATTATGGAAAAAGGGATACTACTTACAGGCGGGGGAGCATTAATCGGTTCTATAGACGTTTTTCTATCCGAGTATTTAAATGTCTCTGCCATTCGGGCCAATCAACCTATGAGCTGTGTAGCGATAGGGACGGGTATTATGCTAGATTTAATTCAATCTGGTAAATTACAACGGACAAATCTATCATGGCGACAAAAAGTCGCACGCTATTTCTCAAGATTGAAACGCCGTATCATTGGATAAACTAACGATAGGGGATCGAAATATGTCAGATAAATATATTGAAGACAATGTTTTATTAACCGTCTTAAAAACACTTGGTAAAGTAATATTATTTTTATTATTTATCGTTTTGTTTTTCGTTATTGGTTTATTTATTGGTTATTCCATTATAGGTGACGGAAATTACTGGGAAGTGTTAAATCAAGATACATGGCAACATATTCTTGACTTTATAAGATGACAGAATATTACAAATAAACAAATGAATTGATCGAATGATAAATCAAAGGTTTTTTACACACTAGGACTAATCAGTGTAAAAGTTATCTCATGATTTTCATTCGATTTTTTTATTTAAAAG
Organism: Ruoffia halotolerans; assembly: GCF_014049385.1. Taxonomy (GTDB): domain Bacteria; phylum Bacillota; class Bacilli; order Lactobacillales; family Aerococcaceae; genus Ruoffia; species Ruoffia halotolerans. Next base: position 24,659 of record NZ_JACAOA010000014.1, on the reverse strand, counting down.
ATTCGGTTTATCCTTTTAGAAATGATTTAAGTTACTTGTCAAATTGTGTATAATTAAGGAACTGAGAAATAAAGCAAATGAAGCTGAAAGTGGAGGTGTTTTAATGACAAATGAGTTCGTATTATCGGAATTACTTTTATATATTGTTCCAGTAATCATTATTTTTGTTGTTCAAAAGTATTTGAAATCATATTTGAAGTTTTTTGATAAGTATCCGTTGAATTTAGCTATTTTACTATTGCCACTTTGGTTGACATTAATTCATCTTTTTTCAAAATTAATCTTTGGCTTTAGTCTGATCCCATTCATTCTTTTTATTACGGCATTTGCCTTAGGTTTGCAGTTGTATGACTATATCAGACGTATTGATATGTTTACTTTTCAAGAATACTATATGCCTGCTAGTCAATTAATATCCAAAATGTTTTCAGCTTTCTTAGTTGGTTTAGTCCTTTTAAGAATTTATACATACTTTTAGTGGGAAAAACCCCCACTAATCTTCCACTCGCCCCCACTTTTAATAAAGATTGATAATAAGCTGTTTAGAGCCATAACTCGAAAGGGTTTCGGCTCTTTTTTTGTTTAAATTTGATAAATGGTGGTACGAAGTGGAGGGATGTGGTAGAATGAAATTAACTAAAATGGAGGAGGTGTAATCGTCGTGCTGATTGGTGAATATCAACATAATATTGATGCAAAAGGTCGACTGATTATGCCATCGAAATTCCGTCCAGATTTAGGTCATAACTTTATTATTACTCGTGGGTTAGATGGATGTTTATTCGGCTATCCACTCGAAAATTGGGAAACTATTGAAGAAAAATTACAACAATTACCTTTAGCAAAAAAAGATGCACGTAAATTTACTCGTTTCTTTTACTCAGCTGCCACTGAAGTAGAAGTAGATAAGCAAGGGCGAATAAATTTACCTAAAACACTTATAGACTTCGCTAAAATCGATAAGAGCTGTCGTGTGATCGGCGTATCAGATCGTATCGAGATTTGGAGTAGCGAACGTTGGGAAGAATTTGCAGATAGTATCGAAGAAGATTTTGAAGATATCGTAGAAGACATGATTGATTTTGGATTTTAGAAACGGGGGATTATGAATGTCATTTGAACATGAGACAGTTCTATTGCATGAAACAATTGATATGTTAGAGATTAATCCTAATGGAACTTATGTAGATTGCACCTTGGGGGGAGCAGGTCACGCTAAGTATTTATTATCTCAATTATCAGAACGCGGACATTTATATGCCTTTGACCAGGATATGACAGCCATTGACAATGCAAAAATTGTATTAGCAGAAGAGATAGAAGCAGGTAAAGTAACTTTTATTCATCGTAATTTTAGAGAAATCGAACAAGGTTTAGCAGAACATAATGTTAAATATGTTGACGGTATTTATTATGACTTAGGGGTTTCATCTCCACAATTAGATATTGCTGAACGTGGTTTTAGTTACCATCAAGAAGCACGTTTAGATATGAGAATGGATCAAACTCAAGAACTTAGTGCATACGAAGTTGTGAATGAATGGGATTTCAATGATTTAATAAGAATTATTAGTCGTTATGGGGAAGAGAAGTTTGCGAAGAGAATTACTCGAGCCATTGAATCAGAAAGAGAAAAAGCACCGATTGAAACGACAACACAATTAAGTGAAATTGTGAAGTTAGCTATACCGGCTGCAACTAGAAGAACAGGTGGACATCCTGCTAAACGAACTTTCCAGGCAATTCGTATCGCTGTGAATGATGAATTAGGCGCACTGGAGGAATCACTGGAAGCAGGGCTGAAATTATTAAAAGTTGGTGGACGTATGAGTGTTATCTCATTCCACTCTTTAGAAGACCGTTTAGTCAAACAGTTATATAGAGAGAAGTCAACGCCACCAGAAACACCACCTAATTTACCAGTACTGCCAGCAGAGCAACAACCGGAATATAAGTTTATTAACCGAAAACCAGTTACTGCTGACTCTGAAGAATTAGAGCATAATAATCGAGCTCGAAGTGCAAAACTTAGAGTCATCGAACGTACGACAATTAAAGAATAGATTTAAAGGATTTAGGAGGCATCGGATGTCAGAACTATTAGAAAAGAAAAATTATAATGAAGAGCAATATTTTGAACGGAAATTAGGGAATCATTATGATAATTCTCAATCTGTTGCCTCGCCAAACTATAGTGTACCAGCAAGTGATCAACCATTTGAAGAACAAGAAAGTAATGTTTCCAAAAAGAAAAGAAAACTATCTAAATTTGAAACAATCTGGTTATCTCTATGTAGTATAATAGCCGTTGGAGCGATCATGACTAGTTTCTTTATTAGAGTGGATATTATTGAGCAACAACGTTCAATCAATAATTTAGAAGATTCTATTACAGAATACCGTTCTAATACTGATATTTTAAATAGTCAAATTACTGACCAATTCAATTATCAACAAATTAAAGAAGCAGCGGATAGCAACAATATGACTATTGAGAAAGACAGAGTAAGGAATGTTGAGAGATGAGCGAAAAACAAAGCAATCATTCTAATTTAAATATATTATTATTAATAGGCGTCGCAGCTATAACATTTATTTTGTTAGGTGCACGCTTCTTTCAATTAAACGTAACTCAGTCTTCGCATGGTGAGGATTTAGTAGAATATATCGAAGATTCACAAGACCCAAGAAGTAGTATCATCGAAGCAAAACGTGGTACGATTTATGATATTCAAGGTCAGCCGATTGCGATTGATACTACTTCTTATTCCATGTATGCAGTATTGCAAGGGGGCAATGGCTACGACGCAGTTGAAGACAGAGATCACACTGCTAAAGTATTAAGTAATTATATTGATATGACCCGTGATGAGGTCTTGGATATACTATTAAACTATGAGGCGATTCAAGTTGAATTTGGTACAGCGGGTAGTAATATGAGTCAAGAAACTCGCGATGCCATTGAAGAAGAGAATTTACCAGGCGTTTATTTTGTCAGTCAAAGTTCCAGACAATACGTGAACGATTACTTCAGTTCACATCTGATAGGCTATGCGTCGAAGCAAGAACAGAATAATTCTTGGATGCCGACAGCGGATATCTTAACTGGGCAAATCGGAATTGAATCAGCTTATGATGCTGAATTAAGTGGGCAAAACACCATTGAAAATAATCCTGACCTGGTTGAAAGAACGCGAACATTATTGGGAGAAGATATTTATCTAACTTTAGATAGCCGACTCCAACATTATATGGAAGAGTTACTTGATTATTCATATAATAAGTATCAACCTGAAGAGATGAGTGCTTATTTGGTCGAAGTTGAGACTGGTAAGTTATTAACAGCTGCTCAAAGACCGACATTTAATCTGAATACTCGTGAAGGAATTCAAACGCAATGGACCAACCAATTGGTTGAAGAAGTTTATGAGCCAGGTTCAACCATGAAGATATTAACACAAGGAACAGCTTATGATATGGGCGTTTATAAACCCGATGAATTAGTTGAGACCGGTTCAACAGAAATTGAAGATGTAACGGTTCGAGACTATAACTTGTACGGTTGGGGGCCGATTACTTTTGATGAAGGATTATCTAGATCAAGTAATGTGACAATTGTCGAATTAATTCGCCGTATCGGCATAGATAAATGGACGAATCAATTATCTGAATTTGGTTTCGGTCAAACAACGGGATCAGGATTGGCAAATGAAGCAACAGGAACAGTAGAGTTTGATAATCCGGTTTCTGCAACAATGTCTGGTTTCGGACAAGGATTTGCGACAACACCCATTCAGTTATTGCAAGCATTCACTTCGATTGCTAACGATGGGAAAATGATGAAAATTCAATACCTTAACGGCATTGGAGAGAATGATGAATTTCAACCAATTGAGATTAATCGACCAATCTCAGAAGAAGCAGCTGACCATATCGTTGATTTAATGGTTAATACTGTGAATGAAGAGTATGGTACAGCTCAAGAATATAGTGTGCCGGGCGTTCAGATAGCAGCAAAAACAGGTACGGCACAAATTGCCAATCCAGATGGCTTAGGTTATTTAGAAGGTGCCAATGATTATTATTTCTCAGTTGTTTCATTTTTCCCAGCAGAGGATCCGAAATATATGTTGTATTTCTCAATGAAACGACCAACCAATGATCATAATATAATGGGATCGCAAATATTAGCTGAGATATTTAGACCTTTTGTGGAATATGTATCAGTTTATGAATAGAAAGTAGGACTACGATGGAACAAAAAGAATTAATAAACGTATTATATGATGCTCATGTAATTAATACGCAGTATTTAGAAACTGAAGTGTCTAGTTTAGTAAATGATACGCGTAAAGTAAAAAAAAATTCATGCTTTATTGCTATAAAAGGCGAGAACTTTGATGGGCATCAAGCGATTGAAGACGTAATTAACAAGGGAGCAAAATTAATCATTGTTGAAGATTTGCCCCAAGAGCCAGAGCAACTTGATGCTACCATCGTGCAAGTAACATCAACTTTCCGTACTCAAGCGATACTTGCAAACCAATATTATAATGAACCGTCAACAAAGCTAAATGTTGTTGCGGTAACTGGGACTAATGGGAAGACAACAACGAGTAATATGATTAGTCAATTACTCGAAAGTCTCAATCGTAAGACAGGTGTGATTGGAACCTTGCATTATAAAGTAGGGGACAAATATTATCCTGCAGTAAATACAACTCCGAATGCTTTAGAGATGCAGAGATTATTCAATGCTATGGTTGAAACAGACTGTGAAGATGCCATCATTGAGGCGTCTTCACACGCATTAGCTTTAGGACGCTTATCGTTTACTGATATTGATTGTGCCATCTTTACGAATTTAACACGAGAACATTTGGACTTCCATTCAACTATGGAAGGTTATGCAAATGCGAAAAGTCTTTTGTTTAGTCATTTAGGACAAAGTTTCCATAATGACCGACCAAGACTTGCAATATTAAATATGGATGATCCATACCACACGATGATGGCAGAAGTAACTAGTGCCGATATTGTGACATATAGTTTAGAGCATCCTCAAGCTACAGCTTATGCACATTCAATTACTGAGAAAAATGGTAAGACTGAATTTATTATTGATTATAAAAAAGAGACATTTAAAGTAGAAATACCAATGCGTGGATCTTACAACGTTTCGAATTATTTGGCAGCATTTTTAACATTGAGTAAATATTACCAATATACAATAGATGATATTCTGAAAGCCACTAAAGATTTTACTGGTGTCACTGGACGTATGCAAGTTGTTGATGAAGGACAAGATTTCGAAGTGATTGTTGACTTTGCACATTCACCCGATGCACTTGAACGAGTAATGCAAGAACTCATTGAACACAAATCAGATGATCAAAAACTCATTGCCTTGATGGGACATAGTGGCGGAAACCGCGATAGTGGGATGCGCGAACCATTAGGAGATATTTTATTTAAGTATGCGGATGAAATTGTATTCACTGCTGACAATCCAAGGTTTGAACCAGTAGAAAAAATTGTCAATGAAATGATTGGTTTACATCATAATGATAATAAACCTTATTCAATTATAAAAGATAGAGCAGTAGCAGTACAACAAGCCATTGACATTGCTCAAAAAAATGATATTGTCTTATTCGCGGGTAAAGGTGGAGAACCTTACCAAGTCATTGGAAATGACAATATACCTTACGATGAAGTGCAAACAGTTATTGATGCTATCCATCGTAAACAGTTATAAAAACTAAGGAGTGAACGAAAAATTGAATATTATCTTACCAATCGTGACTAGTTTTTTATTAACAGTCATTGCGATGCCTTTTTTCATCCAATACTTTAATAAAAAGAAACTAGGTCAAACAACACGGGAAGATGGCCCATTATGGCATGAAGTAAAAACTGGGACACCAACTATGGGAGGAACAGTATTTATCCTAGCTATTTTATTAGCGATGTTAATCTTTGGCTTTATCCAAACGTCTTACTCAGGTGAGTTCTGGATGATTTGGCTAGCGTTCTTATTATTTGGAGCTATTGGTTTTATTGATGATTTTATAAGTATTTTCAAAAAAAGAAATGAAGGGTTAACTGCTAAACAGAAGTTTTTAACACAATTATTATTTGCTTTTGTTATTGCATTAATTGCCATGGTAACAAATCAACACATTTTCATACCATTTTTTGGTTTTGAAATCTCTAACATTCTGTTAGTAGGATTATTCATGTTTATCTGGATTACTGGCTTTTCAAATGCAGTGAATTTAACGGACGGTTTAGATGGTTTAGCGACCGGCTTAAATATTATTTCGTATGGCGCGTATTACTTTATCGCCGCAGCTGAAGGGAACTCAAATGTAGCAACAGCTTCATTGATTGTAGTTGGATCGTTAATTGGATTTTTAATCTTTAATCGTAAACCAGCGAAGATTTTTATGGGGGACGTTGGTTCACTTGCCTTAGGAGCTGGACTAGCAGTGATGTCATCCGTACTTAATAATCCATGGAGTTTATTAGTTATTGGTTTTGTCTTTGTAGTTGAAACAGTAAGTGTTATGCTTCAAGTATTATCCTTCAAGACTCGAGGAAAAAGAATATTTAAGATGGCACCAATTCACCACCATTTCGAAATGCTTGGTTGGAGTGAATCAAAAGTGGTAAATGTATTTTGGGCTGTCGGATTAATTAGTGCATTGATTGCATTATTTATCTTTTAATAGGGAGTGATTTTTAGAATGGGAACGAACGAGAATTTATCAGACAAAGAAATACTAGTGTTAGGCTACGCAAAAACAGGGAAAAGTGTAGCTGAGTTCCTAGTTAAACAACAAGCAAATGTAACGATTAATGACCGAGGGGATCTATCACAAGACCCGTCGGTTACTTTGCTTTTAGAAGATGGCGTCCAAATCGTCGATGGTGGGCATCCTTTAGAACTCTTGGATAAACATTTTGATATGATTATCAAAAACCCCGGGATCCCTTATTCAATTCCTTTTTTACAAAAAGCGATTGAAAAAAACATCCCAATTTATACAGATGTTGAGCTTGCTTCAAGATTTAGTAAGGCATCGATCATTGGTATTACAGGTAGTAATGGTAAAACAACGACAACAAGTTTACTGAGAGAATTATTAACTGAAAGAGAAAAAGGGAATGCTTACCTTGCTGGAAATATTGGTATCCCAACTTTAGATGTTATTAATCAAGCGACAGAAGATGATGACATCGTCATGGAATTATCTAGTTTCCAATTAGCTGGAACAGAACAATTTCACGCTGAAATTGCGGTCATTACCAATATTTATGAAGCTCATTTGGATTATCATCATACACGTGAAGAATATGCCAAAGCCAAATTAAAGATTTTAGCCAATCAAACACAGGATGACCAAATCGTTTATCGTTATGATAATGCTGAATTACATCATTGGGTTAAAGAATTTAAAGGGCAACTTATTCCTTTCTCAATTGAAATAATCGATGAGTTTGTCCGATCGCATGGTGCTTATGTAGAAGGTGAATGGATATACTTTAAAGAAGAGCAAATTATACCATTATCAGATATTCAAATTCCTGGTAGTCATAATGTCGAGAATGTCCTAGCGGCTGTGGCAGTAGCAAAAATAAAAGGAGTTTCGAACCAAGAAATTTCTAATACAGTCAGAGAGTACAAAGGGATGCGTCATAGAATTCAGCCGGTAGCGAATGTTAGTGGACGAAGTTTCTACAATGATTCAAAAGCTACGAATATTACCGCTACGATTACTGCTTTAAATAGTTTCAAGCAACCCATTCGTTTTATTGGTGGTGGCTTAGATCGCGGGAATGAATTTGATGAGTTAATACCATATCTCAAGAACGTATCAGGAGCTTATCTTTACGGTGAAACCAAAGAAAAGATGGCAAAAGCCTTTAAAACGGCGGGTGTAAACACGATTGAACTCTTTGATGATCTAATTGAAGCCACTTCAAAAGCATACCGAGAAGCAAGACAAGGTGAAGTTGTTCTATTATCACCAAGTTGTGCGAGCTGGGATCAATATCAAAACTTTGAAATTCGTGGAGACGTTTATATCGATACCATTGAAAAATTATTACTAGAAGAACCATATATGGATGAATAGGAGTATCTTATTATGAAAATCAATCGCATCATCTTATCTGGTGGAGGAACTGGGGGGCATATTTATCCAGCTCTTGCAATCTATAATCGAATGAAAGAACTCAATCCGGATTTAGAGTGTTTATACATTGGTACAGACAAAGGCTTAGAAGCAAGTATTGTTCCAAAGGCGAATATAGACTTTAAATCCATTGAAATATCAGGTTTAAAACGCAGTTTATCACTGGATAATATTAAAGTCGCTTGGGAAATGTTAACAAGCACACAAAAAGCAAAGAAAATGATTAAAGACTTTCAACCCGAATTAGTCATTGGAACTGGTGGCTTCGTTTGTGCACCTGTACTTTATGCTGCAGCTCAACTAGGTATCCCAACGCTGATTCATGAACAAAATAGCGTCGCAGGGGTAACTAATAAATTCTTAAGTCGCTTTGTTGATAAAGTTGCGACGTCTTTTCATGAAGTTGAGAATGACTTTACAAAAGTCAGTCACAAAGTGGCATTTACTGGAAACCCAAGAGGGCAAGAAGTAACCAACTATGCTAAAGATGAGCATATTCTATCAAAAAATTATGGCTTTAATGATCAATTACCAACGGTACTAATATTTGGAGGCAGTCGTGGTGCGCCAGCTATTAATAAAGCAGCTGTAGAATCCATCGAAGACTTTGCTAAGAAAGAGTACCAGGTAATTATTGGGACAGGTTCAGTTCATCATTCAGAATGGATGAATTATATAGAAGAAAACCAGATTAAAATACCTAATAATGTTAAAATAGTTCCATACATTGATAACATGCCAGCACTATTTCAAAGAATTGATCTAGTCGTTTGCCGAAGTGGTGCAACGACATTAGCAGAATTGACAACACTTGGACTTCCTAGTATTTTAATTCCTAGTCCATATGTTACGAATAATCATCAAGAGATGAATGCCATAGCATTAGTGAATAATCAGGCTGCTGAAATGATAAAAGAAAGTCAACTTGACTCAAGTCAATTAGTTCATACGATTGACCGAATGATACTAGATCAAACAGCATTAAATAAAATGGCAGAAAATGCTAAAAAATTAGGTACGCCACATGCAATAGATGATATTATTAAATTAGTTGAATCTATTTAATAAATAATTAAGACTAAATATTTTCGAGGAGGTGAAAGCTATGAGTAATAATGAGCGGCGAGGAAATTATCGAACAGGGCCTCAAACTACGCCAAATAATCGGGAATCAAACAGTCCTGAAACATGGCAATCTAGACCGGTAAACGAACCGTCTCAACCGATTCGTGGAAACTATCGCATCGATAGTAATGGAAATCCGATTATACCAAAGCAAAGCGGCATAACAAATCGCGATGAACTTGAGCAAGATTATTTCAGTCGGACTCAACATACTCAAACTGAAGGGAATCGGAACCGAGAAGAACAGTATCAACCGACTCAAGTTATTCATCCGATACCACCTCAGTCAGGTCCTGTTCAACAGCGACGAGTATATCATATGGATGAGTACAGACGCGATCAGAATGAATCTAATAGTCGTGCGAATCAACCAAATAGGCGAAACTTTGACGAACCCCAATCAAATACTCGTGAGAGAGCAACTAGACAGCAAAATCAGAATTTGAATCAAAGGCGAAATCAAAATCTGAACAGAAATCAGAACTTTAACCGAAATTACTCTGGCAATCAACCTTCTGGAAGAAACCAACCTCAAGGTAGTCGAACTAATTGGTATTATAACTTGCACCAAAAGGTCAATAGACAGATGAATAAGAGTTCTAATGCGGCCCTGCCAAAGGGTAAGACTGTACTATTTGCAGTTTTTGCATTAATATACCTAACAATGCTAGTGACGGGTTGGCAATTAATGCCGTTTAATAAAGTGAATAATATAGTCGTCACGGGAACCGAGCTTGTTCCGAAAACGTTTGTAAAAGGATCGTCTCGAATATATAAATTCGATGAAGTAGATGAAGTAATGAGCCAAAGACAAGAGATTGAAGCGACAATTAAAGAAGAAAATCCTTTAATTGAAAGTGTCGTATTTAATCGACCTGATTGGAAACAATTAGAAATTAATGTCGTCGAACATGACCTTGTGGGGTTAATTAACCAAGATGGTTATCAACCAGTCTTGAATAACGGTGAGATACTGAATGTATCCGAAAACCAAGAATTAGCCAATATAGCCAATGAAGCATTACCAGAATTAATCGGCTTCGATACTAGTGGTAAACTGACGGAAGTTGCACAAGGTTTACGTCAAATTGATCCAGAGATATTAGCTATGATGGAGACCGTTACTTCCGCTGATGACGAAAATAAACCGAACGCCATAGTTGTTGAAATGGAAGATGGAAATACCATAAATGCCATAATTTCGACTTTTGCTCAAAAAGTACAATATTATCCGGATATTTTAACACAATTAGACGGGCAAACCGGAGTGATTAATTTTGAAGTCGGTGCATACTTCACACCAGCAGAAGATTCTACTAATAGTGTCAAACTTGACAATAATTAAGATAAGTTATATGTAATTATACTTACATTTATCTTTTTTTCTTCTATTAAAATGAAGTTTGTGCTAATATAGGTAATGTGAAATTGAAGAAAATTAAACAAAATATAGAAAAATAATTAGCCAGAAGGGGGTTAATGCCTAAATGAGAAATCAAGAAATTTTTGTTAGTTTAGATATTGGTACGACCTCAATTAAAGTCGTTGTCGCTGAGTATATTAATGGAAATATTAATATCATCGGTGTGGGAAATGAGAAATCACGTGGTTTGAGTCGCGGTGTTATTGTCGATATTGATGATACTGTGAAATCAATTCAAAGAGCCATTTCTCAAGCAGAACGCAAAGCAAATGTAAAAATTAACGAAGTCATTGTTGGTGTTCCAAGTAATCAAATTATGGTAGAAGATTGCCACGGTATGATTGCTGTTGCCAGCGATAATAGAGAAATAACAGCCCTAGACGTTGAGAATGTAATCAAAGCAGCTAAAGTTCGTTCAGTACCTCCTGAAAGAGAGATTATCTCAATTATTCCTGAAGAATTTATCGTCGATGGATTCAATGGAATTAAAGATCCAAGAGGAATGATCGGGGTTCGTCTAGAACTTTATGCGCGTTTAATTACTGGACCTAGAACAATCATCCATAATATTCGACGCTGTGTTCAAAAAGCAGGTTTATCAATCAGTGAACTAGTTGTTCAACCAGAAGCAATTGCATCCGTAGCCTTATCAGCAGATGAGCGAGAGTTTGGAACAGTGGTTGTAGATATGGGTGGTGGACAATCAAGTGCATCAATTATGTATGACGGCCAAATGAAATATTCATTTGTGGATCAAGAGGGTGGAGATTTCGTTACAAAAGATATCTCAGTTATTCTAAACACATCACTTGATTCTGCTGAACGTATCAAACGTGAATTCGGCTTTGCTATCGCAAGTCAAACAACAGATGATGAGTACTTCCCAGTTGAAACCGTCGGAAAGAAAGAACCTGTACGTGTAGATGAACACTACCTTGCTGAAATCATCGAAGCGCGTCTAGTACAAATATTTGAAACATTATATGAAGAATTAAATCGTGTAGATGGACTTGATTTACCTGGTGGATATGTTCTGACAGGTGGAGCTGTGTCATTACCAGGAGTTCTAGACTTAGCTAAACGATACTTCGGAAGTAAAGTTCGCTTATTTATCCCTGAAGAAATGGGAATGCGTAATCCAATCTATACGACAAGCCTTGGAATGATCGAATATGTTGCAAATCTTGATGATGTGCACCGAATTGCCCAAGGAACTTTTGCGGTTCCGGCACAAGCTGCACCAAGACAATCTATGTCACCACTAGGTGGGCAAAGACGACCGGTACCTTCAAGTGGCCGTAACCAAGGGCAAGTGGCAAGAGGTCAACAATCAGGTGACTTGTTCGGTGGTCAACGTCGTCAACCAGCTAATGAGATAAACCAAATGGCAAATGACCAACGTACGATGCCAGATAATATGCCTAGTTCGAATCAACAAGATGATTATCAACAATATAATTCATTTGATGACGACTATCGTTATGAAGATGCGGCATACTATGATGATTATTCGCAAGATGAAGAAGCGAATAACTATTCAGAGCCTGTTACTGATCAAAGTAATGGGAATGGCATAACGGCAAAAGTCCGTGACTTTTTCCAAACATTTTTTGATTAAGACTTGATAGATAAACAGGAGGAATTTTTAAATGGAATTATCATTCGATTCAACAATGGGATATGATGGCGCAGTAATTAAAGTAATTGGTGTAGGTGGAGCAGGTGGAAATGCCGTCAATCGTATGATTAAAGACGAAGTTCAAGGTGTTGAATTCATCGTTGCAAATACGGATACTCAAGCATTACAAGGTTCAGATGCAGAAATCAAAATCCAATTAGGCCCAAAAGTAACTAAAGGCTTAGGTGCAGGTTCACTACCAGAAATTGGATTAAAGGCGGCTGAAGAAAGTGAAGAACAAATTCGCGAAGTACTAGAAGGGGCAGACTTAGTGTTTGTTACTGCTGGTATGGGTGGAGGTACTGGTACAGGTGCTGCACCAGTTGTGGCTAAGATTGCTAAAGACTTAGGCGCTTTAACAGTAGGTGTTGTAACACGTCCATTTACTTTTGAAGGACCAAAACGCGGACGCTTTGCGGCTGAAGGTTTGAAAAACTTAAAAGAGGCGGTTGATACTTTAGTAATTATCTCAAACAACCGTTTATTAGAAATTGTAGACCGTAAAACTCCAATGTTAGAAGCATTCAGTGAAGCAGATAATGTTTTACGTCAAGGTGTACAAGGTATCTCTGATTTAATTACCGCACCAGGTTACGTAAACTTAGACTTTGCTGACGTGAAAACTGTAATGAAGGATCAAGGAACTGCATTAATGGGTGTAGGTCAATCTTCAGGTGAAAACCGTACGGCTGAAGCAACTAAGAAAGCTATCTCTTCACCATTATTAGAAGTATCTATTGATGGAGCAGAACAAATTTTATTAAACATAACAGGAGGAGAAGACTTAAGCTTGTTCGAAGCACAAGATGCAAGTGATATTGTTGCAAATGCATCAAGTGGCGATGTAAACATTATCTTCGGTACGTCAATCAATAATGATTTAGGTGACGAAGTTATTGTTACAGTAATCGCAACTGGTATTGAGAATGAGAAGACTGATCGTAATAAAATGAGTACACCACCAAGACGCTCATTCAATACATCATCATCTTCAGCAGAACAAACTCAACCAGCTCAAAGTCAACAACAACCAGATTCACCAAGCCAATCAACCGAACCAACACCACGTCGTCAACAAAAACGTGATTTATTCAATGATTGGGACATTAATAGAGAAACAAACACACGCGACGTTGATACAACTGAAGCAGACTCTAAACCAAAACGTCAATTTGAACGTCCAAATACGGATGGATCAGGAAGTCGTCAAAGTGAAGTAAATGATTCAGATGAATTAGATACACCACCATTTTTCCGTAAACGTCATCGTTAATAAAGAGTTACGATGCTAAGGCATCATAATAATAGAGGAATCAGTATTGGTTCCTTTTTTTATTTATCAATAAGTAAAAATTTATGATATAATTCTTAAGATAAGAATTTAAGGGAGTGTTATAGTTGGGCCTTTTGAGCTTAGTTTCTAATTTATTTCAGGCATATACACTGGTTTTAGTCGTATACGCACTATTATCATGGCTACCAGGTGCCCGTGAAAGTGCTTTAGGACAATTTGTTGTTAAATTAGCACGACCATATTTGGATATATTTGATCGCTTTATCCCGCCATTAGGGGGCATTAGTTTCAATGTTATTATTGCAATTTTTGTTTTACGATTTATCCGAGATGGTTTAATCTGGATATTGGCAGCAATATTATTTTAAAAATGTGGTGAATTAAATGTCAGATGATATATATCAACATTATCGACCCGAAGAACAACCGTTTATAGATAAAGTTTTCGGTTGGATAGATCAGGTAGATTTAACTTTCGCACCTTATACAACTGTATTTTTAACACCTCGAGAGAAAATGATTGTTGAACAACTTGTCGCAAGTCGAGATGAGATTTCAGTTATTTTCAGAGGTGGTTATGAAGGTGCAGAACGTAAACAAGCCTGTATTTATCCCCAGTATTATGAACCGAATGATGAAGATTTTACGATCGTTCTATTCAACATTAAATACCCAGAAAAATTTGGTCATTTAACACATGGTAGAATTTTAGGAACGTTTATTTCAACTGGAATTGAAAGAGAGCGCATCGGGGATATTATTACAGATGGAACGAATTGGCATGCAATTGTTGATGCATCAATCAGTGATTATTTGAAAACTCAAGTAACTAAAATTGCGAATGTCGGAGTACAATTGGAAGAGTTATCATTTGAAGATATATTAATCTCAGAAGAACAATGGGAAGTAAAGCATGTTATTTCTAGCTCTTTACGGCTTGACACTTTATTAAGCAAAGTCTATAATTTTTCTAGACAGCGTGCGAAAAATTCAGTCTCACAAGGTGATGTGAAAGTGAATTTTGTTCCTATGGAGAGACCTGACGTTGAGATTGGTATCAATGATATTATTTCATTACGTAAGTTTGGACGCTTCTGGATTAATGATATCGAGGGTATGACTAAGAAAGATAATTATCGATTAAACGTCAATGTGCTTTTAAAGTAAATTATATAACTTGAATATATTTGAAAGGATTTGTAAATTCATGGTATTAACACCTAACGAAATATTAAATAAAGAATTTAATTCGAAGTTTCGCGGATATGACTCAGACCAGGTTAATGATTATTTAGATATAATTGTTGCGGACTTTGAAAAGATGATTGCGGAGAATAATGAACTTAAGAAAGAATTAGCAGCATCAAAAGAAAAAAATGAGTATTTTGCACAATTACAAGACTCATTAAACAGTTCAATTGTAGTCGCTCAAGAAGCAGCAGATCGCTTGAAACAAAACGCACGTAAAGAAGCAGAACTTATCTTATTCGAAGCTGAAAGAGAAGCAGATCGAATGATTAATAGTGCTTCAGATACAGCTAAAAATATTGTCACTGAATCTGATGCATTACGCCGTTCAAGCAAATCTTACCGTACTAAACTAGAGCAAATGATTCGCCAACAACTTGAAGTTGTAACGAGTGAAGAGTATCATAGATTATTTGATGAAGAGATTGAATCACAATTTAATCCTGATCACTTCCATGAAGCAACAAATCAACGAGTGAACCAACGCGTAGATCGACTTGAAGAAGAGAACAGTGCTGATTTTAATGCAGCGCATGAAATTACAAATGATCGCTTTGTTGAAGAAGAAATCAGAAACGCGCCAGAACCTACTCCAGAAGTAGATTATCCGGCAACTTTTGGTGTAGCTGATCATGAAGATACTGAAGCGACACGAGTTGATTTAAATCGTGATGAGTTATTAAATAATGTTGAGCCAGAAGAGCAAGAAGTTGATTCTAGACACGCAGAATTAGAAGCGATGATTGATGAAGAAGCACAAGCTGAAGCTGAACGCGAAAAACGTGCAGCTCAACGTCGTGAAAGTGTATTAGGACAAACAATTAGAATTGAATTACCAAAAGATTAATAAGAACAAGTTAATCTTAGGATACTTTTAGCGAGTCAAGAGTGGTGAAAGCTTGGCAGTCCCTCCTTTGATTAATATCATCTTTGTGTTTGTTATGGTGAAAGTAAGTAATCATAACCGCTTAAATAGCGTTAACATGTAGAGTGAATAAGTCATCTTTAGGGATAACTTATTAATTTGGGTGGTACCGCGTTTATAACGTCCCTTTTTTAGGGGCGTTTTTTATGTTTAAATAAATCAATCAGATTGGAGATAATAATGAAACTAAAAGATACATTAAATTTAGGTAAAACAGATTTCGCCATGCGCGCAAATTTACCTACTAAAGAAGTAGAATTACAAAAAGAATGGTCAGACGCTGACATGTACGAGAAAATTCAAGAGAAAAATGAAGGACGTCCTTCATGGATATTACATGATGGACCTCCGTATGCGAATGGTAAATTACATATGGGGCATGCATTAAATAAAGTAACTAAAGACTTTATTGTACGTTACCATTCTATGGCTGGATACAGCTCACCTTATGTTCCTGGTTGGGATACACATGGTTTACCAATTGAACAAGCCTTAGTTAATGCTGATGGCGTAGACCGTAAGAGTATGTCTGTCGCTGAATTCCGTAAATTATGTGAGGAGTATGCATTAAAACAAGTTGAAAATCAAAAAGAAGACTTTATGCGTTTAGGTGTGACTGGTGAATGGGATAATCCGTATTTAACTTTAAAACCCGAATATGAAGCTCAACAAATCCGTATCTTTGGTCAAATGGCTGAACGCGGATATATCTATAAAGGACTAAAACCAATTTACTGGTCACCTTCAAGTGAATCAACATTAGCTGAGGCAGAAGTTGAATATAAAGACGTTACGTCACCTTCTATTTTCGTTGCCTTCAAAGTAAAAGATGGCAAAGATGTTGTACCAGCAGATGCTGAGTTCGTAATCTGGACAACGACACCTTGGACATTACCTTCAAACTTAGGTTTATCTGTAAAGGCAGATGCTAAATATGTTTTAGTCAATGTTGATGGACGTAAATTTATTGTTGCGGAAGCTTTACTAGAAGCAGTTGCTAAGAAAATTGGCTGGGAAGATTACTCAATCGAAGCAGAATATAAAGGGGAGCAATTTGACCGTTTAACTGCACAACATCCGTTATATGATCGTGAATCATTATTAATGTTAGGTGACCACGTTGAATTAGATGCCGGTACTGGTGTCGTTCATACAGCACCTGGACACGGGGAAGATGACTACATTGTTGGGCAAAAATATGGCTTAGATGTTCTTTCTCCTATTGATGACCGCGGGCACTTTACAGATGGAGCACCCGGATATGAAGGAATGTTCTACCTTAAAGGGAATAAAGTCATCGTAGAAGAGATGCGTGAAACTGGAGCTTTATTATTTGACGAGAAATTCAAACATAGCTACCCACATGACTGGCGTACTAAGAAACCTGTTATTTACCGTGCGACACCACAATGGTTTGCTTCGATTAACAAATTCCGCGATGAGTTATTAAACTCAGTTGAAAATGATGTGAAGTGGTATCACCCATCGGGCGAACGTCGTATGTATAATATGATCCGTGATCGTGGTGACTGGGTAATTTCTCGCCAACGTGTATGGGGAGTGCCATTACCAATCTTCTATGCAGAAAATGGAGAACCTATCTTAACAACTGAAACAGTTGAACATGTAGCTCAATTAGTTGAAGAGTTTGGATCAAACGTTTGGTTTGAAAGAGAACCTAAAGATTTATTACCTGAAGGATTCACTCATCCTGATAGTCCAAATGGTAAATTTACTAAAGAAAATGACATTATGGACGTGTGGTTTGACTCAGGTACATCATATGCTGGGGTATTACAAGTCCGTGAAGACCAAAAATTCCCTGCTGATATGTACTTAGAAGGATCTGACCAATACCGAGGATGGTTCAACTCAAGTTTTACAACTTCAGTGGCTGTTAATGGTTTCCCACCATACAAATCAGTTCTTTCTCAAGGATTTGTAATGGATGGTAAAGGTCAAAAAATGAGTAAATCAATTGGTAACGTTATTACACCGGAAGAGATTACTGAAGAATTAGGTGCAGATATTATCCGTCTGTGGGTTTCAAGTGTGGATTATGAGAATGACGTACGTATCTCTAAAGACATCTTAAAACAAGTATCAGAATCATACCGTAAGATTCGTAACACGGTCCGCTTTATGTTATCAAACTTATTTGATTTCAATCCTGAAACAGATAAGATTGCTGAAAGTGACTTAGCTAAAGTTGATCAATATATTCTTGCTAAATATCGTATTTTAGTTAATGAAGTAACACAAGCTTATGAAAATTATGAATTCTCAACGATCTTTAAGAGAGTAATTAACTTCATTACTGTTGATTTATCAGCGTTCTACTTAGACTTTGCAAAAGATGTCGTTTATATTGAAGCGGCAGAATCTAAAGCGCGTCGTGCAATGCAAACTGTTATTTATACAGTTCTTGAAGGTTTCATTCCATTATTATCACCAATCTTACTTCATACTATGGAAGAAGCTTGGAAAGAATTACCAGGAGCAGAAGGTTTTGTTCAATTACAAGACTTACCTAAATTCGAAGACGTTTCTCAAGACAAAGAAACTGTTAAAGAATGGGATGTCTTCTTCAAAGTGGAGTCAGCTGTTGCTAAAGGTTTAGAAAATGCAAAAAATGATGAAGAACACCCAATCAAGAAATCATTTGAAGCAAAAGCAACTGTCTATACAGATCAAGAGACAATTGATCAATTGAATGCTCTAAGTGATCATTTAGATCAATTATTAATCGTATCTGCCTTAGACTTACACTTAGCTGATGAAGCTGATGGTTCAGTCGTTGATTATGACGGCTTTGGTGTTAAAGTTCAGCCGGCAGAAGGTCATACTTGTGACCGTTGTCGTGCGGTAAGACCAGAAGTTGGAACAATTGAGGCGGCACCAGAATTATGTCACCGTTGTTTCTCAATCGTAGAATCACACTTCCCAGAGTATTTCGAGGAAGCAGCTGAATAATTAGAGTAGTTAAATTGCCCCACTAGACAGATTTTGTCTGGTGGGGTATTTCTATTTACCTAGAAATTATGTAAAATCTACCATTCATACTTGGCGTCTGTTATATTTAAATATGTAAAAGATGAGGTGAATATATGAAAGTGATTAAATATATATTATTAATCTTAAGTATGGGGCAATTTTTCCCTTTAGAAAGTTTTTGGCAAAGTAATTTCTTTTGGTTTTTTATTTGGATTATTTGCTTTCATTTAGGTTGGTTTTATATGGAATGTTTGCAATATAAACAGATAAATAGTGTTGTATTGTGTCTTTTAGCCTTAATCAATATATGGCTACTGCCATCCTTTCCATATTTGATGCTAGGACTTTTAACCATTGAATTAAGAGAGTTATTTTCACGGAAAAAGACTGTACTTATATTATCTTTAATGGCGATTGTTTCGGGGTTTATATGGTCAACGCTCACGATTTGGCCGCAGGTGGATTATTTAATGTTCACAGTGAGTATCGTTATCATATGTGGTTATTTAGCCGAACAAGCAACCCGTTTAGAAGTACAAGAAACTAGTCTTTATGAGTTTCGCACTCAAGCAGATGAGCAAGAAGAGCGGTTGATAGAGCAAAAGGCACAAATGATTGCGATGGAGGAAATTCATACCCTTAATGAGAGGAACCGAATTTCTAGGGATTTACATGATACGGTAGGGCATACTTTATCGACCATCGTCATCCAATTGGCAGCCATTGAGAAATTGACAGAGGAAAAGATGCCACAAGCATCAGCTATGTTAAAGCAATTACATCACTTTACTAAAGAAGGCTTATCAGATGTTCGCCAAGTGATTCACCAATTAAAGCCTAAACATTATCAAAAGTTTGCTTTTATTGAGCAGGTGCACCACATCATTTCAGATTTTGAGCATAATAGTCCGATTAAAGTTTATTTTAATAATAATCAATTACTTTGGAGCTTATCGCCTGAACAAGAGTTATTATTTATGAGAGCGATTCAAGAATTTTTAAGTAACAGTAGTAAACATAGTCAAGCAGATGAAGTTCGAATTCAATGTCACTTTACGGATTCCACGGTTATCTTAACGATGATGGATAATGGAAAAGGAACGGATACGATTAAACCGCAAATGGGCATTACGGGTATGAAAGAACGGACGAAGTTATTAGGTGGAAAAGTTCAGATTCATTCCGCTCTAAATAAAGGCTTTAAAGTAAGAATCGTATTACCAAAGGGGGGCAGCAGTTATGACGGATAGAATCAAAGTATTACTCGTTGATGATGAACAACTCATCAGAGGTGGTTTAGCTATATTACTAGGTTCTTTTGAAGATATTGAGATTGTTGGAGAGGCGACTAGTGGTAAAGAAGCGGCGATATTTTGCCAACATAATCCGGTCGACGTTGTGCTCATGGATATTCGCATGCCAGATTCAAATGGGATCGAAGGGACCGAGTTAATTAAAGCAGCTCATCCTCAAATTAAAGTATTAATTCTAACAACTTTCCAAGATGTGGAGTACATCGCTCAATCGATGCAATTAGGAGCATCGGGTTACTTACTCAAAGATAGTAGCCATGAAGAGATTCATGAAGGCATCCGTATTGTTTTTAATGATAATGTCGTTTTGGACGGAAAGATTAGCCAAGCCATGTTATCTAATCACTCCAACTTCCAAAGTAAAAGTTTTAATGGAAAGGACTTTAATTTATCAGAGAAAGAAATTAAGCTGATCTTGCTTATAGCCAGCGGCTTAAATAATCAAGAAATTTCTGACACTTTATATCTCTCTATTGGAACGGTTAAGAATAATATTAGTACGATTTTAAATAAACTCGATTTAAGAGACAGAACTCAACTAGCTATTTTTGCTTATGAGAATGGCTTGATGAATTAAGATAACACCCTTTATAAATGCAAATTCCTGCGTTTATTGAGGGTGTTTTTTAAAATAGTGACTAAAGTCACTCGAATCAGTGACCTCAGTGAATAGTTGACACAGCAATGTTTAGTTATACTTAAGTTGGAAATAAAGAGGAGGGTAATTATGAGCTATGTAGAGATTAACAATATATATAAGAGTTACGGTAAAGATCAAGTATTAGATAATGTTTCCTTTGAGATTGAAAGTGGGGAATGCTTTGGCCTAATTGGACCCAATGGAGCTGGGAAATCAACATTGATTGATATTATTACCGGTCTGACACAATATAATTCAGGGGATATTTCAGTCGATGGGCACGTGGTTCCTCAAGATGTTGTAAAAGTACGTGAACAAATCGGCTTAGTACCTCAAGAAATTGCTCTGATGCAAGAGTTAAATGCGACTTCGAATTTGGAATATTTTGGTGGACTTTATGGTTTATCGGGTCGCATGTTGAAAGAACGTATCAATGAAGGCCTTGAGGTGGTTGGGTTAACGGAACATACGAAAAAAGCAGTTAAAACGTTCTCTGGTGGGATGCAAAGACGGTTAAATATCGCAGCCGCAATTCTTCACAGACCCAAATTTCTCATCCTGGATGAGCCGACTGTTGGGGTGGATCCTCAGTCAAGAAATAAGATTTTCGAATTTATTCAATATATGAATCAGGAGTACGGTACAACCGTTCTATATACTTCACACTACATGGAAGAAGTAGAAGCCTTGTGTGAGCGTTTATTCATATTAGATAATGGTCAACAAATTGGTTATGGAACTCAAGCTAAGATTAAGCAATTAGTTCAAGATACAGTGAAATGGTTTATCGAAGTGGAGCAAGCGCCACTTGATTTTGAAGAGAAATTATCGACGAGATTGCCAGGAGTTCAACAAGTTGTGAGTGAAAATAATTCATTCCACTTAATTGTCGATCCCGTTGAGTTTAATACAAAGGAATTGATGACTTTAATTAATGAAGAAAATATTGAACTAACGACATTAAATAAAGAAGCTTTAAGTCTAGAGGAATCTTTCTTACAACTCACCGGAAAAACATTAAGAGACTAAGGAGGTTTTATTAATGAGCCAATTATGGACTTACGTTAAGACAAACATGCGAGCCAATGCTAAGCAATGGATGACGATTCTGGCATTATATGTTGCCATGCCAATCTTTTTCTCACTCTTAATGGGCTTCTCCTTTAGTTCAGCCTTTGTTCCTGAACAAACAAGTAATCCGGTGGAAATCAGTATTAATAATGAAGATCAAGGGGAGGTGGGGCAAGTCTTCATTGATGCTTTCAGTAATGAGACCATGCAATCATATGTGGACATCGTAGAAAGTCATGATGATTCAAAGTTTGTTATTCATCTTCAACCAGAATATAGTCAACGCTTAGAAGATACTTTAGTGAGTATTGAATCTAAAGAAAATGCTTCAGCATCTGAAGAAGCAATACTTACTCAATTAATTACAAGTTTTCAAAGTAGTTTAGTCAATCAACAACAATTAGGCGAAGAATTGGGAGCAATGTCAGATCAAGCTACAGTCGATGAACTCATACATTCACTTGAACTCGCGTCTCAATTGAGAAGTGAACAAGTATTTGTAAAGGAACAATATGAATCTCAATCAGCTTTAACGAGTAATCAATATATTTCTGTTTCTGGCCTCGTTTATATCTTTATCTTGTCCTTAGCTGGAAGTATAGGTCTGAAGACAAACGAAGATATGAAGGGTTTAAGAAAAAGAATTGGCGTACTCCCTCTGACACCCGCTCAAGACGTTATTTACGGTATCATCTCAGACACACTAACGTATACATTTTTAGCTAGTTTGTATATGGTCATATGGCGATTCATTGATAGTACGACATTTGTTGGGAATCCCTTGTTTTATTTTGGTTGGATAGTTATATATGCTCTTTTATTCCAAGTATTGAATAGTATTTTATATTATTTTATACCAGATAAATACGTGAATTTAGTTTACCTCATCCTAACATCTTTATATATGATTTTAGGTTTTCTACCCATTGACCGTCTTATAGGTGGGGAATTTGGAAAGATAATTAATCAAAACTACTATCGAGAAATATTCTCTCAACCGATGTTTGACTATCTTCTCAATAATGATTGGACGGCGAATATCGGCCTAGCTGTTGGAATCGTATTAGTTAGTGTCATACTAGTATTCTTCGTTATTCAACTGAGAAACAGAAGGGAGTTGAAACCATTATGAAATTCATGCAATTAGTTTGGTTTCACTTTAAACGAATTTGCCAAAATATTGGTCTCATCTCAATGTCTTTCATTATGCCGTTATTTATGGTCGGCGGTTTAATGTTTATCACCACCTCTGATACTAATGCGAACTTAAGTGAAGAGTTTGTTATCTTAAATCATTCGGAGTTTGTTGAGGAGAATGTGTACCCAAGACTGAGTGAGAATTTACAAGCTAACTTTGCGTCAGATTCTAAAGAGGCCTTTGATCAATTGGAACAAAGTGAGTTAGCGATGATTTATGAAATTCCCGCTAACTTTCCAGAGGAAGGTTCCAGAATTAAATCGCATAGTATCAATGGAGAAAATAATGATATATTCTTTGAATCCGAATTTACCTCTGTATTGAGTGAAGTAATGACAGAGAATGCTTTAAGTGAAGCAGGAGTAGACTTTGAAGAAATTCAAGTTGCTGAACCAAGTATCAATCAAAGTTATACTCCCATTGATGGAAATTTAGTCATCGTAGTTTTTATGACTATATTTTTCATGAGTTACGCAAGTAGCTTAGTGAGTGCTGATTTGAATAAATTAAGAAGTGACGGTGTGTTAACCCGAAGTATTGTAACAAATGCCCGCAGTTGGCAAATATTAGGTAGTGTTTTAGCAGCCTTCTCGCTCTATAATTTTATCTCAGCGATGTTAGTGATCTTGCTTATTTGTTTAATATTCGGTATTACAATCACGCAACTCCCAGTGATAATTGCTGCAATTCTTGCTTTTTGTATCTTTAACGCTGGCTTTACGATGGTCCTATTCAGACTATTTAAAAATGATCAAGTCATCCTAATGGTAGGTATTGTCTTATCAATTGTCTTTGTGTTCTTAGGCATAGGTATTATAGATATACCAAGTTTCTCATTCATCCAATATATCTCACCATTTTATTGGCTGTTTGAATCTCTAGACACGGGAGCAATCTTACCAAATATTCCAGTCATTGCGTTATATGGCCTGGTTCTATTCACCGCAGGAAGCTTTAAAGTTGAAAGGTTAGTGAGAAGCTAGATAAATAAAGTGTGACTTGTGTAAATAAAAACAAGTCACACTTTTTTGTAGTTGAATGTATTAGGAATTTTCCTTTAGTTCAAGTTCAACAGAAATTATGAGTTCATTAATTGTTTTTTCATAAGCTCGACCTAATGTGTCGTTATTAAAACGATAGAGACACAATTTTTACACTCTGACTAATAAACAATTGATCTAACAGTTAAAAAGTAAGTATAAAAATATAACTTTACTTTAACTCTCAAGAGAATCTATAAAATCTTTTAATGCTTTTTTATGAGCCTGTGCAATGGAAAAAGCCTCTAAATTATACATGATATCTATGGATTTTTGAGCGATTTTAAGTCCATCTTCTATATTACCTTGCGCTATTGTTAACTTGCCTTTTAAATAGTTAAGTTTAGTTATTTCATAAAAATACTTGGTATTAATCAAATCTTTCATTATATTATCAATTAAGTCATTAGCGAATAATAACTCATTTTCTCGTATTAAATGATTTATAAAATTTATATATATTAAAACTACTGAATGTTTATAATTTTCTTTTCCAACATATTGGCTAG
>NZ_JACAOA010000013.1 GCF_014049385.1 Ruoffia halotolerans | reverse complement strand
TTAATTACTTATTTATTTTTAATTTTATTTTATTGAAAAACGATCTGCTAATAACTCTAAAGCGTTGATTCGATTTTCGATTTTTGGCATTAATGGAATGATTAACATTTCATCCGCTTGAAATTGATTTACTAAATGATCCAATTGTTTCTTAACTGAATCAATATCTCCGACAACCATTCTTGTACGATTAGCTTGTACAATCTTTAAATCCTCTTGAGTAAATTGATAATTCTTTGCCGTTTCAACTGATGGAAATTGCTTAAATTCATCAAAGTGGTTTTTACCTAGTAACCAAACATCTAACGCTTTTTGAAGTTCTTTTGCTTCTGCATCTGTGTCAGCTACAACGACAAATGGCGAGAACATGACGATTGGTTGCTCTACTGCTTTTGATGCTTTAAATTCACTTCTATATATTTCAGCCGCATCTTTCCCAACATTCAATTTATCACTGCTTGCATTTGGAAATAAACCAAAAGTCAATCCAAGTCCATTTTTAGCAGCGTTTTTTGCACCTCTAGTACTAGTTGTTAACTGGAACATCTGGGGCACTGTATCGACCTTAGGATTGGCCGTAATATCATTTAAACGATGATCAAAGTCATTTGTATCTGTCACGTATTTATATAAATCTTGAATACTTTGATTATAAGGTAATTTTCGCTCTTTCGTTTCATTTAATGCTTTGTTAACTAAATTAGTTCCTAAAGAATTACCAATACCTAAATCAATACGGTTTGGATGAAATGCTTCTAACATTCTAAAGTTTTCCGCCACTTTATATGGGCTGTAATGAGGTATCATCACGCCTCCTGATCCAATTCGGATTCTCTTTGTCGAATCAGCAATATGCATCATTAACATTTCAGGGGAACTACTTGCAAACGCTGGAACATTATGATGTTCTGCCACCCAATAACGATGAAAACCTAATTTTTCTGCAACTTTCGCTAAGTCAGTGGATTCTTTTACCGCAGTTTGTACATCTTTTAATTCATCAATTTGAGCATAATCTAATACACTTAATTTAATCAATGATTTTCTCCTCTCAAATAACTGTTATAACTTATTATTATTACTGTATCATAATTATTATCTTTCTAATAGTGATTACCTTTAAAGTAGTCTACATCATGATTTTGTCTGTTATAGCAAATAATATGAACTATGATATAATGACCCTATTAAACTTATGAAGGGGTCGTATCATGTACGTAATTGAACATATTCGAAACGGTGTTGAGGTGTTAGATCATGCTACTCAATTAGCTATGCATATTTATGCTTTAGAAAACATTAAGTTGGATGAATCCTTAATTTTCCCATATCGACCAAGTGCTTCCGTCCAAATTGGAAAGTACCAAAATACCGTTGAAGAAGTAAACCAAGAATATATATCAGGAAACAATATTGATATTGTTAGAAGAGAAACAGGTGGTGGTGCTATCTATATGGATAGAAACCATGCGAATTTTGTTTTTATAATAGACGATCCTTCTACAAATTTTGATAAAAATTTCGATCGTATTTATCAACCAACAATAGATGGATTAAAACATTTAGGGGCTAAAAATGTCGGCCGTAAAGGTCGAAATGACCTTGAAATTGATGGTCAAAAAGTTTCTGGTGCAGCTGTCACTATTCAAAAAGGTCGATTATATGCAGGCTACTCTCTTCTTCTAGATATAGATTTTGATGCTGTCGAAAATGCATTGCGACCAAATCGCAAAAAAATAGAATCTAAAGGGATTAAGTCAGTGCGACGTCGTGTTACACCAATTCGTTCACATCTAGCCCAGGAATATCAAGATATCACAGTGGAAGATTTCGAAAAAACTATGTTAATGCATTTGTGTGGTGTTAATCATCCAGACGATATTAAGTATTACCGACTATCTGAGGAAGAATGGGCGGCCATTGATAAGATTGCTGAAGAAAAATTCGCTAATTGGGAGTGGAATTATGGTAAATCGCCACGTTACGATTATAATGCTGATGGTCGTTTTGAAGGCGGAACGGTATCGCTAACGCTCAATGTAGATAAAGGGAGAATTCAAAAAATCCGTATTTATGGAGACTTTTTTGGAAAAGCTGATATAAAAGATATCGAAAATGCTTTAATCGGAACACGTGTTGAACGTAAAGATTTATTAGAAGCTCTTACACCAATTGAACTTAATGAGTATTTTGGTAAGATTACAGCCGAAAATATCATTGATTTGATTTTAGAACAATAAATAGTATAAAACATAGTAAAAAGAGGCTTTATCCAACGATATAGCCTCTTTATCTTAAATTATGTATCCTACTCTAAGAAATCTTTTAATTGCTTAGAACGACTTGGGTGGCGTAATTTACGTAATGCTTTCGCTTCGATTTGACGAATACGTTCACGTGTGACGCCAAACACTTTACCTACTTGTTCTAAAGTGCGAATATTCCCGTCATCTAAACCAAAACGAAGACGTAATACATTCTCTTCACGATCAGTTAAAGTATCTAGGACATCTTCCAATTGTTCTCTTAATAAAGAACTTGAAGTAAATGCTTCTGGACTCATAGCCCCTTCATCTTCAATGAAATCACCTAAATGTGAGTCATCTTCTTCACCGATTGGTGTCTCAAGGGAAACAGGTTCTTGAGCAATCTTGAGAATTTCACGGACTTTTTCAGTCGGTAAATCCATTTCAGCACCAATTTCTTCTGGAGTCGGTTCTCTACCTAAATCTTGTAATAATGTTCTTTGTACACGTACTAATTTATTAATAGTTTCTACCATATGTACAGGAATACGAATTGTTCTTGCTTGGTCAGCAATCGCTCTTGTGATTGCTTGACGAATCCACCACGTAGCATAGGTAGAGAATTTAAATCCTTTATGGTAGTCAAATTTATCAACAGCTTTCATTAATCCCATATTACCTTCTTGAATTAAATCTAAGAAAGACATACCACGCCCAACATAACGCTTTGCAATCGATACAACTAAACGTAAGTTTGCTTCTGCCAATTCTTGTTTAGCTAAGTCATCGCCATCTTCAATTCGTTTTGCAATGGACACTTCTTCATCTGCTGTAAGTAAATCAACGCGTCCAATTTCTTTTAAATACATACGAACTGGATCGCTTACTTTGATTTTAGATACGGCTGCTGAAGACGCTGTTGTTGACTTGTCACCTTCTTCTGCTCGTACCATTTGTTGTTTAGTTGGTCCACCATCGTCACCAACGACCGCAATACCACTATCTTCAACTTGTTGAATTAATTTATCAATAGCATTTGCATCCAGTTCGTATGGACTAGCAATTGATTCTGTTAATTCATCATAATGAATTTGACCTAACGTTTCCTTTTCAGCAATTAATAGTTTCGTTGCTTGTTCTAACGTAAGTGATAACTCGTTACTTCTTTCTTCTTTTACATGCTCTTGTTGAGGATCTTTTTGCTCGATTGTTTTTCCATCTTGCTGTTGTTGCTGTTCTTCTTGAACTTGATCTTTTTCAGTCATATAAGTAAGCCCCCTAAATTTCTTTAATCTGACGCGTTAAATTCATGATTCTTGTTAAAGTATGATTCATTTCTGAATAATCTTGTTGTTTTTGATATTGAACAACTTTCTTTCTTAATTCATTGATCTCTTGTTGAATAAATTCTTGCTGTAAAACTTTAAAGCAATCATCTAACAGTTGACGAGTAAAATCGAATAATTCTTGTTCCCACATTAACGAAGTTAAAAAATGACTTACTTGGGTATCGTTTATTCTATCAATGATACCAGTGAGTGGCAAATGATTTCCTTCGTAATAATATCGATCTAGCTCAAAAAATGCTTTACTTGTAAAATCATGAAAAAATACTGGAGGATTACTTAACTCTTCCATATAATCCCATGCCTCTTCGAAATAAATCAAATAGAATATAATTTGCTTTTCACTATTAAATGCTCGTTTTGATTTAATTTGCAAAGCAAGTTCTTGTGTTATAATTGGAGCATTTGAAAAACTAGCTTGAGGTGGTTCCACACTATTATTTTGATTAGTGGGTTGCTTGTAATTATTAGGTCGAATATCACGAGCACGATTGACCTGCTCGGTAATGATTGCTTCCGAAAGATGATACTCATTCACTAAATCATTAATTCTTAATTGTTGTTCAATAGGTGATTTGATTTGGCTAATTAATTCGATAACTTTTTCAATATATTGTGCAAGTTCATATTCATCGTTTAAATTATAATCTTTCTTAAAAAAATCTCGATTAAACTCAAATTGCGAAATGCATTGATTAATTAATTGTTGGAAACTATCTTTCCCGTGTTCCTTAATCCATTCATCAGGATCAAGTTTATTAGGTATCTGAATTGCTTTGATTTCTGCATTCGTAATACCTTGAGCTGTCTGAAAAGCTCGACTCGTTGCTTTTTGTCCAGCATCATCGCCATCAAAGGCAAAAATTAAAGTGTTCGTCATTTTACTTAATTGTTTTAATTGATCCTCTGACAAACTTGTTCCCATCGAAGCAACCACATTCTCGTATCCTGCTTGATACAAACTAATGACGTCCATATAACCTTCTGCAATTAACACTTTATTCTGATTACGTATAGGTAATCTAGCATTGTCTAAATTATAAATTAACTTACCTTTTTTAAAAATGCTCGTTTCAGGTGAGTTTAAATACTTGGCCGACTTTTCACTATTCTCTTGAAACACACGTCCTGAAAAAGCCACAACATCTCCTCTACTATTACGAAGAGGAATCATAATTCGGTTACGAAAACGATCAATTAATTCACCAGAGTCAGCCATATAAAAAATACCTGAATCTACTAGCTGTTCGGATGTAAAACCAGCCTTTTGTAAATATTGGACTAATAATTGCGAGTTATTTGGCGCTAAGCCAAATTGAAACACTTCTAACACTTCTTTTGTTAGCTGTCTTTGAATTAAGTAATCATAAGCTTCTGCACCATTATTTGTGCTCATTAAGTAGTAGTGGTAAAAATCATTTGCTTTTTCGTGTATATCATATAAATAACTAAATTCTTGCTGCTTTGAAGGTTGAGCTTGAATATATTTTTCATCAACCGTAATATTCGCAAACTCAGCTGCTTTTGCTACAGATTCAGTAAAAGAAATACCTTCAATTTCTTGTAGAAAACTAAAGATATTCCCCCCTCTCCCACAACTAAAACACTTATAAATTTGCTTTGGCTGTGAAACTGAAAAAGAAGGATTGTTATCCTCATGAAAAGGACATGAGGCCATGTAGTTTGTCCCACGCTTATTCAATTGAACATATTGTCCAATGAGTTCGACGATATCAACATTACTTTTAACCTCGTTGATAACTTCCTCTGGAATATAACTCAATTGAAATCACCTCTATTATTTCGAGTTAATTAGTGTAACTTTTGCTTGGTTTTGCCATGTATAACAGAATCGCACCGATACTAAATTGCACAATAAGAGCAAACAATCCTTTTAAAGAATCGCCTGTTATCTGCGCTACAACTCCTAAAATAGTCGTCCCTAATACGGAAGAGAACTTCCCGAAAATATTATAGAAACCATAAAACTGATTACTTTTCTCTCTAGGAATAATCTGACCAAAGTAAGAGCGACTTAAACCTTGAATTCCACCTTGAGCCGTTCCGACTAGCACAGCTAAAATCATAAAATCGGTAAATGAATCTAAACTTAATCCGAAAATACAAATAACTATATAAGTAGCAATACCAACAAATAACATTGTTCTAGTGCCAAAACGTCTAGCTAAATACCCGTACATAATAGAACATGGGAATGCTACGATTTGAACGACTAGCAACATTATGATAAGTTCATTTGCTGATAAGCCTAAATCTGTACCTACTGAAGTGGCCATCGCAATGATTGTTCCGACACCATCTATATAAAAGAAATAACCAAATAAAAACAAATAGATATGTGGATATTTCTTTAATTCTTTTACAGTAGCAGTTAATGATTTCACCGTCGTTTGAATAATACCTTCAGTTTTTTCTAAGTAATTCACTTGATTCACATTCTTCCAATATGGAATTGTAAAGATAAACCACCAAGCAGCTGTAAGTAAAAATCCAATATTAACAGTGACATTCGCAGGAAATATCCCTGTTAATTGGAACACCATAAATATTAAAAAGGGAAATACGCTACCGATATAACCTAAACCAAAGCCAGTTGAACTGACTTGATCTAGTCGTTCCGGTGTTGTTACATCCATAATCGAACTATCATAGAATATATTAGCTACGTGAAAACCAAATGAAGAAATCGCATAAACAACTAATAATAAAAAACAGTTACCATTTCCAATAAACATCATTGAAAATACAGCAATAATACCTAAGAGTGTTGAAATAGTGAATAAAGGTTTTCGATACCCTTTATAATCAGCACTCGTCCCAAGAAAAGGGGCTAAAACAGCTGTTAGAACTGTGGCAATCGCATTGGTATATCCAAGATAAGCCGTTGAGTCTGCCCCACTTATACCTCCTGCATCCGCAACAGACTTATAAAATATTGGGAATATAGCTGTTGTTATCATTAAGGAATAGGCTGAGTTTGCCCAATCCTGAAACATCCAACTCCACTCTGCTTTATTAAACTGACCTTTAAGTTGCTTAAACATTGTATTCTCCTGTTCTCTTGTTAGTTGATTTGACTTTCAATTACTTCCCAAATATCTTCTTTCCCTTCGGCTGTTTCAGAAGAGAATAAAAACAATGCATCACTCGTTGGTAATTCTAGCTTTTTAGTGAACATCGAAATATGTTTATTTCGCTGGCTTCTTTTAATTTTATCAACTTTTGTTAAAACAATCGCATATGGAATGTCTAATTCATCAGCAAATTCTTTCATTTGAATGTCTAATTCTGTCGGTTCATGACGAAAGTCCATTAATAACAAGAGAGTTACTAAGTTGTCTCGGTTTGTTAAGTATTCAGTGATCATTTTAGCCCATCTAGCACGATCAGTTTTGGATACTTTCGCATACCCGTAACCAGGAACATCTACAAATCGGAATTTATCATCCATATTATAGAAATTTAATGTTTGAGTTTTACCTGGTTGGCCTGATGTTCTAGCTAAGCCTTTTCTTTCGATCAATGTATTAATAAATGATGATTTTCCTACATTTGATCTTCCTGCTAAAGCAATCTCAGGTTTATCCATCGATGGATACTGTTCAAGCTTTACTGCAGTTATTTCGAGTTTTGGATTTTGTACTTTCATATTATGCTGCCTCGCTTTTATGAAATTTTTCGATTGTCATTACTATAGTATTCAGGTTTATGTGCACCTTCGACATTTTCCTTCGTAATAATTATCTTAGCGATATCTTCACGGCTTGGCACTTCGTACATAATTTCTAACATCACATTCTCGATGATTGATCTTAATCCACGTGCACCAGTTCCGCGTTCAAGCGCTTGTTGAGCAATTGCTTGAAGTGCCTCTTCTTCAAATTCAAGTACTACATTATCCATTGATAATTGTTTTTTGTATTGTTTAACAAGTGCATTTTTTGGTTCTGTTAGAATTGAAATTAAATCTTCTTCTGTTAATTTCTCTAAGGCTGCAGTAATAGGGATACGTCCAATGAATTCAGGGATTAGTCCGAACTTAAGTAAATCTTCAGAAGTTACTTGTTGCATTAAACTCTTCGTTTCATCAACTTTTCCAGTTGTTTTACCAAAACCAATGACTTTACTTCCTAATCTTTCTTTTACAATCGTTTCGATTCCATCAAAGGCACCCCCAACGATGAATAAGATGTTCTTAGTATCTAATTTTAAGAATTCTTGGTTTGGATGTTTACGTCCACCTTTAGGAGGTATATTTGCTTCTGTACCTTCTAATATTTTTAATAAGGCTTGTTGGACACCTTCACCACTGACATCCCGTGTAATTGATACATTTTCACTTTTTCTAGAAATTTTATCAATTTCATCAATGTATATAATACCTTTTTCTGCACGTTCAATATCATAATCTGCGGCTTGAACTAATTTTAATAGAACGTTCTCAACATCTTCCCCCACATAACCTGCTTCAGTTAGTGTGGTTGCATCAGCAATCGCAAATGGAACATTTAATGTTTTTGCCATTGTTTGTGCTAAGAAAGTCTTACCTGATCCTGTTGGCCCAATTAAAGCGATGTTACTTTTTTGTAACTCCACTTCATCATCATCCATCATATTCTGGTTCACTCTTTTATAATGATTATAAACAGCAACAGAAAGTGATTTTTTAGCTGCATCTTGTCCGATAACATAATCATCTAAAACGTCTTTAATTTCGCTAGGAATTAGCATTTTTACAGGTTCATGAGTTCTTTCACTTTTCAGTTCTTCGTCGATAATGTTTTTACATAATTCGACACACTCATCACAAATATATACATCTGGTCCTGCAACAATTTTATTAACCTCATCTTGTGATTTTCCACAAAAGGAACAGTAGAAATTAGTCATATCCGATGTTTTTTTTGCCATTTATTATCCTCCTTAATTTCCTTTAAAAATATAAATAACATCAAAAGAGGGATGCAAAGAAGCCCCAAATTAAACACTAGTGACTCTTGCAATCCCTCTATAATATTAATCTTTAATCCTTATTATCTTACTTTTCTTCTGCAGAGTCAACAATGATGCTCATTGCTTTCTTCATCTTGATATCTGAATTTAACATGTCGTCAGATACAAATCCACGAACTTGGTCAACTTCCATACCATATTGTTCAGCAAGAGATTTTACTTCTTCTTCTTTTTCTTCGTCGCTTACTTCAAGGTTTTCAGCTTTAACGATAGCTTCTAATACTAGGTTCGTCTTAGTACGTAATTCAGCTTCTTCTTCGAATTGATCATGTAAGTCTTGAGATGTTGTACCAGTAATTTGGTAGTACATTTCAGGTTGAATACCTTGACGGCTTAAGTTATTTAAGAAGTAGTCCATTTGACGGTGAATTTCTTCATGAACCATTGCCCATGGAATGCCACCTTCAACTTCTGCATTGTCAACAGCCTGGCGTAAAGCTAAGTCTTCAAAGATGTCTTTCGCTGCTTGTTGTTTTTCTTCTTCTAATTGAACACGAATTTTGTTTTCTAATTCTGCTAATGTTTCAACTTCGTCATCAACGTCTTTAGCGAATTCATCATCTAATTCAGGTAATTCAGTAGCTTTAACTTCGTGTACTGTTACTTTGAACACAGCTTCTTTACCAGCTAACTCTTCAGCTTGGTATTCTTCAGGGAAAGTAACATTAACATCTACGTTATCGCCAGCTTTAGTTCCAACTAATTGCTCTTCGAAACCAGGAATAAATGAATTTGATCCTAATTCTAATGAATGATTTTCTGCTTTACCACCATCGAATGCTTCAGTATCTACGAAACCTTCGTAATCGATAACTACAGTATCTCCTTCAACCGCTTCTGAATCTTTAACAACTAATTCAGCTAATTTCTCTTGGCGAGATTTGATTGCGTTTTGAACATCTTCATCAGTTACTTCAGTATCTTGTTTTTCTACTGATAATCCTTTATATTCACCAAGTTGAACATCTGGTTTTAATGTAACTTCTGCTTTCATTACCCAAGGTTCTTTTTTACCGATTGTTTCGATATCAAATTTTGGTTGTCCAACCACATCTAAACCTGCTTCTTTAACTGCAGCTTCATATGCATCTGGTAATACAGCGTTTAAAGCTTCATCATATAATGCTTCTTCACCATATACGTTGTTAAAAATCTGACGTGGAACTTTCCCTTTACGGAAACCTGGAACTGATACAGTTTTTTGTACTTTTTTAAAGGCTTGGTCTAATCCTTTTTTTACTTCCTTTTGAGGAATTTCAAAAGTTAATGTACCTTCATTGCCTGTTGTTTTTTCAAAATTTGTAGTCATTAAGTTAACCCTCCAACACTTCTTGTTTTACATACCTTTGTATTCTAACCGATAATTGCCCTTTTGTAAACTGTTTTACTCAATAATTCGTACAGATATAGCCTACGCAAGTCTTTTTTCAATATAATATCACATATTATTCATGTTTCAACATGCAACTTATGATAAAATACAATCTATGTTTGAATAATTGTTTATTATTTTTAGTCAATTGAATTAAATTTATGTTTTATCTCTATTTTACCTATCTAACAGTTTAATTATTAGTTATAATGAAAAATAGTGATAAGGAGTGACATCATGGTGAAATATCCAATGGGACATGGTCCTAAAAAACAAATCAAATTAAAACGAAATAAGAGAATAAACTATGGAAGCCGAGGTATGTCTCTTGAAGAACGCTTGAATAAAAGTAATGAGTATTACCTATCTCATAACTTAGCAGTCATTCATAAAAAACCCACTCCGATTCAAGTTGTTCGAGTGGATTATCCAAGACGAAGTGCTGCTCGGATCACAGAAGCATATTACCGTCATGCTTCAACGACGGATTATAATGGCGTATATCAAGGCAAGTACATTGATTTTGAAGCGAAGGAAACTAAAAATAAAACAAGCTTTCCTTTATCTAATTTACCAGAACATCAACGAGAGCATATGCTTTCTTGTTTAGATCAAGGCGGTATCGCCTTTTTAATTGTATCTTTTAGTGAATTAGATGAAATTTATTTACTACCTTATCAATACATACATCAATATATAAATAATAATAACAAACAAAGTCTAACTTATGATTTTATCAAGGAGAATGGTTATGAATGCCCAACTGGTATTTTTCCGATGATTGATTACTTAAAAGCTCTTGATGAATACTTGTTAGAAAATAATTAAAGTTACTTTGTAGAAAGGATGTCGTAAATGGCAACTGGAAGTCGTGTAGAACGCAAAAAATATAGAAATAAAAATAATAATAAAGGAAACAAAAATAAACGCAATCGAAAACCGAAAAAAATCGTCAAACGAATTTTCATTTTGCTCATTATGCTATTTTTCATTGCTGTCATTGGAGGAGCAGGGGTTTTCGGTTATTACGCAATGAATTCCCCTGAAATTAGCTTCAGTGATTTGCAAGGTCAAGTTTCGAGTAAGATTTATGATAAGTCTGGTGACTTAGTTAAAGAACTTGGAGGTCAAAATAAAGATGTCATGGAGGCATCGGAAATCCCACAAGTATTAGAAGATGCGGTTATCGCTATTGAAGATACTCGTTTTTATAATCATAATGGCGTTGACCCGATAAGAATTGTTGGTTCACTAATTGCAAACCTTCGAGCTGGAGGAATTGTTCAAGGTGGTAGTACTATTACTCAACAATTAGTAAAACTATCTGTATTCTCAACTGATTTCCAAGACCAAACATTAGAACGTAAATCTCAAGAAGCTTGGCTCGCAATGCAGATTGAACAAGAATATAGTAAAGAAGAGATATTAACTTTATATTTAAATAAACTATTCTATTCAAATAATGTCTATGGTGCCAAAACAGCTGCTAAGGAATTCTTCGGAAAAGATATTCAAGAAATTAATTTAGCTGAAGCTGCCCTTTTAGCTGGTCTTCCTCAAGCACCTTCTATTTATGATCCTTATACAAATCCTGCTGAAGCTAAAGAACGTCGAGATTTAGTATTAGCAGTTATGTTAGATCGAGAAATGATATCCCAACAACAATATGATGAAGCTGTTAATACGTCGATTGAATCAATGTTAGTTCCCTTATCTAACAGCTCAACAAATAAAGTTGATTTAGTCATTGATGCTTACTTAGATGTTGTCGCTCAAGAAGTGCAAGATAAGATGAACATCAATATCTATACTGATGGCGTTGAAGTTTATACGAATATGGACTATCAAGCTCAAGAAAAACTTTACGATACGGTGAATAATAATCAAGCGGTTGTCTTCCCTGATGATCAAATGCAAACGGCTGCTTCTATTGTAGATGTGGATAATGGTCAATTAGTTGCCCTGATCGGTGGACGTAAACAAGAAGTTGCGATGGGGTTAAACCGTGCAAATACATTGAATCGCTCAATTGGTTCAACTATGAAACCTTTATCAGCCTATGGCCCTGCCCTAGAATACTTAAACTTCTCTACAGGTACATTGGTTGTTGAT
Source organism: Ruoffia halotolerans (assembly GCF_014049385.1). Lineage (GTDB taxonomy): Bacteria > Bacillota > Bacilli > Lactobacillales > Aerococcaceae > Ruoffia > Ruoffia halotolerans. Next base: position 42,000 of record NZ_JACAOA010000013.1, on the reverse strand, counting down.
GAGCCGTATACCTATTCAAGCGGTCAAGAATTTTATAACTATGACTTTGAATATGAAGGTAATATGACACTTCGTGAAGCTTTAGCCGGCTCACGTAATATTCCAGCTTTAAAAGTACTTCAAGCTGTTGGATTAGATAATGCCTATGCCTTTTTACAAAAGATGGATATCAATATCCTCAATGACAACAAACGTGAATTAGTCGAAGCGAATGCCTTAGGTGGAGGAATTACACCTATTCAATTATCAGCAGCCTATGCTGCCATCGCAAATTATGGTGAATACAATAAGCCATATACGGTGAATCGTGTTGTTACTTCTGCTGGTACTGAAGAAATATTCGAAACTGAAACGCGTCAAGCAATGAAAGATACTACTGCTTATATGTTAACAGACATTCTCAAAGATGTGCCTGGTGTATTTGCTAGTAGTTCTGATATTGAAGGTATTTACCATGCTGGTAAAACTGGAACAACGAATTATACAGAAGACCAGTTAGCAACTCTTGGTTTAGACCAAGGAACATATGCTGCTCCTGATGGTTGGTATGTCGGAATGAGTCCTCAGTATTCAATTAGTTCTTGGGTAGGTTATGATAATCCAAATGAACCTGGTAATTACTTGACACTTGAAGAAACTGCCATTCCTCAGCATATCTATCGTGAAATGATGACTTATTTAATGACTGATGTACCAGTAACAGATTGGGAGAAACCAGAAAGTATAGTTGAAGTAGAAATTGAAAAATATACTGATCCAATTTTATTACCGGGTCCATATACTCCTGCAGAAGCTAAATCGAACGAATTATTTATTAGAGGTCAGGAACCTACAGAACAATCACTCGCTTACGGTCGTTATATTAATCCTCCAACTGGATTTTACGCAGAATATGATCAAGAGAATAAAGTAATTAATGCTCAATGGGCACCATTGACTGAATCTGGACAGTTCGAATTATCTGTGAACGGACAAGTTGTTTACACCGGAACGAATACTGCATTCCAAATTCCTGCAGAAAGTTATGGAGAATATGTCTTAAGATTACGAATCGTTGATGGTAATAGTAGTTCTGACGTGATGATTATTACACTAACGTTAACAACTCAGGAAGATTTTTCCGGGGATGAATCTGAAAGCGAAGATGAGACAACTTCTTCCGACGATGAATCAGAAGAATCTAGACCAGAAGGAACAGAAACTGAATCTGGACCAAATGGGAATGAACTACCTGAAGAAAATCCAAGTGTTTCCGGTACGGAATCTGAATCAGAAAATAATCCATTGTAACAAAAAGAGTGAAAGAGAATAAAATTCTCTTTCACTCTTTTTTTGCTTTTATGGTGACAACCATCGACCAATTTGTTGGTCGGAATGATAAACAGCCTTATCTTTATCTTCTTCACTTACTTCAAAATCACTTAAACTTTGCGGAACCAAATATGATACTAAAAATATTGAGGATGGATTAATAAATCCAATAGTTTCAAACTGTTGATCATTTAAATGATATTGAACTCCTAGTCTCTGTGGTTCATTGACTTGATCAGAGAAACTTAATAGTCGTTGAGAAGTATAGTATATATTTCCTTTAGCTTCTATATAATAATATGTACCATCACTCCCCTAGTATTCAACCTCTTGAGTTAATTGTTCTGCATCGTAAAATGGGAGTGCCTCAAAATATTTCTTCATATATCCTTGCTTATAAAGTGACAGTTCCGAATAGGAATAAGGAAAGTCAAAAAATATTTTCTTCTCATATTTGCGATTAGCAGCATTAATATAACTATTCAAAGCAATCATTTCATGATGTTCTTCGTACCCTCGGTAAACAAACATCCCAGTTATAAACCAGAAAATAATCGTTACTAATGCGATAACTTGTACGATTCTTTTTTTAATATAAGCAATTGAAGCAAAAAATATTATACCTAATACGCAACTGATTGCGACAAAAATCCACATATCATTAAAATAAAACTGTTCCATTGCAAGCCATTGTTCAAACATTTTGACGTCCCCAATCTAAAGTCATCTAATTTATTTAGTATAATTTTATAACTATATGATATAATAATTTACATAATAGTTATAAGGAGTTATATAATGAAAAGTAGTTATTCTAATAATAACGCAAGAAGACTAGTTATTCTAGGTCTTTTTATTGCATTAATCATCATTCAAAGTTGGGTACCCTTCCTTGGCTTTATTACCATTGGGCCAATTGCAATGACTATTATTCCCATTACGGTAATATTAAGTACATTGTGGCTCGGTACACGAGATGGTATGATTTTAGGCCTAGTTTTTGGTTTAAACTCACTTGCTCGTGCATGGCTTATTGGTAATCCGATAGAAAGAATGATCTTCACGTCGCCTTTAGTTAGTGTTTTACCACGAATTCTTATGCCACTTCTTTTAGGTTTATGTATTAAATATATTCTTGATCGTTTTTCTGATTCTACTAAAGGTGCTGTCGCAGGCTTCATTGGTAGCATCTTAAATACGATTCTAGTTCTTGGCGCTATTGGAATCTTCAAACCTACAGAATATATTGGCGCCATAGATGGCGCAAATGTCAGTCAATTATGGCCGATTTTATGGGGAATTGTTACGGCCAATGGTATTCCAGAAGCGATCTTAGCAACAATTATTACACCCATTATCTTCATAGGGGTTAATCGCTCAAGACGTTAAAAAAATAGCTTCAAAGTGATTTCACTTTGAAGCTGTTTTTTTATACGTCTTCTAAATATTCATAGCATTTCTTACTTCTAGCAGTACAGTAATATCTTCCGAATAGAACTAACAACTGATGTGCATGGCTCCAATATTTTTCAGGTAATTTTTCCATTAATATCTTCTCTACTTGTACGGGTGTAGCATCTTCAGGTACGATATTTAATCTCTTGCATACTCTTTCAACATGAGTATCTACAGCAATCGCAGGTGTATCAAAAACAACTGAAAGTACAACATTTGCAGTTTTTCGTCCTACTCCAGAAAGTGACATCAAATCTTTACGGTTATCAGGGATCTTCCCATCAAATTTATCAACAATATCTTTAGCAGCACTTACTATATACTTCGCTTTATTGCGATAAAGTCCAAGTGTTTTAATGTATGGTTCAACTTCCTGAGCTTTGACTTGACTCATTGATTCTGGATCTGGAAAAGCTTCAAATAAGGCAGGTGCTATCTTATTCACTTGTTTATCTGTTGATTGTGCACTTAACATTACAGCAACTAGCATGTGGAAGGGATCATCATAGTCTAATTCAGATTTCGCATCTGGAATTAATCGATCCATCCGGTGGATAATATCAAGAACTTCTTCTGAATTTAATGTCATATGTCTCTCCTATTAATTATTGTCCCAGTAATTAAGTGGTATTTCGATATGCTCATATTGTGAATCATCCACCATTTGTGAATTATTCTGATTATTTCGATTCTCAAATCGCTCGATGTCTCTTTGAGCTTCTTCTGCCGTTCGAATATTTTTCTTTTCCCAATTGAGTAAAATACGATCAATGTATTTTAAACTCAATGCTTGGTTTAAAACTGCTTGTTTTAAAGCTAATTGAATTAATTTTTCATCGTATTTGGAAATATTTACCCAGTCATTTAAGGTTTCTAACTCAATCTGTGTCAACTGTCTTCCAAATTCTTGTTCAAATGATGTTACAATATTTAATCCTTCATTTTTGGGAGTAGAAAGGTTCTTTTTCATATATTGTGCGCTCTGAGCACTTTGTTGGAAGTTTATCTCATCTAACTTGTCGAATAATGGTCTCAAAGTATAATGATCAGTTTGTTTGCCTTCATTATTCGGCACTAATTCGATTTCTAAGAAATCTTTATTCATAAGTTGACTTAATGTATCGCTCACTTTGTGACTACTCCAACCAAGATCAATGGATATACGGTTCATATCTTCAGATAATCTTCCTCGATTGATTTGAGAAAAAATATATAATAATAAAACCATTTGGTCACCGGTTAATTCAAGCTGATGGTATTGATCAAAAAGAATATTAGGTACCGACGTAAAACCGTCTTTAATCCAATCATAAGCCGTGCTTCTCATATCTTCTTTAACTCCCTTCTATTAAAATTTTCCCTATAAACGCATAAAAGCCATCTGAAAATGGCTTTTACACAATAAATAATTTGTCTTATGGATATAAACGGTTTAATAATCTTGGGAATGGGGCTGTTTCTCTAATATGCTCAATTCCAGATAACCAAGCCACTACACGTTCAAGACCCATTCCAAACCCACTATGTGGTACGCTACCATAACGTGAAATATCTAGGTACCATTGGTAAGCATCTAAATCTAAACCAAATTTAGTAATGTTTTCTTTCATGATTTCGTAATCATTCTCACGTTCTGAACCACCTATGATTTCACCATATCCTTCTGGTGCAATCATGTCGGCACATAAGACTGTACGAGGATCTTCAGGATTAATCTTCATGTAGAATGGTTTAATTGCTTTTGGATAATTAACAATAAAGATTGGACGATCGTATTTACTAGCGATAAATGTTTCATGAGGTGAACCAAAGTCGTCTCCCCATTCAATATCATCGAAGCCATTCTCTATTAATAATGCAATGGCATCAGTATAAGATACACGGGGGTAAGGTAATTTCGTATATTCTTCTAACGTAGCAACATCACGTTCTAAAGTAGATAAAGCTGAACCACAATGATCAATCACATTACGTACAATAAAAGCAACATACTCTTCTTGTACTTTTAAGCTTTCCTCATGATTGTAGTTTGCCATTTCAGGTTCCATCATCCAAAATTCAATTAAATGACGACGTGTTTTTGATTTTTCTGCTCTAAACGTTGGTCCAAATGAGAAAACTTTACCAAAAGCCATTGCTGCAGCTTCTAAGTATAATTGACCACTCTGTGATAAGAATGCATCTTCATCAAAGTATTTAGTATGGAATAACTCAGTTGTACCTTCAGGAGAGCTTCCTGTTAAGATAGGAGGATCCACTTTAATAAAACCACGATCATTATAGAATTCATAAGTTGCTCGAATAATTTCATTACGAATTTGCATTATAGCATGTTGTTTTGATGAACGTAACCATAAATGACGGTGATCCATTAAGAAGTCTGTTCCATGATCTTTAGGTGTAATTGGGTATTCATGACTTTCACCAATCACTTTAATTGATTCAACTAACAGTTCATAACCTAAACTTGAACGGTCATCTATTTGGATAACACCTGTTAATTCAACACTAGTTTCTTGTCCTAAGTGTTTAACTAACTCAAAAGTCTCTTCGCCTACTTGGTTTTTTAACACGACACCTTGGAAGTATTCGTGTCCATCGCGTAATTGTAGGAATGCAATTTTCCCACTACTTCTTTTGTTTGTAACCCACGCATGAATTTTTACTTGTTTATCTACATAGTCGCCTGCTTGGCGCATTGTAATTGTATCCACAATATTCCCCCTATAATCTTAAATATTAGCGATAGTTTGAATCCATTCGCCATTTGACGCATTAATATAATAATACGATAGTGTATTATTATCAGCTTTAAATGAAATCTCCCAAACGGGTTGCTTGCCCATCATCCCAAGACGTGGTCGTAATAGTTTCGTTGGTTCATTTTCACTGAGTGTAATTGATAAGGCATCTTGATGAGATATGATATCTTGAGAAGTAAAATACTGAATATCTCCTCCGTCTTGCGTAACAATTGCATATATTTGATTTCCATTTTCATCTGTAAAATCAAGTGTAAAGTAAGATTCATCAATAGTTACCCAATAGAAATCGTTAACTTCTTCGACAATATGATCTAAAGAAACTAAATCAACAGTTTCCTCTTGAGCTTGCACCATCGAACCCATACTTTGCGAATAGATAAATAATAATGCAACAAGTACAATTAACAATATAATTGTTAATCCTGATACTACTTTACGGTTCAACGTTTGGCCTCCTTCCAACATTACTTTCTAATTTTATGACCGTTATATAATAACATATTTTTGACGTAAATTGAATAAACACTTAATGTAGTTAGTTCAATATATTAATTTCAACCATTGACTCTAATTGATCTAATATTTCTTTTGTATAGTACTTTGTATATAAACGCTTATCCAAAATATAAAGCTTTTCATTCGCATAATTGTTACTAATAAAATTGATGACGTTTTTAATTCTTTGAATCATTTGTGGTAGTAATATATCATCAAATAATTCGGTTTGATCTTTTGTTTTCTTTAGATAATGATACTTCGCTTGGATTTTAGTTTCACCTGGAGATTGAAAAGGTAAATTATATAACAGAACTGAAATTTCAGTTTGCTTATCTCCCCAAAGAAGTTCAGTAAAACTTCTTTCTCTAAGAATAACAATAACTTTTTCAGTTTCATGAATCCGCCTTCTAATTCGATTTAAACTACCTGTTATGGACTCAGCTAAGATATGATAATCTTTAGAAATTTCATCATTAAGAATTAACTTATGGAACAAATCCGAAACTAAAAACTGATTCGGCATAATAATTATTATTTTGTCACCTAACAGCTTTCGATCACTATTTATAAAGTCAGATAAATCCGAAATTCGTGTGGCATTATCTTCACCTTGAATAAATTCAACAGGATGATTTATGATGTGTTTATTTTCTTTGAACAATGTTGGGAGTTTTAAATAATCGAAGGCTGCATCCAATTGAATCCAATTGGAATCTCCAGTCATTCTTGAATTATAATAGTTTCCTGAACTAACTAATAATACACTTTGCATTTCAAGTAGCCAAGTAAGACTTTCTTTCTTAATACGAATAGGCTTCACTTGAATAGAAATATTATAAAATTTATTATTGACTCGTGTTGCACTGATTGTCATATAATTGCTTTCGTCATTCATCAAATTCATTTGTTCTAGTTTGTTTATGAAGCGATGTAAAAGTAGCACTGGTTGATTAATTTTCTTCAGCTTTTCAGACTCAACATCTAATTGCTTATAAAAACTAGCTAATTTATCTCTAATCTTATTGGCAAAGTCCATGATCTTATTCGCGTCATCGGATTCAATATTCACGAAAGTTTGAACTTTTTCTTGTTGAATTCTGTTATCAAATGATTCTTCTTTTAATATATTGCTGATTATCGAAATCAAATTATTACTTAAATCTCTCATCGATAGAATCTCTTTGCTTAAATGAACAATATACTGATTATCACTGTAAACTTGTTGCATATCATCGAATAAATTAAGTAATTGATTATTAAAATCACTCAATTCAATATTACTTTGTTGAATAAAGCGAGCAGAATCAATAAAAGAATTAACATTACCTATAATTAATTTTCGACTGAATAAATACTCTATTTGATCTCTGTTTTTTAGCATCATACTGTTTAAATTAGCGTCATAAGTTATAATGATATTTGCTTTTTTAGCATACTCAATTACTTGATGAAAATTCGTATGATTCTTGACTAATAAGTCCTTTGTCTGATGTTTGTTTAATAAGTTTTTAATAGACAATTCTTTATTTATTTCGCTAAAATCGCCGAATTTTGACAAAGATTGCCAATGTATAGATGCCGCTATTACGAGTAATTCCTGTTGATTATTACGTTTAAAATTATATTGAAGAATATACTTCTCGAAAGCTTTTTCATGTAAATAATTTCCTTGAGACTTTAATAAAGCTATCTTTTCTAATGATGTGTGATTTACTATCAAGTCATTCCAATAATTCGATTCATCTAATGTTGGAAAAGATAATAAATAACGCCCCTCTTTTAAGTTTGTTTCATTAAATATCACATCATACGGAATGGGACGATGCGTATCTTCTAACACAGCATAAGGATGGTTTTGCCATTTTTCATTTATAAATTCAGAAAGGGTTAGGTTCTGTTTAGGTAAGTTTTCACTTTCTAAATTTACTTCTGTCCTTTTGTCACTAACTATCTCGTTTAAAATAAACTTATCTGGATTAGTAAAAAATTCTATTTCATTATACCTCAGGTTCCTTAAGAAAGGCTCCATTCGACTAAGAGTCTCAATCGGAATCTTTTTCGCAATTTTAGCTAACTCACTCACAATATCAACAGTGATTAATGCATCTGAATAGGCATCATGAGCTTCACTATATTCTAAATTAAAATGACGACTTAAATCAGTTAAATTAAACCCGATTGAAGTTGGAACGATAATTTTCGCAAGAACTACTGAATCTAAAGCGATAGGATCAAATTCCAGATCAAATCTTTCAAAACTTTCTTTAAGTATACGTAAGTCAAAGCCTAAATTATGAGCAATAAAGACACAATCTTTGAGTCTCTCATGCCATAAAGTTGCTACACTATTAAATTGTGGTGCATTCACCACATCTTCTTCTTTGATACCCGTTAACTTAGCAATGTGTTCTGGAATCTCGCGATTAGGATTTATTAACATCGAATATGTATTAACAATATTGCCTTCAGATATAATAATTGCTCCAATTTGGATGATTCGGTCACCCTCGTCAATATTTGGACCAGTCGTTTCAATATCAACGATTGCAATTTTATTCTTTAACCTAGGCATACAAACACTCCTAATCTATACTGCCACTATTTTTTATATAAGCTTCAATCATACTATAAGTATTTTCTAGTTCCATTTCAATAATTAATCGTTCTATCTTATCTAACCATGCCCCAATTTCTGGACCGCCTTTATTAAGATTAAGGATTGTCATAACATCTTTTCCATTAACGGCTATATCTTTTTTGCTTTTAATAGGTAATGCGTTGTAGATATCATCGACAAATTTATGGTCTAAAAATTGGGTTTCAAATAAAAAGTCTTCAACAAGTTGAACATTCGAGTAGTCATAATTGTAAACTTCCCAACTTGTAATTTGTTCTTCTTTAAAGTAGTCAAACAATTGAATCATTTGGATCACATCTTTAATAAATGCATTACTGTGTGTCCATTCTTTTAAGAAACTTCTGATTGTTTCTGGCTGAATGATTCCCATGTGCTTTAGCATTCTAGCCCACACTAAACGCTCATCTCGTAAAGTATTGTGGATGTTTTTAAAATCTTTACTTAATTCAGTCATGACTGTTTCTACTAACGCTTGCGTAAACCCAAGCAAATAATCGGCTAAGCCTGTGTTTACGAGTAACTGAGCTTTATCTGCAAATGAATCCCCTAGTAAAAATTTACTAAATTCAATTCTGATTCGTTCAATTGAAATATGTTGTAAATTTGCTTTTAAAGTTTGAATCGCTTTAAATGACTCTTCTTCTATCTCAAAACCTAGTTGAGAGGCGAATCGAATCGCTCTCATCATTCTTAAAGCGTCTTCTAAGAAGCGCTCTTGTGCATTACCAACACATCTGATTAGATGGTCATTTAAATCCTTTACACCACCGTGGTAGTCATATAATTTGCCATGACGGTCAAATGCCATCGCATTAATTGTAAAATCACGTCTTAATGTGTCTTCTCTTAAATTTCGAACAAAATTTACTTGATCCGGCCGTCTAAAATCAGTATAGTCGCCTTCCGTTCTAAAGGTTGTTATCTCATAAGGTGCTTTATCAACAACGACTACAATCGTACCGTGTTCTTTCCCGACATCAAATGTAATTGGAAACATGGCTTCAACTTCTTCTGGTCTTGCACTGCTTGCAATATCAATATCATTAATTTTTTTATTTAATAATGTATCTCTTACACAACCCCCAACAAAATAAGCCTCATATCCATGAGACTCAATTTGTCCTAATACAGGAATTGCTTCTTGAAATAATGGATCTGTCAGTGATACAAACATATTATTCACCTTTCAATTTTTCAATTTGTGTTAGATAATAACTCACTTTATCAAAGTCGTATTTCTCTAATGCGGTATTTAAATCTTTATTTAATAAAGATAGTTTCGTCTCCAATGAAATTTGATATAGACTGTCTTCTAAGTCCATCAAAAATTGTAGATTTTCTGGGATATACGGATTATCTTCAAAAACATCAAATCTGTATAGCTGCTGATAAAGGTGGGGAATATCCAATTCAACATAAAAATCTTGCTTTGAAAAACGATGATTCAAGCGAATATCATGAAAGGCTTGGTCGCTCAAAGTATAACTTAGCAGATCTTTATAATAAATAAAAGGCAGTTTTGTATTCGAATTAAAGGAAATGTAAATTCCACGCGGAGCGTACTTTGCCCCTTCAGAAAATAGTATATTATTCATTAGCTCAGAATTTGTTGATAGAAATTGCAATAAGTAATTCACAGATGGATTAGAATGTTGGTAATTTGAAATTAACCATTTTAAAAATTGTCTTTTTCTTTCATTTCTCTCCATTTTCTTACTCCCAATCTTTATATTGATCTAAATCTGAAAAGTCATTTTTAGACTGTATTTCTTTACTCAAAGCTTTCAATTTTGGTATATCATAAAATGTATTATTATATTGTTTAATGACTTCTAATGCCTTCTCTACTTCTTTATTCGTAAAATAAAAGTTAGCTAGACGGAAAGCTACTTCCTCGTGAGGAAGTAAATAATCAAGCGCACTTAAATAATCTTCTTCTGCTTTATCTTTAAGACCTAAAGCTTCATAAACAATCGCAAAGTGATAACTCATATATTCATGATCAATTTGTTGCCCTTCAAATACTCGTAAATAATGTAAGGCTTGTGCCGCATCACTTTTACCTAAGTAATAATTTACGATAATGTTAATTGCCAAATAAAAATCTTCACTATTATCAATTAAGTTTGTATAATCTATGAGCTTTTCTATGATGTCATCATTTAAATGATCCACATCATCGGCAACTGTTGCTATGTTTAATATCATTGGATTTAAAGGTGGTAATGTTTTAGCTGACCATGTTAATTCTTTATATAAATTAGATTTTTGTCCAGTTGTTTTGTATAAATCAATTAAAAGAATTGAATAGTTTATATTGTCTGAATCTTTTTGTAGTGCTTTTTTAGCGTAATCAATTGCTTTATCGAATTGAAATAATGACTTATACACATTAGAAAATACAAAGAACTCATCTTCTGTTTCTAGTGGAATTCGCTCGTCTTTTTCGAGTTTTTCAACAGCTGCTAAGTCAATAATTTCTTTTAAAGACTCAACTTCAACTAATTTCAGTCGAACATCACGGATATTTTCATAATCATCTAAATACTCATACACCGCTCTATAATAATTTTCTGCTTGCCTAATATTTCGCTGTTCTAAGTAAATATCTCCTAAATCTTCATAGGCTTCTCCTAATGTCGGATAGCTTTTAATAATCTGGCGATATATATCAATCGCTTCAGTATGACGATTTAGATTTTTAAGTAATCTTGCTTCCAATAAATTGATTTCAGGATCTTCATTGTCAGATTTCGCTAAATCTAACCAATAAAAGTACGCCTTGTCATAGGCTTCATATTGGTACAATTTGTTCACAATTTGCTTAGCATATTTCTTATATTTTTTTAATTCAAATAATTCAATTAATACAGTCAATCCTTGATCGACTGATCCCGTTTTAAATAGTATGTCAGCTAAGCTTTCAAGTGCGGGTATATAACTACTATCTTCACTCGCTCTTTCTATATAATCAATAATAACTAACCGTTGTTCTTCAATGGTATCCACATTGCCTAATTCTTCTAAAATCTCATCTAGGATTGTCATTATCAAACCCTCCTTTACTCATTCTTATTTATTATACCACCGACATGTATTGTTGCCAAAATTAATCGGCGAATAATTGAATATTATGTGTCGTATATTTAAATTGGAAGGAATAAACAAAATATGTAATATTAAAATATTTAGTCCGCAAGTGGTCCGCAGAACGTCCTAAACCCAAAAAGAAAACCCCTAAAGCCTTGTGGCTCTAGGGGTTAAAAGATTAAATTATTTTACAGCTTCTTTTAATGCTTTACCAGCTTTGAATCCAGGTACTTTACTTGCTGGAATTTGAATTTCTTCTCCAGTTTGTGGGTTACGACCTTTACGAGCAGCTCTATCACGAACTTCAAATGTACCGAATCCGATAACTTGAACTTTATCGCCAGAAGCTAAAGTTTCTTCGATTGTTTCGAATAAGGCTTCAACCGCTGCTGTTACGTCTTTCTTAGTTAAGTTAGTTTTTTCTGTTACTTTTTCTACTAATTGTGCTTTATTTGCCATTAGTATTCCTCCTTATATAAATCCTCATATTTGAGATATTTGAAATATACGACATCTCTTTAACGGATATTTCATTTATAAGAATAACACATAAAAGCTTATAATACAACGTTTTACGCTATTCTTGAGTAAATCTAAACTAATATTTAAACATTATGAACGCGCACGTGTAATTATATGTACCGGAGTACCTTCAAAATAGAAGCTTTCACGTAACTGGTTCTCTAGAAAGCGTTCATAACTGAAGTGCATTAACTCAACATCGTTCACAAACACAACAAATGTTGGTGGGTTGATCGCAACTTGTGTCATATAATAGATTTTTAATCGTCTACCTTTATCCGTTGGTGTTGGATTCATCGCAACAGCATCCATTACTACGTTATTCAATATAGAAGATTGAACACGTCTTGCGCGGTTCTCGTGAATCATATTAATTAGTTCAGGTAGTTTATTTAATCTTTGTCCTGTTTTTGCACTCACAAATAAGATAGGTGCAAAACGTAAATATTGAAATTCTTTACGAATTTCTTTAGTAAACTCGTCGAATTTATTATTACTTTTGTCAACGGCATCCCATTTGTTAACAATAATAATAATACCTTTACCAGCTTCATAAGCATATCCGGCGACGCGTTTATCTTGTTCGATAATTCCAGTTTCTGCATCTAATACCATACAAACAATATCACTACGTTCAATTGCAGATAAAGCACGCATAACACTATACTTTTCAGTGTTTTCCCAAACTTTACCTTTTTTACGAATTCCTGCGGTATCGATCATTGTATATTCTTTACCATCAGCTGTTTTGAACTTAGTATCAACTGCCTCACGAGTGGTTCCTTCAATATTTGATACAATGACGCGTTCTTCCTTCAATATTGCATTCACTAAACTAGATTTACCTACATTAGGACGACCAATAAAACTGAATTTAATTGAATCATCATCATCTGTATCACTAGAATCTGATGGGAACAATTCCACTATCTTATCTAATAAATCACCAATTCCGGTCCCATGTGAACCAGATATTGGGATAGGATCACCTAAACCTAAAGTATAGAAATCATAAATCATTTGTCGTTGTTCAGGATTATCTGCTTTATTAATCGCTAGAACAACTGGTTTATTTGTTCGATGTAGTCTTTGGGCTACTTCCTCATCCTCAAGAGTGACACCTTCTCTGACACTCGTCACCATTACAATGACATCCGCTTCATCCATAGCTAAATCTGCTTGGTAACGTACTTGATTCATTAATGGCTCATTACTCATATCAATCCCACCGGTATCAATCAAACGGTATTCTTTACCAATCCATCTACCTGTTGCATAAATACGGTCACGAGTTACTCCAGGATGATCTTCGACAATCGATACCCTCTCTCCAATAAGTCGGTTGAATATGGTTGATTTACCAACATTTGGTCGACCTACTAAAGCAACAACTGGTACTTTACTCATTCATTTCACCTCCATAAATTAAGAAAAGACTGACTAATGAAAAGTCAGCCTCGTTCTTTAAGTCAAATATTATTCCTATTCACCTTTGAATTGGTCTAATTGATCACCTAACATGTCAGCTAAAGTAAATCCTGAATCGCTATCATCAGATGAGTCTTGGAAGTTTCTTTGACGGTTTTGTTTTTTGTTTCCTGTGTTACGTTTGTTGTTCTCACGACGTGGTTTGTTAGAGCTAGCTGCAGGAGCTGGAGCTTCTTCCATACCTTCTGGTTGATCCAATAATGCTTTCACTGAAAGTGATAAGCGGTTTTGTTCTGGATCTACACTTAATACTTTAACATCAATTTCTTGACCTTCCTCAAGGCATTCGTGAGGTGTCGCAATGTGTTCGTGAGCGATTTGTGAAATATGTACTAACCCTTCAACTCCTGGGAATACTTCAACAAATGCACCAAAGCTAGTTAAGCGTTTAACAGTTCCTTTTAATTCAGAACCTTCTGGAGCTTTTTCTTCGATGTTATCCCATGGTCCTTCTAATGTATCTTTAATAGATAATGATACGCGGCCATCTTCTTCATCAACTGAAAGAACTTTAACGTTAACTGTTTCGCCTGGTGTTAAGTAATCACTTGGTTTATCAACATGCTCATGAGCAATACGGCTAATATGAACTAATCCGTCCACTCCACCTAAGTCGATAAATGCACCAAAGTTTACTAAGCGAGCTACAGTACCTTCAACAACTGAACCTTCTTCTAATTCAGCTAAACGTTCAGCGTGTTTTGCTTCGCTTTCTTTACGTGCAATTTCTTTATGTGATAAAATTAAACGGTTTTCACTTGGTTCAATTTCAACAATAACGAATTTTAAAGTTTGTCCAACGTATGGCGTGAAGTCTTCTACGAAGTGATCTTCAACCATTGAAGCTGGAACGAATCCACGTACGCCTGCGTCTACAACTAATCCGCCTTTTACAACGTTTTTAACTGGTGCTTCGATAGTTTCTTCGTTTTCAAATTTAACTTGTAATTCTTCCCAAACTTTTTTAGCATCTACACGTTTTTTAGATAATAAAAAGTTTCCATTTTCTTTATCTTTAATTGGTTTTAATACCACTAATTCGATTTCATCACCAATATTAACAACATCTGTTAATTCTTCAACAGGTGTAGCTGATAATTCATTGCGTGGAATAACTCCTTCAAGTCCGCCACTTTCTTGAATAGAAACACGTACTTGATTGTCATCAAAGGCTAATACATCACCTTGAACAGTATCGCCAACTTTAATTTCTTTAACACTATCTAAAGCGTCTTCCATAGTTTCCATAGACTCTTCTACTTCTGTAGATTCTGTCTCTTCAACCACTTCTTCATTTTCATTTAATTCTTGATTTTCTACAAACTCTGACATTTACCCA
Organism: Ruoffia halotolerans; assembly: GCF_014049385.1. GTDB lineage: Bacteria > Bacillota > Bacilli > Lactobacillales > Aerococcaceae > Ruoffia > Ruoffia halotolerans. The sequence continues at coordinate 26,894 of NZ_JACAOA010000013.1, read as the reverse complement.
ATTCCTCCTAAGCGTTACCTAAAAAATAGTGGTTCTTCTTATAATTTAAGAACCGTATATAAGCATATCATATCAAATATTCAGTCATCAGTCTAGTAAAATGACAATATAATAGCGATTTAACAGTACTTATTTCTTAATATGATTAATTATTGTATTTACAACTTGTTCCACTGATAAATGATCCGTTTCTAACTCGATTGCATCGTCTGCTTTTTTCAACGGACTGTGCTCACGATTTGAATCATAATGGTCTCTTGCGACAATACTTTCTTCAATTTCCTCAAGTGTTTGATTAGATAAGCCCTTTTCAATATTTTCATCGAAACGTCTTTTCGCTCGCACTTTCGCTGAAGCATTCAAGAAGAATTTATACTCCGCATGTGGTAGGACCACGGTCCCAATATCCCGACCATCCATGACTACTGAATGTGTACTTGCCATATTACGTTGGTCTTCCACTAGTTTTTCTCGAACAAATGGATAAGCTGAAATTTCTGATACATTTGCTGTGACCACATCCGATCGGATTTCACGACTAACATTTTGATTATTCAAATACATTTCTTGAATACCTTCATCTGATCTTTTAAAACTTAGATTAAGTGTTGATAATTTTTTTTCCACTCTTTCAGCATCACTTACGTTTATACTATCTTGTAAAACAGCTAAAGTGACCGCTCTATACATTGCCCCTGTATCAATATAGATAATATCAAGTTTTTTAGCAATGGCTTGTGCGACAGTACTTTTCCCTGATGAAGAGGGTCCATCTATGGCAATTTGAAAATTCGACATTAATAATTCTCCTTTTAATCAAAATAAATAGAGACCTTTTACAGATCTCTATTCTATAAACTTATATTCTATACTATGGTAATACGATTGTTTCTCCTGGGAAAATAGCTGTATCAGTTGTTGCCCCATTCGCACTTAATAATGCATAAAGATCTACGCCGGTATTTCTAGAAATAGCATACCATGAATCCCCTGCTTGAACTGTATATGTTCCGCCCGTTGTAGGTGGTGTCTCTACAGGTGTTTCAGGTACAACTGGTTCAGTTGGTGTAGGTGGTAATTCCGGTTCAGGCTCAACTTCTTCAACTGATTCTATTGGTTCTCTACTAATTTCTGAACTGGACTCTTCTTCACTTTCACTTTCACTTTCGTCTGAGCTTGATTTACTTTCATCAGCACTTGACGCTTGTGATAACTCAGAATTTCTAGAAAAATTAATTTGTTCAGCACTACGATTTGGTATTTCGTCATTATCTAATTGTGCATTAACAAAAATAAACAATAAGAAAGGCGCAATAACCGTAATTACAATAATTGCTAACAACACTTTAGAAAGCGTTGTTGCTTCTTTTGCTGGTTGGTTGCGTGCAGTTCTTGAATATTGACGGTTTTTTAAATTTTCATCTTCTCCAAATTTTCGATTCCAAGGTTTGCTTTCTTTCTTTGAAGGTGTCTCTTCAATAGTTTCTGCAACCTCAGATTCAAAAACGTCTTGATCTTTATCTTGTTCCTTAGACATAAGAATCCCTCCTAAATATGCATAGTTAATGATGATTCATTTTAATACATAGTTAACTTTCCCTATTATATTACCATAACTTAATCTTTTTTTTGTCAATAAAATAAATTTCTATTGTCAATAACATCATACTGAAAAGAATCTGTAAAGCAATGGTAATAGAACGAACAGGTTTGCTTTATCATTCTACATTATACATTAATTTTCTGCTTATTCCACCACTATATGAATATATTCGTCATTAGTTTTGTTTTTTATGTTTTAAATTGATATCTTCATATAATAATTTTAGTACAATCTTTAACTACAAACAAATAAAAAGCGAGCAATTCACAATTTAAGTGAACAACTCGCTTGTTTATATATTATTTGTTTTAATTTGTTTTCAATAAATTATATCCAGGATAAATAGTGTTTCTTTTTCGTAATAAATTTGGAACGATTTTGATGACCAAAATTTGACCTACACTTAAAAAGATACCTTTTATTAAATTAAATGGTGCTACAACAGTTAGAATATAACCGAAGTAATCATCAATTGGGAAATTCAACACGGTTGTATAAATTGGCAAAGCGATATAGTAATTTATTATCGACATTGAAACCACTAAACCGACTGTTAGAGTAATACTCATTAATACAGCTTTTAATTTCCAACTAACTTTCTTAAGAGAATTTAGAATGAAGTGTGTCGGAATAAACATAACAACTGATGCAGTAAAACTCATGACAGCTCCAATTGGAAATCCTGCTTGCCCGCCTTGTAATATATAGTTAATAGTATCTCTGATAAACGCGACTACAACAATACCAGCCGGTCCATGAATTAACATACCAATCAAAACAACTAAATCACTAAAATCAATCTTTAGAAACGGTGCAGCTGGTAAAATCGGGAAGTCAAAAAATCTCAAAATAACTCCCCAAGCACCTAATATAGCCAACAAAATCATCGTTCTAACATGTGATCTTTTTTGCATTTTTCTTCTCCTTTTTTGTCCCAAGACTAAAAAAATACGCCTTCTCACCCTACTTTTCCCAGGGTAAAAAGACGTACTTTAAAAGAATATACTCAAAAAAAGTGTATATCATTTAATCTTCTTCCATCCAGACTTTACTGTCGGTACTGGAGTTTCACCAGATCAGCTCGATGACTCGAGTTCGTGGACTTTACCACCGGTCGGGAATTACACCCTGCCCTGAAGACGTATTGTATTTTATTTAATCTTATCTTAGCATATTCATTTGAGTAAGGCAAGTCTTTTGTGAAAAACACACAAAATTTTAACTATCATAATTTCATACAATCAATTTATTACTTTAAAATTTATTCATCTAAAGCAATCTTCTTTAACTTATCCACTTCAAAAGCTGTTAAATCACGCCACTCACCTGGCTGTAATGTGCCTAAATCTAAGAAAGAGAATCGTTCGCGTTTCAAGCGGTAGACTTCATGTCCTACAGCCTCAAACATATTTTTCACTTGGTGATTCCAACCTTCATGTATTGTTAACTGTACAACGGAAGTTTTCTTTTCTTTATTAGTTGAAATAACTTTCGCACGGGCTTTAGAAGTTTTCTTACCATCTATCATGACACCATGCTCTAATTTAGTCAGTGCTTTTGTGTCAACAATACCGTTCACCGTTGCAATATATACTTTATCAATATTATAGCGTGGGTGAGTTAACAAATTCGCAAAATCACCATCATTTGTTAATAAAATTAAACCGGTTGTATCGAAATCTAAGCGACCGATAGGATAAATACGTTCTTCTACTCCCTGAATAAAATCAACAACTACTTTACGGTCAGTGGGATCACTCACAGCACTGATAACGTTTTTTGGTTTATATAACATAATATATTTTGGTTCTTCTTTATAAATAGGAACTCCATCTACTTCAATAACATCCGTCTTAGATACTTTTGTACCTAATTCCGTTACTAATTTACCATTTACTTTAACATGTCCATCTACGATTAAATCTTCACTTTTACGACGACTTGCGACACCCGCATTCGCCATTACTTTTTGTAATCTTTCCATTTAGTTACTCATCCTCATTCTGATTATTTTCTTCGTCATATAATTCAATTGGCCATTCTTTCAAGTCAAACAATTCTTCGGAGGAAAGTTCTGCATTTAATGCAATGGGTTCAATTTCTGGTAAATCTTCTAATGTTTTTAGACCAAAATAATCCATAAAGTAATCGGTGACCCCGTATAATACTGGTCGTCCCGGTGCTTCAATCCTTCCAATTTCTTTGATCAAATCTCGAGATATTAGTTTTTGTATTAAACTACTCGAAGAAACACCTCTAATCTCATCAATAGCCATACGCGTAATTGGTTGGCGATAGGCTACAATTGATAAAGTTTCAATCGATGCTCTGGTTAAGTTTTGTGAAAATGGAGCTTGTGCATATTTTTCTACATCTTTTGCCAATTCTTTTTTGGTAATTAATCGGTATCTTTGATTGAAATTCACAACTTCAAGCGCTGATGAATCATCCGTTTGAAAATTAAGTTTCAACTGTTCAAGACAGTCGTCAATACTACTAATTGGCTCTTCTAAACTCTGAGCCAACTCTTGCCGACTCACTCCGTCATCACCAGCTACAAATAATATACCAAATACTCTCTTTATTAACTCATTCACAAATCTTACTCCTCTAATTTCTTCATTTGAATTGGATCATCTTTACTTTTTTGAAGAAAGATTAGATGTTGCTTTCTTACTAATTCCAACATCGCTAAAAATGTCGTTATAATTTCATTACGTGTTCCGTATTGGAAAAACTGATCAAGAGTCACTGAATCATTATCTGTATCAGATTGAAATGCAGCCATAATCTTATCCATTTGATCTGAAACCGTTAATGATTCATGTTGTATTTGTCTTTCAAGTGGTTCTCGTCTCGCTGCTTTTTCAACAACACTGGCCATCGCCACAGTTAAATCAGTCAGTGAAAGTGCATCTTCATCCAATGGTACAAATTCTTGATACGAACTTAAATCAGCCATCGGACGTGAGAATAATCGCGCCCTCTCCTCTTGTTTGATTTGTAATTGAGTCGCAACAGTTTGGAATTGCTGGTATAAAAGCAATTGTTGAACAAGGATATCTCGTGGATCACCCTCATCGTAATCTTCTTCATAATCAGGACTTGGTTCAGTTGGTAATAAGATATTACTTTTAATCTCTAATAACGATGAGGCCATAACTAAATATTCTCCAATAATATCTAGTTCTAGCTCATTCATCGCCTCAATATACTTAATATATTGATTAGTTATCTCAGTCATGGGAATATCATTGATATCTACTTCCATCTGTTTGATCAAATGAAGAAGTAAATCAAATGGTCCTTGAAATGATTCTAATTCAATTCTTAATTCTGTGTTTTGCAAACAATCTCCCCATTACATTCGAAAATTCTATAAAGATTGATTATATTTTGTACTCCATTTTGCTAAGATATCTACCGTATTCATCGCACCGATAACAGTGGCATTAGGGTGTTGCTTACGCAGTAGTTCATACATTTTATAACCGATACCTTCATCTCTAAAAGAAGGCACAATCGCAATTCGATGTACGATAATTGTTGTCGATGAGGGTGTATCTTCATTTTGAGACTCTAGCGTATTTTTTTCAATACATATTAATCCAATAAAATTTTCACTTTCATCATTTTTATATAACAAAATATCAAAATTAGGATCTTCTCGGTATGACTCTAATAGACTGCTCATTTCACTCAAATTCGCTTTCTCATCGTCATAAGTGTAAGAAAGTAACCCTAATATAATTTTTTCGTTTTTGTTTTTTGAACTAATTAACATGGAAACCTCCTCGTCCCTTAATCACTTGAGTGATATTACCATGTTATGATAATTATTTCAAGAAATTGTACATTAAGTTGATTCTATATATAAACAAACACATTAAAAAAAGACATGATACTTCTTTATAATTCAAACTGTTTTTTAGTAGACAAAGAAATTTAATTGGCAACGAAAAAACTCAATTTCTCATTATAAACTTATCCTGTCTTTTTTCAGATGCATTGGCTAAATTTGATTAATTAATTCTGTAATAAGTAATTTAAATCTTGGTTTTACTTTAGTAGAAACTTCAACAACCTCTTCATGATTCAATTCAGCTTGCATACCTGCAGCTAGATTAGTAATACAAGAAATACCAAATACTTCTAAACCACAATGTTTTGCAACAATGGCTTCTGGTACAGTTGACATTCCAACTGCATCTCCACCCATCACACGTGTCGCTCTAATTTCAGCAGGTGTTTCATAAGTTGGTCCTGTAAACCAAGTATAAACACCTTCTTTAATTGGGAAGTCATTATCTTTAGCAATATCTTTTAATAATTGTTGACCACGTAAACTATATGTTTCAGTCATGTCTACGAAACGTGGTCCATGTTCGCTAATATTTTGACCAATGAGTGGGTTGGAACCCGTAAAGTTCAAGTGGTCAGTAATAATCATTAAGTCACCAGGATTAAACGATTCATTTACTCCACCTGCAGCATTTGTAATAACAACTGATTCAACACCTAATTCATTAAATATACGCACAGGGAAGGTTACTTTGTCTAAGTCATAGCCTTCATAATAATGAAAACGTCCTTTTAAAGCGATAACTTTTTTCCCGGCAAGTGTTCCATATACTAATTTTCCGTCATGTCCTTCAACGGTCGACACTGGGAAATTCGGAATATCAGAATAATCAAGTTGAATAGACTCTTCAATTTCGTCAGCTAAATCACCTAAACCAGATCCTAAAATCAATCCAACTTTTGGTTCTGTGATTCCTTTACTTTTAATATAATCAATAGCTTCTGTAAACATAGTTTATACCCCTTTTATTTTATTTGATCTAGGAAAGATTGCCCTTCTTCAGTTTGTTTCACTGAAAAGTTATCAGAGATTGTCGCAGCAATATCACTGAAGTAAGTTGCATCTAATTCTTTTGGTTCGTTGATTGCTTTGCTATAAACTAATACTGGTATATATTCACGTGTATGATCAGTTCCAGAGAAAGTTGGGTCATTCCCGTGATCAGCCGTAATAATTAATAAGTCATTCTCTGCTAAGTGGTCTATCATTTCTGGAATACGGGCATCAAATTCTTCTAATGCGTCTGCATATCCTTGTGTGTTACGACGGTGACCGAATTTAGCATCAAAATCAACTAGGTTTGTAAAGCTTATGCCTTTAAAGTCTTTTTCCATCACTTTGATTAATTTATCGACACCATCCATATTACTTTCAGTTCGGTGACCTTCGGTAATTCCTTGACCGTTAAAGATATCTTCGATTTTACCAATAGAAATAACATCAAATGATTCGTCTTTCAAGTAATCTAAGGTTGTATTTCCAAAAGGACTTAATGCGTAATCATGTCTATTACTTGTTCTTTCAAAATTACCCTCTTCACCTAGATAAGGACGAGCGATAATTCGACCAATCATATAAGGATCTTCTAAAGTTATTTCTCTTGCATACTCACAAATTTTATATAATTCTTCTAATGGTATTACTTCTTCATGAGCTGCAATTTGAAGAACAGAGTCCGCTGATGTGTAGACAATTAAATCACCTGTTTCAATTTGGTGTTGGCCTAATTCATCTAAAATTTCAGTTCCTGAAGCTGGTTTATTCCCGATAATTTTGCGACCTGAAAATGTTTCAATTTTTTTAATTAATTCATCTGGGAAGCCTTCTGGGAAAACTCGGAATGGTTGGTCAATACGAAGACCCATGATTTCCCAATGTCCAGTCATTGTATCTTTTCCTGCAGATACTTCTTCTAATTTAGTAAAATATGCAGTAGCATTTTCAACTGGTTCGATGCCTTTAATTGGCGCTATATTTCCTAAACCCATCTTTGTTAAGTTTGGTAATTTTAAACCAACCGTGTTGGCAATATTACCTAAAGTATTTGATCCAACATCGCCAAATTCTTTAGCGTCTGCTGCTTCTCCAATACCTACTGAGTCCATAACTAATAAATGTATTCTATCAAATGTCATATTTTTACTCCTTTAATCTATCGCTCTTGGAAATGAGTTACGATATATTTCTTGTAGTCGCTGTTTGGATACATGAGTATAAATTTGTGTGGTGGAAATGTCTGAATGCCCAAGTAATTCTTGGACCATTCTTAAATCAGCCCCATTCTCTAACAAATGTGTCGCAAAAGAATGTCGCAAAATATGAGGTGACACTTCGTGATCAATCCCAGCCAAGTTAACATATTTTTTTAAGTTTTTCCAAATTCCTTGCCGGGTAAAGTGTTTACCACGTTGGGTTAAGAATAGAATGGTAGAATCGGTCGATTTTTTAGCGTAAATTGGATAAACTTCTTCAAGATACTTTTTAATCCAAAAAAGAGCTTCTTCACCGATGGGGATAATTCGTTCTTTATCTCCTTTACCGACTGTTTGTATAAAGCCTAATTCAAGATGAAGTTCATTCATCTTTAAATGAGTTAACTCGCTGACCCGTAACCCCGTCGCATACATCACTTCTAATATCGCTCGGTCACGGATACCATTGTTAGTTTCCGTATCCGGTGCTTCAAGTAAACGATCAATTTCTTTTGAACTTAATGTTTTTGGTAAATGATTGCGATTCTTTGCCCCTTGGATTAAATCCATTGGGTTGTGATCCATCTTTTGTTCTCTAATTAAATAGTGGAAAAAGTTTTTTAAGGTCGAAATCATTCGATTCGTTGTACTCGCTGCAAATCCCGCTTTGTTCAGGCTTATAATATACAATTGGATAGTGTCTTTATTAATATTGTTAATTTCGACAATTTCCTGTTTGTTAATAAATGTAACAAACTTCTTCAAATCTCTCATGTAACTTTGGATGGTGTTTTGTGATTTTCCTTGGTCAATCAATAAATAACGTTCGTAATCATCTATTAATTCTTCCATTCAATCACTCCTATACTAATCCTTCAGAAAAATTCCTTTTTCCTTCTCTTGTGTAACACGACCGTTCTTCATCAATCTTCCAACGGCACGTTTGAATTGTGATTTACTCAACCCTAAATAATTTCTGATTTCTTCAGGATCTGATTTATCGTGTAGAGGTAAGAATTTATCAGGTGTCTTACTTAAAACCGCATAAATCATTTCTGAATCATCATCTAATGCTTCAAATGCACGTGGTTTCGTAGATCCATTTAAAGTACCATCTTTATGAACATGAATAATTCTTAATTGTACTGGCTCACCTACACGAAGTCGGTGTTCCATTTCACTTTCATGAACAAATATCTCGAAACCTTCGACAGATATGGCTTGAACACCCACATCTTTATTGCTTATTACTGTTGCGCTAACTTCCTGATTCATCATACGGGCTGGTGCTTTGCGTTTTAATTTATTTAAATCCTCTTCTTGTGCTAGAACACCCCAAAAACGGTCTTTATTATCAACTTGATATGTTAAGTATAACTTATCTCCGTGACGAGGCCATTTTTTATTATCTTCTGGTAAATCATCCAGAGATACTACGACGTCTTTATTAATTAAACCAACATCAACGAAAATTCCAAGACTATATATTGATTGAATCACTCTTCCCCATCCATAATAGCCTGGGCGAATATCTGGTAATTCTACTTGTAAGATGTTCGTCTCGTCTTTATCTTGATAGATTAATCCCTCTACTGTTTCACCATTTTCATAAGTTTCATCAGTAGAATCCTTTGGAATATTAAATGTAATACCATCTTTTTGGGCAAAATAACTTAGATCATTTTCATCTATAATTTTTGCTTCAATTATTTCTCCAAATTGAACCATTTAAGCCCTCCTTCTTATAATTTTTACTGCTATTTAATTTCTATTTTAACATAAAGTCGACATGGATTTCTTCTTAAACATCCAATATATACCTTTTATAATCTTTGTTACCTGTATTTTATGCGCAAATTCATAAAAAAATGAGCACCATCAAATCAAAGTTAAAATACGTAGATTTGATGGTGCTCTTAATTAAAATGTAAGATTAGATACTTACTGTTGCTCCACGGTAAATGCGTCCACGACGAGCATCTACTGTAACTAATTCGTCAGCTTTAATTGAAGATAATGCTCCTTCAACTGCAACAATAACTGGAATTCCACGTTCAAGTCCTACAACTGCAGCATGAGAAGTAATTCCACCTTCTTCTACAATAAGTGCTCCAGCTTTATTGATTGCTTCAGAGTAATCAGCGTCTGTGTTTTTAGCAACTAATACTGAACCAACAACTGTTTTAATATTTGCTTCTTCAGCAGAGTTTGCAATAACAGCTTTACCGATGTAGTTTCCGCTACCAATACCTTCACCTTGCGCTAACAATGTTCCGATTAATTGGATCTTCATTAAGTTAGTTGTACCAGATTCAGTTACTGGAACACCTGCAGTGATGATAATTAAGTCACCTTCACTTGCAAAACCTTTTTCTTGAACCAATTGAGTTGCTGAGTCTAACATCTCATCTGTTGATCCTGGTGCTTCGATTTCGAAAGCTTGTACTCCCCATGTTAATGTTAATGAACGACTAATTTCGTTATCGAATGTCGCTGCAATAATATTAGCTTGTGGACGGTATTTAGAAATCATTTGAGCAGTATGTCCAGAACTTGTCGCTGCTACAATTGTATTAATAGCTAAGTTTCGAGCTGTATGTCCTACAGCTTGACCAATCGCTTCAGTTAAGTCACGTTTGTCATATTCTTTAAGAGTAACTGCATCTTGACCAACTAATGCTTCTTCCGTACGTAATGCAATACTTGACATTGTTTTAACAGCTTCAACTGGGTAATCACCTGCGGCAGTTTCACCTGATAACATGACAGCGTCTGTTCCATCAAAGATTGCGTTCGCAACGTCACCGGCTTCGGCACGTGTTGGACGAGGATTACTTTGCATTGAATCGAGCATTTGAGTTGCAGTAATTACAACTTTACCAGCTTCATTACATTTTTTGATAATGTGTTTTTGCACAATTGGAACTTCTGGCGTTGGGATTTCTACCCCTAAGTCACCACGGGCAACCATGATACCATCAGAAACTTCTAATATTTCATCTAAGTTGTCTACACCTTCTTGGTTTTCAATCTTAGAAATAATTTTAACATTAGGACGTCCTTCTTCTTCAAGTACTTGACGAATTTCCATAACGTCTGATGCACGACGTACGAAACTTGCTGCAATAAAGTCAGCTCCTTCACGTACTCCGAAACGAATATCATTTTCATCTTTTTCAGTGATACCTGGTAGGTTAAGTGATACGTTTGGTACGTTCACACCTTTACGAGATTTAAGAATACCGTTGTTTTGGATTTCTGTTACGATATCACCATTTTCGTGGTCGATTTCAGTGATTAATAAATCAACTAAACCATCATCTAATAAGATGTGCCCGCCAACTTTAACGTCGTTAATTAATTGATCGTAAGAAACAGAGAATCTTTCTTCAGTACCTGCAACTTCTTCCATAGAAATGCGAACAGTTTTACCTTGTTCTAAAGTAACAATATCTGTTGCCATTAAGTGAGTTCTGATTTCTGGTCCTTTAGTATCTAATAAGATACCAACGTTACGTTTAGTTGCTTCACGAGCAGCTTTTAAAGTGTTGAAACGAACTAATTGCTCTTCATGATCACCATGTGAAAAGTTAAAACGAGCAACGTTCATTCCAGATTCAATTAATTGCTCCATTGTCTCTTGAGCGTCACTTGCTGGTCCTAAAGTACAAACAATCTTAGTTTTTTTAATATTCATTGATAATATTTCCCCTTTTAATTAAATTTAATTTCCACGATCAGTTAATTTTTGATTTAATTGAAAAAGATCTTGTCTAACTTGATGTTCAGTTTTTTCTAAAGTTTCTACTATATCAAAAACAGTTAATTGCTCTTCACGAACACCTAAGTAGATAGCTTTTTGTCCTTCGATTAGTAAGTCAACAGATCGAGCTCCCATTAAAGTTGCAAAGACACGGTCACGTGCAGTAGGTGTTCCACCACGTTGAATATGTGATAATGTAACACCGCGAACACTTTGATCCGGCGCTAATATTTGGAATTGTTCAACGAAATTGTCAACATCCATCGCCCCTTCAGCTAGAACAACAAGTGAATAATCTTTACCTGCTGAGCGTCCTGCTTCAGTACGGCGAACAACATCTTCAATTAAAAATTCTTCTTCAGGGATAATAATTGCATCTGCACCCGCAGCTACACCCGCCCAAATTGCGATATCTCCAGCGTGTCTTCCCATTACTTCTACAACAAATGTACGATTATGTGATGCAGCAGTATCTGAAATTTTATCAATTGCGTCTAAGGCGACACTGACAGCTGAATCAAATCCGATAGTGTATTCTGTTCCAGGGATATCATTATCGATTGTTCCAGGAATTCCTACGGCTGGGAAACCTAATTTAGATAAACTTAAAGCTCCGGCAAATGATCCGTCACCACCTATAACCACTAAAGCATCAATACCAAATTTTTCTAATTGGCTAATTGCTTTTTCTTGATACTCTTTGTGTTTAAATTCAGGATAGCGTGCTGAATATAACATTGTTCCACCACGTCGAATGTTATGATGCACATCTGAGAGTGTTAGTAGTCGGAAATCTCCTTCTACTAAACCACGATAACCATAGTATACTCCATAAACTTCTAAACCATGATGAATACCCTGCTCAACAACTGCACGAATAGCTGCGTTCATACCAGGTGCATCACCACCACTAGTTAAAACGGCAATACGTTTGATTTCCATTTTCCACCTCTAATTCAATAATACAGATTGGTAAGATTTTTACCACTGCCGTTATTTTATCATTATTCATATATAAAGTCATATCATTTCAATTCTTTTTTTATGAAAGGAACGTTTTCACTTTCATTTTATTGCTTTAATATCAGTAATTAAATGATTTATTTAAAAACTACTCGTTCCTGACCAAAAATTTCTTTAAGTTGTTGTTGAACTCGGTAACTATAACTAATTGTATAAGGCGAATCCAATTGAATTGTTTGGCGATTTCGGTCGACTAAAATGATATCAGCGGGTCCAAAGTTGTCCAAGGCCAATTGCTTCACATTCTCAATTTTTGCTTGGTCTTGGGCGAAATCTTCTATTTGTATAAAACAACGACGAATGGTATTCGTTGGTTGTGGTGTTTTTTGATTATTATTATATTTACTGACGGGTTTTAATCCATCAACGACGATTTGTAAGTTGTCGCGCCGGTCAACACCTACCGTACCTTCGATAATTAATATATTATTCTCTTTCAGCAATTGCATACTTTTTTGATAAATCATTGGAAAAACAACAAGATCGATGGCGTAAAATTCATCTCCGATTGTTGAGAAAGCCATTAAATCATTTTTCTTTGTTCGAATTACTTTTACAGTTTGAACCATTGCGATTAGTTTTACTTTTTTCTTTAATGGAGCGTTCAAAGCTTCAGAAATATTAATAAAATCAGGATCATTATTAATGATATCTTTATACGCATCTAGCGGATGCCCTGAAATTGTAAATCCGAGTGCTTCTTTCTCATAATTCAAACGTTCAATCAGTGAAAAATCTTCTTTCCATTCAATTTTAGGTTCCATTTCTTGGAATAAATTAATATTTTGGCCACTGAATTCAACGGATTGAATCATAGCGGGTAAATTGTGTACTAATGTTGCCCGATTCGCACCAAATCCATCAAAAGCGCCAGCATAAATTAATGGCGATATCATATCTACTTTTAATAAATTGAGTGGTAATCGCTGAAGAAAGTTCAATAGATTTTTATATGCTCCCATTTGACTCCGGTCTTCCAGTATATGGTCAATAAGTTCTCCCCTAACACCATTGACTGAGTTGAAACCAATGCGCAAACCTTCATCAACATTAAATCCTGCCCCACTTTTATTAATATCCAACGGTAATAATTTCTGTAATTTACGTTTAGCCTCTTGGATATAATGATTAAAAGAAGTCGATTGCGAGCGCCCATTGTTTAATATCGCTTGATAAAATTCTTCTGTATAATTAGCTTTCAAATAAGCTAATTGATAGGCCAAGGTTGAGTAAACAACGGCATGAGCTCGATTAAACCCATAATTACTAAATTCATATATATAATTGTAGACAACTTTAGCAGCCTGTTCTGTATGACCCTTATTGATGGCACCATTTACAAAGTGCTCTCTTTCCTTTTCCATGACGTCTACTTGCTTTTTCCCCATAGCACGCCGTAAAATATCCGATTCTCCCAGAGAAAACCCAGCCATATCAACGACGATTCGCATGACCTGCTCTTGATATACAATAATTCCATAAGTCGTATTCAATATTGGTTCTAAGACTTCGTTGACGTACTCAATTTTTTCCTTGCCGTGCTTTCTTCGAATAAAGGAATCAATTTGTTTCATTGGTCCTGGTCGATACAGTGCATTAACGGCGACTATATCTTCAAAGTTTTCTGGCTTTAATCGTTTTAGTACATCTTTAATTCCGTCTGATTCAAATTGAAATACCCCATTTGTATCGGCTTCTTGAAACAGTTTAATCGTTTCATAATCATTCATCGGAATATCTTGTACTAAGAGATCGATATTTTTATTTACTTTAATATTACGGATAATATTATCAAGAATTGTTAAGTTTCTTAATCCTAAAAAATCCATCTTTAATAAGCCCATTTGTTCGACATCGTTCATTGTAAACTGTGTGATTAACAAATCATTCTCACGATCTTTGACGGGAATAATCGAATCAAGCGGAAAATCATTAATTACTACTGCTGCCGCATGGGTCGAATTATGACGGGGTAATCCTTCTATAGTTTGTGCCGCATTAAAAATGTCTCGATTAAATTCGCTTTGTGAAACAATTGCTTGTAATGATTTGGATTGCTTGACTGCTCTCTCTAAAGTCATTAATTGGTTTTGATCCGATGGTATTGCTTGCGACCAGCGTTTTAGTTGATCACTATCCGCACCAACGACACGCAAAGTATCTCGAATTGAAGCTTTCGCACCAAAGGTTCCCATAGTTACAATTTGAGCGACTTGTTCATGTCCGTATCTTTTTTGAATGTATTTTAATACTGCTTCTCTTTTATTATCTGGAATATCGATATCAATATCGGGCATATTGTAGCGTTCTGGGTTTAAAAAACGTTCGAATAATAAATCATATTCGATAGGGTCAACTAATGTAATTTGTAATAAATAACTGACCAGTGAACCCGCTGCTGAACCCCTACCCGGTCCGATTCGAATATTTTTCTCACGACAATATTTGATAATATCCCATACAATTAAGAAGTAGTCACTGAAGCCCATCCGATCAATGACTTGCAATTCATGATTTAATTGCTGGATGTATGTTTCATCTTGACTTTTGCCTATCTTCTCTAGTTGATTGAACGTCAATTCTTTGACATATTCTGAGGCCGTTAAATCATCAGGCGATTGATATTTTGGCAAATAAGATTGGCTTGAATCAATGGCTACATTCAATGTTGCTACGAGGTTTTCCGTATTCTCCCAAACTTCTTCTAATCCGTTATTAACATACATTGAACGAAGTGTTTCTTTTGGAAATAAAAAGTTTGAACCTTTGGAATAACGTAATGAATGATCAATCGTTTCATTGTCTTTTATGGCTTCGAGGATCTGTAAACTGAAAGCTTCATCTTCATTTAATGAATTTACTAATTGAGCTACCACTTGCTGGATATGATTTTTCTGCGCAAAATGTGATAACATCTCAATTTCGGATTTATTGTATGGATAGATTGTCATTCCCATAAATACATGTTTATTTCCGAATACTTGATTAAGATAAGTTACTATCTTCTTTTCATGTTCGCCATCCTCATGAATAATGGCTTGTTCCATCTCACTCAGTCTTCCCGATGATATATATACTAAATCAGTTGCTTGTTGTTCTAAATAAGCCCAAACTTCTAAATCATCAATGTGATTATTTTCAACCATTCTTGAAATTTTAATTAGATGGTGATAACCTGCTTCACTCTTTGCATACAGCATAAATGGGTAACGCTCATCTTGTCTGATTCCACCAATTAGCGTAATGTTTAAACCGATTAAAGGCTTCAAACCCATCTTTCTCGCTTGTGTGTAAAATTGTAACGCTCCGTGAAGCACTTGATTATCTGCTAAGCCAATCGCATCATAACCTAATCGTTTGGCTTCTTCAATATAATCATTGATTCTTAACGTACTACTCAAAAGTGAATACTCACTTTGAACATTTAATAACATCGGATCACCTCCTAATCATTCTCGTTCATATCATACCATATCGCTTCTATTCCCTCTATCCTCAATCTTTAAGAGAAAAAAACGCCTTGTTGGTTTGTCCAACAAAGCGCTCTAATTTACTTACAGAATTAACATCGCATCTCCAAAACTAAAGAATCGATATTCTTTGTCTACCGCATGTCTATAAGCTTGGAGTGTTCTTTCTCGGTTATAGAATGCACTAACTAACATCACTAACGTTGATTGAGGTAAGTGGAAGTTCGTTATTAAATGATCCACTGCTTTAAACTCATAACCAGGTGTAATAAAGATTGATGTCCAACCTGAACCTGCTTTAATTTCTCCGTTATTATCATTTGCAATTGTTTCTAAGGTTCTAACAGAAGTTGTTCCAACTGCTACAATTTTACCGCCATTATCTTTAATTTTGTTAATGCGCTCAGCACTTTGAGCACTTAAGTTATAAAACTCAGAATGCATTTCATGTTCTTCTAGATTTTCAACAGACACTGGTCTAAATGTTCCTAAACCTACATGCAGTGTTAGTGGAATAATTTCAATTCCTTTTTCTTTTGCTTGTTCAAACAACTCATTTGTAAAATGTAAACCGGCTGTTGGTGCAGCTGCCGAACCATTTTCTTTCGCATAAACCGTTTGATAACGCTCTGGATCTTCGAGTCTTTCTTTAATATATGGTGGGAGCGGCATTTGACCTAGTGTCTCCAATATTTCTAAAAAGACACCTTCGTATTCAAATTCAATTATTCGCCCACCATGCTCTAATTCTTCTTTAACTACTGCGCGAAGTTGAGCTTCTTTACCAAATACGATGACCGTTCCTACTTTAGCTCGACGCGCGTGTTTAACTAACACTTCCCACTCATTACCTTGAGTATTATTTAATAGTAATACTTCTAGATGTCCACCGGTATCTGGTTTTACACCAACGATGCGTGCTGGAATTACTCGCGTTTCATTGACTACTAAAGCATCTCCAGGATTTAAATAATCTAGGATATGTTTAAAGTCTGTGTCTTCCAAGGTATCATCTTCTCTATTAAGAACTAAGAGACGCGAAGCACTTCGGTCTTCTAGCGGCGTTTGAGCGATTAAATGCTCTGGTAATTCATAATCAAAATCTTTTGTCGTTAACATTTTATTCCTCTTTCGTTTCCATCCATAGGTAGCCTAAGTGTTCATATGTCTTTTTAGTTGCTACTCGGCCTCTGGGTGTTCTTTGGATAAAGCCATTCTGTAATAAGTAAGGCTCATACATATCAATGACTGTCTCTGTATCTTCACTGATGTTTATCGCAATCGTACTTAGCCCAACCGGACCACCATCATACAATTCAATCATTGTTGATAGTAATTTTCGGTCTACTCGATCTAAACCGTACTCATCAATATCAAGAATTTGCAGAGATTCGTCTGTTACTGATTGAGTTATTCTACCATTACTTTTAACTTGTGCAAAATCTCGCACACGTCTAAGCAATCGATTCGCAATTCGGGGAGTTCCTCGGCTTCTTAAAGCAATTTCTTGCGCGCCATGATCATCAATCTCAATTTGAAAAACATTTGCTGTTCGATTAACAATCGCTTTTAAATCCTCTGTATTATAGTATTCCAAATGAGACACAATCCCAAATCGGTCTCTTAAAGGTTGTGAAAGCATTCCTGCTCTCGTTGTTGCCCCTATCAGTGTGAACGGCGGCAATTCAAAGTGGATAGGCTGACTGGCTGATCCTTGCCCAATGACGATATCAACAAAATAATCTTCCATCGCAGAATACAATACTTCTTCAATTATACGAGGAAGACGATGAATCTCGTCGATAAAGAGAACGTCGCCTGGATTTAGTTCATTCAATATCGCTAATAAATCCCCAGGTCTTTCAATGGCTGGACCACTCGTTGTTTGTATTCCAACTTCTAACTCATTCGCAATAATCATTGCTAATGTTGTTTTACCTAAGCCTGGAGGGCCATAAACTAAAATATGGTCTAATACTTCTTCACGCATTTTAGCTGCTTGTAAATAGACTGACAATTCTTTTTTTAATTTGTCTTGACCAATATAATCTTTAAGTAATTTAGGTCGAAGCAGTAATTGTTCTTGCATTTCTTCTGCTTCATTTAACGGTTCGTTTTGTAAAATACGGTCTTCATGACTCATACTCTGCCCTCCTTGTTAGTTTTTAATTAATAATTTGAAAGCATAACTCAAGCCGTCTTGGGTTGAGTTAAATTGCTCAGCCTTTATTGCTTTCTCAACACGTTTAATTTCACGTTGCGAGTAACCAAGACCTTCGAGTGCTTCGATGACTTTCTCATTAATCTCATCTGATGCACTTGTGCTTTGTGATGTGTCACTCTTAGCTACTCCAGAGGCAAAGCCTAATTGCCCTCTTAAGTCTAGTACCATTTGTTGGGCAGTCTTTTTACCCACACCTGGAAATTTCGTTAAATACTGGCTATCTCCCGATTCAATCGCTTGAATTAACCCATCGTGATCATCTAAAGCTAAGATAGATAAAGCACTTTTAGGTCCAATCCCGGATACTTTATTTAATTTATGGAACAATTGTTTTTCGTTGGCATCATAAAAACCGTATAAAGTCATCGAATCTTCTCGAGTGACTAACTCAACTTGACATTGAACGGTTTGACTTAAGGAGTCTTGCCAACGAAAAGGATTGGCTGTAATAATTTTATAGCCAATCCCATTCACATTAATAACAATATATTGTGGTGTAACAGAGTGTAATATTCCTTCTATAAACTCATACATAGTCTAATTACTCCACCTGGCTTTTATATTCACTGTAGCCCGCTTCATCCATTTCCTCAAAAGGAATGAATTTTAATGAAGCTGAGTTAATACAATAACGTAATCCACCTTGATCTTGTGGTCCATCGTTAAATACATGTCCTAGATGTGAATCAGCATCGGTACTTCTCACTTCAGTTCTAACCATCCCATGACTTAAATCAGTATTTTCGACAATATTTGTCTTCGTGATTGGTTGTGAGAATGATGGCCATCCGCAACCCGCATCATATTTAGTACTACTTGAGAATAAAGGTTCACCACTTACGATATCTACGTAAATGCCTTTTTCATAAAAGTCATCATACTCACCCGTGAAAGGTCTTTCTGTTCCTTCGTTTTGTGTTACTTGATATTGATTTTCATTTAAATTTTTAATTTGTTCTTGATAATCTAATTTAGCCATTATACTCACTCCTATTTTACATATTTAAGATATTCGCTATATCCTTTTTCTGCCATCTCTTCTTCAGGAATAAATCTTAATGCCGCTGAGTTAATGCAATAGCGCAGGCCACCCAATTCCTCAATCCCATCTGGAAATACATGACCTAAGTGTGAATCGGCATCAGAACTGCGGATTTCAGTTCGTTTACGGTTCAAGCTGAAATCATCATGTTCAGTAACAAATGATTCTTCAATTGGCTGTGAAAATGATGGCCAACCACAACCCGCATCATACTTATCTGAACTTGAGAACAACGGTTTTCCACTGACAATATCGACATAAATACCTTTTTCATAGAAATCATCGTATTCTCCAGTGAACGGACGCTCCGTCGCACTTTCTTGTGTCACCTTATACTGTAATTCATTTAATTTTTTAATGTTTTCATTGTATTTTTCTGCTTTACTCATCTAAATGCCCCTCTCTCGTGTGTATCTTGGATTCGTTTGAATAGTTTTTCTAATGTGTTTTGATCAAATTCGACAAACACAGGACGGCCATGTGGACAATGGTATGGATCTTCTAATCCATCTAGTCCATGAATTAAAGCAATTGCTTGTTTATCATCTAAATAATGATTCGCTTTAATCGCGCCCCGACAACTTTGCATAATAATTGATCGTTCTTTTAATTCTTGAACTGTCAAATTCGGCTGCTTATTCAAAAGTTCTACTAAATCCGTTACTAATCCTTCGACCTCTTCATAATACAACCAATCCGGATAACTTTCCAACTTATAGCTTGTAGGCCCCATCAATTCCAAATAAAGACCTAATTTCTCGAATTGATCTTCTAATTCGCTAATGATCTCCATTTCACTTGTCGTAAAATTGATGATAATTGGCATAAGTAGCTGTTGTTGGATTGTAACATCGACTTCTTCGTTCATTAAGTCTTCATAACGGATGCGTTCTTGAGCCGCATGTTGGTCAATTAAATAAAATCCAGTCTCATTTTCTGCGATTAAATAGGTCCCATGAATTTGACCGACATATCTTAAATTGTAAAAGTCTAAGGAATATCGTTCGCTTTCTTCTACAGGGTGCTTGTTTGTTGTTGAAGGATCGAAGTCATTTGTTTGAATTGTTTCGTTCGTTGGTTCACTTCGCTGATAGATTACACCAGTTGGTTCTCCAATGGAACCACTTCGCTTTGTGTCATTATTATTGAGCGCATGTTGCAATTGTTCTTTATAATCCATCGGTTTCGCTTCGGGTTCTGTGTTTTGAACCCAGTCCGGCTCGATATTTGTTAGTGGTGCTTTTTGCGAAAAGTTAAACTGAACTAGGTCATAATTTGTATTGTTTCTATTAACATTGGGCAAATCACTTTCTTCTAAAGAAGGAATTGGATTGACTACATCTAACGTTTGGTGCACCGCTTGTGTAATTAACTCACTTAATTCATCTTCCTTACTTAAACGTACCGTTTGTTTCGTTGGATGCACATTCACATCCACCAGTCTTGGGTCGAGTTGAATTCGAATAATAGCGATGGGGTAACGCCCAATCATCAATTGTCTACCATACGCTTTAATTAACACTTCATCTAACATATAACTCTTCACTGAACGACCATTAATAATCCAATGGATATATTGTTTGCTCGTACGAGTTAAGGTCGGTTTAGATATAAATCCATTGATTGAAAAATCATCCGATTCGCTTTGGATTGGAATTAAATCTCTTGCTAATGCAGGTTGATACACACTCGCAATCACTTGTTGGAGATTACCGTTTCCATGACTGGCGAAAATCTCTTGACCATTGTGGGTCAGTTTAAACCGAATATCAGGATAGGCTAAAGCAATATTTTGTATGAATTTCAAGGAATGACTTAATTCTGTCTTGATTGTCTTTAAATGCTTAAGACGGGCTGGTGTATTGTAGAATAAACTATTCACTTCAACCGTTGTACCAATTTTTGCTTGAGTCAATCCTTCTTCAATGATTTTAGACCCTTCTATCTCAATAAAATGTCTACTATCGTCATCTTCTGTCATTGACTCGACACGAACCTTACTTACAGAACCAATACTTGCTAGAGCTTCTCCACGGAAACCTAAGGAATTGATATTGAATAAATCTGTTGATTCATATATCTTACTTGTTGCATGTGCCATAAACGCCATTGGCAAGTCTTCGGCAATAATCCCCTTACCGTTATCTGTCACTTTAATTTGTTGAATACCTGCTTCGATTAATTCAACAATAATTTGTGTACTTTCAGCATCTATGGCATTCTCCACTAATTCTTTTACAACCGAGGCTGGTCGTTCAACGACTTCCCCTGCAGCAATTTGATTCGCCAAAAAGTCTGGCATTTGCTTAATAATTCCCATTATATCACCTCCAACAGTATACTATAGTTCTTGATTCCATTCGTAAAGTTTTTGCATTGCTTCGATGGGAGTCATTTGATTAATATTAAGTGAACGTAAATCATCCACAATTGATTGAATATTATCTGTTACCACTTCTTGAATGACTTCGGCTTCTCGTTCATCGAATAAATCTAATTGAACTGCTCCAGATTCACGTAAGTTTTTCGCATTGGTTTCGAGTTCGACTAAAATTTCTTGACTCTCCTCTAGGACGCTCTCGGGTAAACCTGCTAACTTAGCCACATGAATTCCATAACTTTTATCTGCCGGTCCATCAAGAACTTTATGTAAGAATATCAAGTTTCCATCGTATTCTTGGGCACCGACATGAATATTTTTCACTTCATCAATGGTTTTATCCAATTCAGTCAGTTCATGATAGTGTGTTGAGAAAATAGTCAACGCTTTGACGTTTTTAGCAATGTATTTAATTATTGCTTCAGCCAAGGCCATCCCATCGAAGGTCGCTGTTCCTCGTCCTATCTCATCAAATAAAAGTAAACTATTCTCTGTCGCTTCTTCCAAAGCCACATTCGTCTCCATCATCTCAACCATGAATGTACTTTGACCACTTGTCGTGTCATCTGAACTTCCAATACGTGTAAAGATTTTATCTATGATTGGTAGTTTTGCTCGTTTAGCCGGAACAAAACAGCCGATTTGATTTAAAATAACACAAAATGCAATTTGACGCATAAATGTACTTTTACCTGACATGTTTGGCCCAGTTAGTAAGAATAAAGATCGATCATCATCTGAGGATAAAGAATTAGGCACAAAATTGGCTTTTCCAATTAAACTTTCGACAACTGGGTGTCGCGAATCTTCTAATTCAATACTTTTAGCTTCATGGGTTAATTCCGCTCGAACATAGTCTTCAGACTCACTAATATTCGCGAAGTTGACTAGTACGTCTAATGTAGCTACTTCATGAGCTAGCTCTTGTAAGCCGCTCACATATTTTGCTACGTGTTCTCTCAGTACAATAAATAAATCATACTCTAAAGACGTTGATTTCTCTTGGGCACCGAGAATAGTCGCTTCAATTTCTTTCAATTCTTCAGTAATATATCGCTCAGCATTCGTCAACGTTTGTTTACGAATATAGCGGTCATCATTAAAGTTTGCTGCTTGAAGTCGGCTAATTTCAATATAATAGCCAAATACTTTATTGTAACCAACTTTTAACGTTTTAAGACCTGTCTGTTCGCGCTCTCTCTTTTGTAGCTCTGAGAGCCATTTTTGTCCGTTTTCCAAGGCGTCTCTATATGTATCTAATTGTTCATTGACCTTATCTTTTATAATATTTCCTTCAGTGATTGAAATGGGAGGATCATCCACTAATACTGAATCGACGTATTCTAATAACGGTTTATATTCATCTAATAATTTAAATGACGTACTATTGACATCATGCGCTAAATGATTATTAATGACTTCTAATATTTTGTTGATTCTAGGAATGCCTTGCAATGAATTACGTAATTGATTTAAATCACGTGCAGTTGCATTCCCTAAACTAATCTTTGTTACAAGTCGTTCTAAATCATAGATTTGACTCAAACTGTCCATTAAGTCTACACGTTCAAAATAAAAACCCATTAAGTTTTCAACTTTTTGATGTCGATCAGTTAAATCGTTCATATCTAGCAAGGGTTTGTCTAACCATTGATGTAATTTTCGGCCGCCCATGGCTGTTTTAGTTTTGTCAATTAAGTCGAGTAAGGAACCTTTTTTCTTTTGAGAACGCAATGAGCGAGTCAATTCTAATTGTGACTTCGCATAATAGTTCATTTGCATATAAGAACTGAGTTCGTAACGTTCAACTTCTTTTATATGTTCTAAATTAGTAATATAAATACTTTCCAAATAGCCATAAAGCATATTTAAGTTTATTAATTCATCATTTGTTGGTTCAGCTATCTTCCATGAATGTGTTATTTCATGGTTACTTTCGAATAAAGTAAAGAAACTACCTAAATGTTGTTTTAATTTCTCTAATAATTCGCTATCAATCTTGGAATCAATGACCACCTCTGAAGGATTAATGCCTTTGACTTCATTTACTAATTGATTCCAGATAGTCGTTTTGGTCAAATATAATTCCCCCGTTGAGATATCAATGTAGCTTAAATAATAGCCATTATCACCGATATGAATACATGCAAGATAATTGTTCTCTTTTGTTGGTATCGCATCATCTTCAAGAATTGTCCCGGGTGTCACCACTCTGACGACTTCTCTTTTGACCATCCCTTTTGCTTGTTTAGGGTCTTCCATTTGTTCACAAATCGCAACTTTATAACCGGCTTCAATTAAGCGTTTTATATACTCTGTTGAAGAATGATACGGAACCCCACACATAGGTATCGGATTATCAGCATTTTTATTTCTGGATGTTAAAGTGATTTCTAATATTTTCGATGCTTGGATTGCGTCCTCATGAAATAACTCATAAAAATCACCTAACCGATAAAATAAAAACGCATCCGGATAACTTTCTTTAATTTTTAAATATTGTTCCATCATTGGCGTTTGTTTCGTCTTTTTTGCCATTTATATCTTCCTATCTAATTTGCTGATATATTGTTTTAATTGATTTTGCTAATCCTGTTGACGAATTGATATCGATGACAACTGCACTAATAACAGCTTCATTCGAAATTTCTTGTTCTAATCGCGTTGGCAATTGGCTTATAAAACGCCGAATGGAATCCTCTTTACGGAAACCAATCACACTATTTAAAGCACCTGTCATGCCGACATCTGATATATAAGCGGTTCCCTGTGGCAGGACTCTGCCATCATTTGTTTGAACATGTGTATGCGTTCCTACAAGTGCAGAGATTTGTCCATCAAATAAAAAGCCCATCGCTTGTTTTTCACTCGTTGTTTCACCATGAAAATCAATAAAAATATGGTTTGTTCTTTTCTTAACCGATTCAATTAACGGCTTCAAGTAATTAAATGCATCGAGTGAAGGCTTCATAAATACATTCCCTATGACGTTGATAATAGCCAATTCCTTATCATTTACTCTAACATAGTGAACACCTTTACCTGGAGTTCCTTCTGGCATATTGACCGGGCGCACTAAACACTTTGCGTCTGAAATAAATTCGTAAATATTTCGGTTATCAAAAGCGTGATTTCCTAGTGTAATCGCATCTACTCCTGATGACATTAGCCATTTATAAAGTGTTTCTGTAATTCCATGTCCGTCTGCAATGTTTTCACCATTTGCAATCGTAACTTGTGGTTTGTGTTCTTGTTTCAGTTGAGTTAAATATTTTTTTATTGCCTCTTGCCCACTCACTCCAACAATGTCGCCTATAAATAATATTTTCATGCGAGTCCTCTTTCCAGTTAATCTTACCTAATATCATATCAATATTTTCATGTAAAATAAAGCCGACAGTATTATCCGACTTCTTCTGATTATTGCATTATATTTATCGTTTTTAGCTTTTAAAAATACATTAATACCAAAAAAATAAACTACGAGCATTAACGCTCGTAGTTTTAACTCAATTATTTGGCATATTCGACAGATCTTGTTTCGCGAATTACCGTTACTTTAATGTTTCCTGGATAATTCATCTCAGACTCGACACGTTTTCGAATGTCATGAGCCACCTTAGCCGCTTGTGCGTCATTGATTTTGTCTGGTCTAACTGCTACTCTGACTTCTCGTCCAGCTTGAATTGCGTAAGCATGAGAGACACCATCAAAACTTGTTGAAATTTCTTCCAATTGTTCAAGTCGACGTATATAATTCTCAAGTGATTCACTTCTAGCACCAGGTCTTGCTGCAGAAAATGCATCTGCTAAAGCAACTAACACTGATATCATTGAAGTTGGTTGAGTATCTCCATGATGGGAAGCAATTGCGTTAACAATAACGTCTGATTCTTTATAACGTTTAGCAATCTCTGTCCCAATCTCAACGTGTGTACCTTCAATTTCATTATCTAATGCTTTACCTAAATCATGTAGTAAACCAGCTCGTTTAGCTACGACAACGTCTTCACCTAATTCACCCGCCATATAGCCCGTTAATTTAGCTACTTCGATGGAATGTTTTAGGACGTTTTGACCATAACTAGTGCGATAAGCTAATCGACCAATGATTTTAATCAAGTCTGGATGCAGTGAATGAATGCCTAATTCAAATGTAGCTTCTTCACCGACTTCTCGAATTTTTTCATCGACTTCTTTTCTAGCTCTTTCAACCATTTCTTCAATTCGAGCAGGATGAATCCGTCCATCTTGGATTAATTTTTCTAAAGCAATTTTTGCAATTTGGCGTCGAATTGGATCAAATCCACTTAATACGACAGTATCTGGTGTATCATCAATAATTAAATCGATACCAGTTAAGCTTTCGAATGTTCGAATATTTCTACCTTCTCTACCTATTATACGACCTTTCATATCGTCGTTAGGTAATTGAACAACACTCACTGAATTGTCAGTGACAATATCGGTGGATGTTCTTTGAATTGCTTGTAGTATAATATTCTTCGCATTACGGTCTGCTTCATCTTTAGCTTGTTGCTCTGCATCACGAACCATTATTGCTATGTCTTGAGTTAAACCATCTCTTGTTTCGTCAATAATTAACTCTCTTGCATCGTCTCGAGACAATGCTGCGACACGTTCTAATTCATCTTTTTGTTGTTGAATTATTTCATTCACTCTTGCTTCTTTATCAGTAACACTTTGTAGTCGTTTGTTCAAATCATCTTCTTTAGATTCAATATTTAATTCTCTTTTGTCTAAATTATTACCTTTTTGATCTAAATTTTCTTCTTTTTGAATTAAACGATTCTCGGATCTACTGACTTCATTGCGACGCTCTTTTAATTCCGCCTCCATCTCATTACGGTACTTTAGATTTTCTTCCTTCGCTTCGAATAGCGCTTCTCGTTTAAGATTTTGAGCTTGTTTAATTGCATCGTCAATAATGACTTCAGCATTTGCTTTCGCACCCTCAATACGTTTATTGTCTGACACTTTTTTGAATAAAAAGCCGATTATAATTCCAACTATTAAAGCAACGATCGCGAAGGCGATTGACATAAAGTCCATATGAGTCACCTCCTGATCTATGTAATTTTAAAGTATTCATTTTAGTGTTAAAATTAAGTAAAATAAATAGTGTGCAACCACACATACTATCATATGACTATTTTGTCAATTAGTCAATCAATCACAATTATATAATATAGATAATTTCAAATTACTTTCTAATAGAAATCTCGGAGTAAGTGCTCAGGTCTATGAATGCTTAAGTTTTGAGTTACCAGATGTAAATCGCTTACTATTTTTTTTTTTATAAAATATTATTTAA
>NZ_JACAOA010000012.1 GCF_014049385.1 Ruoffia halotolerans | reverse complement strand
TTAATTTTAAAAATCCATATAATCTTACCATATTTTAATGAATAAACACTAATCCATTTGAATTGAACTTGCATCAATATCAATAGCTTCTGCGAATTCTTCATTTACAACTAGCTCAAAGTTCTTACCAACTTCAACGGGCATATCAGCTAGAGATAAATCTTCATCTAACATACGTTTAACCATGTCCGCTGTTTGTACACCGTAGTCGAAGTAAGAGTTTGAAATTGTTGCTAAAGCATTAGCATTAATCGTTGAGTCAGATGACCCAATTAACGCCAAACCAGCTTCTTTCCCGATATCACCAACAAGTGAGATTGAACTATCAATCGTATTATCAGTCACTAATAAAATTGCATCGGATTCATTAACTAAAGCAGTCATGACTTGCGCAATATCATTCGTGTTCGTTACTGATTGGACAATATGATTTAGTCCTTTTTCTTCAATAACTTCTGTCGCAATATCAACTTGATGTTGTGCGTTAACTTCACTTGAATTGTAAATTGTTCCGATGTTTTGTGCATCAGGTACAACTTGTAGTAATAAATCTACGTGATCGGCAATTGGACCTAAGTTTGTCGTTCCAGTTAAATTACGTCCGGGCGCTTCCATTGAATCAACTAACTTCGCTTCCAATGGTGCTGCCACTGCTGCAAAAAATATTGGTTTCTCCTCTTCAACAGATGCTAATGCTTGTGCAGCTGGTGTGGCAATCGCAAAGATAATATCATTATCACGCGCAACTTTTTCTGATAATGATTGCAATGTTGTCATATCGCCGTTCGCATTTTGTAAGTCCCACTCGACATTCCCATCTAATAGCTCATCAATGCGCTCTATAAAGCCGTCACGTGTGTCATCTAAAGCTTCATGACTGACATGCTGTAAGATACCGATTTTAATAGGTTCATCTTGGGCTTTAACCGTTTGAGTTGCTGGAAAAATAGACAAGAGCGCTAAGGCAATGATTGAAACTATTTGAATTATTATTTTCATTTTATATGCTCCTATTCAATCGTTGACGGATCAACACCGATGGCTTCAGCAAAATCTTCATTCACTATTATTTGAAAATCTTTCCCTAATTCAATTTCCATTTCTCCAGGGCTTAAATCTTCATCCAACATGCGAATAACCATTTCTGCTGTTTGAACTCCGTAGTCTTCATAAGAATTTGATAAGGTTGCTAGTCCATTTGTTCTTACAACTGAATCAGAAGACCCAATTGTTGGGATTCCTGATTCTTTAGCAATATCTCCAACTAAAGTAATGGCACTATCAATGGTATTATCCGTTACCATGAACATCGCATCGACATTACCAACAAGTGCATTCATCACTTGTGATATATCGTTTGTACTAATCACTGTTTGAACATCAGTCGCTAAACCATGTTCTTCAAGTAATTCAACGGCTACGCCTGCTTGAACTTGTGAGTTGACCTCACTTGAGTTATAAATTAATCCAACTGTTTCAACATCTGGAAAATTTCGTATTAATAAGTCGACTTGTTCTTCAATCGGCGCCATATCACTTGTTCCAGTAATGTTTCCGCCTGGAGCTTCAATAGAGTCTGCTAAACCAGCTTCAACTGGATCTGTTACTGCTGCAATAAAGATTGGCTTCTCTTGTTCAACCGATGCTAAAGTTTGAGCAGCGGGCGTTGCAATTGCAAATAAAATATCGTTGTCATGCGCAACTTTCTCACTTAATGATTGAAGACTCGCTTGGTCACCACTGGCATTATTAATATCCCATTCAATACGGTCGCCATAAGCTGAACTGTCTAACGTCTCTTGAAAACCTTTCAGTACTACATCTAACGCTTCGTGCTCTACATATTGAACAACACCTATATTAATTGTTTCTTCTTGTGCTTGGACTGTTTGACTACCTGCTAACATTGGAAGTAAAGCAAATACGACAGTAGTAATAATATTAATAAATTTAAGTCGACTTTTCATTTTGGATTCTCCTTATCTTTTATTCGGTATCTTCAGAGCTCTCTTCTTCAGATTCTTCTATATTTTCTTCATCTGATGTTTCTTCTGAACCTAAACTAATATTAGATAGGTCAAGACCTAATGTTTCTGCATTCTCTTCATTAACGACTAATTCTAAAGTAGCTGCGGTCTCAACTGGGATAATCTCACCAGATTCAATGATTTCCACTAGCATTCCCGCTGTTTGTTTACCTAGTTCATAATAATCTAAACCGTATGTCGTTAATCCATTTGCTAACGTCATATCTTTTGACCCACCAATAATTGGTAGTCCAGCTTCTAATGCCAAATCTCCAACCAGTGACATCGCACTTGCGATGGTGTTATCAGTTACAGTGAAGACTGCATCAACATCATCATTAACTAAGCCACTCATGATTTGAGAGATATCATTCGTTGAAGTCACAGTTGCTTCCACAACTTCAATGCCTGCTTCTTCTAAAGTGGCTGTTGCTTTTTCCGCTTCACTCACTGAGTTTGCTTCACCTGAGTTATAGATGATTCCAACACGCTCTGCGTCAGGAACCACTGCTTGTAGTAAGGCGACTTGGTCTTCAATTGGACCAGCGTCTGTTGTACCAGTAATATTTGCTTCTGGTTCTTCTAAGTTTTGGACTAAGCCAGCACCAGCTGGATCACTGACTGATGAGAACAATACAGGCTTCGTTTGTTCAACGTTCGCAATAGCTTGAGCGGCAGGTGTTGCAATAGCGAAGATATATTCACTACTGTTTGTCACATTCTCACTCATTGATTGTAAGTTTGCTGTGTCTCCTGATGCATTTAAATAATTTAAAGTTAGATTTTCACCTTCAACATAACCGGCTTCTTTTAAGCCATCAATGAAACCTTGATAGTTTTGGTCTAATGATTCATGCTCTACAAATTGAAGGACACCTACGTTAATTGCTTCTTGATCTTGTGCTTCTGCAGTCATTGGCGCTGTGATTGTACCTAATGCTAATAATGAAACTAAGGCTGTTTTTAAATATCCATACATAATTTATTCCTCCATTTTTTCTATTTTTTATAACAAAAAAACCCTGTCAGATTTGATTAAAATCTAACAGGGGTAAAGAACTTCTCTTATCCTCTATATAGGTGAACCTCTTTGATACACCCGCTTTAGATTTTAATCTTTCGATTAGTTATCTATGCGGGCATCATAATTGACAGCTCCTCATAGATACAAACGTTAACGTTTACGGTTTGTATCTATAGTTGTCAGATACAAACACTATCTAAAGTAGCTGTAAAAATATGATGATAATTGTATGCAAAGAAGTTTAGTCATCGAGAATGTTCCTTTCGGTATGTTTTTGTTGTATCTAATATAACTGACTCATTATTACAAGTCAACACATATTTCAATTTTATTTTAATCTTTTTATCATTTAATTCACACGATGTTGATCTGTTCCCGTTTTAATTACTTCTAAAGCTGAGTTTAATCCGCCTTCAACTAAATTTTGGACAGCAATATCTGTATAGTAAGCAATGTGTGGTGTGTAATATATGTTTGGATTATTCAGAATTTGAAGGAAAACTTCATCTTTAATTGTCTTTCCTTCCCAATTTTTAGGAATAAACGGACCTTCATCTTCATAAACATCTAAGGCAGCATTTTTAATTTGTCCACGATCGATGGCTTCAATTAAGTCTTGGGTATTCACTATCTTACCGCGAGCTGCGTTGATTAAAGTCGCGCCAGGCTTCATCTGATTGAATAAATCATGGTTAAACTGGTGGTAATTATCTTCAGTCAATGGCATGTGGATGGTCACAATATCAGCATCTTTGATTGCTGTTTGCAAGTCAGGTTGATAAGCTACATGCATTTTGAACTCTTCACGTTCGACAATATCATACCCGACCACTTCAGCCCCAAAGCCATGTTTGTAGATTTTGGCTACTCTTGATCCAATTCGACCGACACCAATCACAGCCACTTTTAGGCTTTGAATCGAATGACTTCGAATAGTTGGCTCCCAAGTGAAGTTTTGTGATGCTACTCTTTGATCTATTTTATCACTATTTCGAATGAGTCGCATGGCAGCATAAACAGCAAACTCTGCGATTGATTCTGGAGAGTAACTTGGCACATTTGTAATGATGACATCATTATCACTCGCTGCTTTTATATCATACATCTCATAACCAGCGCTTCTTTGGGCAATAACTGGTATTCCCAATTCTTTGAGAATTGAGTAAACAGGTTCTACAATGTCAGAAACTTGCATATTAGTAATCCCGTCAAAACCTTTCGCTAAGTGTACTGTTTCTGGGGTTAAATACTCTGGTGTCAATTCGACATGAATCGAATGCGCCTTTGACCACTGCTCCATTACCTCTGCTTCTTCTGATGTCACACCAAATGCGATAATTTTTGTCAAATGAATCTCTCCTTTAATAAAAAAAATCCGTTCAGAATTATCTAAACGGACTTTTAGTGATGTCGTTGAATCAATTTATGCACCTTCTATTCTTGTTGTTGTTAACCAAGATGGTATAAGATAAATTGTTAAATTCATATTACGCTATTAGGTGAAGCAAGTCAATGTGTTTTTAACCTAAATCTCATTTTATTTTAATTCTTCTTTGATATCAGTAAAATCACCTGAGTTTTCGAGACTAAAGCCAAGATTCGTTTCCGGTTGATCATCATAACCTAGATAAACAATACCAAAATCCTTCAGTCTAGCAAATACCTCTCTAATTTCACGTTCGAAGCGAGTAGAATTTACTTCATCAGCAACTATCCCAAGCGCCTCACAGCCTAAGCCTTTAGCAAGTAGTAAAGCTCGCGGAAGGTGATAGCCTTGCGTGACAACTACAACTTGGTCCACACCAATCACTTCTTTTAATCGGTATAAACTTGCATGTGTGGAATAACCTGCATGATCTAAATAAATTTGCTCACTTGGCACCCCTTTGTCGACTAGATATTGTTTCATAACGCCGACTTCGTTGTAATATTGGTCTGCATGATCTCCACTCATAATCAACGGATTCTCTGGATTCTCCAAATGAATTTCGTAGGCTTTATCTAAACGATTCGCTAATATTTGACTCGGATATTCATTATTAACAACACCCGCTCCTAGTACAAGGATTGGCACATCATCATTCATCATTTGATTTATTTCGTTCGCATCTACGACATTCGAACTTGTTGAGAGAATAACAAACAAGTTAATTCCAATCACAGCTAAGACAGCTAATGAAACGACGGTTAATAGAAACTTGCCCACGCTTTTTATAATAAACCAAATAAAATTAACAATAGTAACGATCGATATTCCCTCCCTTGAAATTAGACTGTTTAGTATATTACCAATCAATTTTAAGGGGTTCAATATAAAACCATTATATTTAAGAAATAATTATACTTTTAAAAAAATCTACACTATCAAATGATAGTGCAGCAAATTCAAACTTATTTAGTTACATCGACGGTTTGAATCCAGCCTTTAGGTGCTTCAACATCACCTTTTTGAATCCCTACTAATTCAGCATATAATCGTTGAGTCACTTCACCAACCTCAACACCATCTGTATAAGTAAATTCTTTATCGCCATAAGTAATCGAACTAATTGGCGCAATGACAGCGGCTGTACCCATGGCACCCGTTTCACTGAATTGATCCAATTCATCTACATAAACATCACCTTCAACAACTTCTAAACCTAAACGATTCTCTGCTAACCAAATTAACGAACGTTTAGTAATACTTGGTAAAATTGATGGAGATTTTGGTGTGACAAATTTCTTATCTTTTGTAATACCGAAGAAGTTTGCTGAACCTACTTCTTCAATTTTCGTATGCGTTACCGGATCTAAATAAATCGCGTCACTATACCCTTGGTCTTTAGCAAGCTTTCCAGGTAGGTAACTACTTGCATAGTTTCCCCCAACTTTTTGAGCACCTGTTCCTCTTGGAGCAGCTCGGTCAAAATCACTCACTAAGAATTTAGTAGGTGCCATTCCACCTTTAAAATACGGCCCCACAGGCGTCACAAAAACAGTAAATAAAAATTCATTTGCCGGTTGTACTCCAACTGTATCACCGATTCCAATTAATAATGGACGAATATATAACGTTGCTCCACTTTCATAAGGAGGGACCCACTCTACATTGGCACGTACGACTTCATGAATCGCTTTAATAAAATCTTCTTCTGGATATGCTGGCATTAGTAATTTTTCGGCTGAATCAATTAAACGTTGTGCATTTAATTCTGGTCGGAAAAATTGAATTTCTCCTGTTTTAGTGCGGTAAGCTTTCATTCCTTCAAAGGCTTGCTGCCCGTAATGAAGTGCTGTTGATGCTTCAGAGATGAAGACATTCTTCTCTGTTTCAATACGTCCTTCAGACCACTCGCCATCTTTATAATAAGCACGGAATTTTTTCCCCGTATCAATATATCCGAAGCCTAACTCGCCCCAATTAATCGTTTCTGGTGTAATCTTAGTCAAAACTCTCATCCTTCCAATAATAAAATCATAGTCATATACTACAACTTATTGATTAAAAAAGCTACAATTCTATGAGAGAAACATTTGAAGTTTCTCATATTTTCTTATTTACTCTTTTTTTAACGTGTATTGCAATATACTTGTTATCTTTCTGTTATAGATCCATGTTACAATGCTTATACAATTTTACAAGAATATTCATGACGAAAGGAAATCTATATGAAGAAACTTTTACTACTCACTCTACTTTTCACTTTAAGTGGATGTAGTTACTTTACGAGTGAACCTGAAAGTGTCACAACTCCAAATCAAGCAACTCAAACAGAAAGTCAAAATGAGGAAGTTGCTCAAGAGTCAACGGAATCAACGCCAGCGAATGATACCTTTGATAATGTCTTTGATGAGACAATTATCGGAGAGGACCGCTACCCCGCGACAACGTTACCTGATTCAATTCCCATTAGCGACTTACGTGTAGCCATCAATGAATTCTACACAGAAGCAATGCCAGAAGACGAAAAAGAAATGAATTATGACAAGATTGACCCTGAAGCGATTGAAACACTTCAAAAAACATTCAGTGAAAATGAAGTTTACAAGCCCCTTGATATTACTGTGGACCAAATTTCACTTGAATTAGGTAGCAAAACAAATTATATCGCGCGTATCGTCATTGGTATGCCTTATGAAGAAGCTGAGGATTTAATTGAGGAACACGATATTTTAGTCTTAAATGAAGCTCTCAGTCAATTAGAAAACCGTTTAGTACTTTTAGCTCATTATGATGAAGAGGCTGATACATTAACTCCGTATCATTTAAATAATAGTACAACGAGTATCTTCTCGCTCGCAGAATCTGAAGGAGAGACTGCTTCAGATTCTGAATAAGAATTTATGACATAGAAAAAGCCCGTCACACTGTAAAATGTGACGGGCTTTTGTTTATTTACCTAAACTTTTACGATAATTTTTAACAATTTGTTGGCCTACAATAATTTTATCTTCGAGTAAGATGCTTACGATTTCTTCATCCGTGAGCTCTCGATCAGAATCATCAATAATTTGGCTAATCGTATCTTTAATATAATTTGCAGACAGTCCATCACGTGTTAGTGAACGAGATGTATTAATAAAGTCTGTAAAAGCTGAAACTTGCTTGTTAAATTCGATATTCTTATTTGACGCAATATGGTACACAATCGGCTCAGGTAAGCGGGTTTCTTTCGCAATATCCTTCATCGATAACGTTGCCTTATATTCATCTTTCCCTAAGAAATAACGTTGGTGGGCTTTAACCATACACATGACCACTTCTAAAATTAGTTGTTCGCGGATACGCAAGTTATCTGCTAGGCGTTGGTAGCCTTCTTCATGCGGCTCAATATAATTATTTAACTCTTCATCTTTTTTCGCTGCCATCTCATCAAAATAAGTCTGGTTAAAAGAAATTTTTGGATAGTATTGACGATTATAGCGTATTTGTAAGCCGTCGCCGACTGGCGTAACAGTTACATCCGGAATCAAGTTAATCTTGTCAACTTGATTAAATAAAGCAGCTGGGTTGGTGCGCAATGTATGGAAGTAATTTACACTTTCCATAATCTCTTCATAAGAAATTTGCGTCTGATCTTGAATTTCTGCGTAATCTTTATCACGTAACTCATCGAAAAACACTTCTAATAAATAGTATGCTACATTTGGTGCATGTAAGTCCTGTTCCGTTTGTATCATCATCGACTCTTTTAAATCATAAGCCCCGATACCAGCAGGTTCCAATTGCTTAATTAATGTCATCGCATCTAATGTAATGATCACTGGCATATCAATTTTCTTAGCTAATTCTTCTACTGTATATGGTAAATAGCCTCTTTCATCTAAGTATTCTATCGATTTAACCATCGCATCACGGATATCAGTATGGCGATATAATAATATTTGCTCAAACAAATACGTATCTAAACTTTGGGTACTTTCTTTTAATTCTTCGGCTTGTTTCGTACCTTCAAAACGCTTAAAAGCAGGAATTTGTTGTTCAATACTATACTCTAAATCGATAAAAGGATTATCTAAGATCGCATCTTCTAAATAATAAGTTAATTGCTCAGCATTTAAATCAAGTATATTTAATAATTGCGGATTAC
This sequence comes from Ruoffia halotolerans, assembly GCF_014049385.1. GTDB lineage: Bacteria > Bacillota > Bacilli > Lactobacillales > Aerococcaceae > Ruoffia > Ruoffia halotolerans. The sequence goes on along the minus strand of NZ_JACAOA010000012.1, from coordinate 55,914 downwards.
TCATAATAGCTGAATTTTTTAACCCTTCAAAGACTTTTACTGACTCATCCTCTTGAATGGTTACTTGATCTAATGGTTCTTTTTGAACGTCTCGTTCTTTCATCTTGTCACTCCTCTCACTTATCTTCTCTTTAATATTATAGATTATTAAAGGGCTTTCGTCTATTATATCAACGCAGCCGTTGCATTTTCACAACGGCTGCATTTAGATTATATGTAAATTATTCCGCAAAGAAACGATGTTGGAAATCTAATTCCGTCGGTGTCACGAATTCATACCCTTGTTCAATCAATTCAGGGACAAAGCGCGCCACTGCATCAACTGTATATTGCGCTGTATCATGCATCAGAACGAGCATATCATTAGATAAATTCGCCATCACATTCTGATAAATTAACTCTGCGTCTTGAAGGTGCCAATCTAAGGAATCCACATTCCAAATAATTGACGTCATATCAGAAAGTAGACTAACAACCCGGGGACCGCCCGCACCAAATGGCATTCGGTATAAGCTTGGTGCAACTCCCGTTGCATCCACAATCGATTCTTGCGTCCATTCAATTTCTTGAATCACTTCTTCATCCGAAATCTGACTGAAATCTGGATGTGAATAACTATGGTTCGCAATGATGTGTCCTTCTTCAACAATGCGTCCTGCCATCTCAGGATGATCATCAACATAAGCCCCGTAGACGAAGAATGTTGCTTTCACACCGTTTTCTGCAAGTATCTCTAAGATTTGCGGGGTATATTCCATATTCGGTCCATCATCAAAGGTTAAAGCAATTTGAGGTGACGGATTGAGTGGTGTTCCCTTTAATCGTTCACTCAATACTGGGTTTGCGAATATCGCATCTAAAGTTGGTTGTTCATAGTTTCCGTAACTATATCCGTTAATAATCGTTGCGACTAAATTATCCATTGCTAAATGGTAGGCATCATATGCTTGCACCATATACGGCTGATCTGTAAAGTGGCCTGCTTGATCGGTTAACTCATTAGCTAACTGAATAACTTCATATAAGTTGCTACGTGTCACTGTTTCAATACTTGTAAAATTCTCTATGTCACTTCTTAATGCATCCATTTCCTTAAGTTTCCCAGGTGCTTGATTTAATAACTCATTGGCCTTAGCAACATATTCACTATCTTCATCTGGTAAAGCACTTTGGGTTTGAGCTATTAAATCTGGTGTAACTCCTTCTCTAACCAAAGGCACTTCATCCATCAAAGGATTCCCTGCGAATACCGGTGATAAAACTTCTAGGACTTCAAACTGCGTTTGAGCTTCATCAACTGTAGTATTTAATTCTTTTCTCGAGTCTGAAGGTAGCTTTTTGACAGATGTTTCTGCTTGCTGAATCTCTTCTTGGGTGACATCGTATCTTAACACTTGATTATTTTGATCCTCAAACAAGATACTAATATCTTCTTGGGCTGCTTGTAATCTTTCTTCTTCTGACGGATAGAAAGCACTATAGAGAACACCCAATACTAAAAACATCCCCAGTACTGATAACAATATTTTTCCAACATCTGATTTGATAAACTCTGATATAAATTTCATTACAACAAGTAGACCTACCTTCATTTTTTACTTTTTATTCATTCTCCAAATACGTATTAAATGTATCTCCGTGTTCAAAATCTCCATATTCAAATCCACGCATAAACCAAGCTTGACGTTGCTCTGCTGATCCATGAGTGAAACTATCTGGTACAACCCGACCGGTTGCCCGTTCTTGAATCGTATCGTCTCCAACCGCAAAGGCTGCTTGTAAGGCTTCATTAATATCTCCGGCTTCTAACAAGCCTTCTTCTTGAGCATATTTAGTCCAAACTCCGGCAAAGTAATCCGCTTGTAATTCTAATCGCACATTTAGTTCATTCGCTTCTGTCTTTGACAATCTTCGTCTCAGTTCGTTATATTCATCCATCACACCTATTTCATTTTGGATATGATGACCGACCTCATGAGCAACAACATAGGCCATCGCAAAATCTCCTGGCGCCCCATATTGTTGCGATAAATCACGCCAGAAAGATAAATCAATATAGACATTCGCATCGGCAGGGCAATAGAACGGACCTGCTTGAGAACTTCCAAAACCACAACCAGACGTTGCAGTCCCACCTTCATATATTACCATGCCTGGCTCGTCATAAGTCATATTCTCAGTGGAAAATGACTCATTCCAAAAATCTTCTGTACTAGCTAATACAGAAGAGACAAAGTTAAACTCATCATCAGTAACGCCTGTCTCACTTTGTTGCGCTTCATTATTCACTTGAATTTCATTTGTCGGTTGGTTCATATTGTTACCGCCAAGTAAATCACCAAAGCCACCTAATGAGCCTCCACCTAAGACGGAGAAAAGAATGACGGCGAGGACAATCCACTTACCTTTACCGGGTATAAGAAACAACAGATTTAATAATCCCCCGCCCATCGATGAGCGTGAGCCACCTCGGTTACGACCTAAACCACCTGATTGACCGCGACGATCTTGAACATTTTTACTACGACGTAAATCTTCCCATTTCATAATTGTTCCTCCATTTTTTTGGTTTTTTTTAAACAAATGGTGCTATAAGTCGAAGAACTGCGTCCCAAACACTATCAACGAGACCCGCTTCAATATCTTTCAACTTGATACGTCTAGACCTCTCTTGAGATTCTAGAAAATCTTTACTAATATCTTCAATCACTGGATGATAATAAAACATCGTGCTTGTTTCAAAATGCAAATAAAGTGACCGGTAATCCAAATTAATCGTACCGACGGTTGCTACCTTATCATCTGAAACAAACGTTTTTGCATGTAAAAAACCAGGGGTAAATTCATAAATTTTAATCCCTGCTTTCATTAACGGCCTGTAAAATGAACGTGTCAGCCTAAATACCATCTTTTTGTCCGGAATGCCGGGTGTCATTAAGCGAACATCTACTCCGCGCTTAGCCGCTAATTGCATTGCTGTTTGCAATTCATATGAAATGACGAGATACGGTGTATAAATATATACATAGTCTTGAGCATTATTTAAAATCTCGCGATAAACATTCTCCCCTACAGGTTCAACATCCAAAGGTGTATCTCCAAAAGGCTGAACAAAGCCCATCTCATTCATCGCTGTTTCATCTTCTTGTATTTCGCGTGTTTCATTCATAATATGATCAATTCGAAATGGTTCATAGGATTCGTCCGTATAATAGAAAGAATTCCACATATTTAAGAATAAATTCGTTAAATTCCATGTTGCTGGCCCTTGAATTCGAACCATATTATCTTTCCAATAACCAAAACGTTCCTTCACATTAATATATTCATCCGCAATATTTAAACCACCTGTATAACCAATCTCACTATCAATAATGACAAATTTTCGGTGGTCACGAGTATTATAGACCATTGAAATTAATGGCTTTACCGGATTAAACTTTAAGGCTTTAATACCTAACTCTTCAAGTTGCTCATCAAAATCTTTAGGTAGACGTGTAATAGATCCAAAATCATCATATAAGAACCGAACATCGACACCTTCTTTGGCCTTTTCCTTTAATACTTCAAAAATCGAATCAAACATTACGCCTGTTTCTACGATGAAAAACTCAATAAAAATTGTACTCTTTGCTTGTTTCAAGTCATATATTAATGATGACATCACCGATTCTCCATTCGGAAAATACTTTGCATCAGTATTTGTATACACCGGCATATGCGCATAATTGCTTATATATTGACTTAAAGCAGAAAGTCTCTTATCTTTCTTTTCTAAATATTCTTGCGCTGATGGAACCGATGTCATTTCTTTTGAATGCAGCTTTTGCAATAAATCCACGCTTCGACGCATCCAAATTGTTGGTCGTTTGTTACCTATCATTAAATACAAAATACCACCAAGTAACGGGAATAATGTAATAACAATAATCCAACTCATTCGATATGCTGGACTCTCATCTTTATTCACTAGATACAAGACCATGATAATTGATGCAAAAGTGAAAGCAAACTGAATATAAGCTGAATAAGAAACAATATTGTTCATAATGATGACAAACCACACAATCTGAACAATAAATGCCACTGCAAGAACACCCACGCGTTCTAGCGTTGACTTTTTCTCTGGTTTCATTCTTTGCATCCCCTCCATAATACTTATTTTAAACTACTATTTATTATAGTAAATATTTTCTCATAAGACTATTAATCTAGAGTCTTATTTTGTTTTTTTGACTTTTTGTCCCTGATTTATCATAATACTCATATGAAATTCAACTATAAACTTAAGAAAGGAGTTCCATTATGAAAATACTCATCGATGCAGATGCTAGTCCTGTTAAAAACGAAGTTATCCAACTAGCCGAAAAATTTCATCTCGAAGTTGTCATTGTCTCTAGTATATCTCATTATACATTTGATACATATCCAGACTTTGTCAAAATCATCTATGTTGAGACCGGTACAGACCGCGCTGACTTTAAAATCGTTCAACTTGCTCAGCCGAGAGATATCATCGTGACTCAAGATTACGGACTTGCCTCATTATTACTGCCTAAGAAATGTCGCGTCATTCACCACAAAGGTTATGAATATACCCAAGAAAATATCGATCTGCTTTTACATCGCCGACACTTTAGTGCGATGGAAAGACAAAGTGGTATCCGTACTAAAGGACCTAAAGCTTTTACAGATGCTGATCGCAAAAAGTTTTCACAATTTCTGTTACACATCTTAGAAAACTCATAAGAATGCCTATTAAAAAAGAGCCAAAAGGTTGAGCGATTCTCAACCCCTTGCTCAGTGTAATAATTCTGATTTGTAATTTAGTTAGACTGCGAACGATAATTAACCATGACTTCTGCAAATATTTCAGCACTTGTCGGTGGTGTAAAGGTAATAGCATTCGCACCCGCTTCGATTGTTTCTTCAATTGATTCCTCAGTTGGCCCTCCGGTCGCAATGATTGGCACCATCGGTCCCACTTCACCACGGATTTGTTTAACTAAGGCTGCTGTATTGGCTCCAGCCGATACGTTTAGCATGTCTGCTCCAGCGTTTAGCTTCGTAATATAATCATCTTTGTCACTCGCAATCGTCGCAATCACAGGAATATCAATGCGTTTATTGATTTCTGTAATCACTTCTTTCTTCATCGGCGCATTGACAATAACACCATAGGCTCCCATTTGCTCAGCTTGAAAGGCAAGGTCTACACTTCTTTGACCAGTTGTTGTTCCGCCACCTACGCCTAGGAAAACAGGCACTGAAGCTACGTCAACAATCGATTGCATAATAGTTAATTGTGGTGTAAATGGATAGACCGCAATCACGGATTGAGCATTACTGTTTTTGATAATCGCTACATCCGTTGTAAATAAAAGTGATTTAATCCGTTTTCCTAATATTTTCACTCCAGATGCTTTATAGATCGCATCGGGCATTTCAACAATTCTTGTTTTTAACTCTGCTTGAAATTCAGGAATATACTTTTCTTTCTTTTCAGGTTGTTCAGAAACAACATCTGTTAAAATAATACGTTGTTCATTGTCTTCTGTTATTTCCGTTGTAACAGCTTGATAACTAGGTCCTGGCTGTTCAAATCGATCACTGTTAAATTTTTCTTCGTTTGTCATAATTCACACTCCTTAATAATACTTCTACCATTCTATACAAAAAAGACCACAAATTAAAGTTTTCTCACCTGCGGTTACCAAGAGCACTTTCTTTGCGGTCTTTTAGAATTTTCCTATTAAACTTTTTCAGTCATCATCGAAATATCTTTCGCTACATCTAGTAAAGAAATCACTTCTTCATTTTCTAAGGCATAAACAACACGTTTACCGTGTTTTTCTGACGTTATCACACCACTGTTACGTAATGTAATTAAGTGATGAGACGTCGTTGCGACTGACGCATCGATAAATCGTGAGATTTCATACACACATAATTGCTTATAGTGCGCTAGGAGTTCTACGATTTTAATTCGATTTAAATCACCTAATACTTTAAATATATCAGCTTTACCTTCTACTATATTAGTGTCAATTATATTTTTAACGTTAGCCATTTCCAAATCAATGGCTTCGTCATTTAGGCATTCATATTGAGACATATTGTCACCTCTCATTTTTACAAATATTATCATTTGGTTATCACCATAGAATTATAGCATTTGTATTGCCATAAATCCAATGAAGTTTTGAATGATATGTAAAAGAATTGGATATTCAAGGCGTCTCGTATATAAATAAACAAAGGTAAACCCTGCAGATAATACAAAGTACACCATGAAATCAATCCAGTTAGCTGGACCATGTAACATCGTAAAGATGACTGCAGCCACAAATGCCCCAATGATTGGCATTAAAGAGAATGTATACTTCATGATTAGTCCTCTTAAGATATACTCCTCAGTAATCGGCGTTAAAATAACGATATTAATAAACATTAAAATTGGGCTCATATTTTGAACTAAGGACTCGACCGCCGTTTGGTTCCCTGGTTGGACATAATCCGGTGCCGCAAACATTATAATCATATTAAGTAGCACTTGAAGTAAATAAATGAATACATATATTTTCAATGCTATGGTAACATTTTGCCAACTGAAGGATTTAAAATCAAAAAATTTAAAACCTAACAACTTGCCTGTCACAATGATTAAAACCGTTAGACCAAGCGTCTGTAGAAAATACTCCATCGGTGCATGCGTCATTAAATTAAGTAAATTCCCTTCTGTCAAGTTTTCAACAGTTAATTCAACTTCAGCATTGAGCGCACCTCGTCGAATGACCCATGTCTCAGCTAGAACCCGTACATAAAAGTAGGCGGCAATCAAAAGCGGGGCTTTCCACCAACTCCCTTTTACTTGATCGGACCATGGTCTCTTTAATTCTTTCCATACACCTTGCATAACTTACCTCTATTCTTCTGTTGTTTCGAACATATCTGGTGTGAGTGTTGCTTCTAGTTGATTGATTTCTTGAATAACATCAAAGCCTACAAATTCAGCGAACTCTTCATACGAATAAACGATCTCATCTGTAAAATCAATGATCGTCCCCGCACTTTCAAGTAAGTATAATTCGATACCCGTCTTTTGCTCCTCATCATTCATCGCAACAAGTCCCATACCGAACACACCGTTCTCGTAGTCGACGTTCATCGTCCCTTCAATCGCAGTTGTTGCTCGTTCGAAAAACTCTGATAATTCGGGATATTCTTCTTGTTTAGCTTGAGCAATTTCATTGTAAAGCGCTCCAATGTCACCCGCAATCATGACTTGCTCGCCCATCTCGTTTGCTTCAAACGCATTGAGGACTTCTTCATGACCTAACCACTCAATCGCAACTTCTGTTAAGTAATCTTCCATTCGAAACATTTCTAAATTGGCACTGTTTAAACCACCTTCAGTTGAATCCAATTGCACAACTTTCCCTTGTAGTTCGTTATAGTTTTCTTGAGTGAAGACATAAAAATCTTCCACAACCGTCCCAACATAAATTTGAGGCTGCGTATTCAAAGCATCGGCTGCATATTGTATTAAATCATCCACTGAAATATGTGCTTCCTGAATGGATTCCCGATCACTTCTTGAGAAGATTGCACTCGGCAAATAAGGTGGTCTTAATTGAGCGGTATAATATTTATCCCCGTCTTTTAATGAGTTTTGAGAGATTAAATCCATTTCCTCACCGACAATAACAAAACTTGCATATTCAACTGAACGTTGATCTAACTGACTCACGCCTTCTAAAAAGGCAAGCGGTGACGAAGTATCTAAAGCTGATTCCGTTGGTGCTTCTTCTGTTGCCTCTTCTGATGTTTCTTCTGAAGTCTCCTCTACCGATTCATCAAAACGTTCTTGATTTTCTTCTTCAACTGGGTCTTCCCATGTAGACTCTTGTCCCCACTCAACCGATTCGATGGGAGAAATATTTTCTGCAAAAGTTGTTATGACAGATGAAGACAAATTGAACGAAAGCGCCAACACGATAAAGCTAAGTCTTTTTTTATTGTTCATTTACTTTATTCCTTTCTAAATACCTTTTACTGAGCTGCATTAATAATATCTAACGTATCTAGCAATTCATCAAAGTGGCTAATAATATAATCCGCTTCTTTAAGATGCTCACGGTGACTTTCTTCAGTAGCTAATCCAATTGATGCGTGTGTATGCTTTCCATACTCCATATCAACCGTTGAGTCTCCAACATAAATCATCTCATCTAAACGAATGTTATATCGTCTGGCAATTTCGTGGAGAGCATTTGGGTTTGGCTTTGGTCCAAAATCATCGGCACCGCCAACAAATTCAAAGTATTGATCAATGTTTGCTAACTTTAACGTTTCCTCAGCAATCCGGCGATTATCATTGGTAACAACAGCTAATATATAATCATCTTTGAGGGCTTCCAGTGCATTCATTGCTCCGTCCATTACCAATACATGCTCACCGTGACCTTTGACATAGTTTAAATAAGTATCTTCTAAGATTTCTTCAATTTTAGAGAGCGGCATATCCAAAATCTTACTAAATTCTCTAGCTTGGTCAATGATACTACCCGCAGCATAGATTGAATTAGCCACAACCGTATCACCTTCTACACCCATATGCTTTCTGAATGCTTCTTTGTCTTCATCATTCAAATCGGTTTTATCTAATAATAAGTTAGTCACATCGACACTTGGTTGGTCCCAAGTCTTTCCTAATTCTATTAATGTTCCATCTTTATCTAAAATAATTGCTTTAATCAATTGAAAGTCCCCCTAAAAATTGTTAAATTCCCATTAATTGTATCATATTTGTATGCAAAAAAAGAATGCAAACAGCGTATGTTTACATTCCTTCTAGATATTATTTAAATTTGTAATCCGAAAAAAATTACCTCATAGATATAAGACAACGGCATGAATGAACTTGACCAATACACCGGAACAAAGTCCGCACTAATTAAAGCTTTAGAAATCATGGGTAGGGAATATCTTTGTCTTCTTCCAAATTCCATCATTATATTAGCAAATTGACGAAATGATGTATTTGAGCTATTACTGTTTGAAGTCATAACTATCCTAAATGGTGACGTGTTTGTTTCGTTTCCTTGAGTTGGTTCGTCGCCTCCATGTGTCTCATCCACACTTTCAGAAGAATCCATATCTCCAGATGTTTCTATCGTTGAGGATTCTGGTCGACTGCTTGAGCTATTATCTCCTTCACTTGATTGTGAAGAGGATTCCACTTCTTCTCCGCTTTCTTGGCTTGAACCTGGATAAGATGACTCTGGCGGTGTTTCTGATTCATCACTGCTCGATTCTTCTGGTTCAGATTCAATATTCTCAGGTGGATCTGGTGGAGGTGGTAACTCCCCTTCTTCACCACCTGCAATGGGTTGTTCATAATCATCACGACCATCTTCTAAATAACTGCCTTGGTTTGAAGAGTTATCAATGGCAGCTACTTGAACCTGTGTTGTCTGGCTGCTTATAAATACTAAAAGCCACAAAACAACTAAGCCCAAGAAGAAATTTTGCTTATGCTTATTACAATTCATAAGAGCCTCCTTTAGTTTAATTTTTCCTTAAAATAAATATATCATAATATTTACCAAAGAAGGCGATTAACATACATTTGTAGCCATATCATAATAAATTTAATACAAATAGAAACTATTCTGTCACATTACTGTAAAATACAACTAAAAACTTGCATAATATAGAAGTTATAAAGTAAAATAAATTATACAATTAACAAGGAGGATATACATGAATATTTTTGTATTTGAAACATCCCTAGAAGCATCACAATACGCTTACGATTTAGTCGCAAAAGCTTTAGAATCTGGTGCAAACACATTTGGTCTAGCTACAGGGTCGACACCAGAGGAATTATACTCAATTATCCGTGACTCTGATTTAGACTTTACTGACGCTAAAGCAGTAAACTTAGATGAATATTACGGTTTACCGGCTGATAACGATCAAAGCTATGCTTACTTCATGAAAAAACATTTATTTGATGCAAAACCATTTGCACAAACGTATATTCCTAATGGAACAGCAACAGATGTTGAGAAAGAAATTGAAGATTACGACACAATTTTAAGCGAGAACCCAGTTGATTTACAAATTTTAGGTATCGGTTCAAACGGACACATTGGTTTCAACGAACCAGGTAGTCCTTTCGATTCAAAAACGCGTTTAGTTGAATTAACTGATGAAACAATCCAAGCGAACAAACGTAACTTCGAATCAGAAGCAGATGTTCCTAAAAAAGCTTTCTCAATGGGTATTGGTTCTATCTTAGAATCTAAACAAATTATATTGATGGCTTTCGGAGAAAATAAAGCAAAAGCAGTTAAAGAGACTGTCCATGGTGAAGTTACTCCTGATGTTCCAGCAAGTGTCTTAAAAAAACCACTCAAATACTGTCATCTTGTTAGATAAAGCTGCAGCAAGCCAGTTAGATCCAAGTGACTACGAAGTTATTGGCTAATTTGTTCTTTTAAGATGAATAATAAAAACGCACATAACCGAATAAATCGTTCGGATTCTCTCTATTACCCTTTTCGCATTCAATCAGATACCGTTGCAGCAGGTAATTCAGTGAATTACCCAGGCTTTGCAACTTACGCTCTTTTATATGTAACGCAAGGAGTAGGAGAATTAATAACAAAATACGAGACCTTCAGTTTTGAAGGTCCTTTTTGCATACTTATCCCTAGACTCATCCCCTTTAACCTATCATCTAACGAACATTTCCCATTAGATCTACACATAATTGAATACACTGTGAACCAGCGGGAGAAGAGTGAGAGAAATCTTGACCAATTTAAGGTCATCAATACAGATAATAATAGTCTAAATCATGCTGTAACACTATTGTTAAATGAAATTAATTCCCCTTCGAGACATTTTAATGCTATAATGGAGCATATTTTCAATTTAGTTATGATTTTTGATGATATTAACACGACTCAAATGTATGAGGGCCCTGAACACTTTCATATCAGCGAAAATGTTCGCCAAGCCCAGTATTTTATCGAACATAATTTCCACAAAAAAATCTCTGTCAAAGATGTCGCAGCACAAACAAAACTAAGTTCTGATTATTTTATTACTGTTTTTCATGATGAATTGGGCTTGACACCCCATCAATATATCATTCGCTGTCGGATGAATCATTCACACTTTTTGTTAGAAAATACGCACAAATCAATACAAGACATCGCAAAAGAATGTGGTTATAAATCATCAAACTATTTTTCTACAAAATTCAAGGAATTTTTTGGGTATTCCCCACGAAATTTAAAAACAAAATAATGCTTTTACAAAATATATTTATTTTATTTTATTTGTTGAAGTTAGCATGTTAATATTGTTTGGGAGTCAGTTCTTGATTGCGTTTTCGTAGTCATTAGCAATATAATGATAAAAAATCGTATGAATTTAGTAAAAAAACATTTATATTATTCATTTTGTGTAATATAATGTATTTATAAAAATGATTACTCAATTTCTGAACAAAAGGAGGTTAGGTTTATGTATATATCAAATATTAATTCATCTTCAGTTAAACTACAATCAATCGAAACCGAAAGTATTCCAACAACCGGTGAAACTATTACTGTTTTTTCAGAAAACAATTTAACGTTTTTATACATTGTTAAAGGGGCGGCAGATTTCAAAGTAAATGATCGAGAAGGTCAAGTTAAGAAACGCGACATGATTCTACTTAATCCACAAACAACATTGGAATTAACTACAATACGTAAAGTTGAGTGGATTAAAATCACATTGAATGGTATTTTATTTACTTCAAGTCTTGATATTGATTCTAAAAGCCAGATGTTCGTAACTGAAGATACATCACAATCAATTAAACGTTACTTAGATCTTGCTATCTTAGAACATACGCATCGTTTCCGTGGAACAGAATTAATTCTTAAGAAATTACTTGAGTGTATTATGGTGCACGTGCTTAAGAATAGTGAGTTATCAATTAAAGATGCGAGCGTTCAAGTGAAAAATGATGAAATCGAACGTATTCAACAATATATCCGTAAAAATTATTCACAAAAAATCTCATTAGATGATTTATCAGATCATGTTGGTATCAACAAGTACTATTTAATTCGTCTATTCAAGCAAAAAACGGGTCTATCACCCATTGATTACTTGATTCATGTGCGTTTAGCCGAAGCTGAGAAGTTACTCGCTACTTCGAATATTACCATTTCTAAGATTTCAGATATGGTTGGTTTCCACTCACCGTCACATTTTTCTAAGACCTTTAAGGAGTCAAATCATTGTACACCTTCTGCTTTCCGTAAGAAGCATAGTACAGATTAAGTTAAAAACCCAATATAAAGCATTCTGTCTACAAAGTAGATAGAGTGCTTATTTTTTAATTAAATTTGACTTTTCTTTCTTACGTGATACAATTGTGTTTGGTAAATTTAATAAGATTTGTTAGGTGAGGCTCCTATACATACATAGGCTACTGCCCAAAAACGTCCAGAGACGCCAATGGGTATAACAGGAATTGTCGAACTAAGGCTTTTCATAATGTAGCTAACAGGAATTGTTTACGATGTATAGTGCTGAAACTCCACAAAGAATCAGTATAAATTATTTTTGTACGTTTTTTGAGTCCTCGCTTGCATAAGTGAGGGCTTTTTCTATTTCTTATGAATTTCCAATGGATCAATTAAAAAAGGAGGGAAAATAAATGGACTCGTCCAGGATACAGAGATTTCAAAAAAATATCGCCGATGCATCAGGTCGAGCCTGTTTGTCAACTGACTCATTCTCCTGATGTCTCACACATTTGAAGTCTCTTTAATATTAACTAAGGAGGCAGTAACAATGAAAGACAATAAATTATTAAATTACTTTGACTTAGCAAGTCTAAGCATTCAAGATTTAATGCAACAATTAGATATAAAACAAGAGGGCTTTACATATCAAGAAGCCGCAGATATTCAGAGTATTGATGGAAAGAACGAAATTAATTATGGTGCAGATAAACCATTATGGAAAGTGTTTATTGATGCGTTCTCTTCTCCTTTTACACTCGTACTTATTGTGCTGGCATGCATTTCATTTTTAACTGAGTATATTCTAGTCAATCCAGGCGAGAAAGATGCGACCAGTGCGGTCATTATCATTTTGCTTGTTTTACTTAGTGGCATGATGTCATTTATTCAATCTGTTCGGTCAAACCGTGCGGCTCAAGCTTTAAATCAATTAGTTGAAGTTACTTCAACGGTGAAACGCGAAGGAACGTTTAGAGAAATCCCAACAGAAGATATCGTCTTAGGTGACATTGTACACCTTTCAGCCGGCGATATGATTCCGTCAGATATTCGTTTAATCCAGACGAAAGACTTATTCATCTCTCAAACATCCCTGACTGGAGAAAGTTACCCGGTTGAAAAATTTGCGAACACAATTATTACAGAATCCGACTCTGAAACGAACTACGACACGTTAGCATATATGGGAAGCGAAGTTGTGAGCGGAACTGCTGAAGGTATTGTTGTACGAACTGCAAACAATACTCTATTCGGACAAATTGCTCAAGAACTCAATCAAGAACCGGTAAAAACTAGCTTTGATAAAGGAATCGAAAGCACATCTCAATTACTTATTCGCTTCATGATGGTCCTTGCTCCAACCGTCATTCTGATTAATGGCTTAACAAAAGGTGATTGGTTACAAGCTTTACTTTTTGGAATTTCAGTTGCTGTTGGCCTCACCCCAGAAATGTTACCCATGATTGTCACTTCTAACTTAGTCAAAGGCGCAAGTACTATGGCAAAAAAAGGGACAGTCATTCGAAACCTGAACTCAATTCAGAATTTTGGAGCCATAGATGTTCTTTGTACAGATAAAACGGGAACACTTACTCAAGATAAAATCGTCCTACAATATCATCTCGATATTGACGGAAATGAGAATAAACGCGTTCTCCATCATGCATTTTTAAACAGTTATTACCAAACAGGTTTAAAAAACCTCATGGATGTTGCCGTTATCGAAGCATCTGAAAAAGAACTCGATATTGAAACTTTTAACTATAAAAAAATCGATGAAATTCCCTTTGACTTTAATCGTCGACGCATGAGCGTAGTTGTTGAAGATTTAACTGGGAAAACGCAAATGATTACCAAAGGCGCTATAGAAGAAATGCTTTCAATTAGTCAATACGTTGAAATCAATGGTGAAGTCCAACCACTCACTGAACAAGCAAAAGTAAATGTACTGAACACAGTGGATGATTTAAACTCTAATGGTTTACGTGTGCTTGGACTTTCACATAAAACAAATCCCGCAGGAATTGGCGAACTGTCAGTTAAAGATGAGTCTGACATGGTTCTCATTGGGTTCCTAGCCTTTTTAGATCCTCCTAAAGAATCGACGAAGGAAGCTCTGAATGCTTTAAGAGATCATAATGTTAACGTGAAAATATTGACCGGTGACAATGCCTTAGTTACTCAAGCGATTTGTTCACAAGTTGGAATTAATGCGGAACACTACTTAACTGGTGACATCGTGAGTCAAATGAGCGAAAATCAATTAGCCGAAGCTGTCGAAACTTACAATGTCTTCGTAAAACTCAATCCAACACAAAAAGCAGAAATCGTTCGCTTATTACGAAAAAATGATCATGTTGTTGGTTTTTTAGGTGATGGAATCAATGACTCACCTGCTATGAGAGCAGCTGACGTCAGTATTTCTGTAGATAATGCCGTTGATATCGCCAAAGATTCTGCAGATGTTATTCTGTTAGAAAAAGATTTAATGATCCTTGAAAAAGGGATTATTCTAGGCCGAAAAGTGTTTGGAAATATAATGAAGTATATTAACGCGACAACGAGTTCTAACTTCGGAAATATGTTCTCAGTACTGATTGCAAGTATTTTTCTACCATTCTTACCTATGTTACCCATGCAACTCTTATTCTTAAACTTACTATATGACATCTCTTGTATGTCAATGCCTTGGGATAATGTAGATAAAGAATATTTAAAAGCTCCAAAAAAATGGGAATCTTCTAGTATTCAACGATTCATGATTTGGTTTGGACCTACAAGTTCAATTTTTGATATTCTGAGTTTTGCTGTATTGTTCTTAATTATCTTACCGCAGTTTTTAGGTGGTAACTATTCTAGCCTAAATTCAGAAACACAAGAATTATTCATTGCTTTATTCCATTCGGGTTGGTTTGTTGTCTCTTTATGGACACAAACTCTAGTATTATATACATTACGCACTAAAAAGTTACCGTTCATTGAAAGTCGTCCATCAACGGTTATGACCTTTTTCACGTTGTTAGGAATTGTCATTGGGACGATTGTGTCATATACACAGTTAGGAGCTGCCTTAGATTTAACAGCACTTCCAAGTACTTTTTGGCTTCTGCTCTTAGGTATTGTTGTTGCTTACTTAATTCTAGTCACTATCGTAAAGTACTACTATGTCAAACGATACGGTGAGCTATTATAATAATTTTTAACGAGTTCTTCGGGACTCGTTTTTATTTACAAAAAAAACCTAAAGTATCGGCTTTACCTTACTTTAGGGAGTGTCAGTTATATTATGAAATACGTTTATTCATTTCTTTTGTATTCTTTTTACGATATTCAGACGGTGTACAATCATTCACTTCTTTAAATGATTTTGAGAAATATGATGGCGAATGAAAACCGACATAATCAGCAATCTTAGAAACCGTATAATTTGATTCTGCTAATAGTTTTTCCGCTTCAGCTAAACGAACTTGAATGAGATAATCAATCGGCGACAAACCTGTCCGTTGCTTAAACACACGAATAAAGTAATACTTCTTCATGCAAATATGACTCGCTAGTTGGTCTAGCGTCAAACGCTTTGAATAATTCTCTCGAATAAAACGTTGGACTAATTGAATTTCATCGTTCTCAACTTGCACATTATCATCTTTAATCGTCAAATCTTTACTTCTTAATATATGTGCTACCACACATTCAATGAGTTTTTTAGTTATTAAAGCAGTCCCTTCAAACTTATTAGCATCTTCAACAAGTGCTAAATCTAGATAAGCTTTCATTTGGCGCGAGTCATCGTGAGTGATATATAGCTGTTTAGTTGAGTCAATATCGATACTCGAAATAAATAAAATTCCTGATAAAGTAAATTTTATCCACTCCACCTTACGAAGTGATTGGATTGTCAGTTTCATCCCAGGATTTAATATGATAAAATTTTCTTTTTTAAATTGCCCATTGCTTAACTTGGTTTCGTAATTTCCTCCACCTTTAATGATATAAAGCAATGTCACCTGATCTTCTGAATAAATAGTTATCGGTTTTTTTGTAGTCATTTCTTCTTTATTTATTGCATGTAATTTGATTGATGATGAATTGATATTTGAAATGTACATAACTATCCCCACCCTTTTCTTTAAATATAAAAAAGTGATTTTAGTTTTTAGCACTTACTGATTGACATGTCTCTTCCTATGTCTGAATCCCATAATGAAGCAAAATCTATCCTCTATTAGTATTTTATTAGCTAGGGTTGGAGCATATCTCACTCAATAAATGTCACATCCTAATCACTACTGAATAGCGTATCATATTCTTAGTAAAATTTCCCCTTATAATGAACAAAATGTTGTCTAAGTAGTGTTGGGGATAGTTAATTCTTACCATGTAATACGATTACATCCAAGGTAATGAAGCCATCAAGCTTTGTCAGTAATGTTTGGTGTTCTTCATCATTTAATTGCCAAGTCAATGGCGTCATAACGACTAAATCTTCCAACTGACTGCTCGTTAACTTTTGCGTCACCTTAATTTCTTTCATCTTGGCTTCTGGATAATGCGTTTTGAAGACCTCGATAACATCTTCATTCGAGTATGGGTGGATATTTCCAATTCCCATATCTATGAGAGCTTGTCTTATCTCTTGTAAATAACCTGAGTTAGGAATAATTTTGATGAGTTCCCCTTCCGGCTTTAAAATACGCTCAAATTCCGAGTAATTGGACGGTGAAAATATTGAAAAGACGATATCTATTTGATGATTAGCTACAGGTAACTCTGCCAAATCCGCAATCATCGATAACATATGCCCATTATAATCTGTGGCTGCTTGAATCGCACTTTTTGCTAAATCAATCCCTATTAAACTGTACTCATTCTCTTTAACTTGGCGACTCATCTGCCACAAGTGACTGCCTTCTCCACTTCCTGCATCAATCATTGAAATATCTTTTCCATGATGTTCACTCAGATACTCTCCAATGTATTCATGCAGAGGTCGATACAGCTTGGTATTTAGAATAATTTCACGTCTTGAGTGAAACAAGGACGCATCATACTTTGTATTCGATGCTTTCTTAGCCATGAAAAAATAGCCTTGTTTCGCCATATCAAAACGGTGACCATTCTTGCACACCAAACTATGCGAGTCTAACTTTAAGGCTTCTAGGCAATGGATACAGCTTAAATTGACAGTTTGATGAGTGTTAAGCCAATGTACGGTTCGGTCTTTCTTATTTAATTCATTTAACTGCGTCATCACGACTTTACCTCCCATTTTTTCTACTTTTTAGATGATTTGTCTTAAAACAAAAAAGTACTGAAGAAATGACTTCTTCAGTACTAAGTTTAATTGCTACTCCATACCACGAATGTCGCGAATCACGTCTGCGATTTGATCTACGTAACGGTCAACACGTTCAGGTGTTGAAGCTTCCGCCATCACACGTAAGATTGGCTCCGTACCACTTGGACGTACTAAGATACGACCGTCGCCATCCATTTCTGCTTCAACTTTAGCGATGATTTCTTTCACTTCTGGCTCATCCATGACAGTATGTTTGTCACGTACACGAATATTCACTAATTTTTGTGGGAAGATAGTTACTTCACCCGCTAATTCTGATAATTTTTTACCAGTTTCACGCATAACAGCCATTAATTGAACGGCTGTTAATAACCCGTCACCCGTTGTATTGTAGTCCAACATCACAATGTGGCCTGATTGCTCTCCACCTAAAGTGTGGTTACCTTCTAGCATTGCTTCGACGACATATCGGTCTCCAACTTTAGTTTTTAACGCTGTCATGTTATTTTCTTCAACAGCTTTATGGAATCCAATGTTACTCATAACTGTTGATACAATTGTATCATTAGCTAAGCGTCCTTGAGATTGTAAATGTTTACCTAAGATAAACATAATTTTATCACCATCAACAATAGCACCTGTCTCATCAACAGCGATTAAACGGTCTCCGTCGCCATCTAAAGCAACTCCAAGGTCTGCGCCTTTTTCTTTAACCATTTCTTGTAAAGCTTCAGGGTGAGTTGATCCGACTCCATTATTGATATTAATTCCGTCGGGACGGTCTCCCATTGTATAGAAATCAGTCTCTAAATCTGCGAATAATTGGTTTACTAATGGGGCTGTTGCTCCATTGGCAGCATCCACACACACTTTTAAATCATCTAAATTCGCTGAGATGGTTGATTGTAAGTACTGAATATATTTGATAGATCCTTCTGGGAAATCATCTGTTACTCCTAAGCCGTCTGCACTTGGGCGAGGTAGTTCATCTGCATCACTATCTAGTAATGCTTCGATTTCTGCTTCTTGATCATCAGATAGTTTAAATCCGTTACTTCCGAAGAATTTAATTCCGTTGTCTTGTGCTGGATTGTGAGAAGCACTGATCATGACTCCGGCAGCTGCTCCTTGAGTTTTTGTTAAATAAGCTACTGCTGGTGTTGAGATGACACCTAAGCGCATAACTTCGATTCCAACAGATAATAATCCTGCTGTCAAAGCGTACTCTAATAATTCTCCAGAGATACGTGTGTCGCGCGCAACTAACACGCGTGGATGTTCAACGTCAGAGTGTTGAAGTAACACATACCCTCCATAACGACCTAATTTAAAAGCTAATTCAGGTGTTAATTCACTATTTGCTACACCTCTGACACCATCTGTTCCAAAATATTTACCCATTATTGATTAATCTCCTAACTTTTCCTATTAGTTATTTCCTGATTCGTCCTCGACATCTTGCGATTCTACAACGGCTAACTCATTACTTTCAGTCGCGTTTCCTTCATCTTCATTTTCAGATTCGGGCCCGTTATTTTCTTCATTTTCTTCGCTTGCCTCATTGGTTTCTTCAGAGCTTTGCTCCTCGTTCTCACTTGAAGCGATTGGTGTGATGCGTACTTCGATTTGGACATCATCACCATTTATAACATTCATACCTTCTGGTACTTGTAATTCACCTGTGATGGTTGTCGATTCTGTTAAACCACTGACATCAGCAACTACGCCAACTGTGTCAACATTCGGTTGACTCCCTTGAATTACCAAGCTCTGAGGCGTAGTAATCGTATATTCATACGTATACATTGCTTGGTCTTCCCCAAAAGGGATGATATGCATACCTACTTCACTTTGAGGTTGTACTACTTCAACTTGTGCTTCGATTTCCGAGACATTTGAATTCACATCTAGTACTTCACCATTAGCATTCACGATTTGTAAAACATATGATCCACTGAAGCTTCTATTGGCTGGTTGTGGATTGGTAATCGTAATATAAACTCGGTCAATTTGTTGAATCGTTTCGACGTCACCAGTTAATTGTATTTCTTGAGGATTTAATGACACACTTTCCACATTAAAGCCGTCCTGAATGGCGTTCGGATCTATTTCATATTCAATTTCAGCCGTAATTTCTTCTAACTGTGATATTTTAACATATCTTCTCGACGGTGTAACTTGATAATCGACTGTATCCGGTAAATCAGAAATGATAAACTGGATTTGTTGCGTTCCAGATGGGATATCTGTTAAGTCCTCTGTTTGAACAGTAATTTCTTTTTCTAACACTTGGTTTATTACATTACGCGGTCCTGTCAATCGTACTTGAACTGATTCTGGTAAGCCACTAATAAAAGTATTTTCTGGAATTTCTCCAACGGTCACCGGGACATTATCAATTGTTTCGGTTACGTTAATACTAGCAAACTGTTGGTTTGCTGCACTTTGAAAGACGAAAGCATTGTTCTCTGATGCGACAAAAATGTACAAGAAAATGGCAATAATCAGAGAAATGAGTCTCACGGCCCATTTATTCTCAAATAGTCCTCTATTCATTATTTATCACCTCTTTGTAAACTGTCATTAAGAAAGTCGCGAATGACTTGCAATATATCTTTCGAATCCTCTTCATCTACAAACAAGTATTCTTCAAGTATGTTTCTAAATTCATTTCGGTCAAGTGCGCGGTTCATCTTATCACCTTTTACTACACTAATATCTCCAGTTTCTTCTGATACGATGACTGTTACCGCATCAGTTACTTCGCTTAAACCAATGGCAGCACGATGCCTTGTTCCTAACTCTTTCGGTATTAACGTACTGTCTGATAGTGGTAGATAACATGAAGCGGCTGCGATTTGATAATCTCTAATGATCACTGCTCCGTCATGTAAAGGTGTATTGGGGATGAATATGTTAATTAACAATTGATTTGTTATTTCTGCGTCAAGTGGTATCCCGGTTGAAATATAATCCCCCAAGCCATCTTGACCTTCAATTGAAATCAAGGCACCAATTTTCCTTTTAGACATATATTGGACTGATTTCTCGATATCATTTATTAACTTCTCACTTGGATTATTCTTACTCTTACGGTTCTTAAACAAGTCACGACCTAATATTTCAAGTGCGCGTCTCAGTTCCGGTTGGAATAGAATAATCATCGCAACAACACCCCAAGATAGTATCTGCCCTAATAGCCAATCCACTGTCTGAAGTCCTGCAAGTGAACTTACACTTTTGGCAATAAGGAAGATCCCTACACCTTTTAAAAGGTTCATCATCTGAGTTCCACGAGCATACATTAATAAGCGATAAATTAAATACCAGACTAATAAAATATCAAGTATTCGAATTATCGGCTGATTCGTCATAAACTGATTCATAAAATCTAACACCATGTCACCTTCTTTCTAATCACTCTCTGATATTATAGCATATCAAACTTTCATACTTAATATTTTGAATCAGAAAATCTAAAATGATTTTCTGAGATGGGGAAGATGTGGTGTTTGGATTGGATCGGTGGGGGTAGTTGGGTTATCGGGACGGGTCATGGGGTGACAAGGGAAATTAGACGGCTAACGGGACACGTCTTACAATGACACGTCCCGTTAGCCAATTTACCTATATTAAAATCACTTGGTTTTAGAATTTTTAAACGGAAATTCAACATTTCCAAGCACATATTCAAAAGAACTATTTTTATTTTCATAGGTTGCGTACCTTCCGCTATACATTTTCAAAATACTTACTAAGTGTGCGTGCGATATACTTTTTACTCACCTGGCCATCAAGAAACACTTCATATTCACTCACAGTGAGCGGTTCTTTGTAACGAATCAGTCCATATTCACATAAAGTACGAACGACTGATTTCTTTTTGGCTTCATGATGGCCATATTGATTACAGATGACTTTATACATTGTTTGCGTTATATCAAAACTGTGACATCTAGCACATTTTACACCTCGTTTCATTTGGTTGAAATCTTTCATCGATTTAGGTATAGGTGGGTTAGGCTTTTCAATTTGAAATTCATTCAGAATTCGTTCTTTTAAAGCGATTGGCGAGATATTAGCTAACGGTAAATGTTGTTCATCACGGGCAATTCCTTTAATCCAATGTATAAATTCTGCACGGTTCATCCCCACTTCTGAGGCATGCTCATCTAAGCGAATCAATCCTTCTGGGTTTACAAATACAAGCTTCCCCTGAACCTTGCCATTATATCTCAAATTATTGAACAACAAATTAACTTTCTCCACCGAGCGTTCCAATTGAATAAAAATGTTTATCGTACCTCGGTGCACGACAGATAAACTGTTTACTTCGTTTTTTGTATTCAAACATAGCAACATCAAAACTTCTTGCGTTTCATTTCCAATCTCATCCATTAGCCATTGGGCAATGCCAAAGCTGGACGTAATTTTTTGTATTTCTAAGGTGGAATCACAGACAACTTGTTTGAGACGGACAATTTCTACTACTTTTTCATAACTAACTGACATTGTTTTCTCCTTCTTTCTTTTAGGCTTTTTTTCCCAACACATTTTTTTAGAGGTTGAGAGAAGTGAAGCTGGATTCTTTTGTTATTTGTTTTGTTGTCAAGGATCGAGTGGCAGTGTTTTTCTCCTTTCTTTTTATTTGCCATTTTTTCAGTGCGTTTTGGTCGTTTGCTGTGGTTATCCCTTAGCTTAGACACAAAGAAAAAACAAGGACGAACGTAGAGAGTTCATATATCCTTGTTTTTTCGACTGGCTATGCTATAACCACTTTCAGCAAGCGGTAGATACGTACAAAATGGACGGTTAAATGAAAAGAACACACAACAATGACAATCGGACATGGTTTTGACAACGAAATGCTTTCCCTTGTCTTCTTTTGACCAATTTTTTCGTATTTACTCTTAAAAGGGAAGGAGGGGAAGGTTATGTATTTTAAAAATAACTGTGGACATGTCTTTGTCGACGGATCAAAAGTAATTGTTGAAACGGATACATTTAAACGAACAACAGAATTTTATTCGATTTTCAATTCATCTATTCAAATGGAATTTAACGACAGTATTGTAGAGTTAGAAATCTATTCAAACGTAAACAAACTAGCAGATGCCCTATTAAAAGAGTATGGTGTAGACTAACCGACATACAACGAGAAAACAATAGCAACAGGTATGCTTTCAGCTGCAGATTAAATTAAAAAAGCTTGAATTGTTGGTAAATCAACAATTCAAGCTTTTAACAGGTATTTTTGTATACAGGTTTCATTTTTTGACTTCTAGCGTTAGCATACTCCAGTTCATGCAAAGTGACTCACCCATTTAGATGATTCATTGATTCACTTTGAGCTAATCATTTTTTATGCTTATCCTTAAAATATAAAGCAACTCTAGCTGATACTCACGTTTTGGGTTTTCAGCAAGTTAATGAGATACAGGTTTTATCGGTATCATTACTTCAAAAACTTGTAACTCCTTTTCCGTTGTAAATACTTCATCTTGCCACAGTAACTCCCAAATATCTCCATCTATTTTTAACTGATGTTGTTCTAAAAATAATGAAACACGTTGAGTAAAATCAAGAATTTGCTGTTTTTTATCGGTAGTAAACCCTGAAAGATAGAGGCCTTCAGGTCGAGTGATAATAAGATTTCTTGGGTAATACGTTAGTCTACTTTTTGGAATCATAATTAAGGCACGGTAAGTAGATTCATGGAACTTTTTATCAGAGATTGATTTTCCTTCACTAATAAATCCAATCGGGTAGCCACTGAATGCTTCTCTGTACTCAAATAATGGATTTATTTTCCGACCCAGAAAAAATGGTTCAAGAAGAGAAACTAGATTATCTGTGTGACAAAATTCGAAACCGATACGGATTCAAAGCCTTGGTGCATGCTAGTTCGTTATTGCCAGGGGCGACTGCAATCAGCCGCAGAACTATAATTGGTGGTCATTAGATCCATGAAAGGAAGTGATTGATATGTCTTATGGAGAAAGTTATCAAGATCGAGGAATGGTGAAATGGGCAGGATTTTATCTATCTGAACATACGGATACATTAAACGACCAGATGACACGAGAAAAAAATTGTCCACAACAAAAAATGCAGATGGACATCGATGAAATCGGGACAATTTTATCCGAAACACAACGGAGGAATAAAGAAATCACCATTCAGATTGAAGAGCGAGATAGTAATGGTTACTATAAACCTGATACTGTTGGGGTCATCAAAGGGTTTGACGAATTGGGTATTTTTGTAGGAAATACAAAAATTGGTTATGATGAGATTCGACACGTGGCATTTTCGAATGACTTGAAATGGTCGGATACGAAACAGTTTAAGATTTAGAGATTCAGTTGATGGGATAAGAGAAATCTACAGGAAAGCCGAAAAGAAGTAAATCTCTTCGGCTTGTCTGTCTAAACTAAAATTAAAGTTTCAATGGGTATCCCATCATAATCAAAATGGCATGTTAGGACTTCTATACTTTTTTTGAAACTTTGCAACAGAACCGAAAAGAATAATGTACAAGTTTGATTTGTCAATTTAGAGAGAAACCCCAAGACTACATAGTAAGAGCTTTTAACATACTAAATTAACTTTGTATGCAGGATGTGTCGAATAATTTAGGATATTTAGTGAGGACATTCAATGTTGAGTGATATAATTCTTTTACTTGATATTTTGACCTATATCTTTATCAGTATCTCTAACACCGATTTTTTTTGATAATCAGAGTATAAAAAAAGAGATTGAAATACTGTAAATGTTACCACTATAAAATGAGAAAGGAATACCTGAGGAATGTTAAATAAACAGATAGTTGAAAAATATAAAGAAATAAAAACTAGCAAAAATATGACGGGAGACTATAAGAAAACATTATTTCATGTGCATACTCCAGCTTCCTATGATTACCGATTCAAGTCGGAATGGAATAGGAATGATTATAAAAGGCTAACTGAACAAAATTTATTTCATGAGCATATTGTTAGTAGTTTTGATAAAGAGATTGCTGCGTTAATTGGCGAAGTACAACTAAACGAAGAATTGGCTATTTTTGAAACGAAAAAGGAATTTTATTCATACTTATTAATAGCAAATCAGTTATTAAAAAATAATTATGAAATTGTAGTTGTAACTGATCATAATACTACGAAAGGGATTGTGAAATTACAAAAAGCTTTAGATAATTATAGAAACAATGTGCACAAGCACTGTAATGTAATTTATGGTATCGAAATTACGTGTGCGGATAGGCTCCACGTTGTGGGGATGTTTCGAGCAGAGCAACTAGGAGAAGTTGAACAGTGGCTATCTGATCATATTATTTCAGAAGAGTATGGCGTCATGAAAAGTAGCTACGATGTCCTTAAAGATTTTTATGATAAACAGTGCTATGCATACATAGCTCATATAAATACTTCAGAATTATTTAGTCAAAAGAATATATATAGCGGTGGGTATAAAAAAGAATTATTAAGCGGTCGCTATTCTAAATTTATCGGGGTTAATTCCGACAAAGAAATTCCAAGATATAATAGTTATTTTACTAGTATATATAAAAGTAATAAGTGCTTTATTTTAGATTGTGATGCTCATTCTCATGAAGAAATCCCATCAGAGAGTATGTGGGTAAAAGTTGCTAACAACTCAACTAACTCCTTTTTTGAAGCTCTAGAAGAGTATCAAATTACAGTTAGTTTAGAAAATCCCCAAATTCCGAATATATTCATCGAGGGGCTACATATCGATTACACTAAAGATGGTTATCTGACTGGGAAGAATAAAACCAATTATTGTGTCCAATATTCCCCGTCGTTAAATAGCTATATAGGAGGGAGAGGAACCGGGAAAAGTACTGCTTTAGATTTAATAAACTTCGTATTGACCCAAGAATTTAAAGATGATAGCCATCTATACTTTTTTAGTCAACATGGGGAAGTATCGGTTTTGGTTCACTACTATAATGAAGAATATATTGTAACTATGGAATTACCACACTTTGGATCTTCGGTAGAATTAATAGCAGATCTTAGCGATCTAGATCCGTCAATCTATAGAGAAAAAATCTACTACAATAAAAATAAGATTAAACAAAAAATTTTGAGAAAATTCGTATCGGTGTATAAAATAACCAAAATAAAATCAAATGAATTCATAGCTGAAAAACAAGCGCATAGAAAAGCTACTATAGAAAAATTCTACGATGATAGGTACTCTATTAATTCACTTGTTGAAAAAGCAAACAACAATGAGTTTGGAGGTTTTATACAAGATTTGTTCTTTAGTGATGGATATCTAGATGCATTAGGAAAAAAAATCAAATTCAACAGTAACAATGGCCTGCTAAAATTCCTGGGTAACATAGGAAAAATTTTGGAAGAAAGAAAAAGTAAAGTTGAATCCAGAATAAATCCCTATAATCTATCTCAAAAAGATAAAATGAGAATTGTCTATATCCAAAAGAATGTAAATGTATATGAATTACCCCATAGTTTGGAAATTCCAAAATCTCGAATTAGTAGAGAATATGACATAACACAAAAAGAAGCAACAGAATACATTCATTACTTAATTAGGACACTCTCTTTTAATGAATTTATAAAACTATGTATTAATAAAACTATGTCTCTAGAGTTTAACCCTATCAGCTCTTTCGCAAGAATTCAAAGAGCACCTAATCTTGATAAAGAGAATTTGACTCCATCAAATAGCTATGACGCAATGGTCGTTTTACTAGACGACTTTTTAAGAGCTAACAATATTAGCAAACTTCTAGCGTATTATAAAAATAAGCTAAATGCTGTGGAAGAGTTCACTATTGAGTTTGATGTCAATGCTTACGAATCTTCTAGGCAGTTAAAAAGTATTTTTAAAGATATTAAAGAATTGTCACTCGGTCAAAAAGTGGTAACTATATTAAATTTAATTTTAAGTCATGGATACTTCTCTAACAATCATAAACCTGTAATCATCGATCAACCAGAAGATAATTTGGATAGCAGGTATATATACAAAAACTTAGTAGAGCAATTACGCCAATTAAAAGAAAAAAGGCAAATAATCATTGCAACTCATAATTCTACCCTTGTTACCAATTCCTTATCGGAAAACGTGATTATAATGGAATCAGATGGAGAGCATGGTTGGATATCGAAATATGGGTATGCTCTAAGTCCACCTATAAAAAAGGAAATTCTGAACATCCTAGAAGGTGGACCAGGCTCCTTTAAACACAGACAGAGCGTTTTTAACGACGTAATTAGTTAAATCGAGTTTAATTGTATTCGGATAATATTTGTCTCAAATTTTTCTCTACGTATCGTTTATAAAAATAAGGGTTAAACCTCTAATGCTGTTTCCGAAAGGAAGCGGCATTTTAATTACGTTTTTCAATTATTGTAAATATAAATCCTAGTAACCATAGTCATAACTCAAGAGTATTGACTATGCTTCCGAGGTCCAGTAAAATCAAGGGAAATAAAGGTGTCATAACTTATGTTCAAAAAGGGGGGTAAAAAAAGATGAAATATGGTTACGCACGGGTGAGTACCCGCCAGCAAGATCTGGAAGGGCAGCTGCGTCAACTCGAGGAGGAACGCTGCGATTGGGTTTACTTCGAGAAAATTACGGGAACAAAAAGTGATCGCCCCGAATTCCAAAAACTCCTTCAGGAAATTGAGACAGGGGATACTTTGGTTGTGACGAAGTTGGACCGCTTCGCTCGCAGCACGCAACACGCATTGAACACGATCAAACTTTTATTTGAGAAGGGCGTGCGGATCAATGTGTTGAATCTGAGGTTTATTGAAAATACGTCCACGGGAAGATTGATCTTCACGATTTTCAGTGCTTTTGCGGATTTTGAACGGGATCTGATTGTGGAGCGTACACAAGAGGGAAAAGAATTGGCCAAACAGAAACCCGACTTCCGGGAAGGGCGACCGAAAAAATTCAGCCAGCAACAAATCAATTTGGCTATGAACCTATTGGAGGACCATTCCTATAAAGAAGTAGAGAAAATGACCGGAATCAGTAAGAGCACTTTGACGCGTAATAAAAGAAAAATTATAAAAACATCAGGTAATAAGCTGAGTGATTAGATAATTTGCTATACTAAAAATTATCCAAGTCAAAAAGGAGTGATTTACATGGAATGGTACGAGAATCGAATTTTATCTGCAATAAATGGGACTAATCCAATGCTGATAAAAGAATTAAAAGGTGGCTATGCTGTTTTTGGAGATGTTCAATTTTTACCTGGCTACTGTGTGCTATTACCCAAAAAAGAAGTTAACTCTTTGAATGTTTTGTCTTTAGAGGAACGCGAACAGTTTCTTTCCGACATGAGTATTCTAGGAGATGCTATTATTCATAGTTGCACACCTACTAGAGTTAATTATGACATTTTAGGAAATACTGATAATTTTTTGCATGCCCATGTTTTTCCACGTTATGATTGGGAAAGTAAAGAACGACAAAAAATGCCTGTGTGGCTATATGATAGTTCCAACTGGCACAATAAAGAAACCTCCTATAACCCTATAAAGCATGATGAAATACGTAATAGCATTCAAGAGTATTTGAACAAGAATTATGAATAAGAGTTATTTAGTCGTGTAATTAAACATAAGAAACCATCTGCTGTACAGTGTTTAAGTACGGACTCATGTAGTATCCCAAATTCCGGGGAAAGTTTACCTAGTTCTGCTAAATTTAGATGTTAGCGATAATCAAGATAGTATATCTCTTATTTTATTCAATAACATCCTGACAAAAGTACTTACGGTCTGGAAAGGAATAAATAACTGAATTACCAAAAATTGACCTCGCTGGAAGAGCTGTATTATTATAAAAACAATAAGAACTATAGAATCGTTATTATTTCCGCTTTCTCTTGTGTGTAGAACCAATATTTGAGAAAGAGGGGCTATAAAAATTAACCTGCTACGAAAGTGAATGGAATGGCAACCCTTTTTTTGACAAAAATTATAAAGTGTAAAAAACAAGTACTTGTTATCTAATCCGATTGTCCTTGACAACGAGCCACCATGGACGCGGAACAACCGTGGCGAAGCAACGATTAAATGTATCGGCCACTACGCAACGCTACCACATCCATGCTCATTATCAAGGATTCGCTCCGCCAATCTCAGATTTCGAATGCCGATTAGTGTCTCATATCCCAAAGAACCATGTAACCGAAGATAATTCCACCAATTGACGTAATCAAATAATTGCAGTTTGAGTTGATTCAATGTGTCAAATGTATTCGGATAAACAAATTCTACTTTAAATGATTTATAGGTTGACTCTGCCACTGCATTGTCATAAGGACAGCCTTTCTTGCTCAGTGATCGTTCGATGTCAAATGTCTCTAAGATCGTATCAATCAGTTTATTATCAAATTCTTTCCCACGATCTGTATGGAAGATTTTTACTTCAGTCAAAGGATGGGAGATAGTTTGGAAAGCACTTTTGACCAACGGTGCATCTTTGTTCGGACCACAGGAATGACCAATGATCTCACGATTGAATAAATCAATAATGAAACAAACATAACACCACGTTGTGCCAACTCTTACATAGGTCAGATCCGTGATGATTGCTTCCAAAGGTTCACGTTCAGTGAAGGCACGATCCAAGGTATTTTCAATATCGGAGTGATTGACATTCGATGTATGCTTTCGATAATTTGCCTTTGTATAATTTGATTTCAAGCCTCGTCTGTTCATGATTTGACTGATTTTGCGACGACTAACTAGGATATCACGTTTTGCCAGAGCAGCTTTGATTTTCCGCGTACCATAGTTCTTGCGGCTGCGATTGAATTCTTCTGTTACGGCGGCTTCAAGCGCAGCTTCACTCGGCTTTTCCTTTGTTTTGTAGTAATAGGTTTGACGGGAAATATTTAATAATTTACACATCGCTGATATGGAATATGTATGCTTGTTTGCATCAATCACTTGTCTTTTCGTCCGAATATCAGCGCTGCTTGCTTTAAACTATCATTCTCCATCTCAAGTTGTTGGTTTTGTTTGCGTAAGGCTATAAGCTCTTTTTCCGTTGGGGTCAGATTATCGGCTTCTTTGAATGAACCTGTCTTTTTTGCCTGACGGACCCATTTGTCAAAAGACGATGGTGTTAGTTCATATTCTCTGATGATATCGGCCCTTGGTTTTCCAGAGTTTAGTAAATCGACCATTTGTTGTTTAAATTCTTGCGTATAGGTTCTGCGTTCTCTTCTTTGCGACATAAAATGATTCCTCCAGTGTGTTTTCTTATAGTTTACACACCTTATATTTTCTGTCTAGTTTATTGTAGCCTATCCAGATTTATGGTTTTCATTTATTGTACCTTTCTCTCTAGTTCTCTTTAAAGTAATTTTGGTATAAAATTTATTGTCTTTTACACTATAGTACAACCTTTATCTATCTAGTAAAAAAAGGCCCACTAAACTAATTGATTAGTTAGGAGCCTATTATAGATATATTTTCAACTCGCTTTTAAGCAAATTCTACTACCAGCTTTTTACCTAATGCTCTGGCGATATCATCAAGTTTATCGAAAGATACGTTATCCCCTCTCTCAATTCGAGCAATAGTAGATTGAGTTGTATGTGCTTTTTGTGCAAGCTCCGCTTGAGTTAGCCCTGCTTCCTCCCGAGCATGATAAAGAGCAACCGCAGTTTCGAGTTTTCTTCCTTCACGGTCATATGCTTCTGCAAAATCTTTATCTTTTTTCTTTTCTTCAATCAATTTTTTAATCATCATTTGTGAACCACTCCTCTCTAAGTTCTTTTGCATGCTTGAGTTCAGTTATTGGTGTTTTCTCCGTTTTTTTAGTAAATCCGTGAGTAATGACATACCTTCCATTGTCCACATGGAAATAGATGGCTCTTTGGATGTTTGATCCTACCTTACTTCTTAATTCGTACAAATTAGTGTCTAATTTTTTCACCCATTTCAACCGTTGAGCTACTAGCATCCCATTCTTTTCTGTTTCTTCTATTGTACGTAAAAGCTTCGCACTATCTTTTTTTGATAATGTTTCCAACCATTCTAAAAATTCATCATGACCATTAGGTCTTTTAAATGTTTCAAAAGATATTTTTTCCATACCCAATTATATCATATATTGATTTTATATTATAGTATATAACATAAAAATTCGAATTGTATACTATAAAATATGCATTTTATTATCTATTTAATCCTTTATACTTAGTAAACAAATACTCGCACAAAACCATAGAAGAATTTGCAACAAGAATTGCTTCTTCTTCCTTAATACTTTTGTTTAATAACTCTCCATTCGCCAATGCTTGTTGATACTGATGGGCAAACTCCGTTGCATAATTCTTTGCATCGATAATATAAACCCCACTCCCAGATAAGACTACAAGATCAAGTTGTGTTGTTCTCCCAGCATATATCCATATATCATGAAGATACACCCAATTCACATTCCCATATTTGACTAGTGATTGATAAACTTCCGCTTCACCCTTGAATCCATCCATATTGACTTGAAACTATCCATTTCTTTTTGAGTTAAACCTTCTCGGTAATAACTCTCTTCTTGTAGATGAAGTTCTAAATTTTCAGTAACATCATTTTCTCCCTTTCCACAAATAGTTACAAATATAGATACAAGAAAAAGAGCTATTTTCATTTTTTTATTTTAAAATAATTAAAAAAACCTACGAGCATTTGCTGCTAGTAGGTTAATTTTCTGGATGTGGTGGGTCGCCGTATTTTCTAAAATACTGACGCTTCAATGTAAAGTGTTCCGGAACGTGATCAATGCCACCTTCTGCAAATGGGTGACAGCGACAAATTCGAGCCACGCCCATCGTCGTTCCCTTCACCGCGCCATGCTTTTCAACGGCTTCAATCATATAACTCGAACAAGTTGGATAATAACGGCAACTTGATGGAAGTCCGGGTGAGATAAATTTTTGGTAAAATCTCACAGGTTTGATAATAATATTTTTAATGTTCTTCACCTTCTATTAACTAAAATAATCAAAAATAACTTGGATAAAATTCGATGTGAAATACGTATAAATGAAAACCGATACAGGTCGATAGGCAATGACCATCCCAATAAACTGTTTAAACCGCATATTGGACACCCCAGCAATCATACAAAAGATATCATCTGGGAAGATTGGCGCGAGAAAGCCAATCCGAAGGAGGCGTTTAAAACGATGGCCATGATTCATAATTCCCATATACTTTATATAATCATCGTCTGAAATAAAAGCTCGTATCACTGCGTGACCGAAACGCGCGCCAATCACAAAGTTAATCGCCGATCCAATAATCATCCCCATAGTATTGAACAGAAACCCCCACAGATGCCCAAAAAGTAAATCCCCAATAACATTGGTCAGTCCTAAAGGAATGATCGGGTAAATTATTTGACTAATTTGAACTAAAATAAAGATAATCGGCGCCATAAAGCCTAATCTCCTCAGAAAATCAGAAAAGCCACCGTCTGGTTGGAAGTATTCGGATTGGCTAATGTAGATTGAACCGACAATTGTAATAATAACACCAATGACTGTCGTGAAGCGAATGATGCGCCGCTTCGTTTCGATAGTTAGTTTCATACACGTACTCCTAAAAATTTTTGGGGTGAGTTGATTCTTTCATCTACTTAAAACGCATTGTATACTCTATAATATATTGTAACGCAATTAAATCTTTAAGTGGAGGGAATTTTTTGGAAAAATTAAAACAACTTGTAAATGAAATGAATAAACATGACATTAATAATATGATTATTACAGATACATACAGTATTCGCTATTTAATCGGTTATTATACACAACCTGGTGAACGGTTATTAGCTTTCATCGCTACCGCAGCTGATAAACATTATTTAGTGCTAAATAACTTATTCCCACGTGCTGATGAAAATGATGCTTATTCAGTCATTTATTATCATGATGGCGAAGCGATTATGGAACAAATTGCTGAAATCTTAACGGATGGTGTAACGAGTATCGATAAAGTATGGCCAAGTCACTTCTTACTTGAATTAATGGGTATCAAGAAAGACTTACAACCAGTCAATGCTTCTTATATCTTAGACGATATCCGAGCAATTAAATCAGATGGAGAAATTGATATCATGCGTGAAGCTTCTCTGTTAAATGATCAAGTCATGGAAAAATTAATCGACTCTTTAACTACTGGTAAAACAGAAGCTGAATACGCTGAAGAATTAGCTCGGTACTATAAAGAATCCGGTCATTCGGGATTTGCATTTGAGCCTATTGTTGGTTACGGACCAAACGGTGCCGATCCTCATCACACAACCGACGATTCATTACCAAACGTTGGAGACCCAGTCGTTCTTGATATTGGCGGGATGTATAAAGGTTACGCTTCCGATATGACTCGAACAGTATTCTATGGTGAACCAAGTGAAGAAGCTATGGAAGTATATGATATTGTTCGCCAAGCAAATCTAGCGGGAATAGCTGCGGTTAAACCTGGTGTTCCGTTAAGTAGTATAGATTTAGCAGCACGTAAAGTGATTAACGATGCTGGTTACGGTGAATACTTTACACACCGTTTAGGACATTTCATCGGTCAAGAAGCGCATGAGGCTGGTGATGTATCACAATACAATGATGAATTAACTAAGGTAGGACAGGTATTCTCAATTGAACCTGGTGTTTATTTACCAGGAAAATTCGGTGTTCGAATTGAAGATTTAGTTGTTGTTACTGAAGATGGTTGTGAAGTTTTAAACCACGTGACAAAAGAACCTCTTATCATCGAAGTTAATTAAATACAAAAACTAGGACGGTCTGGAATGACCCGTCCTAGTTTTTTTATTATAAAGTATCTACAATTGAAGTATCTAAGTATCCAGCATCTTCTAATTGCTTAGACAGTTGAAGTAGTAAGTACTCTCCACCTTTTCGTGTTGAAAATTGAGCACCTAACGGTAACCCATTATCTAGTTTATGCACTGGTAAACTAATTGCAGGTTGACCGGTTAGATTCATTTGCTGAGTAAACGGTGTCCATGCTAAACTTTCTGCAAACATTTCCCAAACTAGATGTTGTTGCTGCTGAACATCAAACTGTTCAATATTCCTTAAGTCATTCAACAGTTTATCCCCCTTAGCAAAAGCAGTATGTAGTGGTGCTGGTCCGTTTGTTGCTGGCATTAACAGTAAATCATAATCCTTGAAGAAGGCTTCAGATACAGCGGTTATGTCATCCCAATAAGATAAAACTTCAGAATACTCTACTCCGCTAATATTTAAACCTAACTGGTAAATTGCCCAACTCATTAATTCCATGTCATCTTGTGTCATTGGTCTGTTTAATACCTGTTCAAACCCTTTAAGCATCGAAGCAGTTTCAACACCATTTACTTTATAGTACGTTTGCATTGCTTTAACACCATCGATTTCAGGCTCTGCTTCAACCAATGTATGTCCTAATGATTCTAATACACGAATTGTTTCTTGCATTAAATTTTGTGCTTCCTTTGTCATTGGTTGTCCGATTGGTGTATTCATTGAATATGCAATACGAAGTGGTTGCTCTAAATCTTCTAGTAACTCATGTGGTATTCGCGGTAATATAAAAGGGGCTTCAAACTGTTCGGTCTGCATCCATTTTAGTAATGTCCATGTATCTCGAACTGATTTAGTCAATGCAAAATTCACGGACGCCCCTTGCCAGCTTCGGTAATCGCTTGGTCCAACCGGTATGCGTCCACGACTTGTTTTTAAACCGATTAAACCACTAAAAGATGCAGGAATTCGAATAGAGCCTCCTCCATCACTCGCCGTGACGATGGGAACAATTCCTGCTTTCAATGCTGCCGCCCCTCCACCACTAGATCCTCCAGGGTTTCGTTTTAAATCTAAAGGTGAATTTACACGACCTGTCCACTCAGAATCACTGACATTCTTAAAACCAAATTCTGGAACATTCGTCCTACCTACAACAATAAAGCCAGCAGATTCAATACTCTTGGTGAAATTGTCCGTTTGTGTCGCTTCAAATTGATCCATTAAACGGGCTCCGCTTGTTGATTTTTGCCCTGTTTGATTTTGTCCTAAATCTTTTAATAGGATGGGGACACCGAAGAATGGGGGTAAATCTCCATAGCTTCCGGTGTCTAACTGTTCAAAGTAGTGATCAAAGCGATTAGCTATACTCCTTGCAAATTCATATTGCTTGTGTACAACGGCATTCAATGTATCGTTCCACTCTTCAATATTTTGAATGGCTTTTTCCACCAATTCTGTCGCTGTTGTTTCACCACTTTTTATTAATTGTGCATAGTAAGTTGCATCTTCTTTAAATAACATCTCATCTCTCCTTAAGTATATATAAAAACACCACTTCCCTCTCTCAATAGAAGTGGCTTGCTATTATAGGTTGTAAATTTCTTGCTTTTCTTCTTCAGTTAATTCAAAATCGAACACTTCTAAGTTTGATTTTTGACGATCAAAGTTGTGTGATTTTGGAATGACAATGACTTCGCGGTCAATTTGGAAATTCAAGACAACTTGTGCCCAAGATTTTCCGTATTTTTCACCGATAGCATTTAGTCGTACGCGATTAGCATCACTTACACCAGATAAAGGTGACCACGCTTCTGCGAATACTTCATGTTCGCGTCCAAATTCAATCACATCATGATTCCATTCTCCAGGATGAGACTTAATTTGGTTAACTGTCGGTTTAATCGTTGCATTATCTAATATTAATTGTAATTGATCTTTAGAGAAGTTCGATACTCCGATAGATTTTAAAGTGCCAGCTTTCACATGTTTTTCTAACACTTTCCAAGTTGCAACCATTTCTTCATCATTATCCCAAGGATGGTGAATTAAATATAAATCAATATAATCTGTTTGGAATGCTTCTAAAGAGTTTTTCACAGCTTCATCAATCGTTGCTTCATCTTTCGTATACTCTGGTTTACCAGGTAATTTTGAAGTTATAAAAAATTCTTCACGAGGAACATCTGATTCTGTGATAGCTTTTCCAATTACTGCTTCATTGCGATAAGAAATAGCCGTATCGAAATGTCTGTATCCGTTAGTAATTGCTGATTGTAATTCAGTTGTATCAAAATTAATGTCCTCTGAATAGTCATTATTTACTTTACCAAATGTGTTTGTACCGCTTCCGATAATTGGAATCTGCTTATTATTGTTTAATGTGATTAAGTTCACTTTACTTACACCCCTTTTAATAATCTCTTTGACAAGTGTATCAGAATATCGGCTACCGTCCTACTAAAGTGCTTCCAATGTTTTCGTCAAAACATGCATACTTTCTAACTTTTGAATAATTTATGATTTTTTGTTGATTTATTGTCGCTTTATTGACTGATTTTTTACGAAAACTTTAATTTAATTGTATGAGTGGTATAATATAGTTATAAAAAGGAGGAGTTCTTTATGAAAAGTAAACGCTTACGTTACTCAGTTTCTATAGCCCTCACAAGTCTTTTATTCGTAACCCATGTCACACCCTTAGCTCTAGCTCAAACGGAAAGTGTTCCGCCTGAATCTGAGATTGTTCAACAACAGCAAGAAGCAACTTATCCCGTTGGTGTTGAAGTCCGTGGTTTAGATGGTACTCGTACAAGCGATGCTGGAATTACTGTATCTGATGAAAATAGTACGGTATACGAAGGTGGATATAATGAATATGCACAATGGTTAACTTATGATGAATTACCTGAAGGTGAGTACTTTATTACATTGACACCACCGGAAGGAACAACGAGTCAAATTAATAACACGGCTCCACAATTTGCAGCAGCTACAGAGACACCAAATGTTTACTCAATCTATGTCAATGAAAAAAACTTAGGTGGTCTATCCGCTGTATACGGTGCATTCGAGCTCGTTAACGAACCGGTCAGTGAAACTTACCGCATTGGAGCAGAAGTCCGTGGTTTAGATGGTACTCGTACAAGCGATGTTGGAATTACTGTATATGATGAAAATAGTACGGTATACGAAGGTGGATATAATGAATATGCACAATGGTTAACGACAAATGAATTACCTGAAGGGTTGTATTACATCGAACTGACAACTCCAGAAGGAACAATGAGTCAAATTAGTACAACTACAAATCAATCAGCTATTCCAACAGAAACACCTAATCTTTATACAATTGGATTAAATGGAGAAACTTTAGGAAACTTATCTTCTGTATATGGCGCATTTGAATTAATTGAAACGGCTCCTGTTGAACAAACATTCCGATTAGGCGCTGAAGTGCGTGGCTCAGATGGAAGACGTACCAGCGATGTTGGAATTATGGTTTGGGATGCCAATGAAATGTACTATGATGGATCTTACAACGATTATCTACAATGGTTAACTAATGATGAATTACCTGAAGGTGAGTACTTTATTACATTGACACCACCGGAAGGTTTCTCAACTGAACTTAACTTAAGTACTGATCAATATGCGATGGAGACGATACCCCGAATGTTTATTCAATTTTCTTAAGTGAAGATAATTTAGGTAGTAGCTCAGCCATTTATGCTGCATTTAATTTAGTTGAAGCTCCGGCTGAAACATATCAATTAGGTGTGGAAGTGCGTGGATTAGACGGCACTAGAACCGATGATGTGGGAATTACTGTCGCAGATGTTGATGGCGTTACATTTGAAGGTGCTTATAACGAATATCTACAGTGGCTAACAACTGAAGAATTACTTGCTGGTCAGTATTCAATCACTTTAGATACTCCAGAAGGTACTGTTTCAACTATCAATGACACTACGAATCAATTTGCAATCCCTTCTGATGAAACCAATGTTTATAATATCATTTTAAACGAAGAGAACTTAGGTAGTAGCTCAACCATTTACGGCGCGTTTAACTTAGTTGAAGCTCCA
The DNA here is from genome assembly GCF_014049385.1 of Ruoffia halotolerans. GTDB lineage: Bacteria > Bacillota > Bacilli > Lactobacillales > Aerococcaceae > Ruoffia > Ruoffia halotolerans. The sequence continues at coordinate 18,372 of NZ_JACAOA010000012.1, read as the reverse complement.
GCTGTAACATACCAATTAGGTGTGGAAGTGCGCGGATTAGATGGTACTAGAACCGATGAAGCAGGAATTACTGTGACGGATGATGATGGTGTTGTATTTGAAGGGGAGTATAACGAGTACTTACAGTGGTTAACGAATGAAGAATTAACTGAAGGTACTTATACAATCACTTTAGACACGCCAGAGGGTACTGTCTCTGAAATTAATGACACGACAAACCAATATGCAGTCGCTACTGATGAAGATGATGTTTATACAATAGAATTAAACGAAGAGAATCTAGGTAGTAGTTCTGCAGTATACGGTGCATTTAACTTAGTTGAAGCTCCGGCTCCAATCCCTGCAACATTTACTTTAGGTGTGGAAGTGCGTGGATTAAATGGTACTAGAACAGATGAAGCAGGAATTACTGTGACGAATGATGATGGTGTTGTATTTGAAGGTGAATATAACGAGTACTTACAGTGGTTAACGAATGAAGAATTAACTGAAGGTACTTATACAATTACTTTAGACACGCCAGAAGGTACTGTCTCTGAAATTAATGACACGACAAATCAATATGCAGTCGCTACTGATGAAGATGACGTTTATACAATAGAATTAAACGAAGAGAATCTAGGTAGTAGTTCTGCAATATATGGTGCATTTAGATTAATCGAATCGGATGAAAATGGTGGTGGCGGTTCTGAGAGTTCTGATGAGTCAAGTGACGAATCAAGTGATGAATCTAGCGACGAGTCCGATGAATCAGAAAGTTCTGACGAATCTAGCGATGATGAATCTGACGACGAATCAAATGGTTCAGATGAGTCAGATGATGAATCGGATGACGATGGAAACGTCATTGTAGACCAAGATGACGACATCTTACCAACAACTGGTGAAAGTAATACAATGATTATTACTGTTGTTGCTATCGGTTTACTAGCCGTTGGTGGACTTCTACTTTACCGTAGAAAACGTAGTTAATCTTGTATATAAATAACCATTAGAAAAAGAGCCTGCGGACATCATGTTCGCAGGCTCTTCTTTGTCCCCTGCAACCTTCATATAGTTGAGGCTTAAAATTTCAAAGTTTTTCGTGTAATATGGTTCCTGCGTAGATATTCTCCTTATGTTTTTGGATGGTACTTTAAATATAACGAATATCTGCGTCTTTTAGAAGACACAAAAATAGGGTTGATGACATTTCATTTTTTGTCATCAGCCCTTTTTTAGTTCAAAATTATTTAATCTCAGATGAGGTGTCTCCAATTGATTCGTCAGACTCTTTTTTCATTTTTTCTCTTTCAAAATAAACTAAACCAACGCCTATACCGATTAATATTAACACGCCTAAGACATTCCAAACGGTAAATAATGGGATATTAAACTGCATACTGATGACTAAATTAATTATAATCACAACCGGTACTAAACCAAAGGCTGCAACTGCCAAGTAACGCCATGAAGATAAATGCATTCTTGTATAAATAAAGTATAACGCCCAAAGATAGATTAGAGTGACGAGAGTAATTGGAATAGCTACATTCACCAGTATATTATTCGCACTGATCACTAAGTTTAATAAGAATAAATATGGAATAATCAACACACTAAAAGCGATTAAACTAGACATGATTGGGGTGGTTAAACGGAAGAATAAAGGAAGTATAATTCCCCAAGCAAAAACTATTGAAACCGATGCAATACCTGACCAAGTAATCGTGTTAACACTAAGAAAATCAATGATTAAACATGCCACGATAACAAATGCTAAGACTCCGGTAATCGCGATTAACCACTCCCTTCGAGTGTGTTTAAACTGTTCACTCATATTATTATTCGCATACTCTAAGACGTTTTGAGTGACATCATGTTCTGAAGGTGCTGATTCATCGAGTGAATAACGTTCGCCACGTAATAATTCATTGACTGTGACGCCATAGAAATCTGCTACTGGCTGAACTTGGTCCATCTCTGGTAATTTACTACCATCTTCCCATTTGACTAAATCTTCTTCACTCACATTAATTGCTTCTGCCACTTCAGTGGTCGACAATCCTTTGTCCCGACGTAATTCCAGTAAAAAATTTCCCATTCTTTCTCGTTCAAGCATTGTATATGTCTCCCTTACTTACCTTAGTCAATAACTTCTGTATGAAAGCAACGTGTCATATGCTCTAGCATCACTTCGCCTAAATCAGTGAATGTTGCTACACCGCGGCGATGTGTCAGTGTTTTAAAGCCTTCAGCATCTGCTCCTCCAATTGTTTGGAATACACAAATATCAGTCGTAACTCCGACTACATGTACCGTATCAACATCTAAATTACGCAAGGTTTCTGCTAATTCCGTTTCAAAAAATGAATTATAATTTTGTTTAGGAAAGTAATGAACATTCTTATGTTCTTGATTCGCCTGGAACCAATCTTTTAACTCTCCATACAATTCCTGTCCCGGTGTATTTACCACATTATGCACTGGCCACAGGTCAAAGTGAGGATCATTTGGTTCGTGAGCATCCATCGCAACTACAACTTGTTTGTTAGCGCTTAAAAAATCATCCGCTAAGTTTCTGATATAAGGTACAATTTCTTGACCTGGCTTCCCTACAGTCAATCCTCCGTCATCAGCAACAAAATCATAACTCATATCTACAATTATTAATGCCTCTTTAGTCATATTATACGGCTCCTTCGCTTTTTCTTTATTATCTCATACTCCAGCTCAAATTTAAAAGTATATAACCTTTCGTATCCATAATCGTTAATGCTATCTCTTTGTTCTAAGTAAAAGTTTTCATTTCCTATTTTCAATATTTTTCTTACATGATAACATAGAGATAATAAGATATTCGTTGCTATTCATAATTAAACAGGAGGTTTTCATGCGCTTTAAAACTCTTTCTTGTGATTCCCTCACAAGAATTCTAATACTCTTTTCTTTTTTTCTTTTTGTTTTGACACCTGTCACAATCTTCTCTGAAAGTGATGATGGTTTCGAGGATATTGATATTCGACTTTATCAGGGTAGTACATCTACGGTCTATGATTTTGTCTTACCTGAATCGGAATTTATCGCCCGAAATTTTAATCATACACACCCGGAAATACAAGATCAGTATGCTTCTGCAGTTCAAAAATTAGCAACTATCCATAATTATTCATTTGAAGACCCTCTCCTTATCTTAAACCCATACGGCACAGTCACAAATGGTCTGTATATTAATTTTGGTTATGATAATGAAGATATCGGCGTTAATTATACAATAACAACTGAAGGGAATAAGAAAGACCATATCTTCCAAAGATCTTTAAAAAATGCGAGTGAGGATTCTGACTCGTTTGAATCGCAAATTATTGGCCTCGTACCCGGTGTTGATAATCATATCGAATTAGAATTGGTGGATAATTCGAACGAGGTGATTGATACATTATCTTTTAACATTCAGATGCCTAAAACATCTTCTTTCTATCCAAGTTACTTATCAACTCAAGATGGGGACAGCACAAGACAATTATCTGATGGACTATTCTATTTAGTAGGCACTTCACAATTTAATGGCTTTACGTATTTCTTTGATAATGAAGGCGTTCTTAGAGCTGAAATTGACACAAATTCATACCGCTTTGATAATTTATTATTCCACGAGGATTATATTATTATGGCAAATACGAGTACACAACTTATTGCCATGAATTCTTTGGGTCAAATTACACAGTACTATGATATGCCTGGCTATAACATGCATCATGATTTCATTATAGGACAAGAGGATGAAGTGTTGATACTTGCCTCTTTAAACGATAGAAAGTCGATTCGCCGAGAAGATATTATCTTATCGCTTGATTTGAATTCAGGTCAGATCAAAGAGTTACTAGATTTAAAAGATGTGTTTGGTGACTATATGCAAGTGACGACCCCTTCATATAATCAAGATGGTGATGCCACAGATTTAGATTGGATCCACATTAATTCGATAGAAAAAGTCGACGAAGACGCTGTTCTGTTAAGTTCTCGTGAGACTTCAACAATCATTAAAGTTAGCAATCTTTATGATGAACCAAAAGTTGATTACTTAATTGGGCCAGAACCTGTTTGGATGGGAACGGACTACAGCAACTTACTATTAACACAAAAAGGAACATTCCCGCTTCACGGTGGCCAGCATTCATTGAATCTTTCTAGAACGTCAATTCAAAGTGATGGCGAATATTATGTTACATTCTTTAATAATAATTACTGGCGTTACTTAACACGCCCAGATTATATGGGACACATTGAAGAACATAACAGTCGCAACTTTGAGCCTAACCCTGATGAGCTTTCTTATATGTATAAATATTTAATCGATGAAAGTGAAGGTACCTTTGAACTTGTGCAATCATTTCCTGTTCCTTACTCGTCAATTGTAAGTAACGTTGATCCCTTATCAAACGGGAACTATGCTATTAACAGTGGTAAAGCTAACGTATTTAGCGAATACGATTCAAAAGGTAACTTAATTCGTTCATATCATTACGTGAGTGGAAACTTTGCGTATAGAGCATTTAAAGACAACTTTACTGACTTCTGGTTTCAATAAAATAAACGGTCTCCTTTTCAAACAGGAGACCGTTTTTGTTTGCTTTTATTTAAAGTTTTTAGCTAATTCTACGAATTCCTTTAGTATTCCAACACGCATAGATGCGTCCGGATTAACCGTTTGACAAGCAGTTAAGTCTGCTTTAATCGTCATTAACATCCCAGCTTGGTTAAAAGTGAGTCCCGCTTCTTTCATTAAGAATTCAACCATATGGTCATTTGCTATTACAATGGCTTCATCAGTAGTTTTACCATAGCCATATGTGTAAAAGGCTTCATCAGTTTCAACGAGTGGAACTGAATGGGGGTAATCCTTCATGACTTCAACAGTGACATGCGCTTCACCACCTGCTTCAACGCCACAACCCCAAACTTCACCATCACCCATAGAGGCATGCATATCACCAATCGCAAGTAAGGCTCCTTCTGTATAAACTGGTAAATACACGACTGACCCTTCCGCAATCATCGTATTATCCATATTCCCACCATGTGGTCCTGGTGTCCCAGTTGTAATGCCTTCATCAGCATTAGCTGTTCCAATCACACCAATCATTTTATTTAGTGGGAATTCAACACCTTGAAATTCAAAAGTGCCTTTATCTTCGTGTATTGGGCAAATCACTGTTTGTTCTTTCTCAATTCCTTTGGTGAACAGTTTATTTAAACCTGGTGCTGAAACAACGACACCGTGATTATTTAATTTAATCGCATTTATCGTTACTTTTAGTACATCCCCTGGCTGTGCTCCTTCAATGTATAAAGGTCCCGTAGCAGGGTTTACTTTATTAAAGTCAATTTCACTAATAACATCTGATTCTGTTTTAATTGTATCAGAGAAGCAATCTTTCGTTTCGAATATCACTTGATCTCCGCTTCTAATAGTTCCAACGGCTTGATTCTCTTTATCCATACTATAAATAACATTGTCTTTTGAAATTCTCATATTTTCCACCTTTCAAAATAATTATTATCCATATCATAGCAGACTCTAATCAAAATGACAGTAAAGACCATGTGGTGACAGTGAATAATTATTAACCACACAGTTTTATCACTTTAAACACCTTTATTCTTAAATAATCCAACATCTTAATCAAATAATTTACTTTTTACCATTGCCTTTAAACGATTTATGTCTTAATCTTAAGTATATAAGAATATCACTAAGGAGAGAAAATCATGAGTGAATTAATCACTGTCAAACAATTAGCAGATAAGTTGGGTGTTCCTAAAAGTAAAGTATCCTACCAAAGTCGGAAGCTTGATGATAGTCTCATTCTTCAACAAAATGGCACTAATTACTTAACTGAACGTGCACAGTTATTAATTACTCAAGCTATACATGACTTGATGAACCCGCCTACGGCTGAAGATGTCGAAAAAAAAGCTGTTGAGGAAGTAGTTACTGATACAGAAACTGTTGAATCGGACGAATCTGAACAAACTGAACAGGCTAATCAAACTAATTCTAAGCAGTCTGATCAAACCGAGCAAACTGACGAAACTAACCCAGAAACAGAAGAAGAAGAACAAGACTCTTTATCTAAAGAAACAAGTCAAGAAATGATGGATTTACTATATGAGTGGATTGATAGTCTAGATGATCAAATTGAAGTAAACCAGGAGCAATTAGAAATGTATCACGATCAATTAAGAGCTAAAGACGAACAAATTGATAAATTAACGCAATTATTAAATCAATCTCAACAGTTACAATTACAACAGCAACAACAGCAATTAAAACTTGTTGAAGACATTGAGTTTGAAAAGAGCCTGACTTGGTGGCAAAAACTTTTCGGCAAGAAATAATCATTGTTTAAAGTGTTTAAACACTTTATTAATGCACTTATATTCATTTTTCTGTAAAAATAAGCCCTGACTTCTACGGAAATCAGGGCTTATTTTTGTTATTCAATTTTTATCCGACTAATTTACCATCATTCACTAACTCAGCTGCTCCTAGAAGTGCAGCGTCATTACCTAATGAAGCAATGACAATTTCAGTCTTTCCTTTAAGAGCTGGGAAGATATAGTTATCGCAATGTCTTGCGACTAATTCACGTAGATACTCTCCTGCTTGCGCTACCCCTCCACCTAAAATAATTTTTGAAGGGTTCAACATATTTACAATATGTGAACATCCTAGGCCAAGATATTCTCCGAACTGTTCAACTACATGTTTAGCAAACATATCATGTTGTTCTGAGGCTTCAAAGATATCTTTGGCAGTCAGTTCATCGCCATTATCGATACGTTGTTTGATTTCAGAGTCTCCACTATATTCTTCAGAATACTCACGTGTTAGATTCATCAAACCTGTTGCTGAAGCTAAAGCTTCTAAACAGCCAATTTTTCCACAAGTACAAGCAATACCACTATCTTTATCAATCGTCATGTGGCCGATTTCACCTGCTGCTCCTGAATTTCCATGAACGATTTGACCATCAACAATAATACCGCCACCTACACCCGTTCCTAATGTCACCATCACAACATCGGATGCATTATCTCCTGATCCATGACGTTGTTCACCTAAAGCAGCAATATTAGCATCATTATCCAAGTAGAATGGTAATTTAAAGGCTTGGCTAAATTGTTCTCCGACATTTTGAGTCTCTACCCAGTTTAAATTATACGCGCCTATTACTGTTAAATCGATATGGTTAACCGTTCCAGGACTTCCCATACCAATACCTAAAAAGTCTTCTGTTGTTAATTGATATAAATCCATTCTTTCTTGTATTGATTCAATCAGATTCGGAACAATTGCCTTTCCACCATTTAAAACTACTGTATTTACCGACCATTTTTGGAGTATTTCTCCATTTGTCGATACAATAGCTAATTTTGCTGATGTACCCCCTAAGTCAATTGCGATAATTTTATCTTTCGTCGTCATCATTACTCCTCCATCTTTAACTGATATATTTCACTCACTAAATAATTCTCTAGAATGATAATGCTTACTTTATTATTGTATCAAAATTTCCTTGAATAACCACTCTATAGAAAAGAATAATTACTTTTTTTTTGAAAAATTTGGCTTTGCCACCTAGAATGCTCCAATGATAACTGACGCAATCACATTTAATACACCTGCAAGTAACATGACTTTTACTGGATCTACTTTCCATTTCATAAGTAAGAAAAGACAGATTCCGAAGATGATAACCGCTGTGATTTTAATCGTCTCAATGCCCATCACTTCAGTTCCCCAAAAAGATGTCACTAAAATTGAAACACCTGCCGTTGCAATCATAGCGACGACTGCGGGACGAAGTGCTCTAAGCACATATTGTAAAACATCCATCTGACGGTATTTCATATATAAAAAAGCCAAAATCGTCACCAATATAACTGAGGGAAAAACTGAACCAAGTGTCGCAGCAACTGCCCCAAAGACACCCGCAATTTGAGTTCCCACAAAGGTAGCTGAGTTAATCGCAATCGGTCCCGGCGTCATCTGAGAAATGGTAATTAAATCTGTGAATTCTTGTAAAGTCAGCCATTGATGTGAGTCAACAATTTCTGCTTGAATTAAAGGTAAAGCCGCGTATCCTCCTCCAAAACTGAAAGCACCCACTTTTAAAAAGCTGACAAATAATTGCCAATAAATCATTGAGTCATACCTCCTTTATTGCGGTTAAAGAAAAATTGAATTAATCCAATACTAGCTGCCACTAGAATAATTAACATCACATTGACATTGAAAATATAATTAGCAATAAAGGCGATAAACATCGTTGCAATAAGGAGTGGACTTTTTGTGTTGGTCACTTGTTGCCCCATTCCAATCACCACAGCTGTGATTACGGCACCAACACCCGCTTGCATCCCTTCAAGCATTAAGGCGATGAAAGTATTTTCCCGGAAAGCATCATAAAATAAAGCAATCAGTGAAATAATAGTAAAGGGAGGAATGATCGTTGCGATTACAGCGGTTAATACTCCAAGCATCCCAGCTAATTTATAACCAACAACGATGGCTCCATTCACGGCAATCGCACCTGGAGCTGATTGTGCAATCGCGACTAAATCTAACATCTCATCTTCATCGATCCAGCCATAATCATCTACAAACGTTTTTTTCATTAGAGTGATAATGACATAGCCACCCCCAAAGGTAAAGCCACTTAACATTAATGTTGATAAGAATAATTGCTTTAAAATTTGCCACTTAGATTGATTTTCATTTATCTTCATATAATTCTCCTTCAATCATCTTTGTAGTTCTCATATTAGCTTAAACACAGTAAAATGTGAATTAAATGATTTTAGGCAACAAAAAAAGCTAAAGTGAATAAATCACTCTAGCTTTAGTTTATTCTTAGTATGCTGGGTTGAATGAAACGTGAACATGGTCATAATGGTTTGCAGTGATACTTCCACGGTCTTCCATGGCTGTCCATTGTTGGTTCCAATCTCCATAAATTTGTTGTTCCCAAATAACGTATGAGATATCATTTTCTGCCATATTATTGATTGAGTAATTAGCAATGTCGTCTCCAACTTGAGATCCAACTGGTACCATAAAGTCAACGGCTAATCCTACACCGTGATCTTGTGCGTCGCCTGGACGGTAAAGACTGAATGAATCAATACCATAGATTGCTGCAACTTCTTCTTTAAAAGCTGCTGCATGTGGTTGTAAGCCAACGTTTTCAGGGTTAGCTGCCGGGTCTGTTGCTGGTTCTTCATAAACAGGTTCTTCGTATACTGGCTCCTCGTAAACAGGCTCTTCATAGACTGGTTCTTCATAAACAGGTTCTTCGTATACTGGTTCGTCAACTACTGGTGTTTCTTCTTCTACCGGTTCCCAAGCTTGACTGTTTTCGTCAACAGTTAAATCAGTTTCGTAAGTTGTCTCTTCATAAACAGGTGCCTCAACTGGGACTTCCTCTACAGGAGCCGCTTCGATAGGCGCTTCCTCAATTGGAGCTTCTTCTACTGGTACTTCTTCTACTGGTACTTCTTCTACTGGTACTTCTCCGTAAACAGGTTCTTCGTAAACAGGTTCTTCGTAAACAGGTTCTTCGTAAACAGGTGCCGTTTCAGCTGGAACTTCTGTCGCTGGTGCTTCTGTATAAGCGGCCGCTTCGACAACTGGAGCTTCTTCAACAACTTCTGTTTCAACAGGTGCTTCTTCAACCAGCGCTTCTACCGCTGGCTCTTCTTCTACCCATGCTGGAACTTCTTCAATAATTGTATTTGATGGTGCAGCACCACCTGCTGATGATTCCGTTTCTGTTTCTGAAACTGTTTCTTCAGGAACAATAACTTCTTCAACAACTTCTGTTTCTGTTTCAGCTTCAGGCATTGCTTCTGAAGCAACTTCTTCTACTTCTGGAATATCTGATAAGTTGACTGGAATACTTACTTCTAAAGTATCTCCATTTGGTGCATCAACTGTTAAGTTGCTTGCGCGGTCATTCGCATCATATTGAGCTGTTAAAACTGTCTCAGGGAAGATTAAGTCAACATCTTCAATATTATTAATTTCTGCTAAATAACGTGATTCAATATTCATCGCTTCAGAAATGACACTCAATGTATCTCCGTATTTTACTGTATAAGATAATTCATTTTCTTCAGTCACAACGATTTCTTCAAGCACTTCTTCTAACTGGCGAGCTTGCCATGTAATATCTGAATCAATCGCCATTGCGATTGGGCCATGTGACATCAATGCTAAGATTGATGATCCAAGCCATAATTTCTTTTTAAAGTTCATATATAAGTTCACCCTTTTTTTAATTTATTTTTCTGACATGAATTACTTTAGCATAGTCAATTCTGGAAGCCAATGACATTTCAGCCATTTAAATGAACTGTATTTTGTCTGTAACATAACATTTGCGTGTACATTTGATTGTAACAATTGACCCTATTCTAATAGCTTTTTGCTTGCATACGTTTGCAACCAACTTTACACTGTTGTACAATACTCCATAGATTACAACATTAAAAATACGGGGAGCTTTTGAAAGTAGAGCTGAGAGGAATGTAATATTCGACCCGCTGAACCTGGCTGCTTGCAGTGTAGGGATCATAATTTGCCTTAAAAGCGATTAGCGGAGATGACCTATACTGGATATCTCTGCCTTTTTGTCTATTTAAATTAATTTAGAGGAGTGAGAACTTGAAAACATTAAAAACACAAAAACTTGTCTTAGCTGGTATCCTATCTGGACTAGCCGTCATTGGGAGCTTAATTTCTTTCCCAATTCTAGGCTCGCGAGCGTCACCGATTCAACATATTATTAATATGATTTGCGCAGTGCTTTTAGGACCTAGTTATGGCGTTGCTGTCGCTTTTATTGCTAGTCTATTACGAAATTTATTCGGTTTAGGTACGATTATGGCCTTTCCCGGAAGCATGATTGGTGCCTTTTTATGTGGCATCATCTTTAGCAAAACAAAGAATCTTTTTCTCACTAGCCTGGGTGAAATAGTTGGAACCGGAATTCTAGGTGGGCTTGTCGCATGGCCACTCGCGATTCTATTTTTAGGAGAAAGTGTTGGAACGCTAGCCTTTTACGCTTACGTAATTCCTTTTCTTATTTCCACGGTTACTGGAACAATCATTGCCGTTGGAATCATTAACATACTTAAACAAAATAATATCATCACCTGGCTAGAAAGAAGTGACCGATCAAATGATAGAGATTAATCATTTATGGGGAAAAGTTCGAGAAGCCAATCCACTTGTGCATACGATTAGTAATCTAGTTAGTGCCAATGACTGTGCTAACTTACTCCTTGCTGTGGGGGCAAGCCCAATCATGGCGAGCGCCATCCAAGAGATGGAAGATATTACCCGAATTAGTCAAGCAACAGTTTTAAACTTAGGCACACCCAATGATTCAAAATACGCTACTTGTACCAAAGCCGGCGTATATGCAAATAAATATGCCCATCCTGTGATTGTCGATCCCGTCGGCATTGGGGCGAGCCTTTATCGAAAAGAAAAAGTCACACAACTTTTAAAAGAAGTTCAACCAACCATTATTAGAGCCAATGTTGGAGAAGTCCAAAGTTTGTTAGGGTCTAAAAGCCAAGCACGAGGCGTTGATAGTTTCGCTCAATCCCATTCTGATGATGGACAATCAGATGCCGTCGTCTTAGCCCAACAGTTGGATTGTGTTGTCTTGATGACTGGAAAAGATGACTTTGTTACCAACGGTACTCACTCTTACTTAATCGAAGGTGGTAGCTCAATTCTCACCAAAATTACCGGAACAGGTGATATGCTTTCTGTCCTATGTGGCGCTCTATCCAATGTGACTGACCCGCTAACAGCTGCGCTTAGCGCTTCCTATAGTTGGAAAGTCATAGGTAAACTGGTTAAAGAAAGTTCCGCAGGTTTGGGTCAAGCACACAGACAACTCTTCGATTATGCTAGTCAAATTGAACAAATTACCAAAATTCAACATACCGTGACGATTCATGAATCAGGAGGCCGTAAACATGACAATTAAACCTGAACAACTCACCTTATATGCCATTACAGACCGAACTTGGTTAAATGGTGCTACCTTAGAAGACCATGTCAAAGAAGCTCTCGAGGGGGGCGCAACGATTTTACAGCTTCGAGAAAAGACTCTTTCTGAAGCAGAGTTTCTTGAACAAGCTAAACGATTAAAACCTTTATGTCAGTCTTACAATGTCCCATTAATTATCAATGATCGCGTTGATATTGCCCTTGAAGCTGATGCTGATGGCGTTCACGTAGGTCAAAACGATATGCAAGCCAGTCAAGTCCGCGAAAAATTAGGCCCAAATAAGTTACTCGGTGTATCTTGCCGAACGGTTGAACATGCTTTAGCCGCTCAAGAGCATGGTGCTGATTACATCGGCGTTGGAGCTATGTTTCCCACTCAAACAAAGACTGATACTGAGCCCGTTTCAATTGAAACACTTAAAGCCATTTGTCAATCCGTAAACATTCCCGTTGTTGCTATTGGTGGCGTTACATTATCGAATGTTTCTCAGTTACAAGATACTGGTATTGCAGGTATTGTCGCCATCAGCGCGATTTTTTCTCAAGATGATATTCAAGAAGCAGCACACAATTTAAAAGAAGCTGTTTCAAACTTACTTTAAGGAGGTAACATGTATGAAAACTGTATTAACCATTGCCGGAAGCGATTCGAGTGGAGGCGCTGGCATTCAAGCAGACTTAAAGACGATGATTAGTCATGGGGTTTATGGCATGAGTGCGATTACTGCTTTAACTGCTCAAAATACTTTAGGTGTCACTGATGTCTTAGAATCAACGCCCGAATTTTTAGCTGCCCAGCTTGATGCTGTGTTCACAGATATTTACCCCGATGCGGTTAAAATTGGAATGGTCTCAAGTGCGCCGTTAATTAAAGTCATTGCGGATAAATTAAATGAGTACGACGTGCCTTTAGTCGTAGTAGATCCTGTCATGGTGGCAACCAGTGGTTCTGCTTTGATGGAATCCGACGCTACGGAGACGCTGAAACAAGAATTACTCCCTATCGCGACTGTTCTCACACCAAATATCGCGGAAGCTGAAGCATTATCTGGGCTTAAAATTAAAACCCATGACGACATGGTCGCAGCTGCAAAGCATATTGGCGATACTTACCATTGTGCTGTCCTTTGTAAAGGTGGACACCGTCAAACGGATGCCAATGATGTTCTATATCATGAAGGAAAGGTTCATTGGTTCGAGAGCGAACGCGTGGATAATCCAAATGCCCATGGAACAGGTTGTACTCTAGCAAGTGCTATCGCCTCTAACTTAGCGAAAGATTTTGATTTAATTACTTCTATTGAACGCGCAAAAGCCTATTTAACGGATGCATTAAGAGCGGGACTTGATTTAGGTAAAGGGTCTGGGCCTTTAGACCACGGCTTTGATATCCATTCAAAATACAGTGAGATGAATAATCAAGACCTTACATAGGATGAAATTAAACTCAGAGCCTTTTGATATGATTACACAGGGACAAAAAAACGATTGAACTCCGTCTAAATGATGAAAAGCGTCGCCACGTTTAAATTGATGATCAAATTATTTGAGTACTCAAATGATTTAACACAAACAATTCAGGTGGATGTGATTGCTTTACATCCGTTCCCTTCTTTCGTGGAACTATATCAGGCTTTTCCTTTACTAGAATGTGGCTATACTTCTAATAATGTGGAGGCTGCTTCTCCAGAAGATATGGAAGCTCATTATTCATTAGAGCAACAAGCGCATTATGGTGTTCTTGGGATTGAAATTAGTTTGCCTGATCATTTTGCTTAACCTTGCTCAGCTCCTATATATTTTCTGTTAGAATATCTAAACACAGGAGTTGTTTGCTTTTCCATGTTAACGATCATTATTTTAATTTTAATCGCCCTCTTGGGCTACACCCTTTTTCATCAATTCAATGCTTTTCGCCAGATACAAATCCGCGAGAATCATCAGCGATTATTTTATGCAACGCCTGTGATTATTGCGATTGTATTTCTAGAGGTTGGATTCGAATTTGGCGAGACGTTTATTCAATACGCCTTATTTATTTTAATCGCTATTAATTTTGTTGCGATTCCTTTTACGTCAGGCCTTTCAAATGATTTTATCTATTATAAGTCTAATAAAAGAGGCATCGCTGGTTTCATTCCTAAAAGTAAAACTTTAACCGACGTTATCGGGAGTCAGATTGAAAAAGAGGATGATTATTTTACTGTTGATTTTTCTTTTGAAAAGGAGATTATCAGTTTACGTTTTTCAATTGAACATTTTGACCCTGTCCATCAAATAATTTCATGTACATAAAAGAAGCCAGGCACTCGCCTGGCTTCTTTTATGAGAATAAATTTGAGAGTAAACCTAAGAAATTGTGCACCCCGGCCATAAATAAAAACATCGTGACCGGTTTAAATATCAATTGGATGATGACCATTCGCTTGTAAGTCAAATCACTTAAGCCACTGATCATGATGAATAACTCATCCGGCAATCCTGGTACTACAAGCACCACCGCAAGTATCCACTCAATGTAATAACCTCTATCTAAATAACTCAAGCCTTTTTCAACTAATTTTTCATCTAAAAAAGCATATAAAATTGGCTGTCCGAAGCGTTTCGCCAACCAAAATAATATCAATGTCCCAAGCAAACTCCCTGAAAACGCCAAAATAAAGCCCAGTAGTGGCCCAAATGCGACATAAGCAATCACACTCCCGAGCCCACCGGGAACGATTGGGTACACGGTATTGATGATAGATAAAAGGAAAAAGACAATCGGTGCGAATGACCCAGTTCTCTCGAGTCTTTCTTGAAGAATTTCTGGATGATTAAATAAATCAATTTTGAAAAAATAGGCGAATATGATGAGCGTAATCACCGCTCCGACAATGGCCACCCACTTTAACACTTGCTTATTTCTTTTGAAAAACATAATATCTTTTGACAGTGGTGCCATATCCATAAAACCTACCCTCTCTGATTGAAACAAATCGTCTTTTATTAACTTTACAGTATTATATTTATAGCTAAACTTCATAGGGCTAAAGGACCAAGTTTTATCATCCGCCCAATAAAAAAAGAGAGTCACGCTCTCTTTTCGCTATAATAAACATATCATAAATCATTAGATATTTTTAGGGTGAATTCGGCAAAAAATTGGCCATCCGGGTATGGATGGCGGGAGGTTGGGTTTTCGTTTCTACAATCTATAAAACTGCTTCACATTTCCTGCTTTCAACAAATCCTCAACAGTCTGCGTCTTCGAGTACATCGTTAAAGCGTGGATGACATAAGCAGCGGCTCGCGCATCTTCTAGAGCATTATGATGATTAAATTCAAATTTTATTTGCTGGCATAATGATTTTAAACTAAAACTTGAGAGCTTTCCGCGCCATAAATTACGGGCCAGCTGACAAGAGTCAAAATAATTCATACCTAACTCTGGGAGACTGAATTTTTCATTGGCTGATCGAATCACACCTCGGTCAAATTGAGTGTGACTCACAACTGGTGCTTCTCCTACGAATTCTTGAAATCGCCCAATCACTTCATCATACGTCGGTTTTCCTTGAACTTGTTCGGGTGTTATTCCGTGAATGCGAATATTGTTCGGTGCAAAAGATGTCAGTGGATCAATTAATTCATAAAATTGTCTAACCATAATTCCGTCAACAACTTTTACTGCCCCAAGTGAACAAGCTGACCAGCGCTGACCGTTGGCTGTTTCAAAGTCAAATGCAACATATTCCATTGAATAACCCCTTCCTTATAATCTTAATCTCCATATCAGTATATACACTTCTTACCTCTCGTCAAGTCGCAAGTTTTAAAATATTCCACTTGCTTATGCGAACATTTGTTCGTATAATGGACTCAAGGTCTTATCAAAAGGAGGATTATAATGGGAAACATTCAGTATGATAAAGAGCCTAAATCTGACATAGCTTTCATTGATATGAAATCCTTTTATGCCAGCGTTGAGTGCGTGGAACGTGGCCTCCACCCCCTCTATACTTCTTTATGTGTGATGAGTCGAGCAGATAATGCAAACGGCTTGATCCTCGCCTCTTCACCAACATTTAAGAAAGTTTTCGGAAAGGATAATGTAGGTAGAAGCTATGATTTACCTTTTAATATTCACACAAGACGATTCAATTACTATGTTGCCAAACGTCAAAATTTACCTACAAATCGAGAGTATGTTCGCTTTATTGAGAGTTGGGCGCGAAAAACACTCATCGTTCCTCCAAGAATGAGCTTGTATATTGAGAAAAATATGATTATTCATGACATTCTTCAAAATTATGCTCCTAAGGAGGAAATTCTGCCCTACTCTATTGATGAAAGTTTCATTGATCTAACTCGTTCGCTAGATTATTTTACTAAGCAAAAAAATATCTCTCGCCGTGCTAAACTCGATGGAATTTCTGAACAGATTCAACGAGAAATCTGGAAAGCAACCGGTGTTTTTTCAACAGTCGGTATGAGTAATGCGAATCCGCTTCTTGCTAAATTAGCTCTGGACAATGAAGCAAAATATAACCCTAATATGCGCGCTAATTGGTCTTATGAAGATGTTGAAACGAAAGTCTGGAACATTAAAAAACTCACTGACTTTTGGGGAATCGGTCGGCGAACAGCAATTCGTCTTAAACGGATGAAAATTTACTCTATTAGAGATTTAGCTAACAGTAACCCTGAACTACTCAAACAAGAGTTTGGCGTTATTGGTCTGCAACTCTGGTTTCATGCTAACGGAGTGGATGAAAGTGATGTGCGTTACCCTTATAAAGCCAAATCCACAGGTTTAGGTAATTCGCAAGTTCTGCACAAGGATTACTATAAGCAATCCGACATCGAACTCGTCTTAAGCGAAATGGCTGAGCAAGTAGCTATCCGTTTGCGTAAAGCTCATAAAAAGACAACCAGTGTGGCAATATCTATTGGCTTCTCTCACACTGCTGAACGGTCATCCATTCATGTTCAAAGAAAAATCGACCCCACTCAAAATACAAAAGTGCTCATCGGTCATGTCATCAGTCTTTTTCGTTCAAAATATAATGGCGGTGCCGTTCGAAATATCGCTGTTCGCTATAATAATTTTGTTGATGAGAAATATGCTTTTATATCTTTATTTGATAATTTTGAACAAGTTGAGAAAGAAGAAACTCTTGAAAAAACAATTGATGATGTTCGCGAACGATTTGGCTTCTTGTCGGTGCAACGTGCAACTGTACTGAAAGAAAACTCCAGAAGTAAAGCGCGTAGTCAACTTATTGGTGGCCATGCGGCAGGTGGCGCTGGTGGCTTGGATGGGTTAGCATGACAGTTGATCGAAGCTATCTTCCTTACCGTTCTGCTCGTAATTACCAAGATCGGAAGATGGCTAAATGGATGGGCTTTTTCCTATCAGAACACACCACCGCGCTCACAACTGAAGCCGAGACGATTGATTTTAGCCAATCGCTCCCTTTAGGAGAGAAACTTCTCTTACTCAACCAATTATACTTGCAAAAGCTATCTGGTATTTTTCAAATCATACAGGACGAAAAGTCTAAAGAAATACGCGGGAAAATCGATTCCGTACAAGCAAATCAAGTTGGCGTGCAAAGTGAGAATGCCCACTACTTTATATCTATTAAACACATCATATCAATCAAATTAGAGGAGGAATTGGACGATGGATTCTAGAAATATTCAGAATAGTAGTGTTCAATTCGATTATTTTAGTGAGAATTTTATTCGATTTGAACAAGATTTTAATGCTTATTCAAATTTGGTCGTCCCTTTAACATTTATGGTCGATGACATTCTTTTTACTATGAATGAGTCGCAAACCAATTACTTTAAACTCCCCGCCATGAAAGCAAAAGATAATAAAAATCATTACTTTATCTTCAGAGTGAAAATGCAAGAAAGCAATTCGCAAGTCCGCATTTATGAATATATCCGACACACATCACCCTTTTAAATGTCACTTTAATGCAGCTCATCTTCTCATAAAAAATATAAGCGACAAAGTATCTTATTATCTTGATACTTTGGGTTCTACAATTTTTGATGTTGGTGAGAAAATCTCACTGACATCTTTTTTTACATCTAAAATGAAATAGCCAGTGAATTCTACTATAATTTAGTTACGACACAAAAATATAGTTAGGAGAATTCACATGGCTATTGATAATTTTATCGCAAACTTCTTAGAAATTAAAGACCCAAATATCGAATTTCATGAAGCGTTTCAAACAATAAAAGAAAATGGCGTTACTACCAAAATACTCTCTGGGACGTTATCATATCCTCTAGAAGAC
>NZ_JACAOA010000011.1 GCF_014049385.1 Ruoffia halotolerans | reverse complement strand
TTATTTGACAAAGAGCCATTTCTTGTCAAATTATATTATGAATATTTATAATATAATTATTGAACATTTCGCGATCCATGTTTCATAATCCATTGACATTCATCCGAAGGGTTCTTTTTCCATCTTTGAATTACTATAGCAAATTTATCAGGAGATTCTTTATATAGATCATTTAAATTATTAGCAACACTTTTTTGTATATATTTATCAGGATCATTTTTCAGGTTATCTAATATTTTATAGAATTCTTCAAAATAAGTTAATCCAACATCTATTTTTTTTGCCCAAGGTAGCCTAATTCGAACACATTCACTTGCTAACCGTCTGACACGCAAATTGGTATCCCTACTCCACTCCTCAAGTAAATTTAGTGTCTCAATTGGGTATTTCTTCAAAATAGGTCTCATACAATATTCAGCTGTAAAGCACTTGGTAAGTTCTTTAGTAAAATTCGTTGTTTCTTTGAAGTAATTAGCTCCGAACAGTTCTACGTATTTACCTATTGGCCAAAGCCAGTATCCTTGAGAAAAAGTCCCCGAATTATCTTCTAATTCAGGTCCTAATACTTTACTGAAAATTGATAGCACTTTACTATATGGTAATTCCATAACTAAATTCAAATTATTTGCTAGCAATGTTTGTCTATCACCAAACTCTAATGAGTTTATCTCTGGATAAGATAATCCTTTAAATTTTTCTTTATTAAATTCAGGATAAACTTCAATAATTTTATCAGATAGGAACTCAATATAAACTAAGTCATAATATTCTTTAAGCTTTTTAGCCATTACATTTGAATCCCCTTAACAAATTGGTTATACATGATTCCATCTCTTCATTACTAATAGTATTACCGGAAGCGATATAAATTGCTAACTCATTTAATGCACCTGAAATTAAATGCGCTGAGTGATTTATATTTAAGTTATCTAAGAGATTATTTCTTCTCAGTATATCTAGTTGCTCAATTAAAGTCTTAGTAGAATTGTTATTATCCATTTCTTTCCACTTAGACCAAGGAATAACACTTGGCCCATCAATTAATAATAGCTTTACAACATCCTCTTCTGTAGCTTTTCTTACAAAAGCTATACACCCATAAACTAATTGCTCCCACGGATCATCTTCTTCTAATGCCTTCTTCTCTATATATTCCGCAACTTCTTTTTGTACCTCTTCTAATACATTAATAAAAATATCTTCTTTATTCTTATAATGATGATATAATGCTCCCCTAGTCATACCTAATGATTCTGCTATATGATTTAATGATACATTATTAAATCCATCAGATATAAACAGTTCTCTTGATTTATCTATTATTAATTTTCTTGTTTCTCTTGATGACAGCTCTTTCTTATTCATAATTATTTTTAAAAATTTCACTAGATTGAATATTTGTAATAATATCAATCATATTCTTATTTGGTGCTTCAATAATAAAGTGTCTTTGCCCAAAATCTTCACTTCTAATATCCAATAATATATTAACAGCATTGTCTTCTGAAAGTTTAGCATACAATCCATCTACATCTTTGACTTCAACATTTAAAATAATACCTTTGGATATAGTTCCATATCCTGCTGGAATAGTTTCATGGGAGTAATCTAAGATTGCTAATTCATTGTTACTTTCATCTATTAAACTTATATACCAATCACTGGTAAATGTTGGTTTAAAACCTAATTTTTCTTCATAAAACCTCGAATCTCCCTGTACATCTTTGGTTAATAGAACCGGGTAAAAGCTATCCTTTATCATAATATATACCTCCATGTTATTTATATTTTTATTATACATACATTCTGTATGTATGTAAAGTGTTATTAACTTTTATTTCTTAAAATTAAATACATCCATGAGTGTAAACAAAATGGTGTTTGAAACATTGATACAGAGGATCAACGGTTCGCTTCTCTCACCCTTGTACTGAATCCGTACGTCACTTTGTTCCTACGGCTTCAGCAACGTTTTTCGAATTGATAGGAAATTTAGTAAAAGTTAATCAAAAAAAAAAAAAAGACATCCTCCAATTGGAAGATGTCTTGAACATATAATATATAAATATTAACGTTTTGAGAATTGTGCACTCTTACGTGCTTTTTTACGTCCTGCTTTTTTACGTTCAACCATACGTGGGTCACGAGTCAGTAGACCTGCTGATTTTAATGTTGGACGGAAGTCAGGATCAACATTTAATAATGCACGAGCGATACCGTGACGGATTGCTCCTGCTTGACCTGAAACTCCACCACCGTGAACATTTACTAAAACGTCGTAGTTACCTAACGTTTCTGTAGCTGCAAATGGTTGTTTCATTACTTCGTGTAAGTGAGGGAATGGGATATATTCTTCAAGTGATTTGTTGTTAATGTTGAATACACCTGTTCCTGGCACTAAACGTACACGAGCTGATGCGTTTTTACGGCGACCTGTACCTAAGTATTCTGCTTTAGCCATTTAAATTTTCCCTCCTTAAATTAAGTTTGTGATGTCTAATACTTCTGGTTGTTGAGCAGCATGTCCATGCTCAGCACCACGATAGACGTGTAATTTAGTTAATTGTTTGCGTCCTAAACGGTTATCAGGAATCATACCTTTTACAGATAATTCGATTAAACGTTCAGGTTTGTTTTCACGTAAATCACCAGCAGTAGTAGATTTGATTCCACCTGGGTGACCTGAGTGACGGTAGTACATTTTGTCAGTTGCTTTCTTACCTGTTAATGCAACTTTTTCAGCATTGATTACGATTACGAAATCTCCAGTATCTACATGTGGTGTATAAGTTGGTTTGTTTTTACCACGTAAGATTGAAGCCACTACAGTTGATAGACGCCCTAATGGGATATCAGTTGCATCTACAACTACCCAGTTGCGTTCAGTTTCATTTTTCTTAGCCATATATGTTTGACGCACGTTATTTTCCTCCATTTATAAATCTAGTTGTTTACATTACTATTGAGTTTCCGGGGCTCTATAGTGGTGGTAAACAATACCGTCAGTTATTGTACTATGAAACACTTCAATTAGTCAAGCAAGTTCCGGCAATTATTTTAAATATTCTATGTGGTATACTACTATTAAATATTTGATTGGAGGAAGGCTTATGAAAGCAATGGATAGACGTGACCAGATCGTATCAATACTGGAAGAAGCATCGGCGCCAATAAAGGCAACAGAGTTGGCAAGTAAATTTGCAGTTAGTAGACAAATTATTGTAGGGGATATTGCCCTGCTACGGGCTCGAAATATCGAAATTATAGCGACCAATCAAGGTTACCTTCTTGCTTCAGCGATGAAAGCAGCTGCATCTGGCCGTTACCGCGGTAAGTTAGCTTGCCTTCATTCTGCCGAACAAACAGAGGAAGAACTTCAAATTATTGTTGACGCAGGTGGAGCCATTGAAGATGTTGAAGTAGAGCATCCTGTATATGGTGTCTTAAAGGCGTCACTTCAAATAAATACAGATGATGACATTCAAGAATTTATTCAGCAAATGTCGCAGCATGAAGGTGAATTGTTGAGTACTTTAACGAATGGAATTCATATCCATACCATTACAACCCCTTCAATTAAAGAATTCGAGCAAATTAAAGCGAGTTTGGAAGCTGCAGGTATCTTACTTTCGGAAAATTAAAAACCGCCTTGAGGCGGTTTTTTGTCTAATCGTGAACACTTGAAACGGTTAATTCTTCAAATTCTGCGTCTTCAATCGTTTCTGGCAGAGCTTCAATCGCTTCTAAAATATTTGCATAGCGGTTAATTAAACGTTGTTGTCGTTTGACACCACTCACGGTTGGTTCACGGTCAACTTGCTTTTGTAATTCTCTTTGTAAATCTTCTAATAAATGCTGGCGAGCCGTTGCTTCACCTTCTGGTGCATCTTCAATCATTAACATGACTTGGGCTGTACCTAAGCCTAGGATATGTCCTGCTGCCGAATTGTTTCTAGAAATTTGGTCATAAAAATTTTGTAGTTGTGCTTTTGATTTAACATTTCTCTTTTGAAAGCCAAGTTCACAAGCTAAATTTGAATTCGCTTGCCCCTCATAAGTTAATTGTTCCAATTATATATATCGCTCCTTTTGCTTGGTTTTTATCAGCTTATTAACATGATAATTTTTCAGCAATTAAATCACGATTAACGACCTCGTCGCTCGTTTCTGGTAAAGCTTCAATCGCATCAATAATTCGATCGTATTTATTGATTAGTCTTTGCTGTCTTTTTACAATGTCGGATGATGGTTCACGTTTCACTAGCTTCCCTAATTCAAATTGTAAATCTTCAAGTAAATGTTGGGTAACTGTTGGATTCTCTTCGGGTTCATCTGAAGTTAATAGAATAATATGTTCTTCATCTAGTGAGATGACATGTCCAATAGCTACCTGACTAATTGATGCCTGATCGTAAAGCTTTTGAATTTGTTTTTTGGAAAAAATAGGTTGAACTGAAAATACTTTTTCGCATGTTAAAGTCGGCTCCGTTAATGGTTCATAAGCTAATTGTGGCATGAACATCACTCCTTTTCTATATATAGTATACCCTTCTCTAATAAGAATATAAAGCATTTTGATTCAAGGGAATATTTTATTCATCTCCACCACTTTACAGGTGTCTTGACATATGGCGTCCAGTTACGATATAATGACGAAAAACTTTCCGAGGAGAATCATCATGACACAACAAAGACAAAACACCCGCGATTTAGTGATTGCAAGTTTATTAACGGCACTGGGTATCTTAATTCCTATGATTATGCCTATCAAAATTATTTTAGGCCCTGCTTCATACACACTTGGAAGTCATATCCCAATTGTTATGGCTATGTTCCGCTCACCAAAGATTGCAGCCATTGTTGCTGTTGGGACTACTTTAGGTTTCGTTGCAGCTGGCTTCCCGATCACGATTGTTCTTCGTGCCCTTTCGCATATTATTTTCGCGACAGTCGGTGCGCTATATTTGAAGAAACTATCTAACACTTTAGTAAACGTAAAGTCACGAACGCTCTTTAGTTTCTTAGTAAATTTAATTCATGCGATTGCCGAAGTGATTGTGGTTTATCTCTTAACTGCAGTTGGCGTGAGCGCGACGTCAGACAATTTTATATTTACTTTAATCATCTTAGTGGGGCTAGGAACGTTAATTCACGGGATGATTGATTTTGAAATCAGTTATCAATTTACTAAGACTCTTGAGAAACGTACGCGCTTAAATTTTGCACAAATCGAACTTTAATAAATATTTTCTGTTATAATGACCAAGAAATATATAGAAGTAGGTGAACATATGACAGATTATGATGTAATCGTTATTGGGGGCGGATCAAGCGGTTTAATGGCAACTATTAACGCCGCTCAACAAGGGACACGCACTTTATTAATCGAGAAAAATCCTAAATTAGGACGAAAATTGCTTTTATCAGGCGGCGGTCGTTGTAATGTTACGAACCGGACGACGCGTGAGGATCTAATCACACACATTCCTGGGAATGGTAAATTTTTATATAGTGCTTTAAATCAGTTTGATCAGGAAGATATTATAGCATTCTTCAATCAAGCAGGTGTGGAATTAAAAGAGGAAGATCATGGACGCATGTTCCCTGTGACTGACCGTGCCCGTACGATTTTAGATACATTAGTGGATATTATCAATGACTTAGGCGTAACAATTCGGATGAAAGATCCGGTTGATTCATTAATTTATGACCGCGAGACGAAGCGAGTAAAAGGCTTGACGACCGTTGCTGGGGAGACAATCACAGCGAATTCAATTATACTTGCTGCTGGTGGTCGCGCTTATCCAAAAACGGGCGCAACCGGAGATGCTTATGCTTGGGCAAAAAAAGCTGGCCACTCCATTGAGCGTTTATATCCAACAGAGGCGCCCCTCTTATCCGATGATCGAATTATTTCGGAAAAATTACTCCGAGGTGTGTCACTGCGCGATGTGAACGTTACAGTTTGGAATGGGCCGGTGGGTGAAAAAGCCATTGTGAATCATCAAATGGATATGATTTTTACACACTTTGGTTATTCAGGACCCGCCATTCTGCGTTGTAGTGGGCACGTGAACCAATACTTACACGCAACGGGTGAAGAGTTATGTCATTTATCGATTGACTTAGCACCAAATGAAACTTTAGAAGAGATGAAGCAAACCGCTGAAGAAGCGCGTGAAAAGCAATTAACAAATATTCTAAAACAGTGGATGCCGGAGCGAATGGCAGAAGTTGTTTGCCTTCTAGCAAATATCGATGCAACGAAACCTTATAAACAACTTGTCCACAGTGAAGTGGATGCTTTATGGGAGACAGTCAAAACCTTCCCATTAACGGCAACGGGTTCACAACCGATTGAAAAAGGCTTTGTGACTGGTGGCGGAGTGTCGACAAAAGAAGTTGATCCCAAAACAATGGAATCAAAATTCATGCAAGGCTTATTCTTCTGCGGTGAGTTATTAGATATTAACGGCTATACAGGTGGCTATAATATTACAGCTGCTTTTGTTACTGGAACGATTGCAGGTCAATATGCTGCTTGGGGAAGCTTTGCTTAAAAAATTTCACATTCAAAAAAGCGTCAGGAAGATAAACACTTCCTGACGCTTTTGCGTTGTTATGATTCATTGTATTACTCAGCAGATTCTTCAGTTGTTGATTCGTCCGCAGATGCTTCTTCTGTAGATTCTTCAGAAGTTTCTGATACTTCTCCAGATTCAACAGGTTCAATACTATTTGTTGTGTCATTATCTGTTCCAGTTGGATTTGATACGATTAACGTCCCGTTAACAATCGTTACTGTCTCTGGAATACCGTTCCACTCACGTAATTCTTCTAAAGTAATTTCGTATAATTCAGCCACTTGTTCTAAAGTTTGGCCAGGTTCTACTTCATGAGTTTCTGGATGTGGATCTGATACAACAATCATATCGCCTTCAACGACTTCGTTTGATTCTAATTCATTCCATTCCATAATTAATTGCTCAGTTGTGTTGTAATCCATTGCAATTGTATAAAGGTTTTCACCTTCCGCTACTTCATGTACGTCTGGAATTAAAGCAGGGTTAGAAACAAATAGTTCTGTACCAACTAATAGACTATCATCTTCTAAATTGTTCCAGTTACGTAAACTATCGGCTGAAATGCTATATTGCTTAGCAATACGCCATACGTTATCACCTGGTTGAACAACATGTGTTTTTGGACGTGCTGCTTCTGGTAAATCAGCTAAGTTAATTGTTCTAGTTTCGTCATCTGTTGCTTCTTCATCTTCGCTAGAAGCATCAGATTCTTGTGATGACTCTTCAGTTTTTGTTGGTGTTTCTGATGGTGAGTCTTTCTGTGATTCAGGCATTGTTTGAACCGGTCCACCTGTTGGCACCACATAAATAACGTCACCAACATCTAACCAATCAGATGTTAAGCCATTCCAAGCACGTAGTTCGTCAACGGTTACACCATATGTTAAAGCGATACTTGATAAGATATCACCTGATTGAACAATATGGGCACCATTTTGTGCATTTGCTTGTGTCCATGCTGGAGGTGCTTGATAGTCAACCGGTCCGTTAGGTACTGAAATTTTATTTCCAGCGATTAGCCAGTCAGTTCCAAGACCGTTCATAGCCATTAATTCTGAAACACTCACCCCGTAAACGGCTGCAATACCTGATAATGTATCCCCAGATTGGATTGTATACCAATTATCATAGCTTTGACCGTGATTATAACCATAGTCATAATCGTAATCATAAGCTGGTGTTGCATTTGAAGGACCATAAAGGACAAGTTGGTCACCAACGTCTATCCAAGTACTTGTTAAGCCATTCCATGCCATTAATTGATCAACTGTCACACCGTACATATAAGCGATACTTTCTAAGTATTCACCTGCAGATACTGTATGGACACCTGATTGAGCTCCAGTATAGTAACCACCGTTGTCAGTTACGCCACTACCTGATGCAGGAATTGATAAAGTCATTCCAACATCAATCCACTCACTCGTTAGGCCGTTTGCTGCCATAATATCGCCCGCTGTGACACCATATTGTCTTGCGATTCCCCATAGCCACTCACCGTTTTGGACAGTGTGTGTAGATTGAGCTATTGCCGTTGAAACTGGTGCTAACGCAATAGCGGATAATAATAGTAAAGATTTTCCTAATCTTTTAATTTTATTTAATTTCATGTCACTACGCTCCTTCTTGTTCTAATAAGACACTTCTATACCATTCTATCATCAAATTTCTAATCAATAAAGAAATTACAATCGTTTTACAAACTTGTAATTATAAAGAAACAGTTCTTATCCCTTTTATTTGTAAATTTCTCATAATTCGTTTATTTTCATTAAAAAGTTCAACTCATCTAACAAAAACTGTTTTTCCTGAAATAAATTTCCTCGGTTTAAAATCTGTATCAATAGGTTCCGCTAAACGGTACCATTTCACTAATCGACTGGACCATCCATGATTGGTAGTCCGAATGATGCCATCAGCATCTTCAATACAATATATAACATTGTGAAAGTCCAAAGCAACACCTGTATATGCATGTTCAGATAGGTGTTTTCGATTAAAACCAGCGATAAAGATATCGCCTGCTTGGATTTCATTTCGTTTGATTTCGTGTAATAAGACATTATCTAATTGAAGTAGTAAAGACATCGAACCAAGTCCCGAGCCATAAGGTAAGAAACGCCCCGCTATAAGTGCGCTAAACATAGCACTGGCACTATCGTAACTATCTGGTCCGCAGCGCTTTTCTTTAGATTTTGCATAAGTGACTTTACCTTCATGATCTAAATACCATTGTATAACTGCTGTACGACTAGCCAAAGCTTTACCTCCTTACTTCGTTTTTTAATACTTTTATAATAACATGAATTAGGTTAGTTACCACGGATTTACTATTCGCCCGTATTATAATGCCATAAGAATATTATCTTATTCTACTTTGAAAGCGGTCTATTTTTATTTACATTACCTTTACATATTCTTTACATAAATTTTATAGATAAAGTATTAAAGTATGCTATATTTGTTTTGTTATCTATTATTTTTATAAAGAATTATTACTTCGAAAGGAACCTTTTTAAATGATTCATTTCCTGCCTCAAAACGAGTCTGACTTTCCTATTAACCATTATTTGGAGAAAGCTACTGAATTAGATCATAGCGCCCTCTGTCAATTAGAAATTATATATGTGATGACGATTCGTCACTTAAACTCCACCTTTGGAAGTTTAATCATAGACCGAAGTGGTAAGTTTTATAAAAGTAAATGGTCGACAACCCGCTTAACAGAAGAGTTTTTCTCAACATTTGGTTATAACTATCAAAGATGGTCACAATTTCTAAAGTCTACATTCAATCGACCAAGAACGATCTTTCCATATGTAAATAAAAATAAGGTGTTTATTCGGCTAAGAAATCCTGAAAATAAGCATTCAGACTGGGTAAATATCACATTCATAAATGATTTACATATCCAGACACAAAAAGACGACCCAGTTAAAATCCAGTCGATTCAATTAATGTTTGACTTGGATAACTATTCAAAACTAACTATTTCTCTTAACAATCGGCTATCACTGGTAATGTCACAAATCAGTTACGCTTTTCAACTCGTAAACTTTTGGTATGACTTCCAAGTCCTGATGAATGAAAAAGATTTAATATTTGAACCTACTCAATTACAAGCTTATATTGGTAATCCTGCTTTCAAGATTTTCACCAAGAAACGTGTCCCTTACAAAGACCGTTTGAATGCTAAGATAGATTTGGCTCAATTCATAAAATACAATCAAATACACAGCTACTTAAAATCCACTACTCGGCGAAAGCACGAGACTTATCGTACTCGCTTGTCTTTTGCACACATGCATCAAAAATTATTTAAACCTTCTATTAAAAATAAAATTAGATAGAAAATAGCTAACTTTCTAGTCTGAAAGTTAGCTATTTATTTATTACTCCTTACTGTCCTCAGCTTCTAATTTATCACTTAATTGAAGAATGTATTCAGAGAATTCTTCAGCAGTTTCCGGATGCTCTAAACCATATTCAAGACTCATCTTCATATAGCCAATCTTATTTCCAACGTCATAACGTTTTCCTTCAACTTTTTTAGCAAAGACTCTTTGTGTTTTATTAAGTTGATCGATGGCGTCAGTCAATTGTAATTCGTCGTCGACACCGGGTGCTATTTTTTCTAATATATCGAAAATTTCAGGTGTTAGAATGTAACGTCCTGCGATAGCTAAGTTACTTGGTGCTTCTTCTGCCACTGGTTTTTCAACAAAGTGAGACACACTGTAAACTGTATCATCATTGTCGTCCTGGCGGTCCACTTTAATCATACCGTATTTGGACGTTAATTCGTCTGGCACTTCCACGACTGCTAAGTTAGCTGATTTATTTTTGTCATATAAATCCATCAATTGCTTCGCCACTGGCACTTCACTGTGCATTATGTTGTCGCCTAACATCACGACAAATGGCTCATTATTAACAAAGGCACGTGCGTGTCCGATAGCGTCTCCTAGTCCTTTTGGATAAGATTGACGCACAAAGAATAAATTTTCTTTTGTTGTTTCTTTGACAATTTTTAATAAAGCGTCTTTTCCTTTGCTTTCTAAATTGTCTTCTAGCTCAGGATTCGAATCGAAGTGATCCTCAATTGAACGTTTATGTTTGCCAGTAATGATTAAAACTTCTTCAATCCCAGAAGCAAATGCTTCTTCAACAATAAATTGAATAATGGGCTTATCAACAATTGGTAATAATTCCTTTGGCTGTGCCTTTGTCGCTGGCAGAAAGCCCGTTCCATAACCGGCTGCGGGAATGACTGCTTTACGAATTTTCGACATATTCAAACCTCCTCTTTCTCATACAAATATAGTATATCTAATTTGATTTTAGTTTACCACCGGTTCGGTGGTGTTTATATAATTTTATGTAGAAGTACAGATAACTCAACAATCTAATCATTTTCTGTTATAATATCCAAGATATAATGAATAGAGGAGAAACACATGGAAATATATAACAAATTACTAAATAAAGAAGCAAAGCTAGCTGTGATTGGCTTAGGCTATGTTGGTATGCCCATCGCAATTTCTTTTGCAAAACAAATTGATACAATTGGGTATGATTATAATCCTAAGAAAATCGAACTTTATAAAGAAGGCGTGGACCCAACTAAAGAAGTTGGTGATGACGCGATTAAAGAAACGGATTTAGAATTTACGAATGATCCTGCTAAATTAAAAGAGGCTTGTTTCTTAATCGTCTCAGTTCCGACACCGATTAATCATGACAAAACGCCTGATTTAACGCCTGTGACAAGTGCAACCCGCACGATTGGACAAAACCTTTCTAAAGGGTCTATCGTCGTTTATGAGTCAACTGTGTACCCTGGCGTGACTGAAGATGTCTGTATTCCAATTCTTGAAGAAGAGTCTGGTTTAACACATGGTGTTGATTTTGTTGTTGGATATTCGCCTGAGCGAATTAATCCAGGAGATAAGGTCCATACACTTGAAACCATTACAAAAATCGTCTCATCATCGATTCCAGAGTATTTAGATGAAATTGGAAAAGTGTATGAGATTGTTGTTAAAGCGGGTGTTCATAAAGCCCCTAGTATTAAAGTCGCTGAAGCTGCGAAAGTGGTTGAGAATTCACAACGTGATATTAATATCGCTTTTATGAACGAATTAGCTCTTGCTTTTGACCGTATGGGGATTGATTCTAAAGACGTTATTGATGCAATGAATACAAAATGGAACGCTCTCGGCTTCACCCCTGGACTAGTCGGTGGCCACTGTATTGGCGTGGATCCATATTACTTTGTATATCAGGCTGAGAACTTAGGCTACCATAGTCAAATTATTTCAAACGGTCGTCAAATTAATGATGGCATGGGTGAATTTATTGCCGATAAACTAATTAAAGAATTAATCCGTACGGGTAAAACACCCATTGATTCTAATGTAGTTATCCTTGGTTTAACGTTTAAAGAACATACTCCAGATACACGTAATTCAAAAGTGAATGACATTATTAAACGCCTCCGTGAATATGATATTAAACCAACTATTGTAGATCCATGGGCGAACTCAGAGGATGCTAAAGCTGAGTATGGTGTATCGTTAACTGATTTAGCTGACGTTAAAGATGCTGATGCCGTTCTTTTAGCTGTTGGACATGATGAATTCAAAGCTCTTTCTTTTGAAGAAATCACTGCCCTATTTAATCAAGATTTAGCGAATGAAAAACGCATCATTTTAGATGTGAAAAGTATCTTAAATAAAGAGGCTTATACTGAAGCTGGTTACAGTTTCTGGCGTCTATAATAATGAACCAGTACATTTTGTGCTGGTTTTTTGTTTACATTTTTCAAAATTTATAATTATATTTTCTTGGATATACGACTTATTCATTATCTTTATATAGTAAAATTGATATATTCTTAAATAAAAGTATTTCATTCTCTCGAGGCGTTTTACTTTATATTCACATCATTTTTGTTTTATACTTAATGCATAGAACAGTTTAAAAAAAGAAAGGAAGTTGTTTTATGGTTAAGAAATACGTTTATGGGGTTTACCCTACAGTCGTTGAAGCAGAAGACGCAGTGGCACATGTTATTAATCAAGGCGTTCCTCGCGATAGCGTCGCTCTAGTTGGATCACAAGCACATGCATATAATGGCGAAGCAGAATTTATCTCTTATGGTGAATTATTGGACGAGCAACATGAAGACAATCGTGGATTCTTTGCAAAATTATTTGGCTGGGACGATGACGATAACGATGAAGAATTTGAAAACGTTGATTTAACGCAATACGAAGACTCATTAAGTCGCGATGAACTATTAGTATTAGTTGACCAAGAATTTGAAAGTCAACTTCCTGCCTTTAATACAACTGAAACACGTGAAGTAAGAACAGATGACTATGTTTCTGATACGACGCCAACTGATACAGTCAATACTGAAACTGCAGCATTCTCTGGAGCAGTAGGAACATCAGCTGGTTTATCAGAAGATACACCTGAAACAATCGATGGCGATGCTGCTTATGTTGCTGGAACTACAGAGAACACTGAACCAGATTATGATTACGATGATGTGAATGTTGAAGATAATGACTATGATCCACACATCGTTGGTGAAGAAACTCATATCGAAGCTCATGGTGAACCTGTCGGAGAATTTGCTCCTGACGCTGATACAGAAACTGGTACTGAAACAGAACGTATTCGCCTACATGAAGAACAAGTACATGCTGATGTACGTAAAAAAGACATAGGTGATGTGTCAATTACAAAAGAAGTAGTTGAAGACACTGAAACGATTGAAGTTCCAGTTGAGCGCGAAGAAATTCATATTCGCCACTCAACACCGACGGACACTCCAGATAACGTCGCTGACGGAGACGCTTTCCAAGAAGAAGAAATCGTTATTCCAGTTTCTGAGGAAGAAGTTGTTGTAGACAAAGAAACAGTAGTTACTGACGAAGTTGAAGTTGAGAAAACAACTCACACTGACCGTGAAACTGTAACGGAAACAACGCGTCATGAAGAATTAGAAGTCGATGACGAAACTGGTCGTGTCAATGACGAAACTGATCGTTTCAAAGACGAAGATACTAGACTATAATAGATTATTTTCAGCAATTCAATATGATTGTCGAGGGGCACAATGCTCCTCGGCTTTTTTGTTTGAGAAAATATAGTCCAATGTGGAATCGAGCGCTCGAATCTTTTTCGAATACGTATTTGCGAATTTTTACTGGCCGTATGAACTTGGGCAACCAGAGACATACCCCTTTCATACGTGGACTCAGGTTATTTCTGTGGTAATAATCGTAGACAGAGTAGTAAAAAGTTAAAGATTTTGCAGACAATCCGTCATGAGTGGATATTTTTAGTGGAGTGAACAAAAAAGAACTTATCCTACAACAACTTCTTAAAGCGAGTTGCTACAGAACAAGTTCTTTTATTTATTTCTTGAATTGGCCTAATACTTTACTGATATTACTTTTACTCGCTTGAAAAACGCCACGTTCAAGATACTTGCGCATGTATTTCAAAGTATCTTTCGCATCATTGACCACAAATTCAAATAGCTGCCCTTCATCTGTCGCGATTGTAAACCCGCGGACATAACGTCCGCCGAATAACATTTGCACGAAGATATTTTCAACAGAAGTCCAGGGGATTTGAATAAAGCCCGGACCTTTTTCTGAGCGGAACTCAATTCCCTTCTCACCCATTAATAACAAACCAGATTTGGGAATAATTGGGTTCAACATTGCATTGACACGTGTAGTATATTCAACCGTTGCATTTAAAAAATCAGCTGACATTTAACATTAACCCATAATTCCAACTGAATATAGCGCAATTCCTAGGACAAATATTCCACCGATTATCGCGATTGGGCTCACTTTCTTACGGAGTAGCCAGATACATGCGAACGTTAGAATTAGTGGCATTAACCCTGGTAACAAATCATTTAGTACGTCATTCAAGGTCATCGTCGTTTCAGTCGCGACATTCGCTCCCGATTGGACTTGTAGAATAATATCCCGTATCGTGTCGACAGACAAAGCGTTACTGTTCGCTTGATCAGTCAATGCTTGGAAATCAACCATTGTATCCGGGTTATTTTCTACTTGAGATAGTACTAAGGGGAAGTTCATGGTTGTCCATCTTGGCACTAACACTCCCATAATAAACATTCCTAGAATTGACGCCCCTTGAGTAATTTTTTGTAAAACACCCCCACTTAAGTCTTTTGTGATTTCGTTCCCAGATCTATATCCCAATTCTTGTGTGTACCATAAGAATAAGATACGGATAATATTCCATGCTAGGAAGAAAATAATCGGTCCAAAAATACTTTCAGATAAAGCGAGTGACGCCGCAAAAGCACCTAATACAGGTCTTAAAGTTCCCCAGAATACTGGGTCACCAACTCCCGCCAGAGGTCCCATCATCCCAACTTTCACACCTTGAATCGCCTGGTCATCAATATCAGTACCATTTGCTTTCTCTTCTTCTAAAGCAAGTACAACCCCAGCAATTGGCGCTTGTAAGTACGGGTGAGTATTAATGAATTCTAAGTGACGTTGAAGTGCAGCACTTCTATCTTCTTTTGTTGTATATAATTTTCGAATCGCAGGAATTAAGGCGTATACCCAACCCACGTTATGCATCCGCTCAAAGTTCCAACATGCTTGTATAAAAGTCATTCGCCATGACACGCGCATCCGATCCGCTCTTGTTAATTTTATACGATCTTTTCTTACTTCTTCAGTCATTTTATACCCTCCTATCTAATAATCTTCTAAAATGTCATCTAAAGCAGCTTCGACGGAATTTCCACCACCACCTGAATTATTGTTAAATTGTGGTGCAATAGAAATATAAACGAGAGCAATACTTAAACCAATAATACCCATGGCAATTAAATTCAGTTCAGATACTGCTGCTAAAGCAAATCCCATGAAGAAAAATGGCCATGAGCTTTTTGAAGCCATCATATTAATAACCATTGCGTAACCTACCGCAACAATCATTCCACCGGCAACATTCAATCCACCAGTAATAATATCTGGAATGGCATTTAAGGCATCAGTTACTGTTTGAGCTGAAACCATTAAAATTAAACCAGCCGGAACCGCAACACGTAAGCCTTGTAACATTAGAGCTAGGATGTTCGCAGATGCTACACCATTAATATTTCCTTCTTCTGCTTTGCGGTCAGCATAATGAGATAAACCTACCGCAACCGTTCTAATAAAGATAGTTAACACTTGTCCAGCAATTGCTAACGGAATCGCCACCGCGATCCCTTCACCCATTGAGGCTCCTTGGACTAATACTAAAATCCCAGAAACAACGCCGGCTAAAGCAGCATCAGGTGCCATCGCTGCACCAATGTTCATCCAGCCTAAGGCAATCAGTTGTAATTGCCCTCCTAATAAAAGTCCTTCAGCTAGATTACCTGTAATAAGTCCGATTAACGTACACGTAATAATAGGCTGATGTAATTGGAACTCATCCAGAACACTTTCAAATCCTGCAAAAAGCGCCACTATAATAATAAGGGCAACTTGAATTAATGTAATGTCTGTCATTTTGAATCCTCCTTAATCTATATTAAATTTTGTTTTTTAAGTAGCCGTTCAAGATTTTGAGCTGAATCCGCCGGCACTTTACGTACATCGAATTTTACGCCTTTATCTTTTAGCTCCATAATTGTCTTCACGTCATCATCGTCAACGGAAACTGAGTTATTAATCATGACTTTTCCTTTTGTATGTGCCATGGATCCTAAGTTCACTTCATCAATGTCAACCCCTTGATTAATTGCTTCCAACACATCTTGTGGCGTTTCAAATAATAGAAGCGCTCTTGTACCACCAAATCGCGGATCTTCATTGATCTCTGCTAATTTAGCAATCGGTATTACATTCGCCCGTATGCCTGGAGGTGCCGCTTGTTTAATTAATGTCTTACGCATCTCGTCATTGGCCACCTTATCTGATACAACAATGATTCGGGTTGGATTCACACTTTTTACCCAACCAGTTGCCACTTGTCCGTGTAATAGACGAGTATCGACTCTCGCCAAGACGTATTTTATCTGACCGTCTCCAATCACTGTTCCTGGCTCTAATTGCGCTCGCCCACTTGTTTCAGAAATAACCCCCGCTTCTATCTCTGGGGTTAACTCATCGGGTCGAACGCGAATACCACTTTGTTCCTGACCACGAATGTGCGTCGCAACTTCGTGTGCTTTCTCCATTCCCATCCGTGTTCCTAAAGCTTCAAGTAAGATCGGCAAATTCATTCCAGATACAATCGCAGCCCGTTCTGACATCTCCTCAAATAAAATATTCGCTTGATTAAACGGTGTCCCTCCCCAAAGGTCGACTAGGAATAAAATCTCTGCATCTGAACTAAATGACGAAATAGCTGTCTCCAACTTGGCTTTCAAATCTTCCGGCCCTTCCTCTGGCATAAAGGTCACAGTTTCAATCTGATCCTGCTCTCCAAAAATCATCTGTGCTGATTGTAATAATCCTTCAGCAAACTTTCCATGACTCGCCAAAATAATACTTACCATCTTTCTTCCTCCTCTACTCAAAAATGCCTTACATAGAAATTATACCACTCAGTGTAAACGGTTACAAATGCTTGCTAGCAAATTATGAATAATTATTTATAATAATTTGGTGGAATTTGCTTGGAAATTTTGATGCGAGAGTGGAATCTCGTAGCCCTAATAAATTCGTTTACTAACTTCCGATTTTCCCCCATTAAAAAAGCCACCTACTTAAAATGTAGGCAGCTCCCTTAAATTCATTTGTATAAACTTTCGCCGTTTGTTAAGATTACTTCTTTATACCAGTCGAATGATTTTTTCTTGTAGCGGTTTAAAGTACCTGATCCGTCGTTATTGCGGTCTACGTATATGAAGCCGTAACGTTTACTCAATTCTGCTGTTGAAGCTGAGACTAAGTCGATGCAGCCCCAAGTTGTGTAACCCATCAACTCAACACCGTCTTTGATTGCCTCACCAACTTGTTGTAAATGTTTCTCAAGGTAGTTGATTCGGTAATCATCTTCTACTGTCATCTCACCGTCGGCACCTTCAACTAGAACATCCTTGGCACCTAAACCGTTTTCTACGATGAATAGTGGTTTTTGGTAACGATCCCAGAATTCGTTTAGTACAATGCGTAAGCCGACTGGGTCAATCTGCCATCCCCATTCAGAACTTTCTAAGTATGGGTTGTTAACACCACCGAGTAAATTACCCACGCCGCTATCGTATTCTTCAGGATTAGCAGCTATAGCAGTACTCATATAGTAACTAAAGGAGATGAAGTCCACTGTGTTTTCCTTTAATAATTCTGCATCACCTTCCGCAAACTCAATCTCGATTCCTTTTTCTTTGAATAGACGTTTAGCGTAACCAGGATATTCGCCTCGAACGTGAATATCTGAGAATAAATAATTACTATTCTCAAAGTGACGCGCTGATAGGACATCTTCTGGGTTCGGTGTCATTGGATAAGCTGGCATCGCGAGTACTATACAACCACTCTGGAAGTCTGGATTAATTTCATGACCAATCTTAGTTGCTAAGGCACTCGCCACTAATTCATGATGCACTGCTTGGTATAGATCTTGCTCAGATAAGTCTTTTTTCGGTGTATTAATTCCAACTAAAGTAATATCTCCAAATTAAGCTTTTTCCAGGTTATAAACCGTCACTTTATGGACCGGATGTAGATGTACCACACAAGAATCCTTCTGGAAATTTATACATATATATCTACTTCCTGAAAATTTATAACGACCTGATGCTTTCTTCCTTAAGTAGTTTAAATACTTGAAATATGTAAGTTATACCCTTTGATTAGTATGCTTTATTTAGTAGAAGCGGAAGAATTGGATTGAGTTGTTCCTATTATTTGGCTTAGCTGGATGAATGAATTTAAATTCTTCCTGTTAAACGCTATCATCCCTAAGAAGGCAAAGAAACCGCTAGTACCTTTTCCGATACTAGCGGTTTCTTTATAAACTTTAGTTATTAATTCCAATCATTATTCGATTGTAATTAACTCGTCACCTGCGTTAACTGTTTCTAACTCAGAAGCAGAGACATTGTTATAGTTTGCTGTGTTTGTTACAACAACAGGTGTAATTGTTGAGTAACCAGCTTCTTTAATTAGATCAATATCGAATTCAACTAATTTTTGTCCAACAGTTACTTCTTCGTCTGCATCAACTAACACATTGAAGCCTTTACCGTCTAAATTAACTGTATCAAGACCGATGTGAATTAAGATTTCAGCGCCAGCTTCAGTTTGTAAACCAATTGCATGACCCGTTGGGAATACAGTAACAACTTTACCATTAACTGGTGATACAACTTCACCAATTGTTGGCTCAATTGCTGCCCCTTTACCTAATGCTTCACTTGCAAAAGCTGCATCTGGAACATCTGTTAAAGCAACCACACGACCTGTTAATGGACTTGCGATTCCTTCAACTGTTTGTTCAGTCGCTTCTTTTGCTGGAGTTGCTTTTGGCTCTTCATCCACAACTACTTCTGCTTCTTTAGAAGTAGCTTCAGTGACTTGAATTTCACCTTTGTTAACACGGTTAATATAATCTTCTAAGTCAGTCGCAATTCCACCAACTTGAGTACCATAGATAACTTGTACAGATTTACCACTTACAGTAACTCCAGCAGCACCTGTACGACGTAATTGTGCTTGATTCACTTGCTCACCATCTTCAACGGTCACACGTAGACGTGTTGCACAGTTAGTAAAGCTTGCTAAGTTGTCTTGTCCACCAAGACCTTCTAAAATTTGTTGTGAGCGTAACTCATCTTCAGTTAATTCACCTGTAGATGAAGTTGTTGTTGTTTTAGCAGCTTGACCAATACCATGTTCTTCACGGTACTCATCTTTACTACGTAAACGAGTTTCTTCTTCATCATCTTCACGACCGGGTGTTTTTAAGTCGAATTTCGTAATCGCCCAACGGAATAGGAAGTAGTAAACTAGACCCCAAATAATTGAATAAATCGCTAAGATAATCCAGTTAGTTCTCTCATTACCCGGTAACATACCGTATAAGAAGAAGTCTAAGAAACCAGCAGAGAAGGTAAACCCAACCCCAATATTTAATAATTGAACAATAACAACTGAAAGACCTGCTAATACCGCATTCACTCCAAAGTATAATACTGGTGATGCGAATAGAATTGAGAATTCAATTGGTTCGGTGATACCTGTTAAGAATGATGTTAATGAACTTGAGAATAAAAGACCTTTAACATCATCTTTACGTTCAGGTTTAGCTGTATGGTACATTGCTAATGCTGCAGCTGGGAAACCAACTAACATCATTGGGAATGCGAATGAGAAGTATTTAGCCGCTTCTGGACTAATAACGTCACCATTTTGTAATTGAGCGAAGACAATGTTTTGCGCTCCGTTAACTACTTCACCAGCAACCTCAATAGAACCACCCATAGCCGTTTGCCAGAATGGTAAGTAGAACACGTGGTGTAATCCGAATGGAATTAATGCACGGTATACGTAACCGTAGAAGAACCCACCTATTGGACCAGATCCTGCGATTGTCTCACCTAACCAAGCAATTCCCCCACCGATGAATGGCCACACGAAGGCTAAGATTGCACCAACGATTAAAGCAGCAACGGTTGAGATAATTGGAACAAAGTGAGTTCCCGCGAAGAATGATAAAGCATCTGGGAATTTAACACGGTAGAATTTGTTGTGTAAGTATGCAACAACTAACCCGATAATAATCCCACCGAATACTCCTGTATTCAATGTTTCTTCAAAACCTAAGACTGAACCAACTAAACCGTTGATTCCTTTTAATGTCTCAATGTCACCAAAGTTTGCCAATGTACTAGTAATTGATTGATACATGACTAAGTAACCAATAACGGCCGAAAGTGCCGCAACCTCTTTACGGGCATTAGCTAAACTACTCGACACCGCAATTGCGAATAACAATGCCAGATTTCCAAAAATAATGTCTCCAACATCAGTCAAGATACTTAAGATCCCGTTAAGGATTGTACCTTCGCCTAGAATATTTTCTAAGCCCCACTGTGCAACAAATGCGTCCCCAGTAATGGTTGCACCAATACCAAGAAACAGACCAGCTACCGGTAATAAAGCGATCGGTAACATGAAAGATCTACCTAATGTTTGCATTAGGTTAAAGAATTTTCCGTTCATAAAAAACGATTCCCCTTTCAAAATATTTATAACTATAGATAAAACCGTACCAATTATACCATTTTTAATATTATGTACAACTGTTAATGTAATGATATTTCTTTAATTCCGTTACCATTTTTTTTGCAGTTAAAATATCGTTACAAATTAGTCTGATGACTTTAACTATATTATTGCGAATCCGATCTAACATTCGGAATTTATCCCAAAAATCATCAGACAATAAAAAGACACATCGGATTTATGAATTCGATGTGCTCTGAGCCAAATCTATTTTATTGTCTGGTTTATTATTGCCTTTAAATTTGAAACGCAGTTTCTTTAGCCGATGTTGCATTGGTTCCAAATAAAAGCGGTTGAGTGGTATGTATACCAGAAGTGAAAAGACAACTGCGAACAATGTAATCAATACAACGCGAATGGGAAGTGAGTGAATCTGAAGCTTTGGAAAGACGAACAGTAATAGGCCGTATACATTAATACCCAAAGCATGTAAAAGATAAATTTGGTCCGAGTAATCCCCTAATTTCGCGATCACTGTTTCTTCACCTTTGTATCGATTAAAGAAAGTAATCACTAAGTAAATCACTGGAATAAATAATAATTCAATATATTCTCCTTGGTAGAAAAAGCCAAAAGTAACAACATAGACAAACATCCAACCAATTAAGACACGCCAGTTATACTTCCAGTAATCCCCTTGCCCCCCTACATAATAGCCGATACTTGTATACATTAAGGCTTTGGGGAAGCCTCCGTAACGTAATATATCAGTTAACAGACCATTTTGAAGACAGTAAAGCGTTACAAGATATAAGGCAAATACACTTACGATTAAGGTTTTTGGTGAGTTGATTATCTTATTTAAGCCGTACAGGCACGAGATACCTAGAAAGCTCGCCCATAAGTACCATAGATGGTAAGATCCAATCGTTCCTTGCGCAAATTGTCGCCACGTTTTAGAACGGAAGATGACCATCACAGCATCCATGACAGGTTCTTCATATAGCCAAGCTTCGAGGCCTGCCATGAGTAAAGACACCACGTAATAAAATAATGACATAGAAATAAATAAACGTAAAACACTGCTTGCGTACTTTAACATATATTCATTTGTTCGGCTTGACAATATATAACCTGTAATTGCGAAGAACAAAGGTACAGCGTAATTAAATATAGCGCGAGGCCATTGTAGTTCAATCAAAGGTTCATTATATGCCGAATCGATAAATGCAAATACATGAATGAGTACTACTCCAATAGCAGCAACAAACTTCACCTTATCAATATTGTAATTTTTTGACATGTAATCCCCTATTCAATTTTTTTAGAAGATACATAATACCGCTTCTAAACTCAAAAGTCTAAAGAAATGACCATTAATCTAAATCCAAGAAGTGATATAAGCCAAATAGGTAACCATAATATTTGTAAATTTCACGACGCCCTGCACTGCGAAGGCCAGGTGTATCAAGATAAGTAATGACTTCACCCTCGTTCGTATAGACGTAAGCTGAAATATAAGTTAGATTAAAGTCATAATGACGGTTTACTCGCTCATAAATCATGCGTGTCCGTCTTGTGTGGTAATCAGAAGTCACGACTAGAGCAGAACTCCAACCATTCTCTTCCATTAAATTTAATGTTTTTACTGCATTTGTGTAAGTACTTGTTGCTTCATTTTCAGCGATAATTTGATCTTCTCTTACACCTGCATTTTGATAATGAGGTAAAAGATTTATGTTCTCTCCATAAAGAGGTGAGACAATGATTCGGTCGGATAGTGAATAACCATCGTGTAATAGTCGGCCAGCTTGATCCTCACGCCCATCTCCACCTTCAGGTACGATGATAACATCGCTGAGTACAGGAGTCTCTCCAACATCTAAATTGAAGTAGAGCCATACAGCATGCCAAGACCAAAACAATACAATCAGAACTGCTAATTGCTTTAACCATTTCTTCATAGTTTTACCTCTTTTCAAATGATAACTTATTTTATCATAACCTATAAATATAGCTACAAACAGCGAGTTAATTTACATAAAATTTAATTTACTGTAACATTTACTTTAGAGATGACTAAAAGGAGGCCTTTGATTTATGAACTGGCTTGTATTAGGACAGATTTTTGCCATCAACTTAGTATATATTATGTTAAACACGATTCGAACATTACTGACGATGCGAGGTTACCGGAACCTTGCTCCGATTTTAGCTATTATCGAAATAACGATTTACACACTCGGCTTGTCAATGGTGATGTCATACATTGAAGAAAACATCATGTACCTCATCTTTTACGCTTTAGGTTTTGGCGTTGGGATTTACTTAGGTATGTTAGTGGAGAACCGGATTGCTTTAGGTTATTCAGTAATGCAAGTATTCACAGAAGACGACAACCATGTGTTGGCAGATTCTTTAAGGGAACATGGCTATGGGGTGACAATTCAACCTGGTTATGGACGGAATGGAAACCGGTTAGTCTTAACGATTCTCACGCCACGTTCTACTGAGAAAGCTTTGCGTAACACAATTAATGAACTAAACCCGAACGCATTTTTCATCTCATATGATGCAAAATACATTCACGGAGGCTTCTGGACGAAACATATTAGCCCACCACAAATCATTGAAGAAAACTTTGAACAAGACCAAAAAGAAGGCTTTGAAAAGCCAGATGAGGTTATAACTAAAGATGAATATATTGAATAATCAAGAAGGAGGCGCTTATTCAATGAGTCATAACTGGAAAGATATATTACCTATCGATTCAATTCAAGAAATCATCCCTGTATCAGGAGGCGATGTAAACCAAGCCTTTCGAGTGGAAACAAATTCTAAACCTTACTTCTTACTCGTCCAAGCGGATCGCAGTGCTGACTTTTATACAGGTGAGATTACAGGCTTAGAAGAAATGGCTAAAGCTGGAATCACTGTACCGCAAGTGATTGATTCAGGTGAAAATCAAGGTGATGCTTATTTATTGCTTAGCTACCTCGAGGAAGGTAAAAATGGGAGTCAACGTGAATTAGGAAGAATGGTTGCCCAATTGCATCAGTATCACTCTGATGACGGCTTATACGGCTTTGACGCTCCTTATGAAGGAGCTGACATTCAGTTCGATAATTCATGGACTGATTCTTGGCTTGAGCTTTTCGTCGAAAGACGGATGGACAAACTTCACAGGCTGCTTGTGGATAACAATAAATGGAATCAACGTCAAAGCGATACTTATCAACAAGTGAGACAAATTATGGTGGATGAGTTAACTCGACACAAAAGTGACCCGTCATTACTGCATGGTGACTTATGGGCAGGTAACTATATGTTCTTGTCTGACGGTAGTCCTGCTTTATTTGACCCCGCTTCTATGTACGGTGACCGCGAATTTGATTTGGGTGCGACTAAAGTATTTGGTGGCTTTAATTCTGACTTCTACGCTGCTTATGATGAAGCTTACCCACTTTCTGAAGGTTCAGAATTACGCATCGAGTTCTACCGCCTTTACTTATTAATGGTTCATCTACACAAATTTGGTGCAACCTATGAATCATCTGTTGATCAATCGATGAGCATCATATTGAATGCATAAAAATACCCCTTGAGACCTGAGGTTCTCAAGGGGTAGTTGTGTCTTTAGTAGTCTTC
The DNA here is from genome assembly GCF_014049385.1 of Ruoffia halotolerans. GTDB lineage: Bacteria > Bacillota > Bacilli > Lactobacillales > Aerococcaceae > Ruoffia > Ruoffia halotolerans. The sequence continues at coordinate 50,479 of NZ_JACAOA010000011.1, read as the reverse complement.
TCCACTGTAAAAGTCTTCTTTAGCCATATCTTCAAAGATGACACGAATCGCTTCCTTATTCGCATAGCCTTGGTCAATCATCGATTCAATGATTGCTTTTGCTAAAGCTTCTTTCTGTTCTGGCGTGCGTCCTTCTTTAGATTGAATTCGTACAAAAGGCATTCTAACCCCTCCATTATTGTTTTAGTTTATTATACTCTTTTAGGATAGGTATGCGCAAAAGATAGTGTTGGTAAGTTTAAGTGGACGAATTTTTATTATTGTTCCAGTTAATTGGGACAGCTGGAAGAATTATTTTATATTCCTCTAGTTGAACACCCCACTCCACTATTTTGCACAAAAAAGAAGCCGACTAAAGTTTAGCCGGCTTCTATCAATAGCTTAAATTGTATGGTTGTTATTATCTTCAGCTTTGTCAATCTCTTCGTCAATGGCTTTATCCGCTTTGTTTAATTGGCGAGCCGCAAAGTCGCGTCCGCCTAAACCAAAGGCTAACGCTACTGCTAGACCAGCTGCACCAAGGATAATAATGAATCCAGCATTAACAATTGTTTGAGCGATGTGTAATTGTTCTAAGATCATGAATGCTCCTAAAACGATAATCGCGTAACGGATGACTTCACCAAATAACTTGTTACCAGTTGCTTTTGAAATAAAGTTAGCTAAGATGTTTCCACCGATTAATGCAACTGCTAAGATGATAATCGCGCTTAATACTAATGGGATGTAAGCAATGATTGCTGCACCAATGGTATTAAGAACTTCTAAGTTTAATACAGAAATTGCTTCAACTAAGAAGAATAACATCAACACACCTTTAACAACTGCCGCTGTAATGTTTGAAATTTTAACGTCAGAAACTTCTGAACGGAAGTTTAAGTAACGTGAGTATTTATCAACACCTGTTGTTGCTAATAAGTTTTCAATTAAGTCACCTAATAATTTCGCTACAACACCACCAATAATTAGTAATACAGCAGCTGTAATGATATTAGGAATAGCACTTAAGATTTGATTTAATACTGCTACAATCGGTTCTGAAATTGATTTAATACCTAATGTTTCAAGTGCTACAGTTAAAATTGGGATAAAGATTAATACATAAACAACTGTCGCAAGTACTTCAGCAATCTGACCTTCATTTACGTCAGCACCTGTTGTACTACCCGTTAGTTTTGCATACCATTTATCAATGTTTAAACTTAATAATAGGTTGTGGACAAGCTTTTTAACGAACTTACAGAAGTAAGCACCAGCGACTAGAATAACAATCGCTGTTAAAATGTTCGGAATGTAGCTAAAGAATTTATTAAACATGTTCACGATAGGGTCCATAACGCCACCCACATTTAAACCGTTTAAAATTCCTGGTAAGAAGAATAACAGTGTCGCAAAGTAAACGATTGATCCAACCGTTTCAGTATATTGCTGACCTTCCTCCTCTGTCTTAGCCATGCCCCATGATTGTGTACGGCGACTAAAACCAACCTTCTCTAGTCCTTTAATTGTTAGACGTTTAAGTCCCCATGCAAGAATTAGAGCTACAATCAACAGTAATAGTGCTCCGATAATTCCTGGTAACATTGCGCCAAGTGTCGCAAAGAATGATGAAAAATCCATATAATTTCCTCCTAAAATATTTTAAATTATATTACAAGTATATCATCTGGAATCATAATGTAAAATGATATACCTCTTATAATGATAAGTATTCATTTTACTTCAAACAAAAAATAGTTACTTTGTTATATAAATATAACAAAGTAACTATTTTTATTCTTAGTATTATATTAATTTTAATTTATATATAAACATCTTATAAACTAATATCTTGTCCACCTGTCACACCATATATTTGACCTGTGACATAACTTGCTTCTTCTGAAGCTAAAAACACGTAAACAGGCGCTAATTCAACGGGCTGTCCTGCACGTTCAAGTGTTTCAGTTTGACCAAATGTTTCTAAGTCTCCTTCAAGTTTTCCGTTATCTAACTGAAGCGGCGTCCAAATTGGTCCTGGTGCCACTGAATTCACGCGCACCCCTTTTTCTCCGAAATACTTAGACATTCCTACTGTAAAGTTAGAAATAGAACCTTTTGTTGCGGCATAGTCTAATAGAGATGCTGATGGGTTTGATGCTTGAACAGAAGTTGTTGTTATAATTGAGCTTCCAGGTTTCAGGTGGTTCTCGGCAGCCTTAACCGCTTCAAACATACTAATAATATTAACTTTGAATGTATCATTCACTTGTTTCATTGATAAGTCACTTAATTTTTCATGAGCGATTTGTTGACCAGAGTTCAGTACTAAGATATCAATGTCACCGAATTCTTCGACAGTTTTGTTGATTAATTCTGTTGCTACGCCTTCTTCACGTAAATCGCCTGGAATTAATAACGCTTTTCGTCCTTCTGCTTCAATTAATTCGCGAACCTCTTGGGCGTCTGGTTCTTCTCCTGGAAAATACTGAAACGCAACGTCCGCACCTTCACGTGCAAAAGCAATTGCCGCTGCCCGGCCAATTCCAGAGTCTGCACCAGTAATTAACGCATGACGTCCTTCTAAACGCCCTTTACCTTTATATGACTCTTCCCCACAATCAGGTACAGGTTTCATATCCTTTTGTAGCGCTGGTGACTTTGCGACATCTTCATTTTTCTCTGAGAAACCGTCTGTATAATATTTTTTTCTCGGATCTTCATTGTTGTTTGTCATTACAGTGTCCTCCCTTTGCTAAGATAATTGAATTATAACATGATGAATTTTCTAATGTTAATCATATGCTTTATACTATATAAAGTTTTCAATCCTTACTACTGAACTATGTGCAAATAAAAACCATTCACTTCGTTTAAAATGAATGGCTAAATTTAAATTAATTTTCGTTGTAAATATCACGTGTATATACTTTCTCACGTACTTCTTCAATTTCTTCAGCAATGCGGTTCGCTAAAATCACATCTGAAGTTAGATTAAATTCATTAATATCACTAAGGACTCGATACCCTTCAAAAACGTCAGCATTTAAGCTCGGCTCGTAAATAATCACTTCAACCCCTTCAGCGCGCATTTCTCTCATAATATCGAAGATCGCAGCCTGACGGAAGTTATCCGAATCTGTCTTCATAGCTAAGCGATAAATCCCAACAACTTTAGGCTCTTTTGCTAGAACTTGATTCGCTACAAAGCCTTTACGAGTTGCATTCGACTCAACAATTGCACGAATTAAATTATTCGGTACGTCTTTATAGTTTGCTAATAATTGCTTCGTATCTTTTGGTAAACAATAACCACCGTAACCAAAAGAAGGATTGTTGTAGTAATCACCAATTCGAGGATCTAAACTTACCCCATCAATAATTGCTTTAGTATTCAATCCTTTAGTTTCCGCATAAGTGTCCAACTCATTAAAATATGACACACGTAACGCTAAATAAGTATTCGAGAATAATTTCACTGCTTCCGCTTCAGTTGCGTCCATCAGTAAGACTTTAACATCGTCAGCAATAGCACCTTCTAACATCAAATTCGCAAAAGTTTGCCCACGCTCAGATTTTTCCCCAACGATAATTCTTGATGGATATAAATTATCTAGAAGAGCTTTCCCTTCACGTAAAAATTCCGGTGAGAAAATAATATTATCCGTCTTGAATTGTTCATTTATACGACGTGTATATCCTACTGGAATGGTTGATTTAATAATAATAGTTGCATTTGGTGCATACTCTAATGCATCTTTAATAACACTTTCTAAAGCAACTGTATTGAAGTGATCCTTCACATCATCATAATCCGTCGGTGCTGCGACAACGACAAATTCAGGCTCATGACCGAAGCCATATTCTTTATCTGAGGTTGCTTCGAGCGTTAAATCTTTACTAGATAAGTATTTTTGGATTTCTTCATCAGAGATGGGTGACTTACCTTGGTTAATTAAGTCGACTTTCTCTTGAACAATCTCCAAGGCACGGACGTTGTTGTTCTGAGCTAATAAAATCGCATTCGATAGCCCAACGTAACCTAAGCCTACTACTGTTATATTCATATTTAGTTCTCCTTGTCGCTAATAATAGTTAAACTTTATTTCCTTATGTGCTAATTATAACAGATGAGGAGGTTTTTTTGGGGGGATGAGAGTAAAAAAATAGACCACTAAATGGCTATGAAATTCCCTTCCACTATTAATCAATCATATCCCCACTCCTTCCCAAGTGTATTCACTCCCGCGATACTATATACTGAATATAATAATGCCATAGGAAGTCTAACATGCTGCTACTTCTGGATTATTTCCTTAGGCTACTCACTGGTTTAATTGTGGTTGTTGCAATTTATTTCATAGTCCCTAAAGATATGACTGTCTTAAAAATATTCATCTTGATCTTTGGTTTTATATTAATGCGGGATGCGATGACTCCCCTTAACACATGGGTAATTGGAGTGAATGGGAATGTCTTGTGGCTGAGGTTTATTGAAGATGCCTTTATTCTGATTACGATAGGCTTGCTTTCTCTGTGAGTGACTCTACTATTTATTTTTCAAATCGACAATTAACTTCCAATTTCATTTGGTTTAAAACAAACTCTAAGCCCCTGTCTCTATTTATTGGTAGTCTAGCAGCTTTACTTATCGCCATTCCTTTCATGTTGCCTTATCTGTTTATCCCAATTCAAGATCACGGTGGCGAGGTTGCCCTTCATTTACTGCTTCCTCTATTAATCCTTGCGCTTTTAGGCAAGTTACTTGAAGAAGTATTATTTCGTGGATTTTTACAAAACTATCTTAAGCATGCAGTTTGCAACAATCGCTCCATTACTTTATCTAGATTAATTTTTGGGGAGGGTCATCTTTTTATTTTTTATGGAGGTTTGGTTTGTGCTTATGTTTTAGAAAAATACGGCTTAATGTCTGCAACTATTACACATGGGCTGGCTATCTTTATCTTCTCAGCTGGACTTATCTAATCGAGAAAATAAGTAGCTTCTGCCTAAAATGGTACCTTTCAAAAACCTGCTGAATCACAACAAACAAAAAATACCGCTTCGAATTGCACTAATGCAATCTGAAGCGGTAATTTATTATTTATTATTCTAGCCCGGTCCATTTCCATTCAAGAACCTCTGGCATATCGATACCATACTCACGTATATAGTCATGGTGATAATTGATTTTCTCAGTCATCTTTTGTGAAAACTCAGTCGCATCTTCCCCTACTACAACCGTTGCGATATGTTTAGCTAAATGATAACGATCTAATTCATTCATGACACGCATGTCGAATGGTGTTGTAATGTCACCTTCTTCACGGTATCCATGAATATATACTTGGTGATTCGAACGCGAAAAGAAAATGTCTCGGATTAAACCTTCAAAACCATGATAAGCAAAGAATATTGGTTTATCTTTAGTAAAAATTTCATCAAATTCTTCATCACTAAACCCGCGCGGATCAATATTAGGAGAACGTAGTTTAAGTAAATCAACAACATTAACAAAGCGAATCTTCAAATCTTTAAATTGCTCCATCAATAGTTGTACTGATGCTAATGCTTCTAAATTTGGTTCACTTCCGGCAGCTACAATGACTACATCGGGTTCTTCGTTTGGTTTCACTGTCGAAGCCCAATCAATCACTTTCAACCCTTTATTAACTATTTCTTCAGCTTCATCTGTTGAATAAAACTGAGGCCGTGGATGTTTTGAACTCACTACTAAATTAATTAAGTGTTGCGAACGAAACACTTTATCCATTGTTGCTAGTAATATGTTCGTATCTGCTGGTAGATATACTCGAGTAAACTCTGTTTTTTTCTCTGCAACTAGTGTAATAATCCCAGGATCCTGGTGTGTATATCCATTATGATCTTGTTGAAAAACTGTTGACGATGAGATTAAGTTGAGCGACTGATACGGTCGACGCCAATCATAGAGACTCGCTTTACGAATCCATTTAAAGTGTTGTGTAATCATCGAGTCAGCCACCCGCAAGAAAGCTTCATAACTGGCAAAGAATCCGTAACGGCCAGTTAATGTGTATCCCTCTAACATTCCTTGCATTTGATGCTCAGAAAGTTGGCTGTCGAAAACTCGCCCGACTGCACCAATATCTTCATCTGTCACATCATCCACACCTTCAAGCCATTGACGTTGCGTCACTTCAAAGACGCTATTCAATCGATTTGAATTTGTTTCATCAGGCCCAAATATACGGAAATTATTCGGATTTGCTTGCACAATATCACGCGCAAACTTCCCAAACTCTGACATATCTTGAGCTAGCTTTGAACCGGGGTGTTCATTGGATAAAGTATAATCTTTCCAGTCCGGCAAGTTTAAGGCTTGAACATTGATACCCCCATTAGTAATTGGATTTTTCGCCATTCGGGCATCTCCTGTTGGTCTGATTTCAGCAATCTCATCCTTTAATTTACCGGACTCATCAAACAATTCATCTGGTTTATAAGACTCAAGCCACTCCACTAAGGCATCAGCATGTTCAAACTCTTTTTGATTCACAGGAATTGGTACTTGATGGGAACGATAACTCCCTTCAATTTGCTTACCTTCCCACACTTCCGGTCCGCCCCAGCCTTTTGGAGTCCGGACAACTAGTAACGGCCAATTTGGCATATGGGCTTTTTCCGCAGGTTGCTTTCTCGCATTATTCTGAATGAGTTTTATTTTTTCAATAATTCCATCTAATTTTTCAGCCATCATCGGATGCAATATATTAGGGTCATCTCCCTCAATAAAGACAGGATCCCAACCCATGCCTTGAAAATACTTTTCAAGATCATCATCAGATTTACGCGCTAATAAGGTCGGATTCGCAATTTTCGCACCATTTAAATGGAGAATGGGTAACACAGCTCCATCATTAACTGGATTAATAAAGGAATTAGCAAACCAGCTTGCTGCTAGTGGCCCTGTCTCTGCTTCCCCATCACCAATCACCGTTGCTGCGATAACTTCTGGATTATCTAATATCGCGCCAGTGCCATGTGATAGTGAGTATCCTAACTCTCCGCCTTCATGAATTGATCCTGGGGTCTCCGGTGCCGCATGCGATCCGATACCTCCTGGAAATGAAAATTGTTTGAATAATTTCTGCATTCCCGACTCATCTTGAGTAATTTCTGGATAAATTTCAGAATAACTTCCATCTAAATACGAATTGGAAACCATCACTTGCCCACCGTGTCCCGGGCCTTCAATATAAAACATATTTAAATCATACTTATTGATCACGCGATTTAAATGGGCATAAATAAAATTTTGCCCAGATATTGTTCCCCAATGACCAATCGGATTCACTTTCAAATGTTCTGGTTTTAACTCTTCTCTTAAAAGGGGATTAGCTTTTAAATACATTTGCCCGACTGATAAATAATCTGCTGCTCGCCACCATGCATCAACTTTTGCTAGATATTCTTTCGTGTCATAATGTTCCATCTTTTTAGCTCCCTTTACTTTGATAGGTTTAGGATAGCATACACTGTCTAACAATGCATACCATTCAACTTCTACTATGTTAAAGGTTTTAAAAATTTTAAATTTAGTAAAATCTGCTGTTAATTAGACTAAATTCACTGCGAATATATTTGAATTCATTGCTTTGTGAGGTGTGGTCGAATATAAGTTCCCTCAATAAAGTTAAAAGTTGCATAAAAAAACTCACCTAAACTCATCATCGTAGTTTAGGTGAGGGTTTGAATAGTTAAGTAACTTCAGCCCTCCCACGCAATTGATTGGCGTGAGTTGATTTACAAGTTAGACCTACTTAGAATCTCGGTTATACTCTGTCTAAATACTTCTTATATAACTCATCAAAATTCTGATTACTTCTCGGTTTAACTACGCGGTATTCACTTGGCAGGTCGACATCTTTAACAACGGCGATACTCCCTAAGGTTTCGGCATTTTTCATTATTGGAATATATAATTTGTAACCTAGAATATCTGAAATTAATTGCGGAAAGGCATCTAGCTCTGTTACACCGCCGACTAAACCAATCTCGCTAAAATCAGCGATTTCTTCTAAGGCACTCACATTATGTTTAATATTGAAAATCATACCTAGAATAATCGAGAACAGGACTGACTCTCTTGAACTCACACGCGTTAAGGCAAATAAATTCCCGGTCGCTCCTTCATCCCATATCGGTGCGCGCTCGCCATTAAGGTGCGGTATAAAGACACTCTCTGTCTGTGGTCGCTGGGCTGCAATTCGATTTAATTCATCAAAGCTACTATTGAATACTTTGTTAGTCCATGACAAGACATCTGCCCCATTATTACTTGGTAGACCAATTAGGTATTGACCTTTTTTAATATGATAAGCAAAGTTTTGGTACAAATTATTTAATTGCGGTTGCTTATTAATGACACGAACAGCGTGACTTGTTCCAATTGAAAGAACAGCAACATCATCGAGGTCACTGAAGACATAGTTTGAGGAAATCCCATCCGTTGTCCCAATCGTCACCGAAACCTCTGCATTAAACAGCGCATCCATCGCTTTCGCATTGTAATCCACCGCTTTAATTCGCGGTAGCTCACTTGTTTCTAAACCAATGTCGGCTAAGGATATCGCATCCCAAGTTAGCGATTCTAAGTTCAATAAACCACTACTAGAAGCATTACTAATATCAATCACCCATTCACCTGTTAGTTGGTAGAATAGTAAATCTTTTAAAGAACCAACGCACATACCTTTTTCATATACGCTCATTAATTTAAAGTAAGGATTCATACTGTGGATAGGAGTTCCAGTTCGGTTGTACTGATTTGCTAATGCTTCCTCACTTTGTTGCTCGATAATTTCAGCTCCACGGGTGTCTGCCCATGTCAAGACTGCCCCTGATAAGGTACCGTCTTCATTGATTAACTGAACACTATGCATGGCTGTTGTGAGGATGATTTCTAATTGCTCTACTTCATTTACGATAATCAAATGCTTGATGCCATCCAACACATTTTCCCAGATTTCTTCAAAATCCATTTCAAAAACCGAGGCGTCTTGATTAATATTTAAATGTGGGTATTTCACCATATCGACAACTTGGTAGTCAGAATTAAATAAATTAATTTTGATATTCGTTGTCCCAATATCGATACTTGCTATAAATTTGCTCAATATTCCTTACCCCCCAAGTTGTAGCGCATGGCCGATAAGACTTGGTTTGAGATTGGTTGATCTGTTAATGACGCATTGCGTTTCATAAGTGATACAGATATCACACCGGTGTGGGCACTTCTTCTTGTAAAGCTTCGCCAACCATCCATTTTGCTTCGCCTGAGGCATGCACTTTCTGATTAAATTGTGTGAGTTGCGTATCTTTCGCTAACTCTTCATGAATATGATCCACTAATGCAGATTCGATCATCGAACCCTAGCTCCAATTATGTGTGACTTGAATTAAGTCAAGATCAAACTGTTTTTTGTTTATTTAAAGCTCTTAACCTTCTGCGATTACTTGCATCATACCATATTCAATCCCCTTATGGACCATTTTTTAATCATATCCACTTCCCGGTTCTGGGTAAAAATCAAAGCCTCTTGTAAGTAAAGTGATGCTAATAACTCCAGTATAGCCGGGTTCGTATCGGCTTGCCACCAAACATCATACACGCGCCATCAGTGCCCCCTCTTATTTTTGCGTTAAGTAAATGTAGGCCTTACAATCAGCGTTGCAAAGGTTTTTCATAAACTGTCATTTTCCACTAAGAAGGGGAACTTTTTATCTAAGTGTTGTCATTACCCCTTTTAACCAGATTTAATTGCATAACGAAATAACCCTTACCTATAAGAATAGATAAGGGTAGATGAGTAACTTGAGACAAACCGAGTTGATTTGTGACCCAGGTTAAACGATTACGCAAATTACTGCTATATCATATCTTTAATTTTATTTATAACACTTTTACCTACAGATGTTTCAGGATCGATATCCATCGACTTTTGAACCAACTCATGTCGTTCACCTAATTTTTCATCCATTTTCTTATCCCATGACTCTTTTTCACGTTTCTTAACTAAAGCACTCATCGTTGATGGAATAACGTTTCGATACTGATTCACTTCACCAGTCACAACTTTAATAGCCTCTTCAATTGCACCTTCTGGATCCATCTGTTCATATAGAAATGCTAGTTGTTCATAATCAAAGATACGCTCGTTGGGATTATCACGCCAACTTCTCCATGTTTCAAATGCACGGTCATTAAACCCTGTCAAATAAGGTCCTGGATTAATTGTCCCTACTTGAATATGAAATTCTTGTAACTCAGCGCTTAGCGATTCCGCAAAAGCTTCAATCGCAAATTTTGAACTCGCGTAAGGTCCTAATAACGGGTCGGACATTAATCCAGAAATAGAAGACATAAAAATCACTTTACCTTGTTGCTTCTTAACCATTTTACGGACAATTTGTTGCGTTAAAAAGATTGTTCCGAACACATTTACTTCATATTGACGACGTAAGTGTTCCTCTGGAATATCAATTAAAGACCCTCCAATTGATACACCGGCATTATTTACTAAGACATCGACGTCCCAGTCGCCTGCTTTTTCTCTATCAGCTTCACTTGTAATATCTAACTTTTCAACTCGAAGCTCTAGCTCTTTTTCTGCTGCTTCATTTTTTATAGCGGATACTTCAGACAAAGTCTCAACGCCTGCGATGACTTTTTTACCTTGTTTAGCTAAACCAAATGCGATTCCTTTACCAATTCCAGTACTTGCTCCAGTAATAAGATACGTTTCTTGAATCATCTTAAAATCCTCCTTTGGATTTATAACTTTGTTAACTACCATTTCAGTATAAAGGTTAATTAGAAATTAATCCAACATATAAACTTAAATCACAGTATTTTAATTAAAAAACACTTCAAACCTGGATACAGTTTGAAGTGTTTCACTTAGCTATTTATAGATTTTTCTTGTTTTTTAAGGCGTCTGGCTGTGATTTCATTTTCAATTAATTTAACGACCATGAAGCCAAGTACAATCGCGCCTGCGGTCCACAATACATCCATCATATAGTTCACACCGCCCATGTAATTCTCTTCCACGACCGAGCGAACGGCCATATAGGCAGCTCCTCCGGGAACAAGCGGCACAATGGCTGGTGTGTTTAAAGTCATGACTGGCAGTCGTAATTTTCTAGATAAGATGATACAAATTAAACCAATCACAACGGATCCGACAAAATTCGAAATCGCTAAGTCGCCAATGGCGCGGTTAATCGCCCAGAAGCTTACCCAACCTAATGTTCCCGCCAATCCGCCAAAAACAATCCCTCTGCGAGGTCCATTCAAAATAATTCCAAAAGATACACTGGCTATAAAACTAAAGACAATTTGTTCAATAAATTCAGTCATTCGCTAACTCCTTAAGAAAACCATTGTAAAGTCATCGCAATACCGATACCGATGACCGTAGAGATTAAAATCGCTTCAACTAAACGAACGATTCCTGTAAGTAAATGCCCTTCAAATAAATCTCTCATTCCGGAAGTGATAGCTAGACCGGGAACGAGTGGCATAATACAACCGATAATTAAACTGTCCAAATTAGCAACAATTCCCATTCGGTAACATAGCACTGAGGTAATCGAAATTAAGAAAGATGCTATTAAATCATTAATGAATTTCATCTCTGTTCGAACATAAATACGGTTAGATGTGAAGTAACCAAGTGACCCGATAATAAAAGCGGTCAAGACATCACTATAAGTTCCACCGAGTAAAAGCATTAAAGATAAACTCGCCAAACCAGCCGCAAGCATTCGGTAATATTTATTAAATTCAGGTGTTTGTAAATCCACTGATTGCAGTGCTTTATACAAATAAATTAAAGAAATTTTACCTTCTGCATACATACGTGAGTAACGGTTTGTTGCATCAATTTTCTCTAAATTAATTGAACGATTGCGTGCTTGAGTCATTTGAGATGTCGACTCATCATTAATACTCATAAAAATTCCGGTCGCAGTCACATAGCTTTCCGTGTCGAATTTCTTACTATTTTTTGCAATTCTTTGCATCGTATCTTCTACACGATAAGCTTCAGAACCCGATTCCATCATAATTCGTCCTGCAAGTAAGGTTGTTTTTAGTAGTAAATTTTTATTATCCATCAAGATCACCTCTTTGTATAAAGGATAACATAAAATCCAATACTTGCATTAGAACTCGCTTTAATTTTTTAGTGAGGTCACTTCTACTGATTCCTGATGTGTATTCTCTTGGGTATCTTTCTCCACCAATAGACGTAAGCCATTAAGTATGACTAATATTGTTGATCCTTCGTGAAAGACGACTCCCATTGGCAAGTCAAGAATTCCAATAATATTTAATATGACAAGTATCACAATCACAGAAATTGAAAAGAGGATGTTTTGTTTAATGATGCGATTCAATTTTCCACTGAGTTCATAACTGTAGAAAAGTTTGGCTAAGTTATTCTTAACAATAACAACGTCTGCCGATTCCATAGCAACAGAAGAACCAGAACCCATCGCAATACCAATATCCGCTCCGGCAAGCGCTGGCGCATCATTAATACCATCGCCAATCACCCCAACGACGTGGCCCGCTTCATGTTCCAATTGCACACGTTTGATCTTATCTTCAGGTAAGCATGACGCTTGGAATGTTTCAATACCAACTTCGTCTGAAACCAGTTTTGCCACTTTGGGATTATCACCGGTAATAAGTTGTACGTCGACTCCTTCTTTTTGAAATTGTCCGATCGCGTATTTTGCCTCATCTCGCACTTGGTCTGCTAGCACGAAATATCCAACAATCTCTTTCCCTTGACCGACGAAAATCGTTGTATAGCCTTGTTCAACTTGCTTACGGTAACCATTGGGATCATTAAATGTTTCAAAGTAAGATGGTTTGCCTACGATAATATCGCCTTTTTGCATACCGACGGCAACAATCTCTTCAACCATTTCATTTTGGTCCACACTATCGAGGGATAAATCGCTGTATGATGTACTAATGGCTTCCGCTATCGGATGGCTAGACGTCTGTTCCATAAAGACGACTTCTTTCAGAATATGTTCGGGCACTTGAGAGTCCACCACTTTGAATTCTCCAAACGTTAACGTCCCCGTTTTATCAGAAAGTAAAATATCCATTGTGTTCAAGGCTTCCATCGCTGCCCCACCTTTGAATAGAATCCCGTTCTTAGCCCCATTACTAATCGCCGATAAAGTTGCTGGTGTGGCTGAGGCTACTAATGCACACGGACTGGCAACTGTGAGTAGCACCATCCCGCGATAAAAAGCATCCTGAAATGACATTGATCCAATCAGCATTAATAATATGATAAAGACCGGTACTGCAAGCAAGACACCAATGACATATTTTGATTCAAGTCGGTCAATCAACCGCGATATTTGCGACGGACGACTTTGAGCTTCTTCAACCATTCGTACAATATTTGAAAAGACGGTTTCTTTGCTTGTTTTACTGACTGTGAGGTAGATAGAATTCCCTTCATTAATTGTCCCCGCAAAGACTTCTTCGCCTTTTTCTTTCTCTACAGGCAATGATTCTCCTGTTAAGGCCGCTTCGTTGATGGTTGTTGTTCGATCAAGATATCCGTCAATGGGAAGTTGAGCCCCTTTCGCCACCACAACGACTTGTCCAACGCTTAACTGAGACGTTGGCACCTCAACGACATCGCCATTTTCCTTTAATAATTGGGCTGTATCAGGCACCTGCCCCATGAGTTCCTCAATCGCTCTAGTTGATTTGTTCATTGCGAAATCTTCTAAGAATTCTGCACCCGCGAAGATGAATAGGAGCATCGCTCCTTCAGATTCATAACCAATCAACAAAGCACCAATAGCAGCGAGTACCATTAATAAATCGACATTCGGTGATTTATCTTTTAAAGTTTCAATGATCGCATCCTTGGTCGCAAAGAAACCTAAGAAAAAGATTGCTGCATAAAAGAACAGGCGACTTAGAACTGGATTCGTAAATGAAATAAAACCTAACACTAGTAAAATAGTACCGATTAACAGAAATTGACCTTCACGTTGTTTTAAAATGTAAGTCATCATTTTTAACCCATCCATTTCTTATAATAAAATTTTATACTTTGTATCTATTATACACCAAAACACCCTACGAATATCTTCTTTTAGGGTGTTTGAGTAATTAATTTATGGTTCGCTATAGAGTAATAAATCATCTAAATCGAATACTTTAATTTTCTTTGGTGTCAATTGTTCAATTAAACCTACTTGTTCAAGTTCCTTGAATTTTCGACTGATGGTTTCCGGTGTTGTACCTAAGTATGAAGCAATATCTTTTCGCGTCATCTCTAGTTCAATAATTTGTTCAGAATCTTGGCCTGCGACATTTTCAGCTAAAAACATTGTCAATCGGGTTCCGACTTGGTCTTCGGCCACTTTAACCGTTTGTCTTTCTGAACTTTCAAGCCGTTGCGACATTTCTGCGAGTAGTTTCATTGTTATGGTTGGATAGTCAGTTAAGAATGCTTGGATATCTGCTTGACCAATCGTACAGACTACAGTGTCTTTAGTGGCTTGCGCATAGGCTTCGTGGACGCCGCCAGGGTTAAAAATCGTCCACTCTCCCATGAAATCCCCGGGGTGTAGAATGCGAATTAGTTGTTCTTTTCCTGATTCAGACAATAGAAAGATTCGGACTTTCCCTCGATTCACTATATATAAGGTATCGTCTTTTTCTTGCGCTCGGAATAAATAATCACTGCGTTTAAACACTTTTGTCGTCGCTCGCTCTGCTATCTTATCCATCGCATCGTCTTCTAAATGATTAAAAATCGGCACGAGGCGAATGCAAGCGGCATGGTTTCCGGGTTCATGGTGGTGATGGTGGTGATGGTGGTGTTGACTCATAATTTGATTCCTCCTATATATACTCTTTTCTTTATAGATAGTATACCACCAAATTCTTTTTGAAATCTTGATGTCGGTCAATTCTTTATTTTGCAAGTCCCTCTATACTAGTATTTGTAAGGCAAACAAATATTACTTGGAGGTAAATAAATATGCAAAGATATATTTTGAGTCAAAAAAAGCTCATTACTTTACTCAGTGGAATTTTAATTGCGATTGGTTTCTTTAGTCACTTTGTCTTGAATAATGCCATGTTATTCAATGTTACTTTCATTATTGCTTCAATTCTCGGTGTTCTACCGATTGCTATTCAGGCCTATCAAGCCCTGAAGGTAAAAGTCGTCAGTATTGATGTGCTTGTTACGATTGCAGTTATTGGAGCCTTCTTAATTCAAAACTATGAAGAATCAGCCATTGTTACTTTCCTATTCCTATTCGGATCGTATTTAGAACAAAGAACTTTAAATCAAACGCGTTCTGCCATTAAAGAGTTAACCAATATGGCACCAGAGAGCGCCTTACTTTTAACAGATAGCGGCGAGTTTGAGATGGTTGATGTGGATGAAGTTGATGAAGGCGACACTTTGCTCGTAAAGACTGGAGCCAAAGTGCCTGTGGATGGAACGGTTCTAAGTGGTGAAGGCCACATTAATGAAGCAAGTATTACTGGTGAAGCTGTTCCCGTGACAAAACAACTCAATTCGGAAGTTTTTGCCGGAACAATCTTAGAAAATGGGACACTCCAAATCCGCGCAGATAAAGTTGGAGAAGACACAACTTTCGGTAAAATTATTGAATTAGTTGAAGAAGCCCAAGACGCTAAGTCAGAAGCTGAACGCTTTATCGACCGCTTCTCAAAATACTACACACCGATTGTATTACTCCTGGCGGTTATCGTTTGGATTTTCACACGAAATGTTGAGTTAGCCATCACAATTCTAGTTCTTGGTTGTCCTGGTGCCTTAGTCATTGGAGTACCCGTGTCAAACGTTGCTGGAATTGGGAATGGTGCACGTAACGGAATTTTATTAAAAGGGAGTGAAGTCATTCACGACTTCAGCCGCGTTGATACTATTGTTTTTGATAAAACTGGAACACTCACAGTAGGAAATCCTGAAGTCGCTGAACGATTGAGTTACGGGGATGACGACGATTTAACTCTACGTTACTTAGCAAGTGTGGAAAATGATTCAGATCACCCGTTAGCTAAAGCAATCTTAAATGATATTGGCTCAGTGTCATTCTTACCTGTTGACCAGACTGATGTTGTTAAAGGTGGCGGGATTGTCGCTCACATTGATCAAAATCGTGTCGCTGTCGGAAACCCTGCATTAATGGAGAAAGAACAAATTTCTTTAACTGGCAAGATGCAAGCAGATATTGAGCGTCTTGAAAGAAATGGGAACTCAATTGTTATTACAGCTGTTGATGGTGTTGTGAAATCCGTCATGGGAATCCGTGACCAAATTCGGCCAGGCGTAAAACAAGATCTACAAAAACTCAAAGACTTCGGCGTGAAAAACTTAGTCATGCTATCGGGTGACAACCAAGGTACTGTTGATTTAGTGGCAAAACAACTTGGTTTAACTCAAGCGCACGGTCATATGTTACCTGAAGATAAATCAGCTCATATCAAGAAATTACAAGAACAAGGTCAAATCGTCGCTTTCGTCGGAGATGGTGTAAACGATAGCCCGTCACTTGCCTTAGCAGATATTGGAATTGCAATGGGTAGCGGAACCGACGTGGCGATTGAAACTTCAGATGTTGTTCTAATGAACCCAGACTTCAGCCGCCTGCCACACGCTTTAGGTTTAACACGCGCTACTGCTCGGAATATGACACAAAATATTATCATTGCAATTGGTGTTGTTGCCGTCTTAGTTGCGAGTCTATTCTTTAGTAACTGGATGAATATGTCGATTGGAATGTTAGTCCATGAAGCAAGTATTTTGGTTGTTATTTTCAATGGCATGCGCTTATTAAGATACCGTCTTAAGGATTCATCAAATAAAATAGAATTAAAACAAAATGCTACTCAAACAGCAAAATAAGAAAAAGAAAGAGGATAAAAAATGACAAAATTTAATGATTATATCAACACAAACGCAGAGAAACTAGACTTATACACTACAGCCATCACACGTGCACACGGAAAGAATCACCCTGAAGCCTTTGATGTTCGCGATATCTATGTTCGCATTCAAGACAAAACTCACGCCGCTGAAGAGGAACAACCGGATCTAAATACAGAATTCACAACCCTTAGAGAAATTTCTGATAACTACACAATTCCTGATGATGTTTGCGAAACGTATGCGGCTGTTTACACCATGTTAAAAGAAGCCGATTCACTTTATTTAAGTTAAAACTTGACCGCCGTCAATGACACCTCATTCCAAATAACATACACTATATATAGAATAAAAAAGAAAAAGGAGAATGTATTATGTCACAAGGAATTATTACACTAGAAGCTCTTTCATGTCCATCATGTTTACAAAAGATCGAAGCAGCCGTTAAAGCACTTAACGGTGTTGACGCAGACAGTCTGAAAGTCCTATTCAACTCAAGTAAAGTTAAAGTGAAATTCGATGACCAAGCACTCGAAATCTCAGATATTGAAAAAGCCATTGAAGACATGGGCTATCCAGTTATTAAATCAGTTGTCAAAGCAGCTTAAGACATAAAAAAGCATCCGGAAAGTTAGATTCCGGATGCTTTTTTTGTTTGTAGAGGGTTTGGGTAGTGACTTGTGCCAAATGGCTGGTTCATTTGGTTGAGTTCACACAACTCAGGACAAACCGTAACTCCATTTGGCTTGAGTTCACACAACTAAAGACAAACCGCTACTCCATTTGGCTTGAGTTCACACAACTCAGGACAAACCGCACAGCCATTTGGCTTGAGTTAGACCAACTCTGGACGAACCGCAAATCCATTTGGCTTGAGTTCACACAACTAAAGACAAACCGCAAGTCCATTTGGCTTGAGTTCACACAACTCAAGACAAACCACAACTCCATTTGGCTTGAGTTCACACAACTCAGGACAAACCGCACAGCCATTTGGCTTGAGTTAGACCAACTCTGGACGAACCGCAAATCCATTTGGCTTGAGTTCACATAACTCAGGACAAACCGCTACTCCATTTGGCTTGAGTTAGACCAACTTAAGACAAACCGTAAGTCCATTTGGCTTGAGTTCGAGCAACTCAAGACGAACCACAATACTATTTGTCGTAGGTTGAATTTTACCCAGTTTTCTTTACTTCTCTACTCTACTTCTTCCTTTTTTCGAGTACTTGCAATTAAGCCTACGCCAGATAATACAGCTAAAGCTGCGGCAGAGAAGATAGCGTATTGTTTGTCTTCACCTGTTGCTGGCAAAACACCTACACTACTTTGATCTACATCAGTATTTTCAAGGTCAATCGAACTTTCTTCGTCCACTCCTCCTTCAGATTCTTCTTCTGTATCATCCGATTCACCTGGTTGTTGAGTTTCATCTTCTGGAATTTCATTCTCGTCTGATTCATCAAGGTCCTGTTCGGGTTCACTCGGAGTTTCTGGGTTTTCTGGTGTTTCTGGATTCTCTGGATTCCCCGGCATTTCTGGTGTTTCGATTTCCCCAGGAACTTCTGGAGTATCGCCGCCATCCCCACCTTCGACAGGTCCGCCGTCTGCGGCGTAACGAATAATCGTTGCTGTTAGCGGTGATAATGTAATTGATCCGTCATTTAAAACAACACCTTCTGGGTTTAGAATGGCTTCTGTTCCTGCAGTAAGCCCATCAACGATGACTTCACCAGTTCCAATGACTTCAAAGCCTTCTGGGAAGGTGAATTCACGGTCTGACTCGTCTGAGTTAATGAAAACTGCATATCGATTTCCTTGTGAATCTGTGACTTCATACGCTACAACTAAATCTGTGCCACTCATTTCAGGAGCATTAATAAAGCGAACATTTTCCTCAGCTTCTTCTTGGGTACCCCAACGGAATCCATCTACCGCGCGTCTTAAGTGAATTAAGCCTTTTGTATATGTTTGTGTTTGAGTATTGATTGGGTACATTTCGTCATTTAAAGCCATATTCCAATCAAATTTATTAACTATATCCGTCGAGTCATAAGAATCATGCACAAAATACGGATACTCAAACGGATTCCCATCCTTATCCACTAAATAAGTCGTCTTGTAAGGAGCCTCGTCCACTGTCGTTATATAGTCTTCATGACGGAATTGTTTCGTTCTACCAAACTCTTGACCTGCATGTATAAACGGCGTTCCTTGTGACGTTAGAATCATTAAGTTACCCAGGCGAATTCTTTGATGAATCTCGTGCGCGTATTTTGCGGAATCTTTCTTAATCGACTGAGCAATCACATCATGCAATGTTAAATTATCATGCGCCGCAATATACTGTATAATATCTCCTGGATCATCCGCATTCACATTGCTAGGAAGCCCCATAATATTATTAAAAATGTCTTCCAGAACTTGAGCGCCTCCGGTTAAGAATTTTGGTTGCCCTTCACTACCAAAACCAGACTTCAGCATATTGCGAATTTCATCCGAGAATACCGCCACACCGTCTGTTTGATTCATCCAAGATTGGTCCGCGGGTTGCCGTGAGTCGTCCTCGTCACCGGCAAAGGTAATCCAACCTTCTCCTAACATGAGAATATTCGGATTCAATTTAGCCGCTTCATCATAAGCCATTTGAACTGCTTCTGCGTCATGGTCTCCCATCATATCAAAGCGGAAGCCGTCGACTTTAAATTCATCGACCCAATATTTTATCGAATCCACTAATACCCTGCGGGACATATGATGCGTCGTTCCTAAACGACCCCCTCCGAAGGATTCACGCGGTGTGCCGTCTCTATCCATAAAATGATAATAGTTCGGCTCTAAGTCTTCAAATAAGGATGTACGTGCTGTATGATTAAAAACCACATCCAAAATGACACCCATATCGCGTTTATGAATTTCATTGACTAAGTTTTTAAACTCAGCAATTCTTAATTCCGGATCTTGCGGGTTTTCTGAATACATCCCACTTAGAGAGAAGTAACTTTGTGGGTCATAACCCCAGTTATAATTATTTTCCGAAGCAGACCACTCTAATTCGCGTTCGCCATTATTAAATTCATCCGCGTAGAAATAGCTCATAACCGGTAATAATTGAATGTGAGTCACACCTAAATCCTGTAGATAATCTAAACGCTCAACAAAAGAACTAAAAGTTCCAAATTGACTCGTTAATTCCTCTGAAATACTAGGGTCGGATGTAAAGTCGCGCACATGGACTTCATATATAATCGCATCTTCACGTTTCGTGTAACCGGGTATGTTGGCGTAATCTAATTCGGGTCCAATTGTCGTTGGATCAACAATTGCCGCTTTAGCCACGTGTGCTCCTGGAGCTAAATTATTCCAAGCCGCTAAAGATTTTGCATACGGATCGAGTGCTAGAACCGGCTCACCATCACGAGTAATTTCATAGTGGTAGAAGTAACCTTTATGGTCCGCAATTCCTGTCTGGCCTTCGTTTAATAAAAGATTCCAAACACCTGTCTCATTGCGCGTCATATCATAGTTTCCGACTACTTCATCTTGATTCTCTTTATCGTACAAGACAACGCGGATTGCCTCTGCCGTTGGTGCCCATAAGTTCATCTCTACTGAACCGTCTTCATGCAACTCAGAGCCTAAATCACCATCATATGCATAAAGCTCATCCATTAAGCGCCATGAAGAACGTACGGCCGTAGAATTGTCACCGTATGACACTGTGTATTGACCAGACAGTCCATCAAAATCACCGGAAATAATGACTTGACCGGTTGTTTCATCAATCGTAATATTATCAAAAGTAATGTCATTACCCTTACTATCAGTTAGAGTAAACAAACCTGTTAAATCGCTCTCGACAAGCGCGCTAACTGATGACAATGAAACAATAATTTGATCTGTCGCAACCATTTCCGCATCAGTTAGACGTTCTTCACCTGCTGTATAAGGCGATGTGTGAACAGTCGGATCCAAATCGCGTAAGAATACTTGACTATCTTCAGCGCGGTCTGAGAAAGTCATGTCTCCAGATTGTTCGCCGGTTAATTTATTTACTAGTAAAAATTGAATACTGCTATCTAAACCATTAGATAGATTGACATCAACATAGCGACCGAACGGTCCTTCATTAATAAAATCCAGCGCGCCATCTGGCCAGCTACCAATGTTCTCACTGGCTTCTTCGACTTCGCCCCAGACCCATAAGCCCCAGCCTTCATAATTATCATCTTTGCGTTCATAGTTAATTCGGATTTGGTTTTCATTTTTTAGAGGTTCGTAAAGGTGCTGATTGAACTCTTTATCAAGCCAAACATGATTCATGTCCGAGTGCGTAATTTGAATCGTTTGATCTTCAGTGACGTTTCCACCTGTGACCGTATTAATTAAATAATTAATGAGTTGCGCGTTTTCTTTTAGTGCTATATCAAGGTAATATCCATATTCTGACTCATATAATTCTGATAAATTCGTTGCCCCATTCGGCCAACCACCCAATTCTTCACTTGGCGTTTGGACATCTCCCCACAGCCAAAGCCCCATTGAGCTAGGAGCGCCCTCTGGCAATTCATCAAAATGCAGACGGAAGTCACCTTCAGAAATTTCTGGTAAAGCCGCAGTGCTTAAAGAAGAAACAGCTCCGGATTCCTCAGTTGGCGTTTCTTCAACCGATGCTTCAGACTCAACAACTTCTTCTGGACTTAACTCTAATGTACTTTCTTCAGAAGGTTCCTCTTCTACAATACCTTCCTCGACTGGCGCTTCGACTTCAGGTAGTTCCTCAGTTACCTCATCGGTAACCAGTTCGACGGCATTCTCGTCAATAAGCTCCTCCGCATTGACTTGTAGTAAAGTATTGTGACTCACTAAAATACCTGCCGTAACGGCAACTGACACAACACCGACTTTTAATTTCTTCAACCTAAACTTGTGAATCTTTTGACCGCTCTTCTCCAATAACAACTTCTTATTACGATGACTAACCATTCATTTTCCCCCTGTTTCTTTAAATGAAATCGTTTTCTGCAAACGTTTTACTAAATTATATATAAATATGACTACTAATACAATATATTTATTTCAAGAAACCTATTTTAATCGTATTTTATATTCGTAATTCAATATATTTCCAGTGCAATCGTTTGTCTAAATAAGCGGTGCGAACCACGTATCCTTATACATACTGCTAGCGCTACCCTATAATTCAGAATAAGAAAAGAGGGATCAAGATGAAACTACGATTAAGCGACGAAGACATGAAAATGTCCAAAGAAAAGTATGCAGATCTAACAGCGGCAGCAGGATTCGCAGAAGAACCGAAATTTATCGGCTTAGCAAATTACTATGTTGTAATATTAGATGAGGAAAAGATCACGCTAGTTCAAACGGACTTGGGTTTCAATGAAAAAGGCACGACAATTATTCCCTTAACTAAAGTCAACTCAATCAAAGTATCAGGAACACTCATTAAAAAAGTCGTCATCGATACGCACAGAAAAAAGTACAAACTGCAATTTAAGGCAATGGCAATTCCAAATAGAGCTGAACAAAAGAATATAGTTGAAAAGCTCGCTGTTGCGGTATAAAAGAAAAACGAAAGCCCAATAAGTTTGCTGAAATAGCGAGCTTACTGGGCTTTTGGTGTGCTGGGTAGCTTGCGACATATCGCTTCCTCGTGTGACGTAAGACGGGCTTGCTTGCGACATATCGCTTCCTCGTATGACGTAAGACGGGCTTGCTTGCGACATATCGCTTCGACGTGTGGCGCAAGATCACCCAGCTAAAGCCACACCACATACCCATGTGGCGTAAGATTCACACAAACCAACAAAAAAGCTTGGTATACTGGTCCTATGAACGTGGATAATCTGAGCCACACTCATTTCATTCGTGAACTAAGTTAATTTCTGTCATGATAATTGTAGACTCAAAGGTATAAAGACCAAATATTTGTAGACAATCCGTCATACGTTGAAATTTTTAGTGAACCAAAAAAGAAAGGTGAGTAATCATGGGAATATATAGTCCAGAAGTCGTCGAAATATTGAAGCAATCACCGTATAGAGAAAATGTGAGTGACCATGTAATTCAATATGGTGATGCATTTAAACAGGAGTTTTATTGTTTATCTCAACAAGGCCACAAACCCAAGGATATATTTTTATCATTGGGTCTTGACCCAGCGCTCCTCGGAAGTAATGTGATACGGAGTTTTGTAAGGAGCATGAAGGATTTCCAACCCAAATTAAATCAGGCAGGCCAACCAATCAGTATCACGCGATCATTGATTGAAAAGGATGAGGAAATTGAAAAACTAAAGTTTGAAGTGAAATTTCTAAAAAAAAGAGGCTCATCGACTTGGGAATGTTTCCGAAAGAGAAGCCAAACGACACTACTTTAGACTGATTCAAGAGACATTTGAATCCCCAACTAACACGTGGACCATTGAAGCGGTTTGTCAGCAGTGTGGTGTCTCAAAAAGCGCCTACTATCGATGGAAAAAGATGACTCAGGTGAATATGGAAAAGCGAGAACGTGAAGATCAAAGGGATTTTTCGTTAGTCCTGGAGGCATTTAATTACCGGCAAAATCCCAAAGGATAACGCCAAATATTGATTTATTTAGCTCACAATCGCACACTGATGTGTCGCAGTAAAATTCGTCGATTAATGAAGAAATTCAATTTGGTGTGTCCGATTCGTAAGCCACGCTTTCAACGCCAAGTATCTGCGGAGTATCAGGCTGAACATGTCAAACCCAACTATGTTAAACGTGAGTTTAGAGCTTACGGACCGCGTTCCGTGCTGTTGACGGATATTACTTATTTGCCGTATGGCAGGTAGAAGTGGGCGTATTTAGCGACGGTTAAAGATGCCTTTACGAACGAAATTCTGTCCTATGAACTCAGCCCGATGCTTCATATTGCGTTTGTTTTGAAGATGATACGACAACTTATCGCCCAGCATCCGGTGAGTTTATCAACGCAAACCCTGATTCATTCAGATCAAGGGAGTCACTTTACCAGTGTGAAATTTCAGTACCTTGTGGAGAATAATGGGTTAATTCAATCGATGTCCCGACGTGGCAATTGTTGGGATAATGCCCCTCAGGAATCTTTTTATGGACATATGAAAGACGAGATTGATCTCGCTTCGTGTGAAGACTATGAGGACGTAAAAAAGCTCATTGAAGAGTATATGGATTACTACAACAATGAGCGTTACCAATGGAACTTAGCGAAGCTAAGCCCCTT
The DNA here is from genome assembly GCF_014049385.1 of Ruoffia halotolerans. Lineage (GTDB taxonomy): Bacteria > Bacillota > Bacilli > Lactobacillales > Aerococcaceae > Ruoffia > Ruoffia halotolerans. The sequence continues at coordinate 26,248 of NZ_JACAOA010000011.1, read as the reverse complement.
TCAATATTATCAGTTTTGTACTACCAATGTCTATCCTTTAGCAGATATTTATTCAACACCTGCATTACCGCACATCAGAACGATTGAAATTGAAGAGTGAAATGCACTCAAAATGTGGCTCAAATAGTCCTTGACTATAGGACCAGTTCATGGAAACTGAGTTACATCAGTTTACGAGCTTTTTAATAATTCCCAAACGTTTTCTGGATAATATTATAGGATTGTTTCAACCGTTCTTGAGATTGAGGCAAGTCCCAATTCTCCCAACTATATTTTTGAGATGATGATTGATAAATGACTTCGTTATCATGATTCACAAATAAGGCACCGATAGTTATACCATTAGTAGTTACTGATGCATCAAGGCCTTCTTCGATTAGATTTCCTTGAAACTCTTTTTGACTTGGGTCACGTGAAGATAAAAGCATCCATGGCAGTCGCATTTCAATTAAACCTTCGTCATCATTTACATAATAATCAGCTAGAGAGTCATAATTTTCAGCTTCCGGATCTCCATTCCCTTCCTTTAACTTACCAGTTTCATAAGCGACAAAGGGTAACCATTCCGATTCTTCAACTACATAATATTGTTTGTTCAAAGCAAACTGAATGGGAACGAAATTTCCTGAATTTTTTTCTGGATTTTCTATCTCTGCATCTAACATTTCAAGTATGAGGCCATACTGGATTGTGAAGAAGTCATAATATGTATCAACTAGAATACGAGAATCACCTGGTTGAAGCGAAAGTACAAACTCTGCCGCCTCACTTAATTCATAGCCATCTAAACTATTTATGTGTCTGTTTCCTTGATTCGGAACAGTATCAAATGTCAGAACAGGATATCCATCAACTTGATTATCGTAATCAATTCTTAAATATAGATAGCGCTCATCATGATCCACATAGACCGCTTGAATAGGATCAGATTCTTTTGATGCTTGAATTAATGCACTCTGTTGACTTTCCCAATCGGTTATATCACCATTTATTCTGATCTTATGTTTGTCAAAACTTAAAATTCCAAACTGTTGTTCATTAGTTTGTGCATTTGACCAGAATGGTCGGCGATCTGGATTATCATAATCCATCGTGTTCCAGGTACGCTTAAACCATTCATCTTGCCAAGTAAAGACGAGTCCACCCAACATCCCCTCATGTATAATTTCTTCATACATCTCACTAACAATAATCCCTTGTTCTTCTTCTGACATGCCTCCCTGATGGCGCCCAAAAGGATTCTCATGTGTACGGCCTCGTGAAGCCGGAATACCAAATTCAGCTATTAAAACTGGAATCCGATGAGCTTCATGAAGTTCATTTAAGTAAGCTGCATAATTATTTTTCTCCCCACGAAAATCAATATATTCATTATACTCTGATGTATAGTTCAAGAAGTCTGGATAGTATGGATACACATGGTAAGAAGCAAACTGACCTGTTTCTTGTGCTTCATTTAATGTATAAATTACATTGGGATTCACACTGACCAAATCTTCATCTTCAGCTGATTCGGTTGGATGGTCAAGTAAATCGGTTGTCACCCAATTCGTAAAACTCATTGGTCGATGTTCACCATAATTCTCTAACTCATATGCCGTCATTAACTCCATTTGTTCTGCTAAAAAATATTCAAAAGGAGAAGCACCTTGAGTTTCAAAGTACTTGCCGTGATAGTCACCAATACCCTTATTATCCTTATTGGTTCCAACTACAACATGTGGATTCCATTCTGTTCCTATAATCCACCCAATTACATAATCCGAGATGTCCGCATCATAAATACCAGAAGCATGACCAGGTTTTTCAGAAATAATTCGATTTCCATGAGTCAAATCAACAATTTTTCTAATTTCTTCTTGAAAATCATTTAAATTATCTGATTCAAATACATTTTCTGAAGCAAGTGACATTTCTTCATTCATCCATACACCATGGAAAATATAAATTGGTTCTTCATGACTTTCATTATATTCTTTTAATGCACGATAAAAGCCTGGCGGATGGATAGTGTAAACCCTTATCGTGTTGGCATTCATCTCACCAATCATTTCAAACCATCGGGCGTATTCTGCTTGAGTGATGGCTGCTTCTCCTGGATAATAACCTGGTTTCCCCATTCCCATGTTAACTCCTTTAATCGTTAGGGGTTCCCATTTACCTTCTTTTAACACTTCAAACTGCGTATCCGTAACTCTAAAAGAATATTTCTCTTCATTCTCAACATTATCTGAAACAGTTTGTGCTTGAATATCAGTGGATACACTTAAATCCGATTCAAATTGTTCGAAAAGTGTCGTCAACATTGGTGCAAATGTTGACCAATAGAAACTTTCATCACGAATATCTGCTACCCATTGGTTAATTTTTGCCATTCCTGATACTTGATAATAGCTAGGTAAATCTGGTTTATCACTGTAATCACCAGCAAAGTATATATTTTGATGTGATCCTTGAATATTTCTAGTAACCGCAACAGGTTCTAATGGAATATCATAATGATTCAATTTATTTTTCCCTTCTTCAGTCAATGACCAATCGTAGGTTGCTAAGACTTCTGTATTCGAGTGAGGGGTAATAATATCAAACCAAAAATCATATTCGCTCGATTCGGTTAGATTAAAAATTTCCTCCCCCAATTTATTGAAAAGAACCCTTATTCCCTCCTCAGTAATATGTTTCTCTTTTTCTAAAACAACCGTCTCTTGAGTAAAATCATTGACTAATATTATTCCTGGGCCAGAATAATTCCACTCATCCCCATACATTTCGCTCACCCTCTGAGGGAATTCTTGGTTTAAGTTGGGATTTAATTCCGTAAAATATCTTCCCAACCAACCACTCCAGGTGATTCCAAGATGATTCGTAATTGCTTCCCTAACAACTTCATCCGTAGGTGAAGCAAAACTATTAAATTCAGCAATTAAAAGACTTGGTTCAGGTTGATTCAATCGGCTATAAATTGCTTCCCATTCAGCTTGAGTTATACCACCATAGATTTTACCATTTGATTTCTCTTCATATACGCCATAGGTATCAGCCAAATAAATGGCATCATACTCACTATAATCAGTAGGTAGTACCCTTTCTTCGTAAATAACTTCTTCAGTTTCTTCAGAGTATGTTGGGACGATTCCATAATAATCTCCCGCATTATCAAACTCATCTCCATCTAAATTTGAAATTTTTAAATGATTCAAGACCCAATGAACTCCCTTATGCTCACGGTAATTATCTGTCGGGACCGTCTTATCGATTACCGCAACTGACAAATCTTTAGGAGACTGAGTTTGCCAAATTATAAAAGGAAGAGATGCAAAGATTGCAATAAAGATGATAATTAGATAGTATCGTTTCATTCCGCATCCCCTTTTCTACTAAAACCTGACCTTTCCATCTCGCCCCATTCAGTATTTCCTTTCAGTGTTTGATAAATCCCTTCTAATCGCCAAAATATATTCAGCGGGCGGTACCAAAATACCTCTGTCATCGAGATAATAACCATTCTGAATAGAGCACGCGTACTAACATAACCGTTGATTGTATAACTATCTAGTAACAGCGCTCCAATGGTGTAAATCCCTCCATAAATAAGGAAAAAAGCTGAAAGCATAATGATAAATTCAAAATAAACTTGACCAAAAAAGAAAGTTAATATAACGTAAAAAACGCCTAAAAATTCAATCACTGGGCCCATGGCTTCAACAAACCAATAATAAGGTAATGAAATCATTCCAATTGCTCCATATTTTGGATTTAACAACATATCTTTATGTCGTAATAAGCTAGATAAAAGTCCTTGATGCCACCTTCTTCTCTGACGCCTCAATATTGCCAATTTATTTGGTGCTTCCGTATAACAAATAGGGTCAGGAATAGATATAATTTTTTTATCTACGCCTCTTTCTTTAATAAGTCGGTGTAATTTTACAACTAATTCCATATCTTCTCCGATCATATCCGTTGAATATCCACCTACATCAATCACCCATTGTCGCTCAAAAATTGAAAATGCTCCTGAAATAATTAGTAAAAGATTAAATTGACTTAATGAAATCCTTCCAATTAAAAATGATCTGACATATTCAATTACTTGAATTAAAATGAGTGGCTTCGAATAAATTTTCGGCTCTTTAAAATCACCTAATTCAACGTTCATTTCATTTGCAACCCGAATAGTCCCTCCCGCTGCAATTATTTGTCCATTTGAAGCGGATATCGGAGTCATAATACTGAATAAAGCATCTCTATGTAGAATGGAATCTCCATCAATAGAACATATATATGGATAGTGAGCTAAATTGATTCCAGCATTTAGAGCATCTGATTTCCCTCCATTTTCTTTCTCAATGAAAAAAAGGTTTGTATGCACAGTAGATTGATATACTTGTTTAATTTTTTTGGAAGGAATTTGAACTCGAATTGCTTCAAAAACCGGTATCAATTTAAATTCTTTAAGTACTTTCTCTTGAGTATCATCAGTAGAACCATCATTAACAATTATTATTTCAGTCTGAGTATAATTTAGATTTAATAAAGAATAGATGCTATTTAAAATACCTGCAGATTCATTGTAGGCTGGCACGACAATTGAAATAGGTTTCATTACTTTTGTTATTTGATAGGGTAATGTTTCTACTTGTCTATCAATTCCTGTATTTTTGCGCAAAGTAAAGTAAGCAATGAGAAGCATTGCAGCATAATTGATAATGACAATCATCATATAGACTGAAATAATAAATCCTAGAGAAATTAATATGGTATCAATCAAGATATTACCTCCCCTTTTAATAAGTATTTTCTACTTGCATCAACTGCATATTGATCCTTGGAACTTCGCATAATCTCCTCTAAGATTACTCTACCATTTCTAGTTAGTGATAGTCCTTGTGCTACTTCATTTCGGACCCACCAATTGGAATCTTCAATCAATTTTTTATAGACCAATTCCTCAGCTTCTACTTTTGAAAATATTTTTGCAACCATCAATCTTTCCTCCCAAACTTCTGAATCAATAAATGGAAGAACTTTCTCTTCATCTAGTATAATACCTCCCTCACTAAGAGCTTTCAGTGAGCGAATTCGTATTTCTATTTCATGACTATCTAGTAATTTTAATAAGTATTCGGCATCAGCATAATCTAGCGACTTACCTAGTACGTCAATAAAAGCATACTGCCCTTCTACACTCAAAGATTCAAATGAGTCTAACACTTTCATGTGAATCTCTTTAGGAATTACTGCAAAAAGTATCTTAAATTGAAATTCACTTAGGTTCAACTGCACTTTTTCAAATTCGTCATAGAAATTTTCAGGTAAAATTTTTGCATAAATTAATAATAATTGAAAGTGTTCAGTATCAGATTTTGGCTTTCTCATCATTTCCTGAATATCCTCAGATAAAGCCGAAATATTAAATAGATGGACACGATACAAGGTATTTATCCGTACGTTTTTATCCCGACTCTTTAACTGTTTACGATACTTCTCAGTTAACAAGCTATTGGCAAACTGGCTGATTTGATTATGAATACATTCATCTGAAAAATTATTTGTATAAGAAAATAAAATCTCTTCAATTGCTTTGAACTCGTTAGAATTATTCCACAGCTGTTCATTATTGAAAGATGATTGATTAACGAGATAGTCAAACCATAAATCATCGGTCCTATTAATATATTGTTTAATTTGTACTTTTGATTGTCTTGTCTGATAATATCTGATTCCAAAATATATAAAGAAAGAAATGATAACTAGGCTTGAAATGATTATAATCAATATAAATAATTGGAAAATTAAAGTCATTTAAATTCACCAAGCCTTTCTATTGTTCTTTCTAGAAAAGCCTTGAAAACGTTTAAATTAAATGGTCTTAATCTATAATTATCTATTCCGTTATGAAAGGCGTGAACAATTTCATCGTCAGACATTCCCCTTGATAATAAAATAATATAAAAACGATCAGCATTCTCTTCTTGTCGTAAAATCTGGGTCACTTCAACTCCACTACGCATACTTAATTGATTATTTATGACAATAATGTGGGGATATTCACTTTTATGTGTTTCAGAAAGCAAGAATTCCTGACCATTGCTGTAGGTGTCAATAATCAGATTGATATTTGGAATATTTATATTTTTTGCCATTCTAACTAACGTCTTGACAAATATAACATCTTCTTCTACTATGGAGAATTTGAAATTTAACTTATTCATATTTATCCCTTTCTACTACCAATTATTATCCTAATATTATAATGTATGTATTTGAATATATTTTACCATTCCCTAACGTTATTTATAACTATAAAATATAAAATTTGTTAAATATTTAAACTTAATATCGCATCTTATCTAACATGATTTGTCAATACTTCAATTTGAAGAAAAAAAGCTTGGAAACCGAGTTTTCTCAGCTTCCAAGCCCCATTTTTATTAATAACTATAACCAATTATTTTTATTCGACACTAGATTCTTCTGACTCTACAGACTCTTCAACAGATTCTTCTGCTTCATCGGCCGATTCTTCAGTTGACTCTTCAGATTCCTCTTGCTCAGGACTTTCGATGATAGATCCAGCTAGAGCGTCAATAACCACTTCTTCGCTCATCATCGCTTCTGGTTCTTCAACTTCTACTGTCCAGATAGGACCTTCTTCTTGATCTTCTTCAGGTTGTAAGAAATCCCAGAAATCTGACGCATCTGCTTTTAGATTCCAATGGATTGCTTCGCCATTTTCAACTTCACCTAATGCTAATTCAGTTGCCTCATCAATTGTAATGACACTATCCATATCTAATGTTGGACGTTCTTCTTCAGTTGGTTCTTCTTCTGAATTTACTGCTTCATCGTCTGAAGCGTCTTCAACAATAGAATCGTCTGACAGTTCAGCTTCACTTTCGTTTTCAACGATATCCGCTTCATCAGAAACATCGCCGTCCATCACATCTTCGTCAGCTACATCTGATGTTGCTTCATCAGAAGCATTATCACCATCTACGGAGTCGAATAAGCCTCCGTTAAAGCCACTTTCGGTAACCTCTCCGTCTTGCCATACAACTTCTAACTCAATATCTTCTTCTGCATTAAACGCATTTACAGTAATATTGTAAAGTTGCTCGTCACGATTGTATTCTACATCAATCTCTTCAACTTCTGCATCTGGGTATTCAGATTCTAACATTGTGATAGCTTCTTCAAGTCCCATTTGCACATCACTTGCTTCTACATCTGCGGCTTCTTCAGTAGATTCTTCCGATACTGATTCTTCCGCCACTGATTCCTCTGCTGCCGATTCTTCAACAACTTCTGACGTTTCCTCTTCGCTACTTACTTCCTCAGCATAGGCTAAAGGCGCCACACTGACTAATAACGAAGCGCTTAAACCAACTAATAACATTTGACGTAATGATTTTTTCATAATGAATCCTCCTTAGGAATTAACTTTTGAAACATCCGACTTACTTAATGCCATTATATAAAAACGTTTTCTAAATGTAAAACAATTGAACTTAGAATACAAATTTTTTTATAACATCATGCGTAAAAGCAAATATATTAGCGTTTGCTGAAAAAATAAATACATTAAAATTTCTATATGTAAAAAGATAACAGCACTTTTGTTGCTAGAACACACTTTAACGTTTAAACTTAATACAACCAAGAAAGGAAGTAATAATATGGCTCAATCATTTAAATTTAAAGATGGCAAATTTACTGAATCTAGTATCGACGAAGCAAGTGTACTCTTCTTTCACTCCCTCTCAAGTGAAGACAAACAAGAGTATGTCGATCGCTTTAATTTACCCAGTGATGTTTTCGCTCTTGATGAGATTCCTTCCGTCGCCCCTCGCTTCGAAAAAATTCCCCATCAAGATTCTGATGATTCTTTAGTTGTTGTACTTTCGAACGTCTCAAATGGAAACAATGATATTCCAGTCGAAGACCGTTTTGAAACGCTGACCTTTATTTTAAAGAACGAGCAATTATTTTGTTTCTTACAAGAAGATTCAGTTTTCGATCAAAACTTAATCCATCATTATAAAGACAAGTTTGACTCAATTGAATCTGTTCTAGTTTATGCGGGAATTCTAATGTATTCAAATCTATATGCCGAATTACAACAGCAAAAAGCCGCAATTGATGAGTTGAATGAGATAGCTAAAAGTTCTTCTAGTGGGGATACCCTTCGGAAAGTGGCAGGCACAGAACGAAATTTAGTGTTCTTAGAACATAATATTGAAACTTTAGACGAGACTGTGACAAATTTATTAGACAATGATTTATTCACAAGCAGGCTGAACAACTCAGCACTCGAGTATGATTTTAAATGGTATAGTCGTCAAGTCATCAAACTTGTACACGTCTACCGTGACTTGTTGGACAGCGTGAGTAGCTTATTCTCTGATTTAGTAAGTGATAACTTAAATAAGATCATGAAATTCTTAAATTCACTCTCGCTCGTTCTTGCTTCAACTAGCTTAGTGTCTGAATTTTGGGGGATTAACGCAGGTGGCTTACCTGGCGAAAACTCAGATTATGGAACGATAATGGTCTTAATATTAGTCCTTATCTCAACCGGTTCAATGACCCTCTTCTTAAAGAAAAAAGATTATTTCTAACTAACATACAGATTAAAATGACCGCCACCTGTTTTTCAATATGAGAAAAGGTGGCGTTTTTTATTCCTTAAAATATAAACTCGCTTGTAAATAATCATTCGGATATTTCTTTAACAGGCGTTTAAAGAACTGACGTAACTGACGAACTGTTATGTCTCCAGCTTGATATTGCGCGAGGATCTTTTGATAATTCGCTTCCTCTTTATTGGTGACTTGTTTTCTAAAATAACCCCAAATATGTTGAGCGGCGTTCACTTCTGCACCCTTATCTTCCGGCACACTCTCTGCTTGTTCAAGAAGCTCAATAAATAGAATAAAGTCTGTATCTTCCTTATTTTTTAATACGTTACGTATCTTTTGATAAATGCTCGCCGACTTCGCCAACACAGCATACTTCCGATTGGCCCATAACTTCTCAGCAGCAACGATATCTTGATCCAAGTAGATTTGCATCTTTTCTGCAGACCGATTCTTATCTTTGACTTCTAACATAATATCAATTGGCTGATCAGGAGGAAGCTGCTCTAAAAATCCAATAAAGGGTCGAATCGCAATTGTCTCGGAATGGGCACCGGCTTTTTTTCCAGGCGCTTGTTGACTGTAATGAATTTTTTGACGACCATCAGCTGGCTGCCAAGTCCGACCAGAAGCTTGAATATAGTCACTCAATGGAGTGTCATCAAGAGGAAGACGCACTTCATGATGCAAATTATCAAAAATAACGGGCAACCCTGTTTGTTCACTAATCGTCAGTACGTCTTGAATACTATACAACCGTTCATCATTTTCAATCACTAAATGCGACCGCACACGTTCAGATAGCTGATTGGCTTGTTGTATAAAGCGGTCCATCGCCGCTTCTTTATCCCCGTATATGCCCCCTATATGAATAATGATTTTGTTAGTCTGATTCCCTCCAAGTAATTCTAACAATTCCGCATGATACTCCAAATCATCAATCGCTCGTTCGACCACAGTCATGTTCATGGAATTTAAGACCGTATACTGCCCTGGATGCATCGATATTCGTAACTGAGTCGATTGGACTTTATCTTTGATCCGATTGAACGTTGCTTCAAAATACTCTTTCCAATTCAGGTCCACACCTTCTTTTGGCTTCGTTGCAAACGGAATTAAATCACTCGATAGACGTAGTAAACCGATTCTGTGATCCACTGTATAAGTAATCATCTCTTCCAATGTCGCCAGATTCCATTCAATTAATTCAATCCATTTCTCATTGGTTAAATTATCAAACCGGCACGTCTTGAAACCTTGGCTAATGTCAGGGTTTAAACATGCATAACCGATTCTTACATTATAATTCATAAGCCCCTCCTTTATCTTTTGGTTTATCATACTAAAAATAAAAAGAAAGATGGCACAAAATGCTCTCTTTCTTTTAGTTTAATCTATTTATTATTATCTGTAGCTAAGCGCAAATTCCCGTCTTCCATGTAATACACTTTATCACAATATTTGATGAGACGCTCATCGTGAGTTACCATGATTGTTGCTTTTTTCTGTTGCTTTGTTTGCTTAGCTAGTATTTCAACCACTTCAAACGCCCGATTTGAGTCCAAACTAGCGGTTGGTTCATCTGCTAAAATAACTGACGGATCGTGGAACAAGGCTCGGGCAATAGCTACACGTTGCCGTTCTCCTCCTGAAAGTTCGCTTGGATATTTATCCCTTAAATCCGTAATACCTAATTGTTCCAACAATGAATCCACTCGCTCTTTTTGAAATGCTTTCTTCTCGATTTTATTTACAAAACGCAACTGATCCTCTACCGTTAAGAAAGGGATCAAGTTAGACGCTTGGAGAATAAAACCAATTTCCTTGAAGCGAAGTTCCGTTCGTTTCTTGTCATTTTCTTCACTAAACTTATTGTTATTAATCAAAACTTCCCCATCGCTAGGTGCTTGAAGGCCGCCAATAATCGTTAGAAGCGTACTCTTACCTGACCCACTCGGTCCGATAATCGCAACAAATTCTCCTTCTTCAACCGAAAGATTTGTTTCTTTCAAGGCTGTAATTTTTTTACGTCCATCATCAAATATTTTGGACAGATTCTTTACTTCGATTGCTTTCTTCATCGTCTTCCTCCTATCCAATCGCTTCTAGCGGATCAATTTTGGCCACCGTTCTAACTGAGAAGAATGCACCTAATAAGGCAAACAACACAATTAACACGGTGATGATTAAGTTATAGTACCAATTAAAGGCAAATGGCACCACACTTGGTAACACCATCGCTGTTGCAATCGTAAGCACCAATCCAATCAATACACCAATGACTGATAAGATAAATGTCTGACTCACAACGGACGTCGCAATGTACTTGGTAGAAATCCCTTGGGCTTTCATCACACCAAACATGCTTGATTTTTGAACCGTTAACACAAACATGAAAATTCCGATAACCACCGCTGCAATAATAATTAAGAAAATAATCATCAACGCAAAGGTCAATACTTGGGCTGTGTAACCTGGTATCTCTTCAATGTATTCAGAAATTGTTAACAACTCTAAGTCCTCATTACCCAACTCAACGCTATTTAAATCATCATCACGAATAATAAACGCACTCACTCGCCCTTCATCTGAATCCTCAATAGCTTCAAAACGCACATCTTGATAGGTTGAAATGGTAGTATAAAGAACTGGAGCTACATTGAATCTTGCATTCTCAGTAAAACCAACCACCGTCACTTGCTCATCATTTCCCGCAATATTTAACACATCACCTATTTCAATGTCATACTCTTCTTTCAAGCTAATATCAGCCACCGCTTCAAAGTCCTTGTTAAACATCTCACCTTCTATGATGTTTGGGACAAGAAACTGCTCCGAATCAATTCCGAAGAATGTCACTGAAATTCTATTGTCTTCTTGCTCGGCTTCTGTTTGCTCATCACGACTCACGACACTCGCTGTTTGACCTAAAATGGCCACATCGTCAGCCTCTATATCTTGAATTAAACCTTGTGGCAACACCGACATTTTAATATTTGAGTTTGCTTCATCAGCGAGAACAATCGCTTGTGCTTCCCATTTGTCGACACTTGTTCGATTATCCTGGGCCAAACCGAAGGCTAAACCGGTTAAAAAATATACTAAATAACTCACTAATACTAGCACACCAACAATTAATGAAAAACGCGTCTTAGCATAGCGAATTTCTTTCCAAGCTAAAAACATAGTCACACCTCTACTTTATATTTACTTATCACATGATAAGTATATCAGTCTCTTTTTTCACATGCAACATATACTTTTGGTATTCAACTAGTAAATTCGTCAATTCGATGTATAATATTAAATAAGGAAGGAGCAAGTATATTGACCTCTAAAGAGATTTCAACGAGACAAAAAATTATAGATACTGCCCGCAAAAAATTTATGACCGAAGGTTACAAAGCTACTTCAACGCGGCACATTGCAAAGGAAGTCGGCATTACTCAACCAAATCTTTATCACCATTTTCGCAATAAAGAATCATTATATATTGCCGTCTTAGAGGAAGTTGGTAATGAAGTCAATTATCAATTGAGTGCGATTGCCCATAACAGTGATCTTTCGCTACAAGAGCGCCTCAATCGAATGACCCGCTACCTCCAAAATACTGAACCGGTCGATATTTATACGATGTTAAAAGATATGCATTCCGATCTTTCCGCAGAGAGTAAGCATACACTGTATACTATCTTCTCGAAGGGTTACAAACAGCCATTTATGGATTTATTTGAGGAGAATATGTCGGTAATACGCTCTGACTTTACCACTGAACACATTGTTTCTCATTACTTTCTTATCATTGCCCCTTATATCAACCCAGATATGAATCCTCATGCCCTGCTTTCCGCCGAGCAAGTGATTGACTTATTTTTAAATGGTATTAGAAGCTAAAAAGAGATGCCCTGGATGAGTCCACGTGCCTCTCTTTTTTAATCTAAAGCCTCAAACTTTGCTTTCATAGTTGGGTTCTTTCGCACTAATTTCTTCACTGTTAAATCGTCGGCCTTATTATTCGCCAAGCGTAAATTATTTTCTGAAGAAACTAAGGCTTCTTTCGTCTTTTGTAAATGAGTAATAGTCTTGTCGATTTCCTCAATCGCTGTTTTGAACTTTCGACTTGCCAGATCATAATTTCTAGCAAAAGCTGCCTTGAACGTATTCAAATCCTCTTCAAAATGAGTAATATCAATATTTTGCTCACGCATCAATGCCACTTCCTGCTTGTACTCCAATGAATTCATCGCTGCATTCCGGAGTAGCGTAATTATTGGAATGAAAAATTGTGGGCGGATCACATACATCTTCTCGTACTCGTAAGACACATCCACAATCCCATTATTATATAATTCGTTATCTGATTCCAACATTGACACTAGAATCGCATATTCGCACTTTTTGTCATTTCTGTTTTTATTGAGTTGTTTAAAGAAATGCTCATTCTTTTTCTTAGTCGCCGTCTCATCGCCTTCATTTTTCATCTCAAACATAATAGAGATAATTTCATTGCCGTGCTCATCATGCTCGCGATAAATGTAGTCGCCCTTACTTCCGGATTTAATATCGTTATCCTTACCAAACTCTGCGTTTTTGAAAGCTGTCATTCGAAGGCGGTTAAACTCGATTTCACAATGCTGTTCTAAAGTTTCACCAACCATTTTAGTCGATTGCTTCGCCTTAAAATCTTTATAAAATGCAATTGTCTCGTCTTTTAACTTCATTTCTGTTTCGTATTTTTCCTTAACTGAGTTTAACTCTAATTCCCGTTCCTTTTCCTGAAGCGTCATCTTAGACTCCAACTCCATCAGCGCTTTTTCTTTAGCTGCATTGCTTTCTGACAATTCAAGTTTCTTCTCATTTTCAATCGCTTGAATTCGCGCATTCAACTCAGTCAATTCTCTATCTTTTGCCGCTAAAGCTTGTTGTAGTTCGAGTTCTTTGTCTTTTTCTAGCGAAGCGGTTTTATTCTCCAAATCAGCGATCACTTTATCTTTTTCTGAAATTTGCTTATCAAAGGAATTCTTCGTCTTTTCCTCAATTAGAGCTAAATCACTCTTATGTTGGGCGTTGATCTGCTCGAGTTTTTCATGAATCTCTTCATTAAATTCTTTTGTTCGAACTTGGGCTAAAATATCTGCGTACCCCGCTTCGTCAATCGTAAATAGTGTCCCGCAGTGTGGACATTTAATTTCATTCATCGAAATACCTCCTGTAATTCTAACTGATCGTTATACCATTATACTAAAATGTGAGATGCGGTGGGAAATTGAGTCAAACCACAACTCCATTTGGCTTGAGTTGACCCAACTTAGGACAAACCGCAATCTCATTTGGCTTGAGTTGAGCTAACTTAGGACAAACGGCAACTCCATTTGGCTTGAGTTGAGCTAACTCAGGACAAACCGTATTCCATTTGGCTTGAGTTGAGCTAACTTAGGACAAACGGCAACTCCATTTGGCTTGAGTTGAGCGAACTTAGGACAAACCGTATTCCATTTGGCTTGAGTTAACTGAACTAGAGACAAACCGCAAGTCCATTTGGCTTGAGTTGACCGAACTTGAGACAAACGGCAACTCCATTTGGCTTGAGTTGACCAAACTTGAGACAAACCGTAATCCATTTGGCTTGAGTTGTCCGAACTTAGGACAAACCGCAATCTCATTTGGCTTGAGCTGACCGAACTCAGGACAAACCGTATTCCATTTGGCTTGAGTTAACTGAACTAGAGACAAACCGCAAGTCCATTTGACTTGAGTTGACCGAACTTGAGACAAACCACGACTCCATTTGACTTGAGTTGACCGAACTCAGGACAAACCGCAATCTCATTTGGCTTGAGTTGAGCTAACTCAGGACAAACCGCAATCCATTTGGCTTGAGTTGAGCTAACTCAGGACAAACGGTAACTCCATTTGGCTTGAGTTGACCGAACTCAAGACAAACCGCAATCCACTTGGCTTGAGTTGACCAAACTAGAGACAAACCACAACTCCATTTGACTTGAGTTGACCGAACTCAGGACAAACCGCAATCCACTTGGCTTGAGTTGACCGAACTTGAGACAAACCACAACTCCATTTGGCTTGAGTTGACCGAACTTAGGACAAACCGTATTCCATTTGGCTTGAGTTAACTGAACTAGAGACAAACCGCAAGTCCATTTGGCTTGAGTTGAGCTAACTTGAGACAAACCATAATCCATTCGGCTTGAGTTGACCAAACTCAGGACAAACGGCAACTCCATTTGGCTTGAGTTGATCCAACTTAGGACAAACGGCAACTCCATTTGGCTTGAGTTGATCGAACTCAGGACAAACGGTAACTCCATTTGACTTGAGTTGACCGAACTTAGGATAAACCGTAATCCATTTGGCTTGAGTTGTCCGAACTTGAGACAAACCGCAACTTCACTTGGCTCAAGACGACCCACAATCTCATATTTGAATATCATAATACAAGCTGCTCGTCGCACCAATTATCTTATAGCGACTTGTTAGGGCTCTAGAAATTGTTCGTTCACTGATTAACTTACCACAAAACTCATAGATATTACGTCGTGTCAGCATTTCCGGGTGGTCGTAATACAAGTAGCGTAATTGATAAGCGGTTCGCAGTGCTGCTTCGTGCTTATGTTCGGTTGTTAAGCAGCTACGACACTTTATGCTTTTATACTTAGATTGCGTCTCAAAACTTCCACATGCTTTACAAGTAATACCTTTTCGCAATTCAGCAAAAGTTTCAAGAGGCAATGATTTAGGTACAAAAGGCGACGTTGCTTGATGTTTTTTCAAAACTCGAGACACACGCTCGAGCTTTTGATTCGATAGGGGGTAATCATTCCTTTCGCGAAAATTTCGTATAAATCGCTGCAATTGATTACGCATAACAACGTCGAATTCATTACCATTTTCCAATCGCACATCACTATGCTCATTAATAAAAACCATCGCGCCAACTACTTTTATCTCTGTGCTCACTTCGGCACCAATGTGGCGAATCCGATTCAACCGATGATTCATTTTAGCAACTTGATCATCACTCATCAAACGTCCGTTAATATAACATTCTCCATCCTTATACTCAAAAAGACCATGATAATTTTTCACTTCTATAACGAGCCACTCCTGCTCAGATATCACTAACATATCCGCTTCCATGAGCTTGCCGTGATTAAACCAATAATTCGAAACATAGTGCCAATGCTCACTACCGTACTTTTTGAACCACTCCAATTGCTCATTCTCTCCTCGAAAGCCCTGCTCTAAATTATAAAACTCTTTCTCCATCTCTTTACTTAAAAGTGCTTCACGATTTCCACAAATTAATAACTGTTCCAACTTTTTACTCATTTAAAATTTTCACCTCCATATATAGATACGTAAAAAACACTGAATTCCATTTTTATTTTTTTAAAAAAGTTAAATAAAATAAACCACTTAAAAAGCAGCCTTTAAAAATCTAATAATATTGTTAAATATATATTCTAGTTTTAATATAACTCAAATAACTGCATATGTTCAGCGCCCTTTCAAAAAACATTCTTACAAAAAATTATCCACTAAATAAAATAATTTTATAGCAATATCTGAGTCACTAGAGTATTATATAATTATACTAAAAAATTGTAACTTGGATGTTTTTCATGAAAAATGCTAAAGTAATAATCGCATTTTCAGGTAAACTTTAAGTTAAATTAGATGATACTGGCGGCTTAGTGAATGAAGAAATTAAAGACAGAGCCATGGAAAAAATTGCCAACGGTATTAATTTTGTTATATTTATCGTCTGTTAATTTACTTAAAATTTAACTTATTACAATTTAATTATAATTAACAAATTTTAACTAAGGAGGATATAGTATGAGTATGGATTATGAGGCATGCGCGAATTTACTTAAATCAATCAGTCATCCAATCAGACTTTCACTCGTGAAGGTGTTATCTGACTGTGAAGAAATGAGTGTGGGCTCGATTCAAGAGGTCTTAGACTTACCTCAATCGACTGTCTCACAACAATTAATGAAATTAAAACAAGTAAATGCTGTATCAACACGCCGAGAAGGAACGAGAATTTACTACAAATTGATTGACCACCGTATTAAACAAATCATTGAAATACTATAATACTCGTCATTTATAGAATTCCTTTAGCCGTTACATTGTTGTATTATGAACTAAAGTTCACTTATCAACTCAATAACCTATGGAGGCTATTATGACAAAATTTATTATTACCGCTGAAAGCGGATCTGATCTACCTAAAGAGCTAGTCGAACGTTACGGAGTAAGCATCATTCCTATGCACGTGACAATGGGAGATGAGACTCGCCCGGATTGAACTTTCCAGTTGAAGAAGTCTTTGATTTCTATGAAAAGACTGGCACACTGCCTAAGACTGCTGGAAGTACCCCTGCCGACAATGCAAAATGCTTCCGTCAAATTTTTGATGAATATCCTGATGCACATATTATTCATATTGCATATTCTGCAGTAACAACCGTCTCATTTAACGCAGCTAAAATTGCTGCGGAAGACTTTGAAAATATTCATCTCGTTGACAGCAAAAATGTGACGCTTGGCCAAACTGCCATTATCAAAGCAACTGCTGAATATATTGAAAAGCATCAAGACGCAAGTTCTGAAGATGTCATTGCCTTTGTTGAAAATATTCGCGAACGTACGCGTTTTATATTTTTACCAAACACATTGTTATATCTAAAAGCTGGTGGACGCGTATCAAACTTAGCTTTCCATGGTGCTTCACTTTTTAATATTCACCCAACCATTGTCATCGAAGATGGATACTTAGTGTCAGGGAAAAAATACCGCGGTAACTTTGACCGTTGTATTAAAAAAATGATCGCTGATTTCTTTAACATTTATAACATTGATCCAGAAACAGTGATGGTCTGTGGCTCACCGGGTGTGAGTGATGAAAATAAGGAATTAGTTTACAGTCTGTTAAGCCAACACAATGCCAATACAGATCAATGGTTTGACACTGGAGCAGTTATCTCAAGTCATGGTGGACCTGGTGCGATTGGTCTTCTAGGAATTGAAAGAGAATAATTACGAAAACAAAACCCACTCAGCCGAGTGGGTTTTATTAGTCTAACTCAGAAAAATCATTTTCAACAAGTTCATTTAATTCATCAATATAAAATTCATCGACAACAATCTCATCACCTTCAACTAAAACTACTTGATCTTCAAAAGCATCATATAAAAATTGATTCACGGCTTGAATAAAGGCATTGAGTAACATCCCATTTTCTCGACATGTTTCTGCCACTTCAGACACACCGAGTGATGTTTCCTTTACAAGTCGTCTCACAAATTCTTTGTAAGTTTGATTTTCATCTACTGGTTGGTCCTTAGTTTCAGTCACTTCAGTCACTTCAGTCACTTCACTCACTTCGACTTCAACTTGCTCTTCTTCTTCAAAATCATCTTCACCTACAAAATCACTAATCATATTCACAACTGAAGATAAGTCTTTTTGTGAATCGGATATTTTTGTTGGATTTAATCGGATAACTTTAGGTTGTTTCTTCGTTGCGACTTCGATTAGTGAAGCATTGTGAGCCATAATTGCTTCAAATACCGCTTTACGGAAGCGACGGCTAAGATTGTCCTCATCGGCCTCAACTTTAATCTGACGCATTTTGTGTTTTTTCCGTATCGTATTTTCTGCTATTTTTAATAAGGATGACATGAAGCGATGATATTTATTCTCAGCAGATGGGTTTAAAGGACGCTTCACAATACGGTAAATAAACCGATTGCGTTTATCACTGCGCGTAGGTCCCTCTTCCCATTTGTCAGAAGTAATAATTTCCCAATAGTTTAAATAGAGGGAAACAATCTCATCTTTATGCTCACCTAGCCAAGGTTTTGTTGTCCTTGGTGTGGTTGATTGCATAATATTTAATTGCACTTGGGTCATGTCGTTTTCCTCACGGTACTTCCCATCCATGTCCCACCACACTTCTTCTGTCCCGTATTCAGTCAATCCAAACAACTGCCGAAATTCAGGACTTGCAGGTGGTAAGTCTTTTAAAAACTGCTCCATGACAGCACTGATGACATTTAAATCCGTTGGTTCAAAGGCTTGTTCAAGTAAATAAGTATCGTAACTTGAATAGGTGTCATAACTAGGTAGGTAATGATAAATAATATGTGTGCGTAAATACTTAAACAAGGCTTGGAACAGGTAATTGTTATCAAAGGCATAGGTCGTTGATCGTCGCATAAATTTCCTTAAGTTTTTTCGTCTCTTTTCAAAGTGGTGTTCTAACGCTTTCATGACTTCTAAATATAAAGAAGTCACAAGTTCTTGAAACTCACTCGAATAGACTAACTCATCATAATAACGGTCGACTTCAACAAATTCCAGCCAATCAATCCCTTTATCAATTGGTTTCGCAAATTGGATTTTCTCCGGGATCTCATCAGTTACATCAATAATATCCTCAAGATTATTACTCTTCCAATTTTTAACGGCGTCATAACGAATGAATTTCATCGAACACCCTCCTTTCAAAATTATTCTATCTCACTAAGATAAGCAAAAACAGTCATCAAGTCCAGTTGATTTTCAATCACATAATCAATCATTAAAGACCGTGGGACTAGCTGTTGGTATTTTAAATGATTTGTTTCACCTAAGAGTAAGGAATCTTCACGGTTAAAGAATTCATAAAATTGCTGATAAGTCACAAGTGTATCGCGAATTTCCTGCATTGTCCGGTCCAAATCTTTCCCCATTAACGTGGGCGCATGTAGGTCGTTTATTCGAACGCGCTGGCCGGTAAACAATTCAATCATGTAAGCTAGCGTCCGGTTTGCTTTCGACCCTAGAAAAGTAACTAACCACGGGTCTCCTTGATCCGTTAATTGATAATAAAAACCATCTCGGTAGACGATCTTATCTGCAAGATGGTTTAACGTTGAACGGATTTCACCGCTGTAACGAGATTGGTCGTCCCGGTAAAGTATCTCTCGCATTCTTTGTCTCACGATATTGGACACATCTTGTCGATCCCGTGATTCAAAGTAAGCTTCCCCGACTTTCGCAGGCATGACATGAACTTGTTTCTGTTCAAATTCAATGCCCAAAATTCGCCAGACTTTCCCACTTAATAAAATATTGTCCCCAGGTCTTAAGCCTGGTTCTAAGGCAATCGTTCCAATATGTTGCAACTGGTGATAGACTCTTAGTTCAGGTTCTGTAAAGAATTGCGTATAAAACTCAGCCATTCGAAGTAGAGGCTGCGCTTCATACCCAGAAATCAATTCAAAGTTATCGAGCAACTCTAAATATTCTTTGGACAGCATACTGTCAATTAATTCATTGATTTCCTCTTCCGTAATCTTTTCCCAAACTTTCCCCCGTCTTAATTCGGTTAATAAATTAGGTCGCGTTAGCCCATTATGTTCAATGACTAGAGAAATAATTTGATGTGCTAAGACGTCATAAGGTTTATTCACGGCAGGTGTGTTATCCAGTTGTCCTTCCTCTAATAATTCAATTGTCGCTAAGCCTTGAAGTAAACTCCAAGGTTCATTGGCTATAAAGCGCAGTTTATTCACACCTGTTCGCCGTCCACTTCGCCCAATTCGTTGAGAAAGGGTGGACACATTGGGTGGCGCCCCATATTGAACCACACTATCAACGGAACCAATATCAATTCCCAATTCTAAAGTAGATGTACAAGTGATTGTAAATTTACGTCCGCGACTTTCTTTTGCGAATTCTTCAGCGAATAATCGCGTTTGCTTAGGTAAAGAGGCATGATGAACAAAATACGAACTAAAATTCTGCATATCCGTCTCTGCTCTTTGATTTAAATTAGACCCGATCTTCTCAACTTTATTACGACTATTTGGGAAAACTAACATCGACTCCTTCAAAGAAGCTTGATAAATCACATCCATCTCTTGTTTGAAAGAATGCATATCCCCTTTTGCTTTCGGAAAATAAAACACTTGGTGCTCCCTTTCATTCGCACCTCTATCAACAATGATACTCGTCTCGCGTTGATTTTGAAAAAAGCTCTTCAAATTAATGTAGTCATCTTGATTAAGTGTGGCAGAAAGACCTATACAACGTGGTTCTCTTTGTGTATAAGTTGCTAAACGATTTAATAAGGATTGCAATTGTATGCCTCGGTTCTCACCTAAAAAGCTATGGATTTCATCAATAATAATCCAATCTGTTTCAGCGAATAATGTCCGAGCCTCATGTGGTCGTCCAACGAGCATTGCTTCAATGGACTCCGGCGTAATTAACACGATACCATTCGGTTTCTTCAGTAATTTCTTCTTCTTGGACGAATTGGCTTCGCCATGCCAACTCGTAACGGTAATACCCATCTCACTACACAAAGACATCAAGCGCTTGAATTGGTCGTTAATTAGGGCTATGAGAGGTGAGATATACACTATTCGAACGCCCGTATCCCAATCTTCAATACTATTCATCGCAGGTAAGAAGGCCGCTTCAGTCTTTCCTGAAGCCGTCGGCGCAGCAATCACAAAGTTATTTGGACTTTCTTGGGCAAAGGTTATGGCTTTTTTCTGAATAGGTCGCAATTCTTGCCAACCACTTTGATAAATATACTCTCTTAGTGAGCGGTTCAAACGTGAGAAAGCATCCATATTAAATTACCTCGATGATATCGTCATGATCGTCTTCATCTTTTTCTACTGGTGCGCTTAACTCACCAAATTTACTCTCAAGCGCCTCTGAAGCTTTCACTCCTGGGTTTTGACGCGTGATCGCGAGTATTTCCATAAAATCTTTGATGACAGCCCGCGGTGTTAAAAATTCTGCAGCACCTGGTCGGTTTAATTGGGCTTCCATATAGCGAATAATTTCTGCTTCAGGAAAATCTATTTCTATACCGTAATTCACTTGATACACATTGAGTAAGTTTGCTAATAACGTATAAATTTCCTCATTCGTTAGAGGTTTCAAAGCTAAAGCTGTTCGGTCTGTATTGATATATTCAGAATCTAAACTTTCTTCTAATCCGAGTCTTCCTTGAAGAGCTCCGTAACTCGCCATTCCACGGCGTTGGTCGTAAACTGTCTTACGAGTCGCTCCGAAGTTTACAAATAATCCCCGTGCCACATCTGATTTACACTCATTATATATATTTAACACGCGCTCGTAATTGCGTTCTCTAGAAATTCCATTCGCTAATTTATATAAATTAACCGCTTCATCAAAATTCACAACAAAACCACTGTAGCCGATATCTAAGAATAACTCAGCCATTGTTTTCAGAGCGTCATACCAATTATCATCTTTAATAATTTGGTTAATCCCAAGCTCTTTTTTACTTTCAGTGACTGTGCGAATATCTCCTCGTAACCAGCGTATTGCTTGAACCGTTAGCTGGCGTTGATTGTTAATTAAGCCGTGATAGTATTTGATTAAAGCTTGGCCTAATTCATAAGATAAGCCGACAGATTTGAAAGAGGTAGTAATATCCAGAATGGTATTTTCAACATCAGCCGCATACTTCGGATCCATCATATCAGCTTGACTAATGCCTTTATCTGCCCCAACCTTTTGAAAAACAGTCATCAGCCACTCTTCGATAATTGTGTTTAAAACATTACCTGATTGCGCTGTTTTAGTAACTAAATTATTCATAATTTCTTTATATAAGGCAACGGCACTACCATCACTCGCATATAATCGACGGTTCGGTGTTAAATCAACCGTTGAACTCACAAAGTTTTTTTGTTGAGCTAAATTTTGAATGGTTTGTAGCATGAAACTTTTCCCGCTACCAAAATCTCCAACCCAAATTCGCAAATCACTATTTCCTTCTGAAACAGATTCTAAGATACGAATAACTTCTTCCACTTCGTTGCGTCGGCCCACTAATAGATGTTCGATCCCTCTTGTTGGAACGACACCTGCCTCCAAAGCTTTAATAATATTATCTGCGTCTTTACGTCTAACTTTCACCGCCATTAAATACACTCCCTTTTAAAAACTATACGCCCCGATTATAGCATAACACAAGGTTTAAACCAAACGTTTGTTCTGTTTTTGCAGGCGGATTTTTTGCGGATGAAACTGGAGACAAACCAATGGTTCATTTGGCTTGAGTTGGAGCAACTTAGGACAAACCGATCGTCCATTTGGCTTGAGTTGGAGCAACTTAGGACAAACCGTATCTCCATTTGGCTTGAGTTGGAGCAACTCAGGACAAACCGTATCTCCATTTGGCTTGAGTTGCACATTTTTGCCATTTTAATTAAAAATAAATGAGTTTTCAACAAATTTCCTATCTATTTTATAATATTATGTAGTATACTATGGTTAACTAGTACCATTATTAAATTTTATCAGCTATTAAATAGTAAGGGGTTAGTATAATGAAGAAAATTGCCCGTACCTTTGCTACTATTGCATTTATCTTAAGTGTTCTATATCTCATTTACCTGTATATAACGGTTGACCAGTCGGCGTCTGCGACTCAACCCAATCTATCAGATCAACTCACTGCGCACATTGTTTCAGTTGGACTGGCATTTTTAATGAATGGTGTGGGCTTAGTCTTCACTTCGAGGAACTTTGTCTTAGCTGGCGCGTTTTTCTATGTTGTGGCCATCTTACAACTGCCGGGAAACCTCTTCTTTGTGGCTGTGCAGGCACTCTTATCCGTTGCTGCCTTCATTGTCGGGAAGCCGGAAAGAGACCAGTTTATATAGAACGGAATCCTTCATGTCTTACGTGATAAAAAGTAGAAATCCAATCTTTAATCAGGTTCACTTGCCATATTTATTAAATTCCCCTATAATTAAGATTAAAAAATTATAATAAAGAGAGGGATTTAATGACTTTAACTGTAAACTTACCTAACTTTACCATCGGAGAAAACGCCTATGACGAAATCGCCACTTACTGTGCACCTTTTGGAACGAAAGTTGCAATTATTGGGGGTAAAAAAGCCTTAGAAGCTAGCCAAGAACGTCTTTTAAATGCTCTATCCAAAACAGAATTAGAGGCCATAGACACGATTTGGTACGGTAAAAATGCAAACTTATCAAATATCGACCGTTTATCTGAAATTGAATCAGTCAAAGAGGCGGATATGTTGTTTGCAGTCGGCGGTGGTCGCGCCATTGATGCGGTAAAATCAGTGGCACATAGACTAGACAAACCTGTTTTCTCATTCCCAACGATTGCCTCTACTTGTGCACCAACCACCGCAGTGTGTGTCTTATATGAAGACAGTGGCGAGATGCACGGGTTAGAAATGCTTGCGCAGCCACCTATACATTCATTCGCAGATAGTACGGTCATTGCTGAAGCACCAACTGAGTACTTATGGGCAGGGATTGGTGACGCAATTACAAAAGAAATCGAGGCGACATTTTCAGCAAGAGATCGTGAGTTATCTTTTGAGAATGACCTAGGCGTTAAAATTGTCCAAGGCTGTAATGAACGGTTGCTTGCGAACGGAAAAGCAGCGATGGATGCGGCGAATGAGCACAAAGCGAGTCCTGCGATCGACAAAGTTCTACAAGAAATTATCGGTACAACGGCCTTAACATCAGTGTTAGTGGATAACGACTACAATTCAAACTTAGCTCACGCGCTGTATTACGGAGCGACAGCAACTAAATCTGGAGAAACGCACTTGCATGGCGAATGGACGTGTTATGGAGCGTTAGTCCTACTTACAATGGACAAACAATATGAAACACGCGATAAATTATTTGAATTCATGAAGAGCATTCATCTATCTACAAACTTAGAGCAGTTAGAACTGACATCTGAGGTAGACTTCAATAAGATGATAGATAAGTGTATGACCATGGCTGATATCAAGGTTTCACCGTATGAGATCACACGTGAAATGGTCGTCAGCGCAATACAAGAAGTTGAAGAATTGAATAAATTGTAAACAAACAGGCAGGTAACTTTTGAATCGGTTACTTGCCTGTTTATTTGGTTCTGACCTGAAGGCCAGTCCGGAAGGGTTATTTCAGGCCCTAGATGGTAAAATAATCCGAATGGATCGTCTACTTTTAGAAGATTCTTTGGATAGATATCGCTTTTGTACTCAGAAAATCGATCGACTCACTCAGGATATCGAAGTCTACATCTTAGATTACTTCCCTACCAAGTATGAACCCCTCTTGGAAGTTCTAGGGATAAAAGAAACAGGAGCCGCAACAATTTTAGGTGAGATTGGTCCTAACGTCGATGCTTTTTCATCAGTGGAAAACTTAGCTTCTTGGGCAGGTTTATCTTTAAGTTCGTATAAAAGTGCTGGGATAAAGAAATCCTCTCGCACGACAAGGGGCAATAATTATCTAAAGACAGTGTTAGTAAGAAGTGGTGGTGTTACCGGTCGGTCCAAGGAACCAGCTTTTAATCAGTTATATTATCGATTATCCAATAAAGGATCTAAGATGAAAGCGGTGATCGCCTGTGCCCATAAACTATTAAGAATTGTCTATAAGCTATTAAAGGAACGAATCCATTACAATGTTGAAAAAGCACTAGGTCAGCTGCAACAGAGGCTAGTACACAAATAAAAAGCCCCGTTGTTTTTTAACAACGAGACTTCCGACAATCTTATTTAGTTATTTATTAATGATTCCCCTGCAACATGCCCTTCAATGGCATTAACTTCTCTTTTATCCGACTTTTGTACTTATTCATAATCTTACGACTTATTCCCAATTCATCCGCAATATCTTGACCCGTATATCCTCCCTGAATCAAGTAAGCAAATATTTCTCGTTCTTTAACTGTGAGCACTTCATTCGCTTGTTCAATAAACACTTGAATTTCAGGGCTCAAACCAAATACAAAGTCACTATGCAATAATTCACTTAATTCAGAGACATCTGATCCGACGAAATCTGTGCTCTCTGCTGACTTTCGAATTAAATCCAAAGTATAACGATATAAACCTTGTTTCGCAAAGCCTAAGAAGCGAACAAGATCCTCTTTAAATGGATCCCCATCAAACTTATCTGCAAGGGCTAATAATTTCAAACGCAACTCCTGGAGATAATCATCATAATCAGCATGGATGCGTCGCATATTTACTCGACTTAAAGTCTTAAAAAGCAATGGCTCAAATTGTGACAATAATTTCTCATGTTCTTTCCGCGAATCCATTTATAAACCTCCTAATAAATGACAAAAGAAACCAACGACATTTATAATTATATACTCGATATGATAAAAATAACATATCAATTGGTTTATATTAACTGCCAATGAATTCACAAAATTATCTATAGTGACGGCTGCCCTTGATCAAAGTCTCCTAAAGAATCTTTATCGATGGTTAATTGGTACTCATGAGGAAAGAAGATCTGAACAAACTCATCGAAAGAGAGTTCCAACGCCCCAAAAAGTGCTCTTAACACTTCGAACTTAGGTTTTGTATGCCCTAACAGGATGTTCGAAATCGTCGAAGGCGACACTCCTATTTCATTTGCTAATTGCTGGTTGGTATAACCACAAATATAGATTTTCTGTCGTAACCTCTTACGATCAATTTCATTCATTTTATGTTCCTCTTTTCTAGATATTTAATATAAGATTAATAATATTAATCTAA